>DASYAI010000085.1:0-3507 GCA_036501425.1 Acidimicrobiales bacterium | reverse complement strand
CCTCGCCGCGCTGCTGGCCGCGGTGGTGCGCTGTGAGCCGGGTCGTCCCCGCCTGGCGTCGTGGCTGCGCTGGCAGGCCCGCAAAGGCGCTACCCGACTGCTGCGCGCCGAGATGGCCGAGCGGGCGAGGCCGGGCAACGAGCCGGTCTCGGCCGCCCCGCCCCGACCGTGGGGCCACCCCGACCTCGTCCTGGCCAAAGCGGTCCGGGCCGGGGTCATCTCGGTCTCCGACGCCGAGCTGATCAGCGCCACCCGACTGGGCGACACCGACCTCGCTGAGGCCGCCGACGTTCTCGGCATCGGTTACTGGGCGTGCCACAAGCGGCGCCGCCGGGCCGAGTCGATTCTCACCGAATGGGTGACCGGCGATGACTATCCGCCCATCGAGGTTGTCCAAAAACACGGCGAATCGGGGTGTTCTCAATGTGGGGATCGTCGCCGGCAGGACCGGCCGCTGGACCGATGACCGGGCAAGCGTCGCTCGAGCCCACCACCGAGGAGGTGAGAGTGCCCACCCGGCCCACCCGGCCCTGCCGGCGGCTCCCCGCCCCATCCCCGAGCCGACGTCGGGGTCGAACCGAGGAGGCCGCCACGACACATCCCACCCACCCGATGCCCACCGAAGCACTGACCCGGCTATGCCATGACCGTCCGTCGATCCGCCGACGTCTGGGCGGGCGGCGGGGCCGGTTCGTGCTCCGCCGCCTGCCTGCTGCGGTGGCGCTAGGCGCCGTTTTGCTGCTCGTGTTCGCCGCCCCGGCTTTCGCTGACGCCGGTGGCGGCGCCCCGACCCTGTCGGGGGTGATCGACAATCTGCGTAACTGGATCGTCGGCATCCTGGCCGGCGTCGCCACCTTGTTCTTGACCATCGGCGGCCTGCGCTACCTCACCGCCGGAGGGGACCCGGGTCAAGTCGAGAAGGCCAAGACCGCGCTCAAGTCGGCGGCCATCGGCTACGCCCTGGCCATCTTGGCCCCGCTGCTGGTGTCGATCTTGGCCTCGATCGTGGGCGGCTGACGATGCTCTGCCTGCCCCGCATCGTTCGACGTCACCTGCGCTGGCCCCGGCGGCGTGTTCTGCTCGTCGCCGTCGGCGCCCTGGTGGCGTTGCTCGTCCTCGGCGCTGGCGGCCACCACAAGGCGTATAGCGCGACTCACCCCACCGCGGCGCGGACCGGGTCCGTGATGCTGCTCGCTGCCGACAAGACCCCGACGCCGAACGCGGCCAGTTCGACGAGCCCGACGACCACGACCCCGCCTGGCTACTCCGGGTCGGGCAGCGGCCCGACGGGCATCCAGGTCGGTCCGGGCGGCACGACCACGCCGAGCACCCCAGCACCGGGCAGCGGCGGGTCGGTGAGCGGCGGCAGCCAGCCCTCGCCCGGCCTGTTCGACATCACCGGGCACATCGAGGCGGCCATCGACGACTGGTTCCGAGATCTCGTCACCGCCGCCTTGAACCCGATCCTCGATCTGCTCGGCCACACCCTGCTCGCCACCCCCAACGTCACCGCCCAGTCCCGGGTCGGGCAGCTGTGGCAGATGACCGAAGGCATCGCCGATGCCTTCTTGGTCCTGTTCGTGTTGGTCGGCGGGGCGATCGTCATGGGACACGAGACGGTGCAGACCCGCACCGCCTTCAAGGACGTCCTGCCCCGCATCGTCGTGGCGGCCATCGCCGTCAATGCCAGCCTGTCGCTCGCCGGGCTGGTCATCTCGACCGCCGACTCGCTCTCCCAAGCGGTGCTCGGCCAAGGCGTTGACGCCACCCAGGCCGCGGTGGTGCTGCGACAACTGGTCTTGGGCTCGTTGGCTGACGGCGGCATCTTCGTCGTGCTGTTGGGCGGGGTAGTGGCCGTGCTGGCCATCGTCGTGCTGGCCACCTACGTTTGCCGGCTCGCCCTGGTCATCTTGCTCGTCGTCGCCGCGCCGATCTGCCTGGTCTGCCATGCCCTGCCCCAGACCGAGGGCCTGGCCAAGCTGTGGTGGCGCGCCTTCTTCGGCACCCTGGCCGTCCAGGTGGCCCAGTCCTTGGTCCTGGTGACCGCGTTGCGGGTATTCCTGGCCTCGGGCGGCCCGGCCAATCTCGGCATCGCCTCGACCGGCGGGCTGGTCGACCTGCTCGTCTCGGCCTGTCTGTGCTGGGTGTTGATCAAGATCCCGAGCTGGGTCAGCCGCATGGTGTTCTCCGGATCACGTGGGCACGGCGGCATGGGCCGGGTGGTGCGCGACGTGATCATCTATAAGGGCGCCAAGGCCCTCGCGGCGGGAGTCGGACTGTGAGCCCCCGCCGCGACAGCGACCGGGGCCGGGTGCGGATACCCGCCGACGTCGAACGACCCGACAAGCTCCTGGCCGGGCTGACCGCCCGTCAGCTCGCCATTTTGGGCGTGGCCGCTGTCGCCTTGTGGGCTGGCTACGCCGCCACCCGCCACCTCATCCCGCCGGTCGCCTACGGCGCCGCCGCCATCCCGGTCGGCGCGGTGGCCGCCATGCTGGCCCTCGGCCGCTTCGAAGGTGTCGCGGCCGACCGGTGGGTGAGCGCGGCGTGGCGCCACCACCGCGCCCCGCACCGGCTGGTGCCCGCCCCCGACGGCGTGCCCGCCACCCCCGCTTTCATCGGCGCCCGGCCCGGGCCGACACCGGCGGCGCTGCGGCTCCCGTTCGCCGGGGTCAGCGCGGACGGTGTCGTCGACCTCGGCGCCGACGGGCTGGCCGTCATCTGCCGGGCCAGCGCGGTCACCTTCAGCCTGCGCACTCCGGCCGAGCAGGAGGCGCTGGTGGCCGGCTTCGCCCGCTGGCTCAACTCCCTCGACCAGCCGACCCAGCTGTTGGTGCGGGCCGAGCCGGTCGATCTCACCCCGAGCATCGACGCCCTATTGGAAGCAGCCCCCGGCCTGCCCCATGTCGCACTGGAACGAGCGGCCTGCGGTCACGCCGCCTTCCTGGCCGAGCTGGCCGCGCGGCGCGACCTGTTGCGCCGCGAGGTCCTCGTCGTGCTCCGACAACCATCCGGTGCAGACGCCCCGAGCCGCCTGCGGCGCCGAGCGAGCGAAGCGGCTCGCGCCCTCGGCGGGGCTGGCGTCACCCTCACCCTCCTCGACGGCCCGGCGGCGGCGGCGTGCCTGGCCCGCGCCCTCGACCCCGCCGGCGAGCTGCGACCGGCCGCCCTCGACGGCAACGGCCTCTCCGGGACAGAGCAACCAGTCACCCTGGCCCGGCGCCCGACGGGACTCACCCCGACGAAAGCGAGCAACCGATGACCACACTCTTGTCCCGCATCCCCCGACCCACCGCCCGGCCGGCGTCGCCGTTCGGCCCCGACGCCATCGAGGTCCGCCCCCGAGCTGTCCGGGTCGGCGACGGATGGTGCGCCAGTTTCGCCGTCACCGGCTACCCCCGCGAGGTGGCCCGGGGCTGGCTCGAACCGCTCACCGCGCACCCCGGCCGTCTCGACGTCGCGGTGCATGTCGAGCCGGTCCCGGCCAATATCGCCGCCGAACGACTC
>DASYAI010000084.1:0-36040 GCA_036501425.1 Acidimicrobiales bacterium | reverse complement strand
CGGGGCCCACCCGGCGCCCCCGGTCCCCACCGGGACCACCGCCGGGGCTGGCGCCGTCGGGGGCTTGGTGGTGGTGGTCGGGGGCTTGGTGGTCGGCTTGGTGGTGGTCGGGGCGGGGGTGCCCGCCGGGTGGGTGGTGGTCGAACCGGCCGGAGCGCTGGTGGTGGGGGCGGCGCTCGCGGTGGTCGGGGGGGCGGTGGTCGGGGAGCCTCCGAGCGCCGACCCGGCGCTCTGGTGGGCCTGGTGCTCGGACCACCAGCCCGACGTGGCCGGCCGGGTGGACCACGTGAGGTCGGCGCGGGCCGGGGTCGTCCCGCCGTCACCGGCGATCGCCACCCCCGCTCCAGCGAGCACCAGGGCGACGACCGTCAGCAGGAGGGGGGCCACGCGCCGGGCTCTCGACCCGGTGGTCTGCGTCGTGTGCACGTCGCTTTCCTTCCTCTCGTCCCTCTCCGTCCGTCCCGCGGATCGGCGAACGTCGGCATGCGGGGCGAGCGCGTCTGGGGGCGGTCGTTGGTGCGAGCGTCAGGCGGCCCACGGATCGATCGTCGCGGCGACCTCCCCTGTCGATGGATCGGGAGGCCCTGCGCGGCCGTAGAGGTCGAGAACCTGCTCGCTGGGCTGCACAAACTATGGGCTGGGCCCGACGACGAACGCAAGCGAGGGACGGCCGCGACTACGTCCTCAGGCGTCGGAATCGGTCGTCACCAAAACCGAATTGTCACAAAGTCGAGTGAACTGACGCCGGACCGACCCGCCAGGGTCGTCACAATGCGGGTTGCAGGGCGCCATCCCAGGGCAATTTTGCGTAGTGGACCGGCTCCCTCGTGACAACTTGGCCTGCCCGGGGTCGCCCGTCGGGTTCAGCGCACCGTCAGGCCGGCGTGCGGCGAGCCGTGACGAGCCAGGTCCGGTAGTCCATCTCGAAGGACCCGCCGGCCCCGTCGAGGGTGCGCCCGACGTCTCGGACCAGGCGTTCGAGCACCGGTGGCGGCAAGGTCCGGTGGTCGCTGTGGGTCGGCAGCTGGTCCAGCCACTGCTCGGTGGAGTAGCGGGTACTCCACCAGAAGTCACGCACCTCGGCCCGCTCGAACCAACCGTTGCCGTCGATCGCCGACGCCGCCACCTCCACCCGGTCGCCCTCGACGAACCCCAGCACGATCGAGTGGTCGGCGAGCTCGGGGGCGGCGCGCCGGTAGCTACCGACCAGCGCGTCGCGTAACGGCTGACGATGGACGCCCTGGTTCCAAAAGACCCCCACCCGACCGCCGGGGTGCAGCACCGAGGCCGCCTTGGCCGCGCCGCGGACCGGGTCCACCCAGTGCCAGGCCTGGCCCGACACCACCAGGTCGAACCGGCGACCGCGGTCCTCCCAGTCCTCGAACGTGGCCTCCTCGATCTCGATACCGCGGCGACGGGCGAGCGCCCCCATCCGGTCGTCGGGCTCCACGCCCAGCACGTCACAGCCGCGCTCCGCGAACAGCGCGCTCACGATGCCGGTCCCGGCCCCCACGTCGAGCACCCGCCGGGCTCCGTCGGACAGCAAGCGGTCGACCAGGGCCGCCGGGTACCTCGGACGCGAACGGTCGTACTGCTCGGCATCCTCGCCGAAGGATCCCGCCCGAAGGCGATCCTCGTGGAGCACCGGACCATGATGACACCCTGGGCGCGGCGCACCGACGTCGCTAACATCCGGACGTGCGGCTGGGGATGAGCGGAGGATCCTCCAGCGTCGAGCGGGTCGTCGAGCAAGCTCGCCGGGCCGAGGAAGACGGGTTCACCAGCCTGTGGTTCCCCGGCGCGGTGGCGGGCGATCCCCTGGTCGCCATGGTCCTGGCCGGGCGGGCCACCACCACGCTCGAGCTCGGCACCTCGGTCCTCCAGACCTACCCGTGCCATCCGACGTTGCAGGCCAATCGGGTCGCCGCTGCGTGGTCGGCCATGGGCCGTGACGGGCTGGTCCTCGGGGTCGGCCCCTCCCATGAGCCGGCCGTCGCGGGCACCCTCGGCCTCTCCTACGCCAGGCCGGGCCAGCACACCGAGGAGTACGTGGGTGCACTGACCGCGCTCTTGCGCGGCGAGCGGGTCGACCTCGACGGCGAGGAGCTGACCGTCCGGGCCCAGGGCACCGCGGCGCACGTGCCGGTGCTGGTCGGCGCCCTCGGACCTCGGTTGCTCCGAGTAGCCGGGGAGCTCACCGAGGGCACCATCACCTGGATGGCCAACGCCCGGGCCCTGGCCACCCACGTGGTGCCCCGCCTCGTCGGGGCTGCCACCGGGGCCCGACGACCGTCCCCGCGCGTGGTGGCCGGCCTACCAGTGGCCGTCCATGACGACGTCGACGAGGCCCGGGCGGCGGCCCGGGCGCAGTTCGGCTTCTACGGCTCGTTGCCCAACTACCAGCGCATCCTGGCCCACGGGGACCTGGCGGAGGCGGCCGACGCCGCGGTGGTGGGCGACGAGGCCGCGGTCGGCAGGCAGATCGAGGCGCTGTTCGAGGCCGGAGCCACCGACGTGTGGGCGGCGGTGTTCCCCGTCGGGGACGACCGGGGCGCCTCGCGGGACCGGACCCGCCGGCTGCTGGCGACCTTGGCCGCGAGCTGAGCAGCGGCCGCCCACGGCCCTCGCCCGTTCACCCCCGGCCCGGTGGGCCCGTTCTGATCCCGGACGGCCCAGGCCCGGTGGGCCGTGTCCAGCCCGATGGGCCATGATCCCGGTGGGCCATGATCCAGCCCGATGGGCCATGATCCCGGTGGGCCATGATGTGGCCAACGTGAGCGGAGGGTGCCCGATGAGCCAGACCACTTGGACGAACGTCGACCGCAATCTCATCGACCTGCTGGAGCCGCCGGACGAGGTCCTCGACGCCACCCTCGAGGCCAGCCGGGCAGCCGGCCTCCCGTCCATCAGCGTGGCGCCCAACCAGGGCAAGATGCTCCACATCCTCGCCCGCGCCCAGCACGCGAGGAACATCCTCGAGATCGGCACGCTCGGCGGCTACAGCACCATCTGGCTGGCCCGCGCCCTGCCTCCCGAGGGCCGCCTCGTCACCCTCGAGCTCGAGGACCGACACGCCCGGGTCGCCCACGCCAACCTGGTGAGCGCGGGCGTGGACGGACAGGTCGAGATCCGGGTGGGTCCCGCCGCTGCCGGGCTCGAGGCGTTGGTCGACGAGGGCGCCGGGCCGTTCGACCTCGTCTTCATCGACGCCGACAAGGCTCGGTACCCCGAGTACTTCACCTGGTCGCTGCGGCTCACGCGGCCCGGGAGCCTGATCGTCGCCGACAACGTCGTGCGCAACGGCGCCGTCATCGACACCGCCAGCACCGACCCCGACGTGGTGGGCATCCGGCAGTTCCTCGAGCAGGTGGGGGCGGACCGCCGGGTCGCAGCCACGGTGATCCAGACCGTCGGCCTGAAGGGCTACGACGGCTTCGCCCTGGCACTGGTGCTCGAAGCGCCCTAACCGGCAACGGCCTGTCGCCACCGATCCTTCGGGGGATCAGGCGCCCCCCACGAAGACACCTTGGGCGACGGAGGCGACCAGCGCACCTTCGGGGGAGAGGAGTGACGCCATCGCCAGCCCCTGGCGGCCGACCACGGAACGGGGCCGGACGTCGAAGAGGTGCCAGTCCTCGGTGCGAGCAACCCGGTGGAACCACAGCGCGTGGTTGAGGCTGAGGGTGGGCCGTTGCTCGAAGCGACCAACCACGGCCCGGGTGGCCCAGTTCGGGCCGAAGTCCGACCAGAACGCGACGATCGAGGCGTGCAGCCACGGATCGTCGGGCAACGCGACCAACGAGCGGACCCAGAGCGGATGGATCGTCTCGGGCTCCCCGACGTGGCGCACGTCGAAGACCCCGTGCCCGAACCTCGAGACGTCGCCGGCGGTGGGCGAGGGGCCGGGCCCGACCACGTCGACGATGGGCGCGTGGGCGTCGTCGCGCTGCCAGTCGATGGTGTCGACCTGCCGGCATGCGACCACGATGGCTTCGACGATGAGCTTGCCCGCCTGCACTCCCTGGACCCGGCGGTGGACGATCGAGCTGCCGTCGCGGGTCCGCTCGACCACCAGCTCGAGCGGCTCTCCGGAATCACCCGGTCGGAGCAGGTCGGCGTACACCGAGTACGGAACGAAAGCCGGCTCCACCGTGCCCCCGGCGGCCCGCACCGTAAAGGCGATGGTCTGGCCACCGAACAGGCCGCCGGCTCCGCCACGGTGCTCGGGACGGCCGACGAACCGATCGGCGGCGACCTGGTCGACGCCAACCAGCGCCTCGACCTCGGCTGGCCCGGGAGTCTCGCTCATGGGCGCCCATTGTGGCCCACCGGGGCCCCCAAGGGCCCACTCAGCGATGGGCGCCGCTGCCGTCCCCGATGAAGTCGAACAGTCGGCGCCCGGGCCGGAACGGTCGGGGCTCGCCGACCATCACGTTGGTGCCGACGGCGAACGAGAACGGAGACTCCGTGTCGAAGCCGACTTCGGCGAAGCCGCAATCGGCGAACCAGCGACGGATGCTCGGGGTGAGGTCGGGCGGATGCCGGTGGCGCGTCCAGATCACCGAGGCTCCCATTCGGCACAGGTGGGGCAATTCGGCCACCGTCGATCGGACGTCGGCGGCGAGCACGTTGCCGAAGACGCCGCAGACGAGCACGACGTCAGCAGGGACGACCCCGGCGTAGGCGTCGGACCGTCCCGCGTCGTCCTCGACGACCTCGATCGCCTCGAGGCTGAGCTCGCTCGCTCGAGCACGGGCGCGGCCGGCCAGGATCGGGTCGCACTCGACCAGACGGCCCACCACGTCTCGCGCCCGGCGATGCCGGCCGAGGACGCCGGTCACGTCGCGTCCATCTCCGGCACACATACTGAGCAGGCGCACCGGACCGGGGAGCGCCGCGTCGAGAGCCTGGGCGAGACGACGCTGCACCGCGACCAGACGACGTGCGAGGGACGAGCCGGCGTCGTCGTAGGCCTCGTGCCATTGCACCCAGTGGGCACCGCTCATTCGCGGGCGCCCGGAAGGACTCGCGGCTCGATGCGCTCCTCGACCGCCTGGTCCTCGTGGCGACGGACGCTATACGCGCCCTTCCCCCGCACCTCGGTCACCGCCTCGACCAGCTCGGTCGATCGGTAGACCAGGCCCACCCCGTCGTCGGTGGCGAACCCGTCCGGCAGCACGCCGCCGGCGATGAGCCGCTGGAACAGCGGTCGGCGCTGCGCCTCGGAGTCGTAGTGGACCCCGTTGGAGTACGGAAGCCAGCCCAGCCCATCGGTGACCGGCCGCAGGTCGGGTCCGAACGAGTCGGTGGTGCCACCGACGTGCCAGCAGATCGAGCCCGCCGACACGCCGCCGAGGACCACACCGGACTGCCAGGCGGTGCGGAGCGCGTCGTCGTAGCCGTGCAGTCGCCACAGCGCGAGCAGGTTGGCGACGCTCCCCCCGCCGACCCAGACCGCGTCGTGCTCCAAGAGGTACCCGGTGGGATCGTCGACATTGGGCATGGGGAACACATTGAGGAACCGGAGGGTGACGCCCGCCGCCTCCGCCGCGTGATGGAGCTCTGCCTGGACCCAACGCTGGTCGCCGCCGGCGGTGTCGAGTGCGCACAAGCGGGGGCGCCCGGCTGCGCCCGACAGCTCCAGCGTCAGGCGGATGAGCGGCGCCAGCTCGAGGCGCGAACGGCGCCCGGGGACCAGCCCTCCCGAGGTGGCGACGATGGTCGGTTCGTCGGCCGGCACGATCGCCAAGCTACTCGGCGCTCCGCGGGCCGATCACCTCGACCCGACGCGACGCGATCGCCCATCCCTCACCGTCGACGGGCCCCGAAGTCCCGGAGTGCCCCGGTCACCGACCTTCCCCCTACGGGGTGGCAGGTGACCGGGGCACGCACCCGGCGGTGAATGGCCCTCGGGCGCTATGCCGACGGCGTCCCGCTGCCCGGGATGAGCTTGCCGCAGAAGGGCTTGCCGCTCTTGGGGTACGACACGTACTTCTTGTTGACGAACTGGACGTACTGGGTGCACGTCGTGGCGGGGGCCTGACCGAAGTCCTTCAGGTTGATGGGCGATGGCGCCAGGCCCTCGTCGGTCCAGTGGGTGACCCCCCGCAGGGCGGTGATGAAGCCGGGGCGGGTGAGGTGCTTGCCCGTCACCTGCAGGCCCTCGATGGTCAGGTTGGCCACCTCCCAGCCGTACTCGGCCCCGAGGTCGGGGATACCGCCCTTGTAGGCCGGGTCGTACTTCCTGAGCCCCGCCAACATGGCCTTGCCCGCGGCGTTCGAGTACGTGGTGCCGGGGAAGTAGGCCCCGTTGGCCGCGGCCTCATCGGTCGAGTTGGCGAAGATCTGGTCCGAGGGTCCGGCCCCGTACTCGACCTTCACCTCGCTCAGTCCCTGCTGGTGAATCGCCTCGGTCACCGCCAGGCTGGAGGACAGCACGCACGAGCACTCCACCGCGTCGCAGCCGGCCGTCTTGAAGCTCAGCGCGTAGGTGGTGAAGTTCACCCCGCCTAGCGGGACGATGGTGTTGTCACAACTCTGCAGGCCCTCTTGCTTGAGCGCCAAGTTGAACGGGTTGATCCCCCGGGTCGACGACGGGGTGTTCGAGGCGATGAAGCTGATCTTCTTCGCCCCGATCGACTTCCAGAACCCACCGTCGGTGTAGCCCGGCTCGCTCGGGCTGTCGTTGCCGGTCACATTGAACATGTTGGTGTTGGGCTGCTGGTACCACTCGGGGCCGTCCAGCGAGGACCCGGTGACCGGCACCCCGGCCTGCTGGAGGTACGTCGAGGCACCGAACAGCAGGGCACTCACCTCGGAGATCATGAAGACGTTCTGGCTCTGGACCAGCTCCTTGGCCGCGGTGGCCGCTCCGGCGGGCGACGACGTGGTGTCCGCCAACGTCCAGGTGATCTTGCGCCCGTCCACCCCGCCGGCGGCGTTGAACGACTTGAAGCGGGCCTCCATTGCCGGCGCCGAGTCCTCGAACGTCGACGCGGCGGCTCCGGTCAGGTCGCTGATGATCCCCACCTTGACCGTCTTGGCGGTGACGCCGGGTGCGCTGGTCGCCGCTCCGGCGCTTTGCACGCCTGCAGCCACCAGCACACCCCCCAACAGCACGGTGGCCACCACCACTCCAGACGCGGCGCGGCGCGCCGATCGTGCGAACAGTCCCACGTTCCCCCCCTTTTTTCTTCCACCCCACGATGGGGCTCCCGCCGAAAGTTCACTCCCCCCCCGGCGAGCGGCTGGCGGTCGCGGGTATTCCCGACGTCCGTCGCCACTGGCAGGGTAACGGATCCTCAACAGGATTGCCATACTTTTTCCCCGGATTACGGGGAGAATTTGCGTTCCATCTATCCGTGTGCTTGTGCGTCGACGCACAAGGGGCCGGGGTGCACGGGCGTCGTCCGGTTACGGTGAAGCCCCATGCCACTCGTGATCCCGCACCACCTTCACCGCCTGGCGGTCGCCGTGTCGGACGTCGATGCCGGCGCCGCTTGGCTCGGGCGAGTTCTGGGCGCCACATCGCTGCTCGCCTCCATGCCTCAGCCCCAAGATCTTCCGGCGGCCGACGGTGAAGGCGTGGGGGGAGCGGACATGCGCTTCTTGTGGGTGGGGCGTTACCCGGCGGTGCTGCTGGCGGGAGGAGCGGTGCGGCGGTTCCTGGACCGCCACGGGCCCGGCCTCCAGTCCCTCGCATGGGAGGTGGACGACAACTGGGAGGTCGAGCACATCGTGCGCGATCGAGGCATCGGGGTCATCTCGGTGAACATCGAGGGCCGCTTCTTCTTTATGGACCCGAGGGACACCCACGGCGTGCTGATGGAGTGGTGCGACGGGCAGATGCCCCGGGACCCCGGGCAGATGGAGCCCGCACCCGGAGTGGTCGACGTGATCGACCTGGCCTGGGTGAGTGCCGTCGTCGCCGACGCCGACGCCACCGCGTCGTGGATGGCGGACCTCGTCGAGACCCGCCGGGTCGAGGGGAACCCGATCGGGCCCGAGGACCTCGAGCGCACGGTCGACGTGGGCATCGGGGACGTCACCGTCCGCCTGGTGACCCCGCGCGCAAGCGAGAGTCGTTACGCCCGCACCCTCCAGAGCGGCCCGCGGGTGCACTCCTTCGCCGTTCGGGTGCCCCGCATCGACGCGGCGCTCGCCGCGCTCGAAGCCGAGGGCATCGCGACCACCCACCGCTACGGCGCCCTGGCGGCCACCGATCCGGCGACGACCCTCGGCCTGCAGCTGGAGTGGACCGAGTAGGAGACCCCTATCCGGCCGGGGCGGGGCGCCAATCGGGGTACAGGCCCCGCTCGATCGCCAGCTGCTGCGCCGAGACCTCGGAGCGCTGGAGCTCGTCGGCATCGCTCGACGACACGAGCCAGGCCACCGCGGCCCCGACCGCGGCCGGGGGGCCGGCCCAGGCGGGATCGAACCCGAACTCCTCCACGTCGAGCGAGTTGCGCTCGGTGAGCACGAACCCCGGCTCGACGTTGAACGCCCGGATCCCCTGGGCTCCGTGCTCCGCCTGGATGCTGCCCACGAGCGTGTGGCCCGCCGCCTTTCCGATGCGGTAGCCGAGGCCCGGTCGGGGCGACTGGGGGTAGAAGTTGTACCCCGCACCGGAGCTGATGGTCACGAAGGTGCCACCACCGCGCTCGAGCATCTTGGGCAGCAGCAACTGCGTGATGCGGATCGGCGCGACCCCGTGGGCCATGAGGAAGAGGGGGTACTGCTCGATCGGCGTCTCGAGGACGGTGTCCATCAGCCCGGGGCCGATGTGGCGGCCGTTGTTGACCACCACGTCGACGCCCCCCCACTCCTCGATGAGCGTCGCCACCGCGGCTTCCACCGAGGCGAGGTCGGTGAGGTCCATCCGCAGGGGCAGGGCCTTGCGACCGAACTTCTCGACCTCCTGGGCGGTCTCCTCGATGCTTCCGGGCAACGGTCGGACATCGCGCTTGTGAACGGTCTGGGTGTGCTCGGGTGTGGGGTCGGCGGCCCTCAGCGTCCGGGCGGCCAGCGCCACGTCGTACCCGTTCTCCGCCAGGGCGATCGCGATGGCCTTCCCGATGCCACGACTTGCCCCTGTCACCAACGCTTGTGCCACGGCTTCTCCCTCCAGGGCCGGACCGTCGGGTCCAGCGGAACCTCGAACAGCCGCAGCGTAGCCCCGACGGTCGGGGCAAGGCACCCGGCCCACCGCCTGCGACGTCGGGCGACTACGCTCGCCGGGTCCGGGAGCATCGCCGGGCGCTCCGGCCGAGGGGCCGGTGCTCGGCCGGAGGGTCCGAACGGCCGAGGGGCCGTGCGACAGTTCGAGGGAGCCTGCACAATGACCGACCAAACGCCGGAGGCCGAGGCGGTCGTCCGGGACTTCAGCGCAGCCATGGCCAGCCTCGACCGCGAGCGGGTGCGGCCGTTTCTGGCTCCGGGGGTCGAATTCCGCGACCCGGGGACCCGGGCCACGGGTCCCGACGCCGTCCTCAGCGCCTTCGACCCGGTCTTCTCGGGGTTCGAGGCCTTCGACCTCCAGATCGTGAACCTGGCGGTGACCGGCGACGTGGTGTTCGTCGAGCGGCGCGACATCGTGACCATCGGGGGCAAGCAGGCGGTGGTGCCGGCGGTGGCCCTGTTCGAGGTGGTCGGCTCGCGCATCGTCCGCTGGTACGACTACTTCGACGGGTCCGAGGTGGCCGCCTTGATGGGCGCGGCCGGAGGGCCGAGGTAGGGCATGTTCACCCGGCGCCGGCTGACCGCCCTCGAGCAGCGGGTCGCCCAGCTCGAGGACCAGCTCGAGGTGATGCGGGTCATCGCCGCCTACGCTCCGAGCGTCGACGGGGGCGCCGCCGATCAGGCGCCACTCCTGTGGACGGAAGGCTGCGTCTACGACAGCGACGCCGACGACCCCCTGACCGGGCGCGAGGCCATCGCCGCCCTCTCCCGCCGGATCGGCGAGCTGCCATTCGGGGCGGCCCATTTCATCGCCCCGCCGGTCGTCGTCGTGACCGGCGACAGCGCGACCGTCACCGGCGAGTCCCACACCTTCCATCAAGAAGAGGGCCGGTACGTGGTCGGCCGGGTCAGCGCCAACCGATGGGAGCTGACCAAAGCGGGGGGACGGTGGCAGGTGCGGAGCCGGGTCAACCGGATCCTCGACGGGACGGCTCCCGGGCGCGAGTTGCTCGCCCGGGGCATCGGGGAATGGATGGCCTGAACCCGGGGCCGGGCGCCGAGCAGGTCGCCCCCGGGCACGAGATGGTCGCGGCGCGTAAGGTCGAACCCATGCATTTTCTGGTCTTGGCCTGGGATCGTGCGACCGAGGAGGGTGTCGCCCGACGTGACGGGGCCCGGCCCGACCACGCCGCCGCGATCCGCGAGCGCTGGGAGCGGGGCGAGGTCGTCCTCGGCGCCGGCATCCTCGACGACGCCGGGGTGGTTCGAGGCTCCCTGGTGGTCGTGGACCTTCCCGGAGCCGCCGACGTCGAGGCCTACCTCGCCACCGAGCCCTTCGTCACCCAGGACGTCTGGGAGCGGGTGGAGGTCCACCCGCTCCGGGTGCCGGACTTCTACCTCACCCGATGAGCCCGCCCCGCCCGATGAGCCCGCCCCGCCCGATGAGCCCGCCATCGTGACCTACTACCGCCGGCTCGGCGAGGTGCCGCCCAAGCGCCACTCGCAGTTCCGCGACGAGACGGGCCGGCTCTACGCCGAGGAGCTCTTCGGCGCCGAGGGGTTCTTCAACGACTCGTCGCTCCTCTACCACCGCCACTCCCCCAGTGCCCTTCTGGCCGCCGAGGCCGTCGACCTTCCGGCGCTCACCCCCGAGCTCGTCCGCCATTGGCCGCTTCGGCCCCGCCGCTTCCAGACCCACCAGCTCGCGGGCGGAGGGGATCCGGTGACCGGCCGCCAGACGCTCCTCGGCAATGCCGACGTCTCGATCTCCTACGCGGTCGCCACGGACCCGAGCCCGCTCTTCCGAGACGCCCGGGGCGACGAGCTCGTCTTCGTCGAGGCCGGCACCGCCGTACTCGACAGCGTGTTCGGCCGCCTGGAGATCGGGCCGGGCGACTACGTGGTGGTGCCCATGGGCTGCATCCACCGGTGGACCCCGCGGCCCGGCGCCGAGCTGCGGCTCTTGTTCGTCGAGGCGAGCGGGCACGTCCAACTGCCGGCCCGGTACCTCTCGCCGAGGGGCCAGCTGCTCGAGACGGCGCCCTACCACGAGCGGGACCTCCGAGGCCCCGACGAACTGGTCCATGTCGACGGGACCGAGGTGGAAGTGGTGGTCCGCCACCACCACGGGGTCACCCGCCACGTCTTCGCCCACCACCCCTTCGACGTCGTCGGCTGGGACGGGTGCGTGTACCCCTACGCCCTGTCGATCTACGACTTCGAGCCCATCGTCAAGCGGTTCCACGCGCCACCGCCGGTCCACGAGACCTTCAGCGGACCGGCGTTCGTGGTGTGCTCCTTCTGCCCGCGTCCGGTGGACTTCGACCCCCAGGCGGTGCCCGCCCCCTACGCCCACTCCGCCCTCGACTGCGACGAGATGATGTTCTTCCACTCGGGCGCCTACAGCACCCGGCCCGACGTGCGCCCCGGGGCGATGACCTTCCACCCGGCAGGGTTCGCCCACGGCCCGGCACCGGGCGCCGCCGAAGGCTCCATCGGCACTGCCGGGCACGAGGAGTACGCGGTGATGCTCGACACCTTCGCCCCGCTCTGGCTCGGGCCGGCAGCGGAGCACTGCGCCGAGGCCGAGTACTACCTGGGATGGGCCCGGCCCGCGCCTCGCTCCGGCAGCTGATGGAGCTCGAACAGGTCGACGTCTCCTTCGTGTCCGAAGGCCGGGTGCTGCGCGGCTGGCTGACGCTGCCCAGGGGGAGGCGGCCCCTCCCCGGCGTGGTCATGACCAGTGGCTTCGCCGGGGTGAAGGAGGGTTTCCTCGGCAACCCGTTCCATCGAGTGGTGGCCGCAGCCGGCATCGCCGTCCTGCTCTACGACCACCCGAACACCGGGCAGAGCGAGGGCCAGCCCCGCCAGGAGCTCGACCCGGTCCTCCAGCAGCGTGGCTACAGCGACGCCATCACGTTCCTGGCCGGCCACCCCGAGGTGGACGGCGGGCGTATCGGCATCTGGGGGACCAGCTACTCGGGCGGCCACGTCCTGGCCGTGGCGGCGCACGACCGGCGGGTGCGGGCGGTGGTGTCCCAGGCGATGACGATCAGCGGTCACCGCAACCTCCGACGACGCCACGGCTCCGCCGCCTACGAGGAGCTGCGCCGGAGCTGGGCGGCCGAGCGGCTCGCGGTGGCCTCCGGTGCGTCCCCCTCCCTGGTGCCGGCGTTCGCCGAGGGCTCCGAGAGCACGCGCTACCAAGCGGGCCGGCCGGCCGGCGAACGGGCCAACTGGCGCAACGAGGTGACGGTACGGACCTGGGAGCTCTACGACGCGTACGAGCCGGCGGCCTTCATCGAGCGGATCTCACCCACCCCCCTGCTCATGATCGTCCCGACCGACGACTCGTTGACCCCGGCGCAGGACGCGCTGGAGGCCTACGAGCGCGCCGGCGATCCCAAGGCCCTCGTGACCGTGCCCGGCACCCATTACGCGGTCTACGGCGAGCAGTTCGCCACCACGAGCGCCGCCGCGCGCGACTGGTTCGTCGAGCACCTGGGCTGACCTCGCGGCACCCGCCGGGCGCCCGAGGAAGCGCTACGCCTGATCGAGGTGGTCGCCGATCGACGTGGCGTCCCCGTGCCCGGGCCGGACCGAGGTCTCGGGCGGCAGGACGAGCAGGCGGGTCCGGATCGAGGCGATCTGCGCCTCGGCGTCGGAGAACGGGCTCGCGCCGGCCTTCGGCAGCTCGGCTCCGAGGGTGTCGCCGACGAAGACCACGCCGTGGCCGCCCAGGCGGAACGAGCACGAGCCCCTGGTGTAGCCGGGGGTATGGAGTACCTCCAGCTCGCCGCCCGGGACCTCGATCACCAGCCCGTCGACGAGCTCGCGGTCGAAGGCCCGGTCCGGATGGGTCCCCCGCCAGAACCGCCCGTCGGCGGGGTGCAGGTACACCGGCGCCCCGGCGGGCGCGGCCACCTGGGGCGCGGCGTTCACGTGGTCCACCGTGCCGTTGGTGCAGAGCACCGATCGCACCCGCCGCCCGCCGACGGCGGCCAGGATCGGCTCGGGGTCGTTCGCCGGATCGATGACCACCACCTCGGTCTCGTCCCCCACGATCCAGGTGTTGGTGACCAGCTCGTAGCGATGACCGGGCGACCCGTAGGACGCCCCGGTCCGCACGCAATCGATGACCGTCACGCCGTTCCTCCCGTCCCGCCTCGCGCACCGGGCGGTGCTCCCGCAGGCTACCCCGAGGGAATATCGCCCCCAAGGGGCGGTTGACCCCCCCATGAGAGCTGTTGGAGTGACCGATTTCGGAAGCCCTGAGGCGCTCCGGGTGGTGGAGCTGCCTGATCCGGAGGCCGGCGCGGGAGAGGTGCGGATCCGGGTCCACGCGGCGGCGGTGAACCCCACCGACACCGGGCTGCGCAGCGGCGGCCGGGCGGCACTGCTCAAGGACGTCCCGCCGCCCTACGTCCCGGGGATGGACGCCGCGGGCGTCGTCGAGCAGATCGGCGAGGGCGTCTCCTCCGACCTTCGGGTCGGCGACCACGTCATGGCCGTGGTCGTCCCCCACGCCTCGCACGGTGCCTACGCCGAGCGTGTCGTGGTGCCGGCCGAGTCGGTGGCCCGGGTCCCCGCCGGGGCCAGCGACGTGGAAGCCTCGACCCTGCCGATGAACGGGCTGACCACCCGCCTGGCGCTCGACCTGCTCGGCCTCGAGGCCGGTCAGATACTCGGGGTCACCGGTGCCGCAGGTGCGGTGGGCGGCTACGCGGTGCAGCTGGGCAAGGCGGACGGCCTGGTCGTGGTGGCGGACGCCTCCGAGCCGGACGAGCAGCTCGTCAAGGACCTCGGCGCCGACATCGTCGTCCGGCGCGGGAATGGGTTCGCCGACCACGTTCGTCGGGAGGTTCCCCAGGGAGTGGACGGCGTGGTGGACGCGGCGCTGCTCAACGAGCTCGTCACCGCCGCAGTACGCGACGGCGGTCGGATCGCCACGGTCCGGGGCTTCACGGGCGCCGAGGAGCGGGGCGTGACCTTCCACCCGGTGTCCGTCCGCAATTACGCCCGCGAGCACGCCAAGCTGGACCGCCTGCGCCAGCAGGTCGAGGCCGGTCAGGTCACGCTCCGCGTGGCTCGGACCTTCCCGGCCGAGCAGGCGGCCGAGGCGCACCGGCTCCTCGAGGCCGGCGGCGTCCGGGGACGGCTGGTCCTCGAGTTCTGACTCCCTATCGGGACGCGTCGTCAAGAGCTCGGGGCCGCCCTTGCGGCGCGGTGACCGCGGCGCAGTACCGTGGGACGGTGAGCCAGATCCCGACCGACACCGGCGGGGACGCAGACCACGACGCGGAGGCGGCGGTCGACGCCGTGGTCGAGCGCATCCTCACCACCTACGACACGATCACGGTGGTCGGCGCCAGCGACGACCCGAGCAAGGCGGCGCACTCGGTGCCCGCGCACATGCAACAACACGGCTGGCGCATCGTTCCGGTCAACGTGCGCGGCGATCGGGTCCTGGGGGAGCCGGTGTTCCGTACGCTGGCCGACGTCCCCGAGCCGATCGGCTTGGTCGACGTGTTCCGCCCGTCGGAACAGACACCCGACATCGCCCGCCAAGCGGTCGCGGTGGGCGCCACGGCCTTGTGGCTCCAGCTCGGCATCGCGTCACCAGCGGCTCGGGCCATCGCCACCGAGGCCGGCCTGCTCTACGTGGAGGACCGTTGCCTGCTCGTCGAGCGGCGCCGGCTGGGGCTCGACGCCCCGCGTCCGTCGGGCGAGGTCAGTGCAAGAGCGCGTTGACCACAAGGACGCCCAGTCCGAGGAGGAGGCTGACGACCACGCTGACGACCACGTTGGTCGGTCGCCGACTGGACTGCAGCCCGGCCGCGACCTCCACCACGACGAGGACGGCCACCGAGCTGACCACCGCGGCGCGCACCGCGACCGGCGTCCGCGCCCCGACGGCCCATGCGGCGAGCAACACGACCAGCGGCACCAGCGCGCCGGCGACGATCTTCAGCTCGTGGACCGCTGATCGCGCGAGCGTCCGGAGGGTCAACGGCGCGTCGGTCAGGACACGGCTCCCGGTGTTGTGGGCGTAGGTGTGGGCGACCCAGTACATGGCGACCGAGATCGCCACCGCACCCACGGTTTCCGGCAGCGTCTCGTGCCGGGGGGCCTCGGCCGCCAGCAAGGCGCCGGCGACAATCGTGCCGTAGACGACGCCGGCGGGGTTGTCCTCGGACGCCACCGCTCGGGCCGCCCGGACCAACCGCTCGCCGCCCGGCCCGTCGCGTCGCCCCGTGGGTTCTCGATCCATCCCGTTATCTGAGCACCCGGTCGACGGTGCGCCGCGCCGGGCCCTCCGGGCGCCGTTCCTACGCCTGGGGGCGGGGCAGGAACTCCAGCAGCAGCCGGTTGACGGCCTCGGGCGCTTCGGCCTGCATCCAGTGCCCGGGACCCTCGATCCGCTCGTAGCGCCACGGTCCGGCCACGTGGGCCTGCGAACCGGTCATCTGCCGCTCGGTCAGGGCGAAGTCGCCCGAGCTCCACACCCCCAGCGTCGGTGCCTGCACCGCGGGCAACCCGAGCGGCGGCTCGACCAGGGTGCGAGGGTGGACGTTGGCCCGGTACCAGTTGAGCCCCGGCGTGAGCGACCCGTCGGCCTGGAGGTCCCTGATCACCGCGTCGGCATCGGGGTGTCGGGCCCAGCTGCGGAAATTCGCCCAGTCGTGCGCGCTCAGCCAGCGCTCGGCGATGCCCTCGAACTGGAACAGCAGCATGTACCAGGATTTTTCCCGCTGCTCGAATCCGGCCGCCCCGAAGGACTCGGGGTGCCCGACCGACAAGGTCACGAGATGGTCCACCCGGTCGGGAGCCAACGACGCCACCACCCACGCCACGGCCGCCCCCCAGTCGTGGCCCACCAGATGGGCCCTGGGCGCCCCGAGGGCGTCGAGCACCGCACCGACGTCGGCCGCGACCGAGACGAGCCCGTAGGCGCCGACCTCTGCCGGCTTGTCCGATCGGCCATAGCCGCGCTGGTCGGGAACGATCACCCGGTAGCCGGCCCGGGCGAGGGCGGCGGCCTGGCGATCCCACAACCGCCCCCGGTCCGGGAACCCGTGCAGCAACACCACCGGCGGGCCGTCATCGGGTCCGCTCACCTCGACGTGGATCCGCACCCCTCCGCTGTCGACGTCCATCGCTGGGGCATCCCCTCCCGGGCCGAGGCTCCGGCCGGCCGGTCGCTCGGTTCGAGCCCGTCGTCCTACCCGGCCAGCGCTGCGAGCACCGTCGCCCGGTCCGGAACCATCGGCTCGGCATCGTCGGTCACGTGCAAACGGAGCAGTTGCACCAGGGCGTCGTCAGAAAGGACCTCAGCCGGCGGGCGGAGGGCCATGGCCATCTCGACGTTGGCCCGGAGGAGGTCACCGTGGGCCAGCGAATGGGTCTCGATGCCCCGGACCAGGTGCCACTCCTCGTCGTCGGTCACATAAGGGCGCTGCTCGATAGCGGACTGGATCTCGGCCAGCCGGTGGCGGTCGTAGGTGACCGTCGAGCGCACCCACGGCTCGACGGTGGTCCTCGTGACGTCGGCCCACTCGGTCGCCAGCCGGGCCGGGTCGTCCATCTCGCTCCGGCGGAGGAGGTCTCGAAGGGCCACCGCGTGGACCAGGCCGAAGCTGGCACCGCGCCCGAGCGACGGGTTGGTGCACGCCCACGAGTCGGCCACCGCCACCACCCCGGTCGCGACCGGGTGACCTGCGGGCGCAAAATCGCGGATGCGGTCCTCGATCTTGCCCATGTAGGCCACCGTGTCGTCGATCGCCTCTCCGTCGAGCCAGTGGGCGGCGAGGGGCAGCATGCGGACCACCGACTCGAACTTGTGGGGGTCGAGCAGGGCCCGTAACGGGGCGTCCCGGCTGCTGGCGGCGATGGTCACCGACCACGTCCCGTTGTCGGCCGGCAGGGTGAGGCAGGACAGCGACCCGTAGTCCTGGCGCAGCGGGCCGACCATGGGTGGGAGGGAGCCGTCGGGCGAGCGGAAGTGACGGCCGAAGTAGACGAACCCCGAGTCGTCCAGTTCCTCCTGGGGCCGGGCGGCGCCGACCGCCTCCAGCCAGCGCGGCAGCGCCGAGCGACGACCGGCGGCATCGACGACCAGGTCGGAGCCGATCCGCTCGCCGTCCTCGAGCTCGACACCGGTCACGTTGGGCACCCCGCTCGCCGTCGGGGCGCCGGCGACCAGACCCCTGACCGCCGCGCCCCGACGGACCACGACCCCCGGCGTCTGTGCACACGTCGATGCCGCGACCGCCTCGACCGTGGCGCGCCGGCCGGTCAGGAGGTCGAATCGGTCGTCCCCCGGCCTCGGTCCACCCTTCATCTCGTCGGGGACGTTCTGGACGACGTTGTAGCGGGAGGCGCCGGCTTCAGCCAGGGCCTCGGTGAGCCGAGGGAGCTCGGCTTCGGCCACCACCCGGAACCGGCTCAGGAAGAGATGGGCAAGACGGAACTGATTGACCCCCTTGCGCTCCCACGACGACCAGGCATCGAGTGGGGCGGGCGGCGCGGCACCATCGCGCTCGAGCACGACCACGTCGTGCCCGTCGCCGGCCAGGAGCATGGCGGCGCAGAGGCCCATCATCCCGGCACCCACGACCGTGACCTGCATGGCGGCTCCCTCGGCCGAGCCGGACGGCCCGGCACGCAGCGACGGCGCGATCATACGGCCGTGTCCGATCGGGACGATCGACGAGCTGACGCCCCGCGCTCCGAGCCCGTGACCCAGCGGGAGCGGCGTCGCCCCGGCCCCGTCGATCTGGCCGCGGCAGAGGGCCGGGAGATCCCCGACGTCATCGCGCCCGATCTCGACATCCTGTTCTGCGGGATCAATCCGGGCCGCTGGTCGGGGGCGACCGGCCACCACTTCGCCCACCCCGGCAACCGGTTCTGGAAGGCGCTGTTCGCCGCCGGCCTGACCCGCGAGCTGCTGTCACCGGACCAGGGCGACCAGCTGTTGGAGATGGGCCTCGGCGTCACCAACCTGGTGCGCCGCACGACGGCCTCGGCCGCCGAGCTCACCCGCGACGAGCTGCGTGAGGGTGCGCGCACCCTGGCCCGCACGGTCGGGCGGTGGCGGCCCCGGGTCGTGGCGGTCCTCGGGCTGATCGCCTACCGGCGCGCCTTCGATCGCCCGGGGGCGGCTCCGGGCGAGCAGCCCGAGCGGCTGGGTGACGCACGCCTCTGGGTGCTGCCCAACCCGAGTGGCCTGCAGGGCCGGTACCGCCTCGAGGACATCGTGGCCGAGCTCCAGAACCTGCGCCGGGCGGTCGACGGGCGTGCGGGCCCCGGGCGGACGATCGACCCGTCGAGCGAGCGGGAGCGACCCGCGGGCGTGTAGCCCCGGCCCGAGCGGGTACAGGGGTGCACGTAGGGACTGAAGCTGAACGTCGGCGCCCATTTGCCCCCAGGCGCCCCGTTCTCGGGTGACGGGTGGTGCTGCAATGCGACGACAGCGCAGGTGGCTGGGCGCAGGTCTCGGTGCTGCGCTGGTGGCGCTGGTCGGGGCGGTCACTCCGGCGGGTCTCCCGAGCGGGGCGGCGGCTCCCCAGACCCTCGTGTTCGCCGAGTCGGGCCTCGGCACGGAAGGTCAACAGACCCAGACCGCCATCGACGCCTTCGAGAAGGCCAACCCGTCGATCACCGTGCACATCCAGGTGCTGTCCTCGGACTCCACCACCTACCTCTCCCAGCTCGAGCACGCGTTCATCGCCGGTTCGTCCACCCCCGACGTCTTCGAGTCCGACGTCACGTACCCGGCCAAGTTCGCCCAAGCCGGTTGGGTGCTGCCCCTCGGACGCTTCCACGAGAACATGCATAAGTTCTTCGCCACCGAGGTGGACGCCGGCACCTACCACAAGACCACCTATGCCATTCCGTGGTTCGACAACCCCGAGGGGCTCTATTACCGGACCGACCTCGTTCCCACCCCGCCCACCAGTCCGGCCCAGGTGGTGAGTGACGCCACGGCGGCGATGAAGACGGACCCGTCGCTGAAGGAGGGACTGGCCTTCGAAGGGGACAAGTACGAAGGGGCCATCACCGCCTTCCTCACGGTCGAGTCGGCCTTCGGCGGCAAGCTGAACCCCGCCAAGATGGACACGGCGGCGAACCGGGCCGCCCTCAGTTGGCTCTACGACGCCATCTACACCAACCACATCGCCCCGACGGCGGTCACCGGCTGGCAGGAGGGCCAGGTCGAGCAGGAGTTCGTCGCCGGCCACGCCGCGTTCGCCATCGACTACCCGTTCGTCGAGGCGGAGGCGACCTCGCCCCCGGTCCAGGGCCACGTCGGCTACATCCCCTTCCCCCCGGCCCGGGGCGGGAAGCCCGGCTCGGCGCTCGGTGGCGAGATGCTGGCCATCAACGCCCATACCGGCCACGCGGCGGCGGCCTGGAAGCTGATCCAGTACCTGACCACGCCAGCGGTGGAGACCGCCCGGGCGGAGGCGACCGGCGACCCCCCCTCGCTACCGAGCGCCTACACCCCGGCGCTCTACGCGCAGGCTCCCTACTTCACGAACGTGAAGACGCTCAACAGCGCGGCGCAACCCCGGCCGGTCAGCCCCAACTACCTCCAGATCTCGACCGACCTGCAGTCGATGCTCTCCAGCGTGTTCGCCAACTCCTCGCCGTCGGCGGCGCTCAAGAGCGCGGCGCCCGCCGTCAAGGCCGACGCGAGCGGGTCGGGGTCGTGAGGTGCGGTTGAGCAACCGACCGAGCGGCCGGCGAAGCCGGGCCGGCGCCCGTTGCCGTCGGTGGCACTCCCCTGACGCTGCGGGGTGACCCGGAGTGGCCACTCGAGTCGTCGGTCTGCTGCCCGGCCCGGCCCGCCCGCGCCGTCGGCAAGGACGCGCCGCGGCCGACCGGCGCTTCGGGTACCTGATGGTGGCACCGGTCGTCGTGCTCCTGCTGGTGATCACGGCGTACCCGCTCGTCTACAACGTGTGGAACTCCTTTCACGCGGTGAACCTGAGCCTCGGCAACGCGCCGCACAAGTTCGTCGGCGTGCACAACTACGCCAAGATGTTCGCCTCCTCGGAGTGGACGGCGGCATTGGAGCGGACCAGCATCTTCACCGTGGTGTCAGTGGGCTTCGACACCGTCGCCGCCCTCGGTCTGGCCCTCATGCTGCACCGCAAGGTGCCCGGGCGAGGGGTGATCCGGGCCGCCGTGCTCATCCCCTGGGCGGTGCCCACCGTCGTGTCGGCCATGTTGTGGAAGACCATGTTCGACCCGCGGGCCGGCTTCGTGGACTACTTCCTCGGCGCCTTCCACTCCTCGTGGTCCAACCTCACGTGGGTGAACGCCAACGTGTGGCGATCCTGGCTCGTGATCTTCATCGCCGACGCCTGGAAGAACGTGCCCTTCGTGGCGATCATCCTGCTGGCCGGCCTTCAGGTGATCCCCACGGACATCTACGAGGCAGCCCGGATCGACGGCGCCAGCACGTGGCAGGCGTTCCGGCGCCTCACCCTGCCCCTCCTGCGCCCCGCGCTCATGGTGGCGCTCATCTTCCGCACCTTGCAGGCGTTCCTGGTGTTCGACGTGATCTACATCCTGACCGGCGGCGGACCCGGCACGTCCACCGAGACCCTCTCGTTCCTCAACTACCAGACGTTCATCACCAACACCGACTTCGGCTACGGCGGGGCGATCTCGGTGATCCTGGTGGTCATCGCCCTGGCCGTCTCCGCCGTCTACGTCCGCCTGTTCCGAGTCGATGCCCAGTGACGCGACACCGACGACCGGGACGCCGCACCGCTTGGCGAACGGTGAAGGAAACCCTCTTCTACCTGGCCGAACTCGTGGTCCTGGCCATCTCCCTCTTCCCGTTCTACTGGATCGTCCGTACCTCGCTCGAGTCCAACGCACAGGTGGCCAGCGGGGTCGGCGGGGCCAACGGCCTGCTGCCCGACCACCTGCACGTGAGCGCCTACGTGGACGACTTCACCCAGCAGCATTTCCTCACTCCGCTCGTGAACAGCGCGATCGTGGCACTGGGCACCACCGTGGTGACCATCATCGTGGCCTCGCTGGCGGGCTACGCCCTCGCCCGGATCGCCATCCGGGGCGCCGGCGCCATCCTCGGCTTCATCCTCCTGGCCGGCTTCTTCCCCGTGCTGGCCATGATCGGCCCGCTCTTCCTGCTGTTCCGGGACCTGCACCTGCTCGACAGCGTGTACCCGCTGATCGTCGTCTACCTGGTGTACACCTTGCCCATCGCCACCTGGTTGCTGCGGAACTTCTTCGCCCAGATCCCCCGGGACCTCGAAGAAGCGGCCCTGGTCGACGGGGCGTCGAGGCTCCAGGCACTGCGCAAGGTCGTCGTCCCGGTGGCGGTGCCCGGGGTGTTCACCGCCGCCATCCTCTCGTTCATCCTGGCCTGGAACGACTTCGCCTTCGCCGTGTCGTTCCTCCAGACCCCGGGCCACTTCACCGCGCCGCTCGCCATCGTCACCTTCGGCCAGAGCCAGTTCCAGGTGTTCTACAACCGCATCGACGCCGCCGTGGTCATCATCTCGATCCCCATCGCCCTGCTGGTCCTGCTCGCCCAGCGACGGATCGTCTCGGGCCTCACCGCCGGCTCGTTCCGCTGACGCCATGACGGCTCCGGTGTCCACCGACGAGACGAGGAGGTGCCGGTGGCCGCGGTGACCCTCGACGACGTGAGCAAGCGGTACCCCAACGGGGTCGAGGCGGTCAGCCACCTGGACCTCGCGGTGGCCGACGGGGAGCTCGTGGTGCTGGTCGGCCCCTCGGGGTGCGGCAAGACCACGGCGCTGCGCATGGTCGCCGGGCTGGAGGAGGCGACCGGTGGAACCATCCGGGTCGGCGATCGGGTGGTGAACGACCTGTCGCCGCGCGAGCGGGACATTGCCATGGTGTTCCAGAACTACGCGCTCTACCCCCACATGACGGTGGCCGAGAACATCGGCTTCGCGCTCAAGCTGCGGCGGCTGCCCAAGGGCGAGGTGCGCGCCAAGGTCGAAGACGCCGCCCGCATCCTCGGGCTGACCGAGCAGCTGGACCGCAAGCCGGCCCAGTTGTCCGGCGGCCAGCGCCAGCGGGTGGCCATGGGACGGGCCATCGTGCGGGAGCCGGCCGTGTTCTTGATGGACGAGCCCCTGTCCAACCTTGACGCCAAGCTACGGGTGCAGATGCGCGCCGAGGTGCTGCGGATCCAACGCCGGCTCGGGGTGTCGACCCTCTACGTCACCCATGACCAGACCGAGGCCATGACCATGGGCAACCGGGTGGCGGTGCTACAGGCAGGACAGCTGCAGCAGTACGACCGGCCCCAGGTGCTCTACGACGCTCCGGCCAACCTCTTCGTCGCCGCCTTCATCGGGTCACCGGCGATGAACCTCTACGAAGCGCGGGTCGCCGACGACGGCCGCCGGGTCCACCTCGGCGACCAGGCGCTGGAGCTTCCGGCCCCGGTGGTGGCCAGCGGGGCCTTGGGGCCGTTCATCGGCAAGCCGGTCGTGGTGGGCCTCCGTCCCGAGGACCTGGTCGATCCGGGTTCGCCCGGCGGAGCGCCACCAGGTCGCCGGCTGATCGGCGAGGTCGAGTTCATCGAGGCCCTCGGGTCCGAGCTGCTGGTCCACCTCCGGACGGGCATGAGCAAGGTCCAGGCGCTCGAGACGACGACCGTCAGCGAGGGCGCCGAGGCGGCCGGCCTGCAGGAGGGTGAGTTCGGGTTGGCGGCGCGGATGGAAACGGTGGTCAGGGTGCCCCCGAGCAGCCTGGTGAAGGTCGGCGAACGGGCGGCCTTCGGGGTCGACACCGACCGCCTCCATTTCTTCGACTCGGCCACCGGCCGGGCGATCGGCGGCTGACCGCCCAGCCAGAGGTGACTCCCCGGCCGGGCGGGGGTCGCCCCGGCCGGGGTGGGCCGGTGCCTCAGGAAGTCCCGCTCGGATGGGGCGCCCCCGCGAGCTCCGTCCGGATCAACGCCGGGTACATCTGGCGGTCGAACGCCCGGATGAACTGACGGACCGGGTGCGGCAGCCGGACCCGGACCGGCCGGTTGTGGCGGCCGGTCCGTTCCGGCGCGGTGAACACCTCCACGCGGGTGTTCTCCACCAGGCACGACCGGACCCGCGGATCCGCCCCCAGCACCACGCCGAGGTAGCGGGCCACCGCGCATTCCCGGACGCTGGTGGGCGTGGCCCGGACGCCCATTGCCTCCAACGCCCCGGCAACCTCGGCCCGACCATCCCCGAGCTGGGCGAGGAGCCGCCGGACGTCTCGCTTCAACTGCCTGATATCGCTCATGTCCACTCGATTCACCTACCAGGAACCCGGCCGGCCAAGCCCCTGACCCTCTGCCACGACCCCGATCTCAACCTACCTGGCGTCGGGCTGCGGAGCGCCGGCTGCCAGCTGCGCCCGCCCCGGTTACGAGGCCCGCGGGATCGAGCTGACCTGCCGCAGCTCGGTGTTCTCGAGCTGCTCGGCCTGGTCGTCCAGCTTGCGGTGCATTCCGGCAAAGAAGCCGAAGATCCCGTAGAGGAACAGCGCGGCACCACCCATCGCCACCCCGGTGAGGGTGACCCCGGCCCAGCCATAACGGAGGGTCCCGATGTGCCACGACGTCCACATGTTCAGGTTGGCCAGCCAGGCCAGGCCGACGCCCCACGCCCCGGCCAGCACGGCCCGACCCTCCCGGTAGCGCCGGGTGGCCCGCTCGCCCAGCATGGTCAGGGCCATGACGCCCAGCGAGCTGAACAAGACGACCGCGAAGAACCGCATGGTGCTCTCCTCTCCTCGTGACGAGTCCCAGGTCCATCTACCCGCCCCACCCCAGGTCAATCACTCCCAGGGGCGAGCGCATGGTGGGGACGGTGGTGCCCGTGCTCAAGCCGACCTCGAGAAGGTGTTGAAGACGGCATCACCGCGGTCGGTGGCCGACGGGTCTCGGCGGAGACCCGACCCACCTTGTGCCCGCCCAGGCGCTCGAACTCGTGGTTGGACGCTCAGGCATCGAGCGGACGCGGGCGGTGCGGATCCGTCGAGGAGCAGGACCCGGGTCGATCGCTGCACTGCCATCGGGCGCCGGGCGCCCGGGGAGGCGAAGGGCTCCGAGGGCACCGACCCAGCACACGGCGGCGGCGGCCAAGCAGGCGATGTGCAGGCCGCTCATGAACGACGCGGTCACCGCGGCCACCAGGCGCGCCGAGCCGGGCGCCTGGCCGGCAACCGCCAGGGCGGCCCCGACGGAGGTGCGGGCGAGGTCGAACGCGGGGGTGGGAAGGGCTCGAAGGGGTGACGAGACGAGATGGTGGAGGAAGACGGAGCTGTAGATGCTCCCGATGACGGCCACGCCGAGCGCTCCGCCGGCCTCGCGGGTGGCGTCGTTGACCGCCGACCCGAGCCCGGCTCTGGCGGGCGGCAGGACGCTCAGGATGGATTCGGTGGCGGGAGTGCTGGTCAGGCCGAGACCCAAACCCATGACGACCATCTGGACGGCGATCTGGACGTAGGCCTCGGTGGTGGCGGAGACGGCGATCCACGCGAAGGCCAGGCCGAACACGACGAGGCCGGTCACGACCAGCACCCGCGTGCCCGAACGGCTTGCCAGCCGGGCCCCGATGACCGAGCCGACCGCGATGCTGACGGCGACCGGAAGGATCCGCACGCCGGTGGAGAGCGTGCCGTACCGGCGGATGAACTGGAAGTACTGGCTGATGAGGAAGATGAACCCGAAGAGGGCGAAGAAAGCCACCGTGACCGCTCCGCTGGCCGCCGAGAAGGCGGGCACCTTGAACAGCGAGACGTCGAGCATCGGCTGGGCGGTGTGGCGCTCGAGGACCACGAACACGGTCCCGATCACGGCGGTGCCGGCGAAACCGCCCAGGGTCCGCGCCGATCCCCATCCGTGCCCAGGGGCTTCGATGATCGTGTACACCAGCCACGCGATCGCGGCGGACGAGGCCAGCAGTCCGGGCAGGTCGAGGCGAGCGGCGCCGGGCTCGCGCGATTCGGGCACGACGAGCGCCGTCGCCAACGCCGCCACCACCGCCGCCGGCACGAGGGCCAAGAACACCGAGCCGTACCAGAAGTGCGCGAGCAGCAATCCCCCGGTCACCGGTCCTACGGCAACACCCAAACCCGTGACGGCGCCCCAGACGCCAATCGCGCCTGCCCGTTCCCGTCGATCGGGGTAGGCGCTGGAGATGATCGACAAGGTGGTCGGATAGATCAGGGCGGCGAAGGCGCCCATGACGAACCGGACGGCGATCAACCCGGGCGAGCTGTGAAGGATCCCGCCGAAGGTCGAGGCGATGGCAAACCCGACGAGACCGGCGAGCAGGACCGGTCGTCGGCCGAAGCGGTCCCCGATGGACCCGCCGATCAGGACGAGGGCCGCGAACGCCAGGCTGTAGCCGTCGACGACCCACTGCAGCGTGCTCGTGCCCGCTCCCAACTGGCGGGTGAGGGAAGGCAGGGCGACGTTGACGATCGTCGTGTCGAGGTTGATCGCGAACACGGCCAGACAGACCGTTGCGAGCACGGCGATGCGGTGGCGGCGGCTCAAGGCGGTCATGACGGCTCCCCATCGGGTTATGTAAACGCTGTCCACATCATGGTAGGCCCCGATGTATATGATGTCAACATGCCCTACCACCATGGTCACCTCCGCGAAGCGCTGATCAGCGCGGCAATGGCCACGGCTCGGGCCGAAGGGCCCGACGCGGTGGTCCTGCGGGCGGTGACCCGGGCCGCCGGTGTGACGCCCAACGCCGCGTACCGCCATTTCGCCGACCGTGACCAGCTTGTCGGCGTCGTCGCAGCCCGCTGCCTCGAGCGCCTGTTCGAACTCATCGAGCTGCGGCTGAGCGAAGTGGCGGCAGACCCGGACCCCGTTGCCCTCGCTTGGCAGCGCCTTCGGGTGGCCGGAAGCGCCTACGTCGAGTTCGCGCTCAGCGAGCCCGGTTGGTTTCGCACTGCCTTCGGGGCCACCCGGCCAGCGGATCCGGCGACGACGCCGGACGAGGGTCCGGCGACGACGCCAGCCGCGCGAAACCCCCTCACACTGCTCAACACCATTCTGGACGACCTGGTCGCCGCCGGGGCCCTTCCGAAGGGACGCCGGCGGGGCGCCGAGTACGCCGCGTGGTCAGCGGTTCATGGCATTGCCACCTTGCTCGTCGACGGCCCGCTCGCCGATATCCCCGGAGCCGACAGGGTCCAGATCGTGAACAAGGTCATCGACGTGGTCGCCGCCGGGATCTGAAGCCACGTTCGACCCCGGCTTCACGTGAAGAGGATGACGTGGGGCCCGTGCCGACCCGTGTCCGTGTCCTGCGACCGAATACCATGGCCCCACCCGATGGGCCAGGTCTGGCGGGTGCGAGTGCCCGCCTTGGCCGTCGCCGGTGCCGAGGAGGTCACGCCCATGTCGTCGATCAAGGGGGATCTCGTCACCGACACGCTCGAGTACGACGGTGGCCGGAAGGTCACGGTGTACCTTCCACCGGATCGGCCCGAGGCGGTCGTGTTCGCCGGTGACGGCCAGCTCATCGCGCCGTGGGGGAGCGTCCTGGAGGAGACGGGCGGGCCGCCAACGATGATCGTCGCGCCACACCGGCTGGACGACGAGACGCTGCGGCTCCACGAGTACTCGCCGGGCTTCGAACCGGACCGGTTCGCAGCGCACGAGAAGTTCTTCGTCGAAGACGTCCGCCAATGGGCGGGGTCACGCTTCGGTGCGGCGCTGCCCCCCGAGCGCACTGCGGTGTTCGGCGTATCGGCGAGCGGAGAACTCGCGCTGGCCCTTGCGCTTGGGCATCCCGACGTCTTCGGAGCGGTCTTCTGCGCCTCGCCGGGAGGCGGCTACCGACCACCTGCGGTGCTCCCCACAGAGGTGCCGCGCTCGTATTTGGTCGCCGGCACCCGTGAGCCGTTCTTCCTCGCCAACGCCACCCGATGGGCGACCGCGCTCCGCGACGCAGGTGCGGACGTCGTCATGACCGAGCGGATCGGATCACACGGCGACGCGTTCTGGCAGGAGGAGCTTCCCCTGATGGTGACCTGGGCGTTCGGACCGTGACGACTCCCACCGAAGTGTCCGCCAGGACGCCTGCGCCACAAGGAGGTGAACGGGGGGTGACGTGACCGCGACCGATGCGCGGACTTCGACGACGCACCGCGCCCCGGGGCTTAGTACCTGTGCGAGCATCCCCCACCGTGCCGGACGATACGCCGTCATCACCCGATGCCCGTCCGTCGAACGAGCGACGGCATGCACCACGCTCCCCACTGATCTTCCGCACCGACGCCGCGTTCCCCCCGCTTCCCCAGAGTGCGGTCGAGGCGCGCGGGTGGTGCCTCGACGCCCTCCGAGGGTGGGGGCTCGTCAGCGACTTCTCTGCTGCACTCGCCGTCTGCGAGGACCTGGTCTCCTTTGCCGTCCAGTTCGGCACCGGGGAAATCGAGGTCCGCCTGAGCAGCGGGCCTCGGCGGATCACGATCTCGGTGAGCCGGCACGGCCTACCGCTCGGGCAGCCGTTGCCCGAGGAGCAGCGGAAGCTGTTGACAAGGGTCGGCGCGCTCGCCTCGAGCTGGGGCGTTCGGAGGCCCCGAGGGGACATCGGAACGCTGTGGGCAGACGTGGAGGTGCAACCGTGACGAAGGCGGCTCCCATCCGCGCCGCCTTTCGCCCGACCACGTCGCCTTCGCCCAACGTTCATCGGGCCAACACGCGGTCGTCACCGATGGGCAACCAGACCTTCGTAGCCTGACGGAGCCGGCTCCGGACCGCCTGCTCGCCACAAAGGGATCGGTGACCGGCCCCATGGTCGCCGCGGTGCAGGGACCGCGCCGACCTTCGACCACGGGCCTAACGAGAGGTAAACGATGGGAAGGGGAAGCAGCACCGACCCCGCTCGGTGCTTTTCGGTGATCAACAACAGCGTTGGTCGACCGATGCGCTGCCGAGAACCAGTTCACTGGCACGGCGTGGTCCGGTCGACCAGGGGAAGGAAGCACCACGTCCTCGCCTGCGACCTCCACGCTGCGCTGCTCGACGAGGTCAGCCCCCTCACCAAGCGGGTCCGTGCCCCCGATCCCCTCCCCCAACGGGTCGTCACGTCGCGATAGCTCTGAGACTGCCTTATCCGGGTGAGGTCGGCGGGGTGGCTCGCATCGCTCGGAGACGCTCGACGTGGCGTTGCTGTAGCTCGCCTGAGCGGTTCAGGAAGTCGGTGATCAGCCGAAGTTGTTCGGCCGCGTGGCCGCTCAGCAGCTGTTGGGTCGCGTCCTCGAGGAGAGGCGCCAGTAGCCCGTGTGCCTGCTGGGCGGCTTCGGAGGTGGCGCACACGATCGTCTTGCGGCGATCGGTCGGGTGTGCCGATCGCATGATGAATCCGGTCCGTTCGAGCCGGTCGAGCATCGGGGTGCCGAGGTGAGTCCCAGCCGAGTGGCGAGCAGGCCGGGCGCCGCCTCGGGCAGTTCTTGGAGCAGGATGTCGAGGCAGCGCAGGTCGGTCTCGTTGATCCCGAGCAGGCGCGCGACCTCGTTCGCACCGTCGCAACGCTGCTACCCCCCGCTTCGGGTGAGCTTCGCGTTCGCGGCATCGACGTCGCCAGGGACGCGGCGGCGGTGCGCCGTGAGATCGGGCGAGCCGGACAGTACGCCGCGGTGGAGCCCACGATGACCGGCCGCGAGAACCTCGAGATGGTCGCTCGACTGTTCGGGCACCACCGCGCCGCGACACGTGTCGCCGCCACGGCCGTGATCGACAAGCTCGATCTCGGCGAAGTCGCGGACCGCCGTACGAGCGCCTATTCAGGCGGGCAGCGCCGGCGCCTCGACCTCGGGGCCAGCCTGGTCGGTGCGCCTCGGCTGCTGCTCCTCGACGAGCCCACGACCGGCCTTGACCCCGTCGGCCGCGCGGACGTGTGGGACGCCGTGCGTGGCCTAGTGGCTGATGGTACCGACATCGTGCTCACCACCCATTATCTGGGGGAGGCGGATCAGCTGGCCGATCAGGTCGTCGTCATCGACCACGGCAAGGCGATCGCAAGCGGCACCGTCTCGCACCTGAAGGCCGGGATCGGGCGCGACCTCATCGAGGTGCCCGTCCCCCACATCGATCAGCTCACCCGCGCCGCCTCGGTCCTCGAATCGGTCACCGCCGGCCCGCCGTTCATCGACCGCAGCGGCGGGCGCGTCCAGTCTCGCGCCAGCGGCGGCACCGACGAGCTGTCGGGTGCGATCGCTGCTCTTGCCGACGCCCAGGTGCCGGTCGATGAGATCAGCCTGCGCCACCCAACCCTCGACGAGGTGTTCTTGATGCTCACCGCCAACCACGCCAGGCCCGACGCGGACGCGACCACCAGGGAGCCGCATCTGCGATGAGCCAGACCACGGTCATCCACGTCGCCAGGCCGAGCAGGCCGCCTGCTGCACCAGTCGGCGTGCTGCAAATCGCCCGACGGGTGCTGCGCAAGTACTTCCGGACCCGTGGCCTGTTCGTCATGGGAATCGTGCAGTCCGCTCTGTTCCTGTTCTTCTTCCGCTTCGTCCTCGGCGGTGCTCTCCACGCCGGCACCACCAGGTACGTCGACTAACTCGTCCCCGGATACGTGGCCACGATCGTGTTGTTCACCGGCAGCGCTACGGCCGTCGGAGTAGCCGACGACGACGCCCAGGGGTTCACCGACCGGCTGCTGTCGCTCCCGATCGCCCGCAGCTCGCTCGTCGCCGGAGGGGCCCTTGCCGATTTCTCCACCAACCTCTGGTCGATCGCGTTCACCACCGCTGTCGGGTTCGGGTTCCGCCTGCCGGCCAGCGTGGCCGATGGACTGACTGCCCTCGGTCTGTGCATGCTCTCCAGCCTCGTCCGCACGGTCGCGTTCATCGTCATCGGCCTCTACTCGGCCAACGCGCAAGCAGCGAATGGCATCTCCATGATCGGCTTCGTCCTCGCCTTCGCCTCGAGCACCCACGTGACGACATCCTCAATGCCCGGTTGGCTGCAACCATTCGCCAAATACCAGCCCATCACTCCGATGTTCAACGCTGTCCGTTCGACGCTCACCAAGCGCCGGACGCAATTGGGCTGCTTGATCCTCCCACGTGGGAGTAGGACATCAACGGTCCGTCATCAGCTGGTCGAGGATCTCCTCTGGACTCGGAGCGGCCGCCATCTCGCTGGCAAGGCGACCTGCCGCCGCTCGATAGGAGGGGTCGGACCGGACGGTCTCGATCGCCTCCGTGATGCGAGAGGCATCGCCTCGGCTGAGTGGGCGTCGACGATCGTCGCCCTCGATCCCGGGGTCGAGGGCCAGGCCTGCGCCCGCCTCGGTCAGCCGCAGTGCGTTCGCGAGCTGATCGGCGAACAACGGCACGATCACCACCGGTACCCCCGCCGCCAATGAGCCAAAGGTCGTGCCCGAGCCGCCATGGCACACCACCAGTTCCGCCTCGGACAGCACGTCGGCCTGGTCGACCCAGGGCTCGACGTGGACGTTGTCGGGGAGGTGGCCGAGCAGGGTCCGGTCGAAGTGGCGACCCACCGTGAGCAGGACCCGGGCCTCGATCCCGGCCACCGCCGCCAGCACGGTCCGGTAGGCCTCCGTGGCGAGGGACATGTGACCCAACACCGTGCCGAAGCTCACGTACACCAGCGGCAGAGCGGACGTTCCCCACCAGTCGAGAAGGGCGGCACCGGGGACGGGCGCATGCTCGGCATACCGGAGGGTGTCGGCGAAGGGAGAGGGATCGAGCGAGGCGGGGAACCGGGTGAGGTAGGTCGAGGCCCGCAGCTCCCCGACCAGACCCGGGCGATGATCTTCCAGCGCAGGACCGGCGACGTCGATGGATCCCCACTCCACCTCGGCGAGCCCGATGCCCACCTGTGCGGTGCGTACTGGCCGCCGCCGAGCGCAGACGGCCGAGGCATACTCGCAAGGGTCCCGGAGGACCAGGTCCGGTTCGAAGTCCCTCAAGAGCCGGTCCATCGCCGGGAGCATGGAGCTGGTGGCCAACTGGCCGAAAAGCACCCGATTCGCCAGCACCGACGCCGTAGCACGGGAGACGACCGGAAGGCGCTCCCGGATCGGCGCCACCTGCTCCTCGGGTGGTTCGTGTCCCGCTACGAAGAGATACCCGGCTTGTTCGACGGCCTCGGCCAGCGACGGCGGTGCGATGACCACGACTTCGTCTCCGCGGCGCTGAGCGGCACCCAAACACGGGAGGAGCGGGTGCAAGTGCCCGACACCACCAAGAGAACACGCGGCCAGCACCCTCACGAACCGCAGCCTAAAGGACCAATCTCGGCCTGGCCGGAACCGTCCTCAGAGATATCCTGCTCGGCGGTCGAGGCGGGCAGCTAGTCCACCCATGACTGGTCCAGATGGATCTGCGGCCCGGCCTCGCCGGCTTGGCGAGCGCCCTGCTTGGGTCCGTCGTCGTCGGTGCACACGCCGTACCAGGCGGATACACGCCGGCCTTGAGGAGGAAACTAGAGCTGGCCGACGGACGCAACGTCTTTCATGCCCCGGATGCCCGGTTGGAATGACGATTCCCCCTTGCTGCTCCTCGAAGACCTTTCGCAGTGCACTTGGACCGGTTCGATTCCTCGGGCCGATTTCCGCCCGCCACCTGCTCGTTATTCGCCGGTCGCCCCATTCGAGGAGCTCTCGGGTGGAGTCAGCATGGCCCGCATGCCGGGCCGTCTCGTTGATGAGGTGCAGCAGGACCCAGCGCAGGTCGGTGCCGTCCTCCCTTTGGCACGGCTCGTGGAGGGACGACATTCCCCTGACGACAGCCTCCGTTGTGGCTGCACGTCCCCGGTAGATGTCGATTGCCTCGCTGACCCGTAGCTCAGGACCGGGCACGGAACTCATCTTCGTCCCGAGAAACCTCTTTACCGAGCATTCTGCCGTCGATCCACCGCCATTCAACGTGCGTCAAATGGTTGACGATCCCGAGGAGCGATAGCAAGGATCCATGGGGCCTCCAGCGAGCCTCCTCATCACTCAGCCCATCGACATTTCGAAGGACCGCCCCTCGAAGGTACGCCAGCCAGCTCAGCAGAAGCTCTCGTTCATCGTGGTTCCCCCCAGGGAAGCCGGTCTCCTGATCATCCTTCATGGACTCCCCTTCCGGGGCATTCCTCACCACGATCTGATGCGGCGCGTCGCCCAAAGCCTCCGGGCCCTCGAGATCTAGCTGGCCAGCGCCGAGATCGACGAATCTACAGGAGGAGCGGCCCGGAGCCTGCACAAGCAACGGGCGGTCCCTGACCTCCGTCACGTCTAACATCCGGCCTGGCACGCCGCCACGGACCATTTGTTAGGTCCGGTGGAAGCCCCCGTCGAAGGGTCCTGATCATGGTCGGCTACATCGCCTACGGCTGGAGGCTCCCCCTATCGGACGACGAGATGATCGACCTCGTCGCGTCGCACGGTGGAGATCCGGTGCCCGGCTGGTGGGACCAGGTTCGTCCGCACAGTCTCGGATGGGTAAGCGCCCGACTGGACGATGGTGGACTAATCGGGTTCGTCAACGTGGCATGGGACGGCGGCGTCCATGCCTTTCTCCTGGACACCAAGGTGTCCAGGACCCATCAGCGCCAAGGGATCGGCATCGAACTGGTGCGTACGGCAAGCGCCCAGGCCAAGGCTGCGGGTTGCGAGTGGCTGCACGTCGACTTCGAGGAGCACCTCGCTCCCTTCTACATCGTCGGCTGTGGCTTTCGACCGACTGCAGCGGGATTGATCCATCTTCCATCCATCTCGGCGTGAAACTCGTCAGGAGCTGCGCCGAAGGGCTGATGTCAATTTGTGATGGAGGAACCATCATTGGCCTGCGACAGCGCCATCAGGCTCTCGGACGTACCCTGGATCTTGGAGATCGGAGGCGCATCCTCTCTCTACGGAGGGTCTGATCCTGAGGCGCCGGCGAGACGGGGAGCCACATGGGCCGACGGCCAATCCCGGTGCTCTGCACCCGCCGCATGATGTGCCCAGCGGAGCTGGACGACCCCTTGTTGGCACATGATCGTCCGCCACGCCGGTGCCAACGCTGCCTGTTCGTACGTGACGCTCACCATCAGATCGCTCAGTGATGGCCGCCCAAAGTCGATCCACTCGTCCATTGCGCCCTTGAGCGTCTCCTCGGCCGATGCATCTCCCCACCCCTCAACGACCCCGACGCCGTCGGTCCCTCCAGTGACGGCCACGGCGCCGGTGCCCTGCTCGCCAACGATGGCCGTGCCGAAGCGGCTATCGAACCGGCACGACGCGATTCCGGGCTGCTCGCCAACCATGAGGTACATGCCCAAGTCACGGACGTCCCTGGGATCGAGCGAGAGGATTAGGCGGCTCGGTCCGAGGAGCAGTGCGAGAAGATGACGGCGTTCGGCCTCTGAGAGGGCAGAGAGGGGCTCGCCGTACAGGGCTGCGAGCACCCTTACGTGCGGCCCCGTCGCGCTAGCCGTGAGCGATGGGTCGGTAGGCACCACCGGCTCGCCGGCACTCGCTTCACGGAGTCCCATGAAGAATCCCGGCAGAACGTGGGTGGAGCGAAGCGCCGGGCCGTCTCGTCGAAGAGTGACGACCGCCTGGCGGGAGGAACCGGGTCCCAGCCGCAGTGGCACCTCGACCAGGCCACCTTCGACAAGCTGGTTCCGCCACGCCTCGGGCACGAAATCCGAACTGGCGGTGACGACGATGCGATCGAACGGGGCCTGCGAGGGCAGCCCGAGTCGGCCATCCCCCACCTCCACCCCGACGTGGTAGCCCTCGGCCACGAGCTTCGCACGAGCCGAACGGGCCAGCCCGTCGTCGATCTCCACTGAGGCCACGAATCCGGTCGGGCCGACAAGCGTGGTCAGCAGGGCCGAGTTGTACCCACTGCCGCTCCCGATCTCCAGCACTCGGTGCCCGGGCAGCACACGTAGCGCTTCCAACATCGGGGCCATGACCCCGGGAGCCGAAGACGAGCTGATGGGAGTCCCTTGCGAGTCCACCGCCACTGGTAGGGCGGCGTCAGGGTCGTAGACGGCCGCAAGCCCGAACCTGTCGGCGGTGTCGGGGACGAAGACCTCTCGGTGTACGCCCAGGAAGGCACGCCGGACTTCGGAGCTGCTGATTGCCCGACGGGCCTCTAGGCCAACGACCATCTCGTGTCGGAGCGCCTCGCTACGAGTCTGTCCGGTAGCCATCACGCGCGCCTCCTTCAAGCAACGAGATTACCGAGTCAAGCTCGTACCTACCTGATCGCCGGGAGGCGTCATGTTGAGGAGCGTTGGTCGATAATCGCTCGGGCAGCCTCCACGGGCGACAGCGAGGTGATGTCGAGGGCGAGAGCATCCCGTGACACCGGTCGCAGCATCCCCTCGTCAATGATCTCCTGGGCACGAGACGGGTCGACCAGCTTCCGGCCCCGTCGCTCGGGCTGGACCACCCGACGCAGGAGCTCGCCGTGATCACAGGAAAGGATGACCGGAACGAATCGGGCATGCCGCTGAGCAGCGAGCGCCTCGAGCCGGGCGACGTACTCGCGGTTCGTGGTCGACTCGACCAAATGGTGAGTAAACACGAACGACCACTCCGTCGGGGAAAGCTGCTCGATCGTCCGAAGCACGACCTCGTTGATGTCTCGAACCCGATCGATCAGCTCGCTCGGGAGCGGGCTCCTGCCGTCGGCCTGCGGAGCCAAAGGGAAGAGCACGTCAGCAACCGTGTGGTTGTCGATGAGCCGGACGGGATGGCCGTCGCCTTCCAGTTGGCGCGCTACCTCTACCGCCACGGTGTACTTCCCCGTGCCCGGGAAGCCCAGCAGCAGGTAGATCGTCGCCACAGGGTGACTTTAGGTCACACCCTCCCGTCACATCCTGACCCGATAGTGATAGCTGGACGTCGGCGAAAATCCCACCTGCTCGTACAAGGCGATGGCGCCATGATTCTCCCCCAGGACTTGCAGCCACGCGTTGCTGGCAACCAGGGTGCGGTTCACCTCGGTTCATCCGTGCCCACTGAGTACGTCTTCGAGCGCCGGTGGCTGGGCAGCTGGACCAATTTGGAAGGCCGGTCTGAGCGACCGTTCGAGGTAGAGGGACTCGACCCGCTCGATGGCCGAACGGAGGTCTTCGGGAGGTGCCAGGGGGAGCACCGAGTTGGCTCGCAGCGTCACCCCATGGGCGAACCGGGCTGACCACCCTTCGACGGCGACCTCCTCCAAGGTCGGCCACGCCGCCGACATCATCCGATCCAGTCCGGCGGGCGTGATGGCCACTCGCTCGTCGTTTGCCATATCGAGGATCACGTCCGTCCGACAGCCATGACGTGCGACGAGATGCCGAGGAGGCTCGGCTCGGTCTCGACCCGGCGGATGGCCCGCAGGAGGGTCGCCCGCCGGTCTTCGTCCTCCAACCAGGCGGCACCGGCGAACGATCCCGGACCCTCGACGGTGATCAGCGACTCGACCTCGAACCCGGCGGCCTCCAGCTCCGCCCGCAGCTCGTCGGGTCGGTGGAAGTACGCCGTCGTGAACCAACCAGGTCGGTGGGTCGGATTGAGGTGGCGCCCGTCGGCGACGTCCCGCTCGACGATGTGCTCGAACTCGGCGTCAGTCAGGAAGTCACGGCTGATCCCGTCGACGGTGGAGGCGAACCTGGAGATAGCGGCGGCAAGGATGCGCCCACCTGGTCGAAGGACCCGGGCGGCTTCCCCCAATGCCCGGCTCCGGTCGGCGGCGGCCGGCAGGTGGTAGAGCGGACCCAGGAGGAGCACGACACCGGCAAGGTCATCGTCGAAGGGCAAGGCCCGGGCATCCCCCACCTCGGCGTGCAGCACTCCGGCTGCCCGGGCCTGCTCGACGTGGAGGG
>DASYAI010000083.1:0-17859 GCA_036501425.1 Acidimicrobiales bacterium | reverse complement strand
TCGATCCGGTGGCGGAACCGTTGGAGAGCTCGGGGGATTGTCGCCAAGGCGGCGCGATCAGCCTCGGATGAGCGGTCAGAAGTTGCTGGCCCCGCGCTCCCTGGCCGGCCATCTGTGGGCAGGACGCGTCAAGCCCAGCTTGGCAAGGGTCCGGCTGCGCCCCAGCTCAGGGCTGTGATCGCTTCGCCAGACGCCTCGCGGCGACCGGAGCCGAGGGGATACCCGCTGTCGAGCGGGGGGCACCGGCATGGGCCCACGGCCAGGGGGCGGTAGTTTCGATCGGTGACCACCAGCGACGACGGCCGAACCTCCGGCCCCGCCACCCGGGGCGGCGTGGACCTCTCCCGGGTTCCGGCGCACGTCGGCTGCGTGATGGATGGGAACGGTCGATGGGCCCACCAGCGGGGCCTGCCCCGGACCGAGGGCCACGTAGCCGGCGAGGGCGCGCTGATGGAGGTGGTCGACGGGGCGCTCGACATCGGCATCCGCTGGCTGACCATGTACGCCTTCTCCACCGAAAACTGGCGGCGGCCCCCCGACGAGGTGCGATTCTTGATGGGGTTCAACGAGTCCCTGCTCAATCGGCGGCGGGACGAGCTCAACGCCAAGGGCGTCCGCATCCGCTTTTCCGGGCGTCGGGACTGGCGCATCCCGCGCCGGGTGCTGCGCCGGATGGACGAGGCGGTCGCGCTGACCGACCACAACCGTCGGCTGACCCTCACGCTCGCCTTCAACTACGGGGGTCGGGCCGAGATCGTCGACGCGGTGCGTGGCTTGGTCGCCGACGGGGTGCCGGCAAACAAGATCGACGAGCGGGCCATCCGTCGGCACCTCTATTTCCCCGACATGCCCGACCCCGATCTGATCATCCGGACGTCGGGCGAGTACCGCATCTCGAATTTCTTGCTCTGGGAGCTCGCCTACAGCGAGTTGGTGTTCAACGACGTGCTGTGGCCGGACATGCGTCGGGAGCACCTCTACGACGCGGTGATCGAGTACCAGCGCCGCAACCGGCGCTACGGCGGAGTGGTGACGCGCTGATGGCGACCAGGATCGCCGGCGTGCTCGGGATCGTCGTGCTCGGGCTGCTGTGCTGGATGGCCGCGGCCGGCTTCACCGCCCTCACCGCGGTGCTGGTGACGGGCGCCATCCTGGTGGTGCTGGTCGGCGGGGGCAACTGGTTGGGCGGCCGGGGTGCCCCGCGTGCCCGGGCCCCGCTGAGGCCACCACCGACCGGCCGAGCGCCCGCGGTGGACGCGGCAGCCGCCGGCTCGGTCACCGCGCCCGACCAGGCCGCGGTTCCTGGCCTGGCCAGCCCGTCCGATCAGGCGCCCGAGTCCGATGAGGCGCCCGAGTCCGAGCAAGCGCTCGCGTCCGATCAAGCGCTCGAGTCCGATCAAGTGGCTGCGCCGGATCCGGCCACCGCACCCGATCAAGCTCCCCCGTCCCATCCGGCTCCAGCTCCGGCGCCGGCCGACCGCTCGACCGGCGGGGGGAGTGCGGCGGAGTGAGCCTGTTCCGGGACCATGGAGTGGTGTTGCGGACCTATCGGCTCGGCGAGGCCGACCGCATCGTGGTGCTCCTCACCGAGCACCACGGCAAGGTGCGGGCGGTGGCCAAGGGGATCCGGCGCACGAGCAGCCGTTTCGGCGCCCGGCTCGAGCCGATGAGCCACGTGTCGTTGCAACTCTGGCAGGGGCGGAGCGAGCTCGACGTGGTCGACCAGGCCGAGGTGGTCGACACCTTCCGTGCCGTGCGCGAGAGCCTCGACCGGGTGGCCAAGGGCATGTCGGTGCTGGAGGTGGCCGACCACCTGGCCCAGGAGCGGCACACCGACCGGGCGCTCTACCAGATGGTGGTCGGCGCCCTGCGCACCTTGGCCGATCCCGAGCGTGACCCCGCCCTGCTGGCCCCGGCGTTCTTCTTGAAGGCGCTGGTGCTCGAGGGGGCCGGCCCGGTCCTCGACGGTTGCGCGTCATGTGGCGAGAGCGACGGGGACGTGGAGCTGGTCGCCTTCGACCTCCTTCAAGGTGGTGCGCTGTGCCGGCGCTGTCGCCGCGGCCGCCCCATGTCGCCCGACGCCCTGGCGCTCCTCCGCCGGATCCTCGGCGGGTCCCTCGGTGCCCTCCTGCGCGAGCCTCCGCCCGCCGCGGCCGACGAGGTGACCGAGCTCGCGGTCCAGGCGATGGAGGCGCACCTCGATCGACGCCTACGGTCCGTGCGGTCCGCCGCCGCCATCTGACAGGGACCGGCGACTGGTGCACCGATGACCGGCCCACCGCCCGGTTGGCCGGGGGCCGACGACGACCCGCCGGGCGGGTTCGGGATCTACGTGCACATCCCGTTCTGCCGCCACCGCTGCGACTACTGCGCCTTCGCCACGTTCACCGACCGCGACCACCTGATGGTCCGCTACGTCGACGCCTGCGTGACCGAGCTGCGTCGGGTGCGGCCCGAGCTCGAGCCGGTCTCGAGCGTGTTTGTGGGCGGTGGGACGCCCTCGCGGTTGGCCGCCGAGGAGCTCTGCCGGCTGCTGGACGCGGTGCCGACGGAGGTCGGCGCCGAGGTGACCGTCGAATGCAACCCCGAAGACGCCTCGGCCGAGCGCTTCGCCGCCTACCGGAGCGCGGGGGTGACCCGGATCTCGCTGGGCGTCCAGTCCACCGCGCACCACGTGCTGGCCGGCCTCGGTCGACGTCACGATCCCGAGGCGGTGCCGCTCGCGCTGGCCCTGATCGCCGAGGCGGGTTTCGCGTCGTGGAACGTCGACCTCATCTTCGGGGGTGCGGGCGAACGCGACGAGGACTGGGAGCGATCGCTGTCCGACATCCTCGGGGACCCCAACGCGCCCCCGCACGTGAGCGCGTACGCGTTGACAGTCGAGCCGGGTACCCCGCTCGCTGCGGCGCCGGACCGCCATCCCGACGACGACGTGCTGGCCGACCGGTACGAACGGGCCGATGCCCTGCTCACAGCCGCCGGCTACCACTGGGAAGAGGTGTCCAACTGGGCCCGTCCCGGCCACGGGTGCGCCCACAACCGCTTGTACTGGGAGCAGGGTGACTACCGGGGCATCGGCTCGGCGGCGCATTCGCACCGCGCCGGTCGGCGGTGGTGGAACCAGCGGCGGCCTGAGCGCTACATCGAGGCGGTCGAGGCCGGCCGCTCCCCGGTCGCGGGCGAGGAGCAGCTCGATGGCGGCCGGCGGCGCTTCGAGCGCCTGGCGCTGTCCCTGCGCACCCCCGCCGGCGTCCCCTCGGGCGCCTTGCCCGACCTGAGCGAGCTGGCGCCGCTGGTCGAGCGACGCGGGGGCCGGGCCGTGCTGACGGTGCGGGGACGGCTCCTCGCCAACGCCGTCACCGCGCTGCTGTGCCCAGAGGAGCCCGACGATCCCCCGGGCGCCGACCAACCCGGCGTGCCCCGACGAGCCTGACGGCCCGCTGGGCCGTCCCGCCCGGGCGAGCGGCGTTGAGGGACCTCTCCGAGGGCCCCGAACGCAGCCGATATCCTGCCGCCATGACCGCCGATGTGCCGAGCGAGGACCGCGAGCTGCGCGACGACCTGATGGAGAAGGTGGTCAACCTGTCCAAGCGGCGCGGGCTGATCTTCCCGTCGGCCGAGATCTACGGCGGCTTCCGCTCCACCTACGATTACGGCCCGCTCGGGGTGAACCTGCTGCGCAACGTGAAGAACGCCTGGTGGCGCTCGATGGTCCAGCTCCGCGACGACGTGGTGGGCCTCGACGCGGCGATCCTCTCGCCCCCCGCGGTCTGGGAGGCTTCGGGTCACCTCGCCAACTTCACCGATCCGCTGGTGGACTGCCGGAACTGCCACGAGCGTTGGCGGGCCGACAAGATCGACGGTACCTGTCCCAACTGTGGGTCGCACGACCTCACCGAGGCCCGGGCCTTCAACCTGATGTTCGAGACCCATGCCGGCCCGGTGGCCGACGAGGGGGCGGTCGCCTACCTGCGGCCCGAAACGGCCCAGGGCATGTTCGTGAACTTCGCCAACGTCCTGAACACCACCCGGAAGAAGCCGCCCTTCGGCATCGCCCAGGTGGGCAAGTCGTTCCGCAACGAGATCACCCCGCAGAACTTCGTGTTCCGCACCCGCGAGTTCGAGCAGATGGAGATGGAGTACTTCGTCCCACCTGCCGACAGCGCGAAGTGGTTCGAGTACTGGCTCGACGAGCGGCTCCGTTGGTACGGGGAGCTGGGCATCCCAGCCGAAAAGCTCCGCCTGCGCCACCATGCGCCCGAGGAGCTGGCCCACTACTCGACCGGCACCGCCGACGTGGAGTTCCTCTTCCCCTGGGGCTGGGACGAGCTGGAGGGCATCGCCCAGCGGGGCGACTTCGACCTTCAGGCCCACGCCCGGGCGTCGGGCACCCGTCTGGAGTACTTCGACCAGGCCAGCGGCGAGCGCTACGTGCCCCACGTGATCGAGCCGGCCGCCGGCGCCACCCGCACCATGATGGCGTTCCTGCTCGCCGCCTACGACGAGGACCAGGTGGGCGGCGAGCCTCGCACCGTGCTGCGGTTCCACTGGCGCCTCGCTCCCACCCAGGTGGCGGTGCTCCCGCTGTCGCGCAAGGAGACCCTCGAGCCTCTGGCCCGTGAGGTGCTGGCGCTCCTCCAGCCCCACTTCATGTGCGACTACGACACCACCCAGTCCATCGGGCGTCGCTACCGTCGCCAGGACGAGGTGGGCACGCCGTGGTGCGTGACGGTGGACTTCGACTCGCTGGAGGACCGGGCGGTCACCGTGCGGGACCGCGACACCACCGATCAGGACCGGGTGCCCATTGCCGATCTCCTCGGGGCGCTGCAGGCGCGGGCGTCGGAGCGCTGACGCTCAGGCCGGCGGACGGCGTGCGAGCCGGGCCCCGAGCGAGCTGTCCGGCTGGTGCTCAGGTGCTCTTGCGGTACCGCCACACGGCCAGCGGGGCCAGCACGGCGAACAGGCCCACCGCCCACGCCACCGCCTCCCAGGGCGCGCTGGCCGAGTGCGAGGGCCCGCCCACCATCAGCGAGCGGGCCGCGTCGACGGTCACGCTGAAGGGTTGGTGGCCGGCGAAGCCCCGCAGCCAGCTGGGCATGGTGGCCACGGGCACGAAGGCCGAGCTGGCGAACGCCAGGGGGAACAGGATCGGGAAGCTCATCAGCTGGGCGGTCTCGCTGGTGGGCGCCGACAGCCCGATGGCTGCGAAGCCCCAGCTGAGCGTGTAGCTGAAGAGCAGCAGGATGAGGGCCCCGAGGATGAACTCGCCGGCCGAGGTGGTGATCCGGAAGCCCACCAGGTAGCCCACCCCGGTCATGAGCGCGACCACCAGGACGTTGCGGATCAGGTCGGCGGTGGTCCGGCCGGCCAGCACGGCCGAGCGGGCCATCGGCAGCGCCCGGAAGCGCTCGATCAGGCCCTTCTGGAGGTCCTCGGACAGCCCGATGGCGGTGCCGGTCGACCCGAAGGCCACCGTCTGGACGAAGATGCCCGGCATGAGGTAGTTGACGTAGCCGCCGGGGTCGGGCACGTGGATCGCCCCGCCGAAGATGTAGCGGAACAGCAGGACGAACATGACCGGCTGCACGCTCGAGAAGAAGACCGCCTCGGGCACCCGGGTGAGCGCGATCAGGTTGCGCCAGGTCATGGTGACCGCGTCGGCGACCAACCACCGGACCGGGTGGCCCGCCGGAGGGGCGCTCGAGGGGTACGCCGGGGCGAGGACCGCCGTGCTCATCGCCTGGACCCTTCGGGGACCCTGTCCACCTCGCGCCCGTCGACGTGCGCCGGCGGCCGGGGTGCGCCGGCCGGGCCGTCCTCGTCCGCTTGCGCCCGCCGCCCGGTCAGGCTGAGGAAGACGTCGTCGAGGCTGGGCTCGCGCAGGGTCATCCCGACCACCGGGATCTGGTTCTGGTCGAGCGCCCGCAGCACGTCCATGCCCAGCCGGGGCCCGTCCTCGGCGTTGAGCTCGACCAGGTTCCGGCTCCGGACCGCCTCGAGCCCGGTGGTGGTGGCGAGCAGGCCTGCCGCCCGCTCGGCCAGCGCGTCGTCGGCCAGGGCCACCTCGATGACCGTCCGCCCGAGCTTGGCCTTGAGCGCGGCCGGCGTCCCCTCGGCGATCACGGTGCCGTGGTCGACCACCACGATGTTCTTGGCCAGGCGGTCGGCCTCCTCGAGGTACTGCGTGGTGAGGACGACGGTGGAGCCGCCACCGACCAGCGCCTCGATGACCTCCCACAGGTCCTGGCGGCTCTGGGGGTCGAGCCCGGTGGTCGGCTCGTCGAGAAAGAGGACGGGCGGCCGTCCGACCAGGGCCGCCGCCACGTCCAGCCGGCGCCGCATGCCCCCCGAGTAGGTCTTGAGAGGCCGGCCCGCCGCGTCGGCCAGCCCGAACTGCTCGAGGAGCTCGTCGGCCCGCTGGCGCACCTGGCGCGAGGGCAGATGGGTGAGGCGGCCGACCATCCGCAGGTTCTCGTTGCCGGTCAGGTTCTCGTCGACGGTGGCGTACTGGCCGGCCAGGCCGATGAGGCGCCGGACGGTCCCCGCCTCACGGGCGACGTCGTGGCCGAGGATGGTGGCCCGACCCGAGTCGGGGGTCAAGATGGTCGAGAGGATCCGGACGGCGGTGGTCTTGCCCGCCCCGTTGGGGCCCAACAGCCCGAGGACCTCGCCGGTGCGGGCTTCGAGCGACAGCCCGTCGAGGGCGCGCACCTTGCCGCGGAACTCCTTCACCAGATCCTGGGCGACCACCGCCGGGCTGTCGCTCATCGCGCCAACCCTAGCCAAGGGACCGGGCGCCGGGCGTCCTCGCGGTCGCCGGGCCCCCCGGAGGCCCGGCGGCGGAGGTCGGCCGCCGAGCGGGCTGCCCGGAAGGGCCCGGAAGGGCCGGTAAGGTGGGTCGTTCCGCGATTTTCGTCTTGGGCGGGAGGCCCGATGCCCTACGTCTTCGATTTCGACCACGCACACGACAAGCCCCCCATGGACATGAAGGACCTCCTGGGGGGCAAGGGCGCCAACCTGGCAGAGATGACGTCGGTCCTCGGCCTGCCGGTGCCTCCGGGCTTCACCATCTCCACCGACGCCTGCCGGGCCTACATGCGCGGTGGCTGGCCCGAGGGACTGGGCGACGAGGTCGCCGAGGCCAGGGGGCGTCTGGAGGCGGCCATGGGCAAGGCGATCGGCGATCCCGACGACCCGCTGCTCGTGTCCGTGCGCTCGGGCGCCAAGTTCTCGATGCCCGGCATGATGGATACCGTCTTGAACCTGGGCCTGAACGACCAGTCGGTCCGGGGCCTGGCCCGCCAGACCGGTGACGAGCGCTTCGCCTTCGACTCCTACCGGCGGTTCGTCGCCATGTACGGCCGGATCGTGCTCGACGTGCCGGGCGAGGAGTTCGACTCGCTGTTCGACGCGGCCAAGGAGCTGGCCGGTACCGGCTCGGACGCCAGCGTCCCCACCGAGCTGCTGCGGTACCTGGTCGACTCGTACCAGCAGATCGTGGAGCGCCACACGGGCAAGCCGTTCCCCCAGGACCCCGCCGACCAGCTGCGCGGTGCGATCGAGGCGGTCTTCCGCAGCTGGAACGGACCCCGGGCCATCGCGTACCGCGAGCGCGAGCGGATCTCGCACGACCTCGGCACGGCGGTCAACGTGCAGGCGATGGTCTTCGGGAACCGCGACGACCAGTCGGGCACCGGGGTGGGCTTCACCCGGGACCCGGCCACCGGGGCCAGGGGGGAGTACGGCGACTTCCTGGTCAATGCCCAGGGCGAGGACGTCGTGGCCGGCATTCGCAACACCGAGCCGTTGGCTGCCCTGCGCGACGCCTTCCCCGACGTCCACGCCGAGCTGCTGGCCATCTTCGGCCGGCTCGAGCGCCATTACCGCGACATGTGCGACACGGAGTTCACCATCGAGCAGGGCAAGCTGTGGATGCTCCAGACCCGGGTGGGCAAGCGGACCGGCCGGGCGGCGCTGCGCATGGCGGTCGACATGGTCGACGAGCCCGAGCTGGGGGTGAGCCGGGCCGAGGCGGTGAGCCGGATCTCCGAGGACCACCTCGATTCGGTGCTCCACCCCCAGTTCGCCGGCGGGGGCCACGAGATCCTGACCAAGGGCCTCGGCGCCTCGCCCGGGGCGGCAGTGGGCCGGGTGTACCTGACCGCCGACGACGCCGCGGCCGCGGCGGCACGCGGCGAGCCGGTCGTGCTGGTCCGCTCCGAGACGTCGCCCGAGGACGTGCACGGGATGCTGGCGGCAGAGGGCATCCTGACCGCCCGGGGCGGCCTGGTCAGTCACGCGGCGGTGGTGGCGCGGGGATGGGGAAAGCCGGCGGTGGTGGGGGCCGAGGCGCTGCGGATCGGTCCCTCGGGCTTCCGGGTGGGCGACGTGGCGGTGGCCGAGGGCGACTGGGTGTCGCTCGACGGCGGCACGGGCGAGGTGGTGGTGGGCCAGGTGCCGCTCACCGCGGCCGACCCGCCGCCCGAGTTCACCCAGGTACTGGCGTGGGCGGACGAGATCCGCGCCGGACGCCTGGCCGTCCGGGCCAACGCCGACAACGGTGACGACGCCGCCAACGCCCGCTCGCTCGGGGCCGAGGGCATCGGCCTGTGCCGGACCGAGCACATGTTCTTGGGGGAGGACCGCCTGCCGGTGGTGCGGCGGATGATCCTGGCCGACTCCCCGCAGGAGGAGGCGGCGGCGCTCGAGGAGCTCCGGGTCGTCCAGCGGGAGGACTTCGTGGACATCCTGCGGGCGATGGACGGCCTGCCGGTCACGGTGCGCCTCCTCGACCCCCCTCTGCACGAGTTCCTGCCGTCGACGCACGAGCTGGCGGTCAAGGAGGCCACGGTCGGGCTGAGCGACGAGGAGCAGCGGCTCTACGAGGCCGCCCGGGCGTGGCAGGAGGCCAACCCGATGCTCGGGACGCGCGGGGTGCGGCTGGGCGTGATGAAGCCCGGGCTCTACGCCATGCAGGTGCGGGCCCTGCTGGAGGCGGCCCAGGACCGGGTGGCCGACGGAGGCCATCCGGTCGTCGAGATCATGATCCCGCTCACCGTCAGCCGCGAGGAGCTGGCCCTGGCGCGCAGCTGGGTGCAGGACGCGGTGGCCGCCTCGCTCGGCGACGGCGGGGGAGCGGGGGCGATGGACGTGTCCATCGGTACGATGATCGAGACGCCGCGGGCGGCGCTGCGGGCGGCGGACATCGCCGAGGAGGCGGACTTCTTCTCCTTCGGCACCAACGACCTGACCCAGATGACCTTCGGCTTCAGCCGGGACGACGTGGAGGGCCGGATGATGTCCACCTACCTCGAGCTGGGGCTCCTGCCCCGCAACCCGTTCGAGGTCGTCGACGCGGACGGCGTGGGCGAGCTGGTCCGCCTCGGCGTGGCGAGGGGGCGCAGCACCCGGCCCGGGCTGAAGGTCGGGGTCTGTGGGGAGCACGGGGGCGACCCCGAGTCGATCGGCGTCTTCTACCAGGCCGGCCTCGACTACGTGAGCTGCTCGCCCTTCCGGGTGCCGGTGGCCCGGCTGGCGAGCGCCCAGGCGGTGCTCGCCGCCGGTGACTACGTCGGGCCCGATCCCTCGGGCGGGGGCGCCGCCTCCGACGGCGCGCAAGGCGCGGGGGTGGACGGGAAGGTGGGGTCCCGCCTGCCCTGAGCCGGCGGCGGGGGTGATCGATGGCCATTCCCGACGAGGACGTGGCCCAGGTCCGGGCGGCCACCGACATCGTCGCCCTGATCGGGGAGCATTCGGCGCTGCGCCGGCAGGGTCGTCGCTGGGTCGGGCTGTGCCCGTTCCACGCCGAGCGGACCCCGTCGTTCAGCGTCAACGCCGAGGAGGGCTTCTACTACTGCTTCGGGTGCCAGGCGTCGGGCGACGCCATCAGCTTCGTGCGGGCCATCGATCGGGTGGACTTCGTCGATGCCGTGCGGTCGCTGGCCGACCGTTGCGGGGTGACCCTGCACGAGGACGCCGCGGCGGGGACCGACCGCCGGCGCCGAACCGAGCTCATCGACGCGGTCGAGCAGGCAGTCGCCTGGTACCACCAGCGCCTGCTGTCGGCGCCCGACGCCGGGCGGGCCCGTGACTACCTGCGCTCGCGCGGCTACGACGGCTCGGTCGTCCGGCAGTTCCGACTGGGCTGGGCGCCCGACGAATGGGACGCCCTCAGCCGCGAGCTCGGGTTCTCCGAGCGGATCCTGACCGCAACCGGGCTGGGCTTCGTGAACCGGCGGGGGCGCCACCAGGACGCCTTCCGGGGCCGGGTGATCTTCCCCATCTGCGACCCCTCGGGCCATCCGGTCGCGCTGGGCGGGCGCATCCTGCCCCAGATGGCGGCGGGCGACGCGCCCGACGGCCGCCCCCAGCCCAAGTACAAGAACTCCCAGGAGTCGGCCATCTACTCCAAGCGCCGCACCCTCTACGGTCTCAATTGGGCCAAGAAGGACGTTGTGGCCACCGGTGAGGTGGTGGTCTGCGAGGGCTACACCGACGTCATCGGGTTCTTCCAAGCCGGGGTGCCCCGGGCGGTCGCCACCTGCGGCACCGCCCTCGCCGAGGAGCACTTCACGTTGCTGCGGAACTTCGGGCGGCGGATCGTGCTCGCCTTCGATGCCGACAGCGCCGGTCAATCGGCCGTCTCGCGGGTCTACGAGTGGGAACGGCGCCACGAGGTGGACGTCGCGGTGGCGGCTCTGCCACCGGGCAGCGATCCGGGCGACCTGGCGCGCACCGATCCCGAGGCACTGGCCCGGGCGGTGGCGGAGGCTCGGCCGTTCCTGGCCTTCCGGGTGCGCCGGGTCTGGGAGGGGGCCGATCTCACCAGCGCCGAGGGCCGGGCCCGGGCGGCCGACGCCGCGCTGCGGGTCGTCGCCGAGCACCCCGACGACCTGGTGCGAGATCAGTACGCGATGGAGGTGGCCGACCGATGCCGGCTGGGCGTCGACCGGGTGCGCGAGCGGCTCGAGTCGGCGCGTGCAGCGGTCCCGGCCCCCAAGGGCGCCCCGACCGGGTCGCCCGCTCGTTCGGGGCGTGACGGCGCCCGGGGGCGCCCCGAGCCCGAGCCCGACGACGAGGACGACCCGGGCGACGCCCGGCCGCTCGCGGGGCCCGGGGCCGGGTGGTCGGGGCCCGGTTCCGGGGGGCGGGCGCCCACCCGGGCCGGGGCGACGAGCCGGGGGGCGACCAGCCGGCCCGGGCTCGAGGCCCTGCGCTACGCCGTCCACCGTCCCGAAGCCGTCGCCGACCGCCTCGACGAGCTCCTGTTCACCGACGAGCTGCACCGCCGCGCCTACCGAGCGCTGGCCGAAGCCGAGGATCTGTACGAGGCGATCGAAGGATCGGCGCCCGAAGTGGCCGACCTGCTCCGGCGGGTCACGGTCGAGGAGCCCTTCGTGCCCGACGGCACGCTCGGCGACCCGGTCGACGCGGTGATCGCCCAGCTGTTGCGCGAGGCGGCCCGCCGCGAGCTCGCGCTGCTCGGTGCTCGGGCCCGTACCAACCCGGTCGAGCTGGAGGGCGCATCCCTGCTGACCGGCCAGGTGAAGCGGTGGTTGGCCGAGCTGGAGGACCCGGCTTCATGCCGCGAATCGGCGGACCGGTTGCTAGCGTGGCTCAACGCCAGCGGGCAGGAGGATCCATGACGGGGCGGACTCCGCAGCGTCCACAAGGGAGAAAGGCATCGGCACCGGCGGCGGCCGTTTCGGCGCCGATCGTCCCGGTCGGACGTCCCGGGGCGCTGGCCGACGCCCTCTACCCCCCCGAGCTGGCCGACCTGCTCGCCGCCGGCCGTCGGCGGGGACGGCTCACCCGGGGCGAGCTGGTCGAGGCGCTGCGGGCGGTGGAGCTGACCCCCGACGCGCTGGAGTCCTTGTTGCGCACCGTGCGAGGCGAGGGCATCACCCTGGTCGACGAGGCGGGGTCCGAGCTCGAGGTGCCCGAGCCGGCCGGCCCGGCTCCCCCCCCGCTCGAGGCTGGGTCGGCGAAGGCTGGCCCGGCGACCCCCGGCGCCCGATCGGGCTCCGCAGCCGGTGGTGCCCGGGCCAAGGCGAAACCGGCGTCGTCGGGAGGCTCGGACTACTTCGGGGGCGCGGCGGAGGATCCGATCCACACCTACCTGAAGGAGATCGGCAAGGTCGCCCTCCTGAGTGCCGAGCTCGAGGTGGAGATGGCCCGCCGGATCGAGCAGGGCAACGAGGCGGCGGCCCGACTGGCCGCCAACGTACTGGCGGTGGCCGAGGGCGGCCCGGCCCAGGACCTGCTGGGCAACGACGACGAGATGCGCGACCGGCGCCAGGTGCGCAAGGGCCAGCAGGCCAAGGAGGTCCTCATCGAGGCCAACCTGCGGCTCGTGGTCTCGATCGCCAAGCGCTACCGCAACCGCGGCTTGGCCTTTTTGGACCTCATCCAGGAGGGCAACCTCGGGCTCATGCGGGCGGTCGACAAGTTCGACTACACCAAAGGCTTCAAGTTCTCGACCTACGCCACCTGGTGGATCCGCCAGGCGATCACCCGGGCGATCGCCGACCAGGCCCGCACGATCCGCATTCCGGTGCACATGGTCGAGACCATCAACAAGGTCGTGTGGGCCCAGCGCCAGCTCCTCCAGGAGCTGGGTCGAGAACCCACGGCCGAGGAGGTGGCCCAGCGGGTCGAGTTCCCCATCGAGCGGGTGCGGGAGATCCAGCGGATCAACCAGGACACCATCTCGCTCGAGCAGCCGGTGGGGGAGGAGGACGACTTCAGCCTGTCGGACCTGATCGAGGACCGGGCGGCGGTGGTTCCCGACGACGCTGCCACCCGGGCGATGCTCGACCAGGCGGTCAAAGAGGCGCTGGCCCATCTCTCGCCGCGCGAGCAGGACGTGGTCCGGCTGCGCTTCGGGCTCGACGACGGCAAGATCCGGACGCTGGAGGAAGTGGGCAAGGAGTTCGGCGTCACCCGCGAGCGGGTGCGGCAGATCGAGTCCAAAACGCTGGCCAAGCTCCGCCGGCCCGACGCGGCCTACCTCCTACGGGACTATCTCGAGGAGGCCTGAGCGGGTAGGGCCGACGATGCCCCCTGCTATCGTCTGGCCCTGACCGGCCCATTCCGGGGTAGCTCAACGGCAGAGCAAGCGGCTGTTAACCGCTAGGTTGAGAGTTCGAGTCTCTCCCCCGGAGCGAAGCTCCTAGTCAAGGTCAACTTTTTGCGGTTGTCCGGTCCTCTCTCGCCATGATGGGCGGTCCACGGGCGTTATCGGAGCCCGCAACTAGACCGCAGTCCTACCGAGCCTGGGTGGAGTTCCCAGCCGTGAGATTGCCCAACGAGCCCAGGGGACCACGCAGGGCGTTCTGGTGGGCTCTGTGAGCCCAGGACGGTGTCCGGGGGGCGGGGGTCCAACCTCGACGCCGGCATGCCGATCTCATCGCAGACCATCGCAGCCTTTGCTGCCGCCATCTCGCACGGGCAGCAGATGGGGAGCGCCAGCGCCCAGCCCGTTCCGCCCAAGGGTGGGGCGATGATCAACGGAACTGAAGCTGGTTCGCCCGGACCGCCTCAGGCCATTTCGGGATGTCATCCGAGCCCAGGAGCGAGAAGTCTATGCTCGATCGCCTTCAAGTCTGTGACCGCAAGGCCCCCGCCGATGAGACGGCTTGGGATGTCGAACGAGTTGAGAATGCGCTCGATTGAGTCGGCCACCGAAGTGCGCTCTCTGTCGAGCACCTCTTGCAACGCTCCCTCAAAGGTGGGGTCCCGACTTCGCAGGCGGTCGACGCTCATGGTCCAGTCGTGGGCAATGTCCTCACCCGAGACGCCCACGATTGCCAGGAGAAGGAACGCCACGAGGCCTGTCCGGTCGCAACCTCGTCCGCAGGAGATGACGACCCCACCGGGCGGAGCCTGGGCTACCGCACTCACTGCAGCGGCACACCGTTCGGGCCAGCGGTCGAGCATCTCGCCAAAGAAGATTGGCGTGCACCAGAGACCTGTGTCGATGCACCGCTCGCCAAACACCGAATCGGTCCCGTCCTCAACCACGACCCGTTCGATGCGAACGTCAGCGGGCACCATCTGGCTGTCGGGTTCGTCGTCATCGGCACCGAGTGTCCGTAGAGCGGCGATTGAGCGAATGCCGTAGTCGTGAAGTGCAGTCCAGCCTTCGGCGGTCAGGTAGGCGGGATTGTCGGAACGCACTACGGCGCCCCAGGTCGTTTCTCGTCCGTCCGCTGTTCTAAGGCCACCGAGGTCCCGCGTGTTGATGCAGCCGGGCCAATCGAGATGGCGATCCACCAGGACAAACTACTCCGGTGCTGCGAATCGAGGCGGTCCAGTTGTGTTTCTCGCCCGCCGTCTTCGTAGGCGTCGTTTTGCCAAGTGTGTTCGTGACGAGCTCGGGAAACTCTGAATGAGGTGGCTTGTCCTCGGCACCGAGAACACCGGTCATGGATTCCACGTCCGGGCTAAAGTCCGAACTGTCCTCCCGACGAAGGAACCATCGATGCCGCTGAAGCGAACCGTGCACCGATTTCCCGCAACGCTCGTCGACGTGCTGGTACTGGTCCTGGCGCCGATCCTCTTGATCGCCATGTCGACCTCGGCTACCGGCGCCACTGGACCCCGACTCTCCGAACCCCACACGGGGTCCACCTGCAACGGCACCCTTGCCTCGGGCACGGTCGTGGGGCTTGCAGCGAGCGCTGACGACGGTGGCTACTGGGTCGCCAACAACGAGGGCGAGGTCGTGGCGTGTGGTGACGCGTCGGCGTTCCCCGGCCTGACCCGAGCACCGACCCATCCGATCGTGGGCATCGCCGCTACTCCCGACGGTGGTGGCTACTTCCTCGTGGGATCGGACGGCGGCATCTTCGCCTTCGGGGACGCAGCGTTTCACGGATCGATGGGTGGCATGCCGCTCAATAAGCCCATCGTGGGCATCGCCGTAGACCCAGCCACCGGCGGTTATTGGCTCGTGGCCTCTGACGGTGGCATCTTCGCCTTCGACGCTCCCTTCGCCGGGTCGACGGGATCGCTGACCCTCAACCGCCCCGTTGTCGGGATGGCCCCCGCACCTGGTGGCGCCGGGTACTGGCTCGTGGCCAGCGACGGCGGCATCTTTGCTTTCGATGCTCCCTTCTTGGGTTCGATGGGAGGGATGCCGCTCAATCGGCCCGTGGTCGGCATGTCGGCCGACTTGGGTGGGACCGGCTACTGGCTCGTGGCCAGCGACGGGGGCATCTTCAGCTTCGGCGCCCCGTTCCTCGGATCGACCGGCGCCATCCACCTGAACCAGCCGATCGTCGGCATGGAGTCCAACATCTCGGGGACGGGCTATCGGTTCGTGGCATCCGACGGCGGGGTCTTCAACTACGGGACCTCACTTTTCTTCGGGTCGGCCGTAGCGCCACCTCCCAGCCCAACATCGCCACCTGTGACTTCCACACCATCCTGCTCAGCGTCGATGTTGAATTCCACGCCCCCCGATGGCGGAGATGTGAGCGTCTCGATCGCCTCGAATGTGGCCAATGAGCCGGTGTCGGTGAGCGCCCACTACAAGACCACGACCTCGACCTTTGGTGGGTCTACGGATGTGAACGGGAACGCAACGGTGGTCTTCGACATCGGAACGCCCACGGTCGACTACATGGTGGCCGTGGATGTAACCGTGGGGGCGGCGTCGTGCTCGACCAGTTTCACGCCGACGTGAGGGTGCCTGAGCAGTACTAGGTCGTACGTCGACACCGAGCGGCCGCCGCCTCGGTTCGGTGGTTGATTGTGCAGGTTCCGTGGTGCCAGGCCGGCCGCCGGGTTCGTGATCGGGGTTTGGTCGTGAGCGACCGCTCGATGCCGTAGATGGCAATGCTGACCGGGTGGGCTGCTCGCCTGATGCGCTTCACCGACCTTGGCGTGACCGCACGCCTTGCCGAGCGCACCGGGTGAACGGCCCTCCGTACTGATCTCGGAACCAACAACCTTGAGAGGAAGCCCACGTCGTCCCTTCGTTGGCTCTGCGCTGCGTGTCAGCGTAAGCGGCCTTTGCGACCGGCGCCCACGGGGTGGGTCAGCGCTGGGCTCAATGGGACCGTTCGAACCCTCCCGCCCGTACGCTGGTAGACGGTCAGTGGTCGCCATGACCGGGACGAATATCCTTCGTCGTCGTGACGACCGACAACCAGATTCAAGAAGAACGCCTGACCCGTGTCTCTGCCCGAATCGATCCGGTGATGACGGCACTGGCGTTGGTGCTCGGGACCGACTGGCCAGCGACGGTGAATCCCATCTCAACTTGGGAAGGCCTCCTGGCTAGGGGTTGATCAGCCGTCGTGGTCGGCAGGCTCGGCGTTCTGATGTCCGGTCGATCGTGCCGATAGACCCAGGAGCCGGAAGAGCCCGTTGGTGCGAGGCGCCGTCGACTCGTCCAACCACCACCCCTCTCGCTCGTAGAAGCGTCGGGCACGACCCTGGGCTTCGATAACTTCTAGCAATACGGATCGATGCCCCACGCCCCACACCGCCGAGAGGGCTGCATCTAACAGCGCCTTGGCTGCACCGGCGCCCCACGCCGACGGAACGACGTAGAGCATCTCGACCGGGGGCAATCGCCCGGGGTGGGGAACATGTACACACTCGACGACTCCGGTGATTCGCCCATACGCCTCGGGGACCACCCGGTCCATCTGCTCGATGGATCCCTCCCAGTCGCACGCGGCCCGAATGGCAGCTTGGCGGTCCAACTCGCCCTCGGGAAGAAGGTCCTTGGCAGCCCCCTCTCCACGAGCTGAGATACGCACACCGAATTGCCGGGACATCGTCGGGCATCGCTTTCCGTACCAGCACTCCGACAAGTATGGCGTCCGCTCTTGGTCGCCCCTTTGGTCCTGGACGACAGGTGATTAGAGCTTGTTGTCCGCCGTAGGAGCCAGAGCGGCCACGTAGATGTCGATGGAATCCCGGGCTGCAATCCAGGGAGAGGGTCGATGCAGTTGATCTGGACGAAGCCACGACGTTCCCAGAAGCCTCGGGTGGCGCCGTATGGTTCGCACCCCGACGAGGCGTCGAGGTTTTGACCCCACGACGGTCACTGCCTCGGCGCGGTACCGGAGGGATGCTCAACCACGGCGGTCCTGAATCCCGCAAGGGCTGAAGTTTGGCGAAGGCAGACCTTACTGCCCGAGAATCTCTCTGGCACCATCGCCGAGAAGATCCTTTGATTCTCTCGATCCGTTCAAGAGGCGGTTCACCCTGCGCTCCACTTGCCACTTGCCGTCCACTCGCACAAGGTCCCATCGATTGGACGAGACACGGCCAAGTCGAAACTCTTCTCCGTCCCCTTCTTGGTGGAACGTGTTGGAGTGGTTGACGGCCGTTGCTCTATCGCCCTCGACCTTGATCATGGGCAGATGGCTGATATGCGCAAGACCAGAGGGATCCTCTAGGAACCTTTTGGCGGCCCCCTCGATACCCGCCCGCCCGTGGGGTACGGAGGCAGCGGGCGACGAGTCCGTGTCGTACCAGGAGTCCTCAGTCCAAAGCAATCCTGCCTCTTGTGCGGCTCCCCCGTCCACACTCGGACCGTAACCGGCGACGACCTGCAGGATGGCGAGCTTGTCTTCCAGCTCCCTAACACGACCATCTAATGCAGCCAACAGTTGCTCAGCGCCCATGCCGTTCCCCTCAGCATTCGGTCCGGATCGGTCCAATGATTTGGTCATGCCTCAGTAGTACCACGTTGATCGCCATGAAGCGCCCTGGGTTTCCTGGAGACTCTCGAACTTGGGAGAGTGAGAGCCATGGGAGACAAGAAGCCGCCGCAGAAGCGGTATCCGCCCGAACTGCGTGAGCGGGCGGTCCGGATGGTCGCCGAGACCATCGCCG
>DASYAI010000082.1:0-19619 GCA_036501425.1 Acidimicrobiales bacterium | reverse complement strand
TCCGCCCCACCCTGCTCGGGCCCCAGCAGTATCGCGCGCTGCGCGACCCGCCGGCGCCCGGCGTGTCCAACGGCCGCCCCGGGGGTCGCCGGGGGCGGGTGGGCGTGGGAAGCTCACGGACTTCGGGGGGGTGGACGACGCTCGAAGGGGCCCTGAGTCGAATGTCAGGGGTTCAACGTGATGGCCCGCTCCGGGCAGTTCTGGGCGCCGCTACGGGCCTTGTCCTCGAGGTCGGCCGCGATGTCTCCGGGGCGCACGAGGCAGTAGCCGTCGTCGTCGGACTCGAACACCTCGGGTGCCAAGGTGTAGCAGCGACCGTGCCCGCTGCAACGATCCGCGTCGACGCTGATCCGCACGAGTGCAAGCTATCGGGGCCCACGTCGCACCGGGGACCGGTCGCCGCGCCGGCCCAGGAGACCCACGTACCGTGTGTCGGATCAGCGGGCCCGCCGGCCAGAGCGGCCGCCGCCCACAAGGGAGCACACCAATGGATCCGACGACCCCGAACGCGCAGACGGCGGCCGAGGCCGGCGACGGCGACCCGCTGATCGTATTGATCGGGGGCACCGCGGGTTGCGGCAAGACCACGCTGGCCAACCGGCTGGTGGGCCGCTTCGACCTCGACCACCGACTGGGCACCGGCTTCGTCCGAGCCGTCTTGCAGAGCCAGACCACACCCGCAGCGGAGCCGGAGCTCTTCGCCCGCTCCTACGAGTCGGGCGATCCGGTCGCCCACGTGCAGGCGCAGGCTCGGCGTCTGTTCCCCGCCGTCATGGCGTGCGTGGCGCGGGCACGTCACGAAGGCACGTCACTCGTCGTCGAGGGCACCCACCTCATCCCTGAGCTCTACCGCGAGGTCGACGCCCGGTTCCTCGTGCTCTCGATGCCCGATGCCGCCGACCATCTCCGTCGGCTGGTCGGTCACCGCCACACCCGCCGGCGGATCGCAACCGAGGACGCGGCCCGGGTGCGGACGATCGGTCAGTTCTACGAGCGCGAGGCCGTCCGATTGGGCGTCCCGCTCGTACGGTACGAGGACAACCTCGACGAAGTGGCGGAGGTGCTCCAGCTGGGCGTGTCGAAGTAAGGAGCGGCAGCGCCGGCGACAGCGGGCCGAGCGCTCAGTCCGAGCCGTCGTCGGCCCAGTCGAGCCATGCGTTGAGCGCGCGCTGAGCCCTCGTCGTCAGATGCGCCGGGGGCTCGGCGACCGGGTCCGGCAACAGCGCACCCGTGTGGTCGGCCAACCACAGATGGCGGCACCGACCCTGCCCGATCGGGCCTCGGACCTCGTAGCGGTCGCGGGTGTAGTCGAGGGCGTGGTCCTCGCGCTCGACGCGGTCCTCGATCACCATGAGCACGCTGAAAGCCGCCTCGTCGATCAGCACGAGCTGCGGCGCGGTCAACAACCAACCGTCGCGATCCGCCGGCGCCTGCTCGTCATCGGCCACGGCTCCGCAATCTACGAGAATGTCGCCGTCGATTGGTGGACCGTCGACGTGTCGCGGTCGGGGCCTGGCGCTCACGAGTCGGCGTCCGGGCCGACGCCGCCCGCTCGCCCGATGGCGTCGTCACCGTCGTCAGTGTCGTCACGGCGGTCGACACCGTCGTCACTGTCGTCGTGGCGGTCGACGCGTTCGAAGTCGTCGCGATCAGCGGTGTCGCGAACGTCGCGACGGTCGCGCCGGCCCGCCCCGGCGCCGGCCCCGGGCGCCGTGGTGTCGGGCGATTCGTCGCTCGATTCGTCGGGCCGGACCTCGGGTCCGAGGAGCGACAGGAGCGGCACCTTCAGTTCCCGCGCCAGCGCGCGGATGAGACGCACGCTCGCCTCGCGGCGCCCGGCCTCCACGTTGGTGAGATGGCTGGGCGTGCACTGGACCGCCCTCGCCAGATCCACCAGCCGGACCTCGCGGTCCCGCCGGATGACCCGCAGCGCCTCGGGATTGATCCGCACCTGCCGAACCCTAGCCATTTCTAGCAAGTCTGGTCAATCACCCTCTATTTTCCGATGCTATCTTGCGGACCAGGGGGGTGAGGAATCTCGGATACTTGCTGAACCTTGCTGGGATAGGCTAGACCCTTTCTGGAATTTGCTGGGAGGGTGCGATCGTGTCCACAGAAGAGGGGCGCCGCCGCTTGCAGCGGTACCTCGCCGAGGAGGTCGACCGCCGAGGACGGACCTGGGCCGCCCTGGGCGCGGACATGGGCGACAACCGCAGCGCCTCCACCATCCGCAGCTACGTGCAGGCGGGAGTGGCCACGCGGCCGCAGCGCACCACGCTCGCGATGGTCGACCGGCTGATGGGCTGGGAGGCGGGAAGTGCCCGAACCGTGCTCGAGGGTGGCGAGCCGCGTCCGCGCCCCGGGGCGGAGCACCCGACAGCCGAGGAGCGTCGGAGCTCGGTGGCATCGGCCGGCGGATCGGTCGAGGCAGCCGACGCGCTGGGCGACGCGCTGGGCGACGACGGTGCCGAGCCAGGCGGCCCGGCCACCCCGGCGCTGCCCGCGCTGGCCGGGGAGAAATGGGAACGGCTGAGCACCGAGCAGCAACGCGCCGTCCTCGGCGTGATCGACTCGATGCTCGACGGCGATCCCTGAGCGCCGCGGGCGCGAGCTCGGTGCTCGAGCGCCCACGTCGGTGTCCGACCCCCGGCGTACCCTCTGTTCGTGCCGCCGTGGAACCCTTGGGCCGATCTCGGTAGCCGGGCCCATGTCACGTTGGCGATCCGGCCGCTGCCCGGTCCGGTCCGGGGCGTCTACCACCGGCGAGGTTCGAGGGCGGTCATCGTCCTGGCATCCGCGCTCGGACGTCGGGCACGCAACGCGACTCTGGCGCACGAGCTGGTGCACGACGAACGGGGTGGAGGGGCCGCCTTCGCCGGCCAGCCGGCGTCGTGGGAGCCGGTGGTGGCCCGCGACGAGCGGCGGGTCGACGACGAGGTGGCGCGCCGGCTGGTGCCGGGGGGCGAGCTCGACTCGCTCTGGCGGCGGGCGCGTGGGGTCGACGGCTGCCTCGGCCCGCGCGAGGTGGCGGCGGCGTTCGACGTCCCCCTCGATGTGGCGACGCGGGCGCTCGAGCTACGGCGCCCGACCCGCCGGCACCCCCGGCGATCGGGCCGGTGAGGGCCGAGCCGCCGTGTGCCACACTGGGGGCTCTCGGTGGGCGTAGCTCAGCAGGTTAGAGCGCCAGGTTGTGGCCCTGGAGGTCGGGGGTTCAAGTCCCCTCGCTCACCCCGACGGACGAGACCTCGCCAAACGGTGCTCGCCCACGCGCGTCGGCGCGCCGCCGGCGGCCCGTCGCGCCCGGCGGCCGAGGAATCCCAGCGTGCGGGGTTGGGTTCGACGTGGCCGGCGAGGCGCCCGACAATGGGGAGGTGACCGGCGCCGCCAAGACCCCGGCTGGTGTCGGGCAGCGGCAGCACATCATCGACACCGCCCTCTCCTTGATGGCACAACGGGGGGTCGACGGCACGAGCATGCGCGATCTGGCGGCGGCCGCCGGGCTCAACGTGGCGTCGCTCTACCACTACTTCCCGTCCAAGCGCGAGCTGCTGGTCGCCGTGCTGGCCGAGCAAGGCTTCATCGACGAGGTCGCCACCGCGCCACGGCCGTCGCTGACCCGGGACCCGGCCGACAAATTGGCCGACCTCCTCAACGACATGCTCCAGTCGATGCTCGAGGTGGAGGACTTCATCCGGCTGATGCTCGGCGAGGTGATGCGGGGCGAGCAGACTGCCAACGCGGTGGGCGAAGAGCTCTTCAGCGCCACCCAGGAGTCGCTGGAGCACTGGCTGCTCGAGGCCCACCCCGACCTGGCGGGCGAGGCCGGCGCCCCGGCGGTGGCGCGGGTTCTGCGGGCCATGCTGATCGGGATCTTCTTCGAGCACGTGGCCGGAGTGCTCGAAGACGGCGAGGACCCTGCTGCAGCGTTCCGCGCCCGAGCCGAAGAGGCCGCGCGCGTCCTACGCGCCCGCGGCTGAGCCCGGCCGCCGGCCCACGGTGACTGGCTCGGACGCGGTGGCCTGCACTGCCAGCTGGCCGCACGCCGCGTCGATCTCCACCCCCCGGGTGCTCCGGACGGTGACGTTGACGTGGCGGTCCGCCAGGTGGTCCCGGAAGGCGCGGACCCGATCGGGGGCACTGCCACGCACGAGGTACCCCGGGGTGGGGTTGAGCGGGATCAGGTTCACGTGCGCCCGCAACCCGAGCGCCACCTCGGCCAGCTCGTCGGCGTCCGAGGGGCGGTCGTTGACCCCGTCGATCAAGGCCCACTCGACCGAGAGGCGCCGGTGAGTCGCGTCGACGTAGCGGGCGCAGGCCTCGAGGAGTGGTCCGAGCGGGTAGCGACGGTTGATGGGCACGAGCTGGTCTCGCAGCACGTCGTTCGCCGCGTGCAGCGAGACGGCCAGGTTGACGGGGAGTGGGGCCGACGCCAGGCGCACGATGCCGGGCACGATGCCGACGGTGGAGACGGTGAGGTGCCGGGCCGAAAATCCCATAGCGCCGTGCAGGCGCTCGATCGCCGCCCAGAGGCGGTCGAAGTTGGACAGGGGCTCGCCCATGCCCATGAACACCACGTTGCGGACCCGGTCGGGCCGCACGGCGCGCATCGCCGCCACCACCTGCTCGACGATCTCGCCTTCGCGCAGGTGCCGGGTGAAGCCCTGCTGCCCGGTTGCACAGAACCGGCACCCCATGGCGCAGCCCGCCTGGGTCGACACGCAGACGGTGGTCCGGTCGTCGTAGCGCATCAGGACGGTCTCGACCATCGACCCGTCGTCGAGCGCGAACAGCCACTTGGTCGTCGCCCCGTTGTCGGCCGCCCGGCTCGCCACCTCGGTCAGGGCCGGTGGTAGCTGCTCGTCGAGGTGGTCGCGCAGCGGGCGGGGCAGGTCGGTCATCTCGCCTGGCCGCAAGGCCCGCCGGTGCAGCCCTTCCCACACCTGACGCGTGCGGTAGCCCGGCTCCCCGCCGAGCAGCGCCCCCAGGGCGTCGAGCGTGACCTCGTAGGCGCTGGTCATCGGGACCACGTTACCGGGGGGCCCTCACAGCGCCCGATGGGCGAACTGCCGGGCACCCGTGTCGATCACCCAGTCGTGGGCGAAGCGGGCCACCGGCCAGGCGACCAGCGCCACCCCCGTGAGCAGGCGGGACACCGGCGTGAGCTCGGAACGCACCCGCACCTCGGCGCCCTCCCCGGAGGGGGTGAGCGTGAGGCCGGCGGTGCCCCGCACGTCCCCGCTCACGTCCACCTCGATGGCCTCGGCGGCCCTGACGGTGCGCAGCGTCAGCGTGAACGCCAGCTCGTAGGGCAGGGGCGGCTTGACCAGGCAATGCCACCGGTCCCCCGCCGCCAACGCCTCGGCGTCGAACCGGCGCAACCATGGCCACCAGTCCCGGTACCGGTCGACGTCGCCCATCGCCGCCCACACCGCCTCGGGCGGCGAGGCGAAGTGGTAGCTGTGGAGGGAGGTCAGGCGCATCGCCACCACCCGGCCGCCGCCGGGATCCTCAACGGTGGGGGCGGCTGGCATAATCGGACCCGAGCGGCATGCCAACTCGACCGACCAACCGCTACGAGCTGGTCACCTGTGCCCTGCGAGGCCACGAGCTGGTCGGCACCGACGTGGAGACGATCACCGAAGCCGACGCACTGGTGGTGCTCGAGCACGACGGCTGGCGCTGGCATCGTTGCCTGCGCTGCGACTCGTGGTTGCCCCGGGCGGTCCCGGCGGCGCCCGCTCGCCGCGAGCTGCCGGCGCGCTCGGAGATCGAGGTGCCCGCACGCGGGCCGATCCTGCGAGATCGTTACGTCCTGCGCCTCATCGCGCTCGACCGGGCGGTGCACGTGGTCATCCTGTCGGTTCTGGCGGTTGTCATCCTCTTCTACCTCGGGCACCGCACCCGGCTGCAGCACGACTACATCCACATCATGAACGCGCTGACCGGAGGGTCGGGCGGCCCTGACGCGGTGAGCGGGTTTCTGGGCAAGTTCCGTCACCTCTTCGTGATCCAGAGCCCGGCGCTGCACACCATCGCCCTGGCGCTGATCGCCTACGCCGCCCTCGAGGCGGTGGAGATGGTCGGGCTCTGGCTCGCCAAGCGGTGGGCGGAGTACCTCACCTTCGTGGCGACGTTCGTGTTCATCCCCTTCGAGATCTACGAGCTCACCAAGTCGGTCACCACGCTCAAGATGCTGGCGTTCGTGATCAACCTCGCCATCTTGGTCTACCTGCTGGTGGCCAAGCGCCTCTTCGGGGTGCGCGGCGGCTACCGGGCCGAGCGAGCCCGTCGGGAGGCCGCGAGCGGCTGGTCGGCCCTGCAGACCAGCTGGCCGAGCGACGCCTTTTCGGACTCAGGCGGCCCCAAGCAGCTCGGGGTGGGAGGGCGCCTGTCCTCCCTGGCCCGCCACCCGGCCCGGGCGGCCGCCGGGGTCCGGTCGCGCCGCGACGTCGAGGCCTGAGCCCTGCCCCGGGTGCTGGTGACCGCGGCGCTGCCCGACGGCGCCTCGTCGGCGCTGAGGGCGGCCGGCATCGAGGTGGTCGGGGGTGATCCCGGCCGTGACCTCGACGCGACGGCGCTGCTCGAGGCGGTGGCCGAGTTCGACGGGATCGTGTGTCAGCTGCGCGACACGATCGACGAGCAGGTCCTGGGTGCCGGCGCCGCCGGCCGCCTGCGGGTGGTCGGGACGGTGTCGGTCGGGGTGGATCACATCGACCTGGTCGCCGCGGCCCGGTTGGGGGTGGAGGTCTGCCACACGCCCGGGGTGCTCGACGAGTCGACCGCCGACCTGGCGTTCCTTCTGGTCCTCGGCGCCTCACGCCTGGCGTGGGACGCCGAGCTCGAGCTCCGCCAGGGTCGGTGGGGGGGATGGGAGCTCACCCACCGGCTCGGCCACGACGTCCACGGCGCCGTCCTGGGGCTGGTCGGCTTCGGGCGCATCGGTCGGGCGGTGGCTCGCCGGGCGTACGGGTTCGGGATGACCGTGCTCCACCACGCCCGTCGGGACACGGGCGTCGACGGCTTCGTCGCCCGGCTCGACGACCTGCTCGGCCAAGTCGACGTGCTCAGCCTCCACGTCCCGCTGACCGAGGCGACCCGGCATCTCATCGGGCGCCGTGAGCTGGCTCTCCTCAAGCCGGGGGCCGTGCTGGTGAACACCGCCCGCGGTCCGGTCGTCGACGAGGGGGCGCTCGTGGACGCCCTCGAGTCGGGCTCGCTGTTCGCCGCCGGGCTCGACGTGTACGAACGGGAGCCGGAGATCGACCCCCGCCTGCTCGCCGCTCCCCGTACGATGCTGCTCCCCCACATCGGCAGCGCCACCGGGCCCACCCGCCTTCGGATGGCCCAACTGGCGTGCGAGGGCGTGCTCGACGTCCTGAGCGGGCGGCGCCCGAGCCACCCCGCCCGGCGCTGGTAGCTTCACCGGGTGCGCCCCCCTCGACCCCTTCTGGCCGGGCCGACCCTCGCCGCGCTGGCCGTCGCCGCGCTGAGCGTGGCCGGCGCCGCCGGCACGCTGCTCGGGCCTCTGGCGACAAGAGCCGGCGCCGCCACGACGACCACCACCGCGGCCGGCTCGGCCGTCCAGACCAGGCTCCTGGCGGCCCAGACCGCGGCGATCGCCGCCGCCAAGAGCGCCGGGTCGGTCCACTACGTCCAGAAGGCGTCGGCGGGGAAGCAGACGGTCGAGATCGTCGGTGACGCCTCGGGGAGCGAGGGGCGCGAGATGGTCACCGTCCACAACGGGTCGTCGGTGGGGCACGTCACCGGGGAGCTGACCGGGGGGAAGGTCTACTTCGAGGGCGACGACTACGGCCTCACCTCCTACCTCGGCATGCCCGCCAACCTGGCGTCGAAGTACGCCCACCGCTGGATCGTCTTCACCCAGGCCGACCAGGGCTTCAAGCAGACCGCCAAGACGTTCACCATCAGCGGCCCGCTGTCGGTGGTCACGTTGAGCAAGGGCACCCTGGGGCCGGGACCGGGCAGCACGATCGCGTCGACGGCGGTGACGTCGATCCGGGGCCGAACCGCGGCTCTGTCGACGAGCGGCAAGTCGGGCACCGGCACGCTCTACGTCGCCGCGGCGGGGTCGCCCCTGCCGGTCCGCTTCGTGGGAACGGGCACCCAGGACGCCGGGCCGGCCAAGGGTCAGGTCGACTTCAGCCAGTGGGGCGAGCCGGTGACCCTGAGCGCCCCGAGCCACGCCGTGGCCGCCTCCAAGATCTGAGCACGCTGGTAGACCGAGCGAACCGGGAGGGACCATGGACGTGAGGGATCGCATCTACGTCGGGGGCGAGTGGCGCCTCTCCGATGGGCCGAGCCGGTTGCCGGTGGTGGACTCCACCTCCGAGGAGGTGATCGCCACCGTGCCCGAGGGCACGGCCGCCGACGTCGAGCGCGCCGTCGCGGCGGCGACGGACGCCTGGCCGGCGTGGGCCGCCCGACCGGCCGGCGAGCGGGCCGCCCTGCTGGGGGAGGTGAGCGAGGCCATCGCCGCACGGACAGACGACCTCGCGGCCACCATCACCCGCGAGGTGGGCACGCCGGTCGGGCTGTCCAAGGCGATCCAGGTGGGCCTGGCCCGGGGCGTCTTCGCCGACGCGGCGGGCCGGGCCTCGGAGGTGGAGCGGGAGGAGGAGATCGGCAACTCCCTGGTGGTGCGGGAACCGGTCGGGGTGGTGGGGGCGATCGCCCCGTGGAACTACCCGCTCTACCAGGTGGCCTTGAAAGTCGCGCCGGCGCTCGCCGCCGGGTGCTCGGTGGTCCTCAAGCCGAGCGAGATCGCACCCCTGAGCGCCTTCGTGCTGGCCGAGGTGCTCGACGAGGTCGGCCTGCCGGCGGGGGTGTTCAACCTCGTGTGCGGAACGGGCGCGGTCGTCGGCGAGGCCGTCGCGGCCCACCCCGGCGTGGACATGGTCTCGTTCACCGGCTCGACCAGGGCGGGGAAGCGGGTGATGGAGCTGGCGGCCCAGAGCGTCAAGCGGGTCTCGCTCGAGCTGGGCGGCAAGTCGGCGAACGTCCTGCTCGACGACGCCGACCTGCAGGCCGCCGTCCCGGCCGGGCTGTTCGCCTGCTTCCTCAACTCCGGCCAGACCTGCTCCGCCCTGACCCGGCTCGTGGTCCCCCGCCGCCGCCTGGCCGAGGTCGAGGAGCTGGCGGCGGCCGGCGCAGCGACGTACGTGCCGGGCGATCCCTTCGAGCGCTCGACCCGTCTCGGGCCCCTGGTGTCCGCCGTCCAGCGCGACCGGGTCCGCTCGTTCATCAGGAGTGGCGTCGATCAGGGAGCCACGCTCATCACCGGCGGGGAGGAGGCGCCCGACGGGCTCGAGCGGGGGTTCTTCGTACGGCCCACCGTCTTCTCCGAGGTGACCCCCGACATGACCGTGGCGCGCGAGGAGATCTTCGGCCCGGTCCTGGCGGTCGTCCCCTACGACACCGAGGACGACGCGGTCCGGATCGCCAACGACTCGCCCTACGGCCTGGCGGGCGGCGTGTGGGGAGCCGACGAGGACCACGCCCTGTCGGTGGCCCGACGGCTGCGCACCGGTCAGGTCGACGTGAACGGCGGCCCCTTCAACCCGGCCGCGCCGTTCGGCGGCTACAAGCAATCGGGCCTGGGCCGCGAGCGTGGCGGCTACGGGCTCGACGAGTTTTTGGAGGTCAAGTCGCTCCAGCGCCCGGGGCGCTGAGCGGGCGCCCGGGCGTGGGCGCTCGCGCCCGAGCACCGGCGGTCCGGGTCAGCTGAAGGCTCCGGGTCAGCTGAAGGCGTGGACGGTGACCCGGTAGCGCTGCAGCGCGATGTCGCCCACCGCGGCCCCTCGCCCGTCCGCCGTCCACCATCGGCCTCCTCGGAGCTGGTTGCGTGCCCGGCCCAGGGCCCCCCGAAGCTGCCGGGCGGCGGAGGGAGGACCGAGTCGGGTCTCGACCCGGGCAAAGCCGGCGGCCCGGCACATCGCGTGCAGCGCCGCCCGAGTGGGGACGAACCAGTTGGTGTGGTCGTGACGGAGCTGGTCCCCTTCGGTGAAGTCGAGGATCGAGCTGCCCGGAGCGCCGAGGACCTCGATCGCCTCGGTTTCGATGACCGCGACGCCGTCGGTCAGGTCGTGCACCCGCTCGAGCGCCGGCAGCGGATCGCGCAGGTGGTAGAGCACCCCGAGGAAGAGGACCACCTCGAACCGGCCCAGCTGCGCCGGGTCCACCTCCATGAAGTCCCCCACCACCGGCTCGACCCCGCTCCCCAGCGCCCGCCGGGCCAGGTCGAAACCCCGGCGGCCGGGCAACGTTTCGGGACGGGCGAATTCCGCCAGGTCCTTGCGCGGGTCGGGCAGGACCCCCCCGGCCTCGCACTCGGCCCAGTAACGGTTGCGGGCGTCGAAGTCGACCAGCCAGGCGTAGTGGTCGAGGGCGACCACGCGCCGGGCACCCCGTCGCTCCGCCTCGAAGGAATAGAGCCCGTCCCACGCCCCGATGTCGAGCACGGACCGTCCGGCGAGGTCGGGCAGGCCCCGCTCCAGCAGGGCCGCATTGCGCGGGGTGCCGGGGGTCACCACCCCCTCGCCCAGGTCGATCGAGTGGTACCAGTCGAGCGCGGCGACCTCGGCCTGCAGGCTCGAGGCGTCGTTCATCGAGCCGACTCCTCCTCCTCGATCGCCCGCACCTGCTCCAGCCGGGCCAAGTGACGACCCCCGTCGAACGGCGTGGCGAGGAACACGGCGACGATGTCGAGCGCCAGGGCCTCGGCGACCACCCGGGCACCGAGCGAGAGCACGTTGGCGTCGTTGTGGCGCCGGGCCAGCCGGCCCGTGTACTCGTCGTGGCAGAGCGCGGCACGTGCCCCTCGGACCTTGTTCGCCGCGATGGCCTCGCCCTGGCCGCTCCCCCCGATCACGATCCCCACCTGCGCGTCGCCCCGAACCACCGCCCGGGCGCACGCCGCGCAGAACGCCGGGTAGTCGACCGGGTCGGCCGAATGGGTCCCCAGGTCGCTCACCTGGTGCCCGTGGCCGAGCAGGAACTCGGCCACCGCTCCTTTCAACGCGAAGCCGGCGTGATCGCTGGCAATGGCGATCCTCATCGTCGAACACCGCCGGAGCGGCCTGCGGGCGACCCCCGTTCGATCTCGGACCCGGAGCTCACGAGCCCCGAAGGCTAGACCGTGACGGGGCCCAGGGTTCTCCGGGTCCGGGCACCTGCGCAGTTGGCGCCTGGGTACACTCTGCGGTTGCGCCTCTAGCTCAACGGCAGAGCAACGGACTCTTAATCCGCAGGTTGGGGGTTCGAATCCCCCGGGGCGCACCAAAGCCGCAGGTGAACGGCGGCAGGCCGTGACCGGCGACGACTGGCATCTGGTCGGCCACTGCCACCTCCGCCGCCCAACGGCGCTCCTCGGCGGAGAGCTCGCCCCCGGTGGCTTCGAGGTCGTCAGCCAGCATGGCGCCCCAACCAGCTACGGCCACCGAGGCGCTGGCGGCCCTCCCGTTCGGCAGTGTGGCTGAGGCTCGGGAGGGCCGCCGGCGTCTCGGGCACCGCCCGCTCGTGACGTCCGGCCCTGGTCTGGACATGCATAGCAGGGTCCGCGACCGGGATACTTCGAGCTCGCACCCCACCCCGGTCCGTCGGCACGGCGCGACCGGGGCCCTAAGCTCGGGCGGTATCGCCCCTCGCCCAAGGTGGCTCCGATGGCCCGACGAACCGATCCCGACGATCTGCGATGGGGCCGCGGCCACCGTCGCTCCGCCGCGGTCGGCGGGGTTCCCGGCGGGCGGCTCGGGCCCGTCGCGGCCTGCCTGGCTGGGTTGACGGCCCCGTGCGCGCTGGCCGCGTCGTGGATACCGCTGAGGACCATGCTGCCCGACACCGATCTGGCCCTGTTGCTCGTCCTGGTCGTCCTGGCCATCGGCCTCACCGCCCGCCGGCTCGCCGTCGCGCTGGCCGGTGTGTCTGCTGCGTTGTGGTTCGAGTTCCTCGACACCCGGCCCTTCGGCGAGCTGTGGATCCAACGCACGCCCGACCTCCAGACCACCCTCACGCTGGCGCTGGTGGGGATCGTCGGCGGGGAGGTCACCGTGCGGGCCGTCCGAGCTCGCCGGACCGCCCGAGCCGAGAACGTCCGGCTCACCAGCGTCACCCGAGCGGCCTCGCGTCTCGCGTCCGGTGACGAGCTGGGCGCGGTGATCGCGGCGGCGGCCGACGACCTGACCAGGCTCATGGCTCTCCGGCGTTGCTCCTTCGAGGTCGCAACGGCCCAGCGCGGGCGGGCACGCCTCGAGCGGGACGGCCGGATCACCCTCCCCGACCATCCGGTGGACCCAGGTGCCCCGTGGTCGTCGAGCGAGCTGTCGGTCTGGGGTCACGGCCAGGTCTTCGGCCACTTCGTCCTCGAGTTCCCCCCGGGGGCCCGCCGGCCGTCCCGGGCGGACCTCCTGGCGGCCACGGCGCTCGTCGACCAGGTGGGGGCGGCCTTCATGGCCCAGGCGCCCTTCCCGCCCGAGCCGCCGGAGGTCTCGTCGGGCCCCCGCCTGCGGGTGGTACCACGGGCCTGAGGGCCCCGGCTACGCCGGCCGGACCGAGCACGAGATGGATCGGACCCTGACGGGGCGGGCCGATCCCCGTCAGGCGGTGGCGCCGCCCTCCTGGCGGGACGCGGTGAGGATCTCGTAGACCGGGTTGAGCACGGCCAGCCGCCCGTTGTGCCGCCCCACCATCCCCTCCGCGCTCAGGCGGATGCCGGGCTCGATGCCGGGCACCGATCGGCGGCCCAGGAACACGATGTTGATGGCCCCGGACTGGTCGACCAGCGTGCACTCGAGGGTCGGTACGCCCGACCAGGGCTGGACCCGCACCGACCGGACCCGACCGGCGAAGCGACCCCTCGACCGGTAGTTCAGCTCGGCGATCGGTGTCGCCCCTTCGACTTCCATGAACGACCCCCGCTTCGGTTCCTCTCGCCGACGCTCGCCGGGCATCCGAGCGGGCTGCTCCGGCTCGCCCGAGACCTCGCCAACCGTCCCACGACCGGCGTCATGGGCGTCCTGGCGGGCCTTCAGCAGACCCCCGACGTCGAATGGAGCGATCGTAGCGCTGACGTTCGGCAGCGTACTGACTGCGGCCACGATCCGGTCGGCCGTATGGCTGTGCAGGAGCCGGTTGGCCACCCCGCGGTAGAGGCGTCGGGGCAGGACCAGGATCACCTCGGTCTCGCCGTCGGCCGCCAGGTCGCCCGCCAGCTCGGTCGTGGCCCGGGCGAGGCGCCGGTCGGGACACTCGAAGAGCTCGAGGGGCACCGAGGCCAGGCCCAGCTGGCGCCACTGGTCGGCGATGCGTTCGGCGTGGGCGGTGTCGATGACGAAGTGCACCGCCCGGACCTCGCCCGAGATGGCCAGCGATCGGGCCAGTTGCACCGCTCGGGCGCTGGCCAGGTCGAGGCTGTCGATCAGCACCAGCACCACGTGGTTGCGCAGCATCGGGGCTTCGGTGGCCTCAGGGGCGCTGTCCTCGGCCAGGATCCGCTTCTCGTCCTCGTAGCGGTGGTGGGTCCGGGTCAGGACGAGGACGAGGGCGGGGATGGCGATCACCACCAGCCAGGCACCCTTGGTGAACTCGGTGACCACGAAGATCAAGGTGACCACCGCGCTGGCCCCGAGGGCGGTGGCGTTGATGGCGATGTTCAGGCGCCGCCGGGGCCCGGGGTGGGTCAGGTGGTACTTGGTCATGCCGGCCCCGGCCATGGTGAAGCCGGTGAACACGGTGCAGGCGTACAACGGGATGAGGTCGGCCACCCGGGCCCGGGTCACCACCAGCAGGAGGACGGAGATGCCCGTCAGGACGATGATGCCGTTGGAGTACACCAGCCGGTGACCGCGGGTGGTGAAGGGGCGTGGCAGGTAGGCGTCCCGGGCGATGAAACTGACCAGTAGGGGGAAGCCGTTGTAGCTGGTGTTGGCACCCAGGATCAGGATCAGGGCGGTGCCGAACTGGAGGGCGTAGAACGCCGCGTTGGCCACGTCGCCGTGGCCGAAGGCGGCCCGCCCGATCTGGGAGAGCACCGTCGGCGTCCCCGACGTGAAGGGCACGGCGTGGGTCAGCGCCGAGAAGATCGAGACGGCGAGGAACATGACCCCGAGGATGGAGGCCATGAGGACCAGGGTGGACCTGGCGTTGCGCACCTGCGGCTCGCGGAAGACGGTCACCGCGTTCGAGATCGCCTCCATACCGGTCATGGCCGATCCGCCGTTGGCGAAGCCCCGGAGGAAGATGAAGACCGACGCGCCGAGGAGCAACCCGCCCCCGGGCCGCCCGACCGACACGTGGCCGGCCTGGTGGAGCGCGTAGTGCGGCAGGTGGCCCACGACGACCAGCCGGACCAGGCCCGCGATCACCAGTGCCGCCATGCTGGCGAAGAACCAGTAGGTAGGGGCAGCGAAGATCTTGCCCGCCTCGCGCAGGCCGCGCAGGTTCCCGTAGGTGAGCAGCAGCAGGCACAGGACGGCGAGCTCGACGGGGTACGGGGAGAGGGCCGGGAACGCGGAGATCACCGCGTCGACCCCAGCGGCCACCGAGACCGACACGGTGAGGATGTAGCTGAGCAGCAGGGCGGCGCCGGGAATCTGGGCCACCGCAAACCCGAAGTTTTCGCGGCTCACGACGTACGAGCCGCCCGACACCGGGTAGGTCTTGACGACCTGTCGGTAGCACAGGCAGACCACCCCGAGCACCACGAGGAGCAGCCCGGTCGCCGGGGTGATGAGCCCGAAGGCGCTCGCCCCGACGGCCGGGATCAAGATGCGCAGGATCGACTCGGTCGCGTAGGCGCACGAGGACATCACGTCCGACGACAAGACGGCTAGGGCGGTCGGCCGCCCCAGCCGTTCCCCGTGCAGCTCGTCGCTGACCAGGGGCGGACCCAACAGGAGGCGCTTCAGCCGGTAGCCGGTCGACTCGGGCAGCTCGGGGCTGACGCCCGAGTGGGGGGCCCGGGGACGGGCCAGCCACTTGGGTTCGTCGCCGCGGATGGGGGGCTGCTCGAGCTCGTCGGTCACCGCTGAGCGACCCTCGTCCATTCGCCTCCCCTGCCGGCCGTTCCTCGTCCGGGGACAGACGCTATCGGGCCCCCGACGCCGGGGCGACACCCCACGTCCCCGAGGTTGCTCCCTCCGTCAGCCGACCGGCGGGCGGAAATACCGGCTCAGCGTCTGGACCTGCCGCTGGTAGGACGAGCCGATGCCCGGGCCGTAGAGCAGGACCGGCGGCTCCAGCATCCGCTCGAACGTCAGCTTGCACACCGCCTGCCCGTGCTCGATCATGAACGGCACGTCGTGCGCCCGCACCTCCAGCGCGGCCCTCGACCCCCGGAAGTCCCCGTCGGGGTCGTAGCCGAACCCCGGGTCGAAGAACCCGGCGTAGTGGGTGCGCAGCTCACCGCTGGTCGGGTCGTAGGCGGTCATCTCGGCTGCCAGCGCCGGCGGGATGCTGACCGCCTCGTTGGACATCAGCAGGTAGAAGCGCTTGGGCGACAAGATGATGCGGTCGCCGCCGTCGTCCCGCTGCACCGGGTCCCAGTAGGGCCCGGGTCCCACCAGCTCGGCGCCGGCCAGGTTCAGGTACGGGGCGTTGTCCCGCGAGCTGTAACCGACCCGGCCGTCGTAGCCGCCCCGGAGGTCGAGCCCGAGGAACAGGCCGTCGGAGAGCATCAGCTCCTCCTCGGGCACCGGAACGTCGTCCCGGTAGAGCAACGGTTCCAGCCGGTGGGCGGCGGCGATGTCGGCGTCGCTCAGCGAAGGCCGCCCGACCGAGAGCCGGAGCTGGTTCAAGGTGAGGTCCTCGCGGATGCGCACGGCGAATGAGAGGGGCACCACCTCGAGGTACAGCGCACCCCGGTAGCCGTTGGCGATCTCGTCGAAGCGGTCGCCCCGGTCGGTGATGACTCGAGTGAAGACGTCGATCCGCCCGGTCGAGCTCTTCGGGTTGGCCTTGCCCCGCAAGCCCTCGGGCAGGTCGAGACGCTCCTTCAGCTCGATCAGGTAGGGCCGGCCGGCTTCGAGCATCGCTCCGTCGCCCCGGAGGTCGAGCTCGTGGAGGGCCAGCTCGTCCAGCTTGTGCGCGACCGTGTCGTGGCCGGGCAGGAAGCTGCACCGGATGCGGTAGGCCCGTTCGCCCAGCCGCAGGTCGAGGCTCGCCGGCTGGATGTTCTCCGGCGGGATCTTGAACCGACCGGCGTCGATGTACCCCGCCCGCACGGCCATCTCGAGCAGCTGCCCGGGCAGCACGCCCTCGGATCCCGTCGCCAGGCCCAACGGGCGACTCCCATGACCGAGGTCGACTGCCGCCGGCGTCTGCGGGAAGGCTCGTTCCCCCGTCCCCGTGCTCACGCCGTCGCGCCGTCGATGCTGCCCGGAGGGAGCCGGTCCAACAGCTCGTCGGGCGAGTGGCGACCGGGACCTTCGCCGGTGCGCGCCGCCCGCTCGACCTGTGCCATCAGAAGCTCGTTGACCGGTGTGGGCACGCCGGTGAGCCGCCCGAGCAGCACCACCTCGCCGTTCAGGAACTCGGCCTCCACCGAGGGCGCCCGGCGCTCGAGGCTCTGCCAGGTGGACCCGCCCGAACGAGCGGGTGGCGTCGATGACACCGCCGGGGAGCCGACCCGGAGCTCCCGGCGACGCTCGGCGTCCTCGTCGACCGACGCGACGTCGATGTTCGCCGCCCGCAGGCACCGCTCGCCCTCGGCCCGGGCGGCATCGGCGAGCCGGCTGCGGCCCCCACCGGGTCCGCACAGCGCCTCGACGGCGTTCGCCAGGTTGGAGATCAGCTTGCGGTACTTCCAGTACATGATGTCGGGGCGCGAGACCGAACCGAACCCGGCGTCACGAAGCGCTGCGGCGACGTCGACGGTCACGTCGTCCTCGCCGTCGGGGTAGCGGCCGATGTCCATCAACCCGGTGACCGGTGCGTAGTGCGCCTCGACCACGCCGGCTTCGAGGTGGGTGGTGGCGCACATGACGCAGATCCCGTAGGTCCGGGCGAACCGCCGGAGCACCCGTCGCTCGTTCTCCACCCCGTTCTGGGCACAGACCACCGGCGTCGTCGGGGGGACGACGGCGGCCAGGTCGGCCACGGCCCCGAGCGTGTCCTGACCCTTGGTCGCGAGGAGGACCACGGCCGGATCGGCCCAGTCGACCTCGACCGGGCTCCGGGCCACCGGCACCCGCAGGACCACCCGTTCACCGGGCGCCACCAGGGTGAGCCCATCGCGCTCGATGGCTGCCGCGTGCGGCCCCCGGGCGATGAGGACCACGTCGTTGCCCGCCTGGAACAGCCGCGCGCCGATCACCCCACCGACCGCACCGGCACCGAACACCACGATCCGCACCGCCCCATGGTGCCACGGGTGGGAAACTGCGGTCGATGCGACCAATCCCCCAGGACGCCACCGGACGGCCTTCCACCTCGCCCCTCGGCCGGATCGCCGCGCTGGGGTCCGAGATGGCTCGGACCCCGCTGCGCGCCGTGCACGCGGTCGCCGAGCCGATCCGGGTGGACATGGGTCGTGAGGTCCGGCGGTCGCTCGGCCTTCCCGAGGTGCCGCCGACCCGGGTGATCGACCCGGACCAGGCGTACGTGCACCCGACGAGCATCGTACGGCGGGTCCACAACGACCTTCCGGCGATGATGATCGGCGGGCTGGCGGCCTTGCTCCTCCAGACGCTCCACCCGCTGGCCATGGCAGGCGTCGCCGACCACTCCAACTACCGCGAGGACCCGCTCGGGCGGCTGTACCGGACCGCCGCCTTTGTGGGGGCGACCACCTTCGGCACCATCGAGGAGGCACGACGAGCGATCGACCACGTGCGCGCGGTGCACCGCTCGATCGAAGGGGTGGCTCCCGACGGCCGACACTACGCGGCGGACGACCCCGAGCTCCTCACGTGGATCCACGTGGCCGAGACGATGAGCTTCCTCGGGGCGGCCGAGCGCTTCGGTCCCCTCCGGCTCGGTCCGGCAGATCGGGACGACTACTACCGGGACACGGCTCCCGTCGCCTACGAGCTCGGCGCCCAGTGGGTGCCGGTCAGCGTCGAGCAGGTGGACGCCTACCTCCACCGCATCCGCCCGGAGCTCTACGCCGGCGGGCAGGCGCTGGCAGCACGTGACTTCCTCCTGCGCGGCGTCGGTCGACGCCCAGAGGACCGGGCGGTCCACGCCATCCTCGCCGCAGCTGCGGTCAGCGTGCTGCCCGGCTGGGCCCGGCGATCGCTGCACCTTCCGGCTCCGCCCGTGCTCGACCCGTTCTGGGCGGTCCTTCCGGCACGCGTCCTCGCGGCGGGCCTCCGGTGGGCGGTCGCGCCGGCCGACCGTCGCTGAGGGGTCCACGAGCACTCTGCCGGCGACACGTCATATCGACGCGACGCGGGGCCGGATACCCCACGACGAGGTCCACGCCTGGGTCGGCTCGAGCACGATGACCCCGTCCCCCGTGGCCAGCGCGTTGGGCGGGCACGTCATCGGCTCGATGGCCACGCCCTTGCGACGGCGGGCGGCGTCACCGAGCGTGTCGCCGGTGTAGCACATGAGATGGCTGAACTGATCGTCCATCCACAGTGCAACCTCGAGCTCGCGGCCCGGGTGGGTGAGCGTCGCCCACGCGACGCCATTGCCGTCGCGCAGCAGGTCGCCGAAGGCGGTGTCCATCCGGGTGGGGCCGATCGACCGGACGGTCGTGAAGTCGAACTCGGTTCCCACCACCGTCCGCACCTCGCCCGTCGGCAAGGAGCGGCTGTCGAGGACGAGGCGCTGCCGTCCGGGTAGCTGCAACGTGCACGTGTCGATCGATCCCGTGCCCACGGTGAAATAGGGATGGAACCCGATCCCGAACGGCAGCGCCCGATCACCCACGTTGATTGCCGTGGTCGTCACCGACAGCCCTTCTCGTCCCAGGCGGTACTCGACTCGCAACTGCAGGCCGAACGGGTACCCCGGGGTCGGGTGCAGGTCGCAGGTCATCACCACCACGTTCTGGGCGTGCGCCTCAGCTCGCCACGGCAGCCATCGAACGAGGCCGTGGATCGCGTTGCCCAACCCGGGCTCGTCGATGGGGACCTGAAGGTCCTCACCTCCGAACGAGTAGCGACCGTCCGCCAGCCGGTTCGGCCACGGTGCGAGCACCTGCCCGCGTCCGCTCTGCGACCATTGGCTCTCGGGGAACCCGTCGATGACGTCACGATCGCCCACGGTGTAGGTACGTAGCGTTGCCCCCACCTCGGTGATCACCACCTGCTGCCGCCCGTGGCCGATGACCCACTGCTGGCCGGTCGGTGTCGATGAAGGGTCACGGGGACGGACAGCGGGCATGGGCTCACCAGTCTGACGTTGGGACCGCGTATCGTACCGGCGCCCCGATGGAGGGGTGCACCACCCAACGGACGCTCCATTTGCACGCGGTCCCAGCGCGCCGAATGCTCCTCGCACGCCTGCGCGCCGTTGCCGTGCGCGCCGTTGCCGTGCGCGCCGTTGCCGTGCGCGCCGTTGCCGTGCGCGCCGTTGCCGTGCGCGCCGTTGCCGTGCGCGCCGTTGCCGTGCGCGCCGTTGCCGTGCGCGGGTTGCCGTGCGCGGGTTTGCCAGTGCCG
>DASYAI010000081.1:0-49723 GCA_036501425.1 Acidimicrobiales bacterium | reverse complement strand
GTACGACCACCGCCGCCGCACCGATGGTCAGGACGACCCGACGGTTTTTGAGCAGGCCGCGTAGCGTGGAGAGGGTCTGGCTCATGGGAGGGGCTCCTCGAACTGGCTCAGGCGTTGACTGCTAGCTCCGCCGCTGACGTTCATCGTCGCTGGGAAGGTCACGCCGGTGACCTGCGGGGCGAGCGTTCCGGCCGACAGGACGTCGGTGAGGACTGTTCCGCTGTTCATGGCCTGCCCCCAGTTGGTCACCGACGTCAGGTTGGGAACGGTCACGTTCATCGAGGCAGTGCCAATGACCTGCTCGGCGGATGGGACGCTAGTAGACGACGCGGTTGCACTGGTCGAGGAAGTCGCGCTGCTCGAAGGAGCGCTTGCCACGGGAGGCGTGGCGGTGAGGTCGATGTTCGCCACGACGGAGTCGGCTGGTTGGATCTGACCCAGCTGGTTCAGTACCACCAGCCAGTCGACCTCGTCGGACAGGACGGGAACGGGCTCCTTCTCTTCTGCGGCGACCGCGTTTTTGAGTTGCACGGCTTTGTCGTACTTGGGGATCTCGACCGTCTGGATCTGTGCGATGCTCGTATGCAGGGTCGTCACCTGGTGCTTGGCGCTGTTCACCGCCAGGAGCCGCCACGCACTGAGCCCTCCGACCAGGACGATCAGCGCTCCTGCCACTAACACCAAGCCCTTGCGAACCCTGCGCTCGCTCGCCCGCTGGGCCACCTCGGGGGGGAGGAGGTTGAAGGGCTTCCCCGTCCGGTCGGGAAGCGAGAGCCCGATGGGCACGGCGACCGTGGGGTCGATGAGCGCCATCTCTTCGGGTGAGATCGGAAGCTGGCCGATGTCCACCCGTGAGAGGGGCGAGGCCGGCTCGACCGGGATCGGGGACCGTTGCCGCAACCCCTCCAGAAGGCCCATGGCCTGGGCTCCGCCCCCGGTGACCAGCAGCCGGGTGATCGGCATCCGACCGGGCTGGGCGGCGAAGAAGCGGACGGAGTTGAGCACCTCGTCGATGAGCTCGCCAACCGCCTGGCCATTTGCGGCTACAGCCCTGGTGTCGGGGGCTACGGAGCCGGCCAACCCTCGCTTGCGGCTCTCGGCGTCGACCTCCGGCAGGTCGAGGGCTCCGGCGATCGACGCCGTGATCATCTCGCCGCCGAGGTCGATTGTTCGCACGAACTGCAGCACGCCGTCCTGGTGCACGACGACCAGCGTCAGGCCCGCCCCGATCGACACGATGGCTTCGGGTCCGCCCGCCGCTCCGGCATCGGTCGCCAAGGCTCGGACGAGGGCGGCAGTATTGAGGTCGACGGAGACCGGCTCGAGTCCGGCGGCTTCGGCGGCGGCGGCAACCGAACCGACCAGGTCCAGATGAGCTGCCGCGACCAGGACGCGCAGGGTCTGGTCCCCGTCGGCGTCGGTGTACTGGGCGATCACCCTTGCCGAGATGACCGTGCGGTCCATCGGGAACGGAATCAGATCGTCGGCACGGAACCGAACGGCGTTGTCGAGCTCCTCGGGCGGGATGACCGGCATGTCCAGCTCACGGGTGATCGCCCGCAATCCGGCGACGCCCACATGGACCCGCTTCTCGCGGAACCCGCCTTCTTGCCACAGCCGGCGGAGCGCCTGGGCGACACCGTGGAGGTCCCGCACCTCACCGTCGACGATGGCGCCGTGGGGAAGCCCCACTTGGCCATACGCCTCGAGGACCGGTCGTGAGCCGTCCCCCACGGTCAGCTCCACCGCGCGGACCGCACTCGTACCTATGTCGAGTCCGACGATCCGTTGTGCCATGCGACTGTCCCGCCTTCCGCCGGTACGGGAGGAGCGGCCGAAAGTGGCGGCCGCCCCATTCTGAGTTGTTGAGTTGATCATTGGGATCAGCAGCCCAATTGGCGGCTCCTGATCTCAGGATCAATGTACTTCACACATTCGAATTTCAAAAAAAATAGAGGTCTCCCATCGATGTCGGAGGAGCGGCGAATTGGTGCGGGTGAGCAAGCGAATCGATTGGGGAAAGAACGGAAGGTACGTCGCTCACATAGCGGGAAATCGCCTCCGATGAGCGGCGGACGCACTGGCCGATCCGTGGATGTACGGCTCGGGCACCCTGCGGCTCGGGCATCCTGCTGCTCGGTCGCGAGATCGATGACCGACGGTCGATTGCGCGACGGAGGCCGGGCCGAGCACGCCCGGCCGGAGCCGTACGATCGTTGCTCGGGCCCGTGGTCGGTGCCCTGTCCGGGCGCTACCGAGCGGTAGGGCACCTTTCGAGCCGGCATGAGGGTTTGGCATGAGGTACTACCGAGGTAGCAAATCTCCTCACCAGGGAGGATACGTCTCGTCATGGAACCGCAACGAGACTGGGGCCGATCCGATGTTCGGTCGCCCCCGATCTTGAGGCATGATCTGTCTGTGGAAGCCGTCACCCCCGAGGCCCCCCTGGTGCTGGAGTCGTGTCACAGCACGTGGGTGTTCGAAACCTCCAAGATGCGGTTCCGGAGGATCCTGAAGGGCCTCGAGCTCGATGCCTCGACATCATGGCGCCCGTACTTCGGGCTGGAGCTCGACCCGTTGTCGGAGTCGTTCGTCGTGCTCTTGAACCCGGAGGGCACGAGGCTGCTGCGCTCGTGGCGCCACGTCGAACACTGCCCCCAGTGCGGCGGCGACGCCACCGCGGAGCTGTCGATGGACGAGCTCCGCAACGCCTCTCGGGCCTGAGTCGAGACCGCACGCCGGGCCCCGCCCGGCACCATTCGTCGAATTCGGCCTGGCCCAGCGTAAGCTGACGTGCCGTGGACCAGGGCGATCTCGACCGTTTGCTGGCTCTCCTGGCGCAATGGGAGGGATCGGACCTCCATGTGAAGGCGGGGGCGGCGCCGCGGATGAGGATCGACGGGGAGCTGCGCCTGCTCAGCAACGAGCCGCCGTTCGATCCCGAGGAGATGCAGCTGGTGGTGGAGGGCATCATGCCGCCCCAGATCGCCGAGATCTTCGACCGGCATCACGAGGCCGACTTCGCCTACGCGGTCCCCGGGGTTGGCCGCTTCCGCTGCAACGCCTTCTACCAGCGGGGATCTGTCGCCATCGTCCTCCGAAGGGTGCGGCCCAGCCCGGGGACGGCCGACGAGCTCCGGCTGCCGCGGGTCATCTACGACCTCGCCGACGAGGCACGGGGCCTCGTCTTGGTGACTGGTCCCACCGGCTCGGGCAAGACGACGACGCTGGCCACGATGATCGACCACATCAACCGCACCCGGCCCTGCCACATCGTTACCATCGAGGACCCGATCGAGTACCTCCACCGCGACCAGATGGCCGCGATCGAGCAGCGTGAGGTCGGGTTCGACACGGACACCTTCGCGACCGCGATGCGGGTCGTCCTCCGCCAGGACCCTGACGTGATCCTGGTCGGCGAGATCCGTGACGTGGAGACGGCGTACGCGGCGCTGTCGGCCGCCGAGACCGGTCACCTGGTGCTCACCACCCTCCACACGATCAATGCCACCGAAACGATCCATCGACTGGTCGACTTCTTTCCCCCTTATCAGCAAGCCCAGATCAGGGTCACCCTCGGTGGGGCGCTGCGGGGCACGATCGCGCAGCGCCTGGTCCGTCGGGCCGACGGCACCGGCCGGGTCCCAGCCCTCGAAGTGATGGTGGTCAACGGGCGGATTCGCCAGTGCATCGCCGATCCTGATCTGACGGCAGAGATCGAGCAGATCGTGGCCGACGGGGAGTACTTCGGGATGCAGACGTTCGACCAGAGCCTGGCCGAGCTCCTCCAGCAGCGGACCATCACCCTGCAAGAGGCGCTGGCCGTCGCCTCCAACCCGCACGACCTGCGGGTCCTCCTCGAGCGACGGGGTCTCGTCGCCACCGGGTTGACGCCCCAGTAAGGAGCTATCCCCGCAGCGCGGCGCCGGCCAGCAGGAGGCACGTCGCGCCGGCTAGGCCGAGCGTGAAGCCCCATCGCCGCAGACCCGTGGCACGGGCCGCATCCATCTGGGACTCAACCGCGCCGCCGCCGATGACCCAGCACAGCGCGACGCCGGCGACGGCGAGGCCGCCGGGTGCCCATACCCAGCCGGCGCACCAGGCGACGGCGGCCAGCGCGGCCAGCCGCCCGGGCATCCGGGACGCCGCGTCGCGGCGCGTGGGGCTTGCGTCCGGGCCGACCGCCCCGCCGCCGAGCGGTCCAGTGCCGAGCGACCCGACGACGGCCAGCACGCTCACCGCCCCGACGGTGCACAGGGGCCACCAGAGGTGTCGTGGCTCATGGCGGGCCAGGGACAAGGCGGCCAGGCCAACCGATCCCAGCAGGGCGGCCGCCAGCACCGGCCGCGGCACCGCGAAGCCGTCGAAGTCGATCGCGGCGGCGGCGATGGCCGCTGCGGCGACCACCAGAAGCGGGGCCAACGGCGCGTGCCACCCGATCGAGCCGCCCAGCGCGGCGAACGCCCCGCCGGTGACGGCCTCGACCAGGGGGTAGCGGCCCGAGATCGGGGCATTGCAGTGCCGGCAGTGCCCCCGGAGGACCAGCCAGCTGAGCAGCGGCACGTTCTCCCACCCCGACAGCGTGCTCCCGCAGCTCGGACAGGCCGATCCTGGGCGCACCACCGATCGGTGCCGGGGTACCCGGTAGACGACGACGTTGAGGAACGAACCGATCATCAACCCGACCAGGCCGGCTCCCACTGCGGTGAGAGCGCGCTCTGAGCCGACCGCCATCGCCGGGCGACTGTAGCGCCGGGCCCGACCTGCTCAGAGGATGCTCCAGCCCTCCGTCGGCCACCGCTCCAACCGTTCGGCAACCAAATAACCACCCGAAACGAACCCTATTCCAACGTCTTTGCAACCACCGGATAACCCGATTCATACCGGCAATGGAGAAGCTCCTATCTCGGGAAATCGCCATTACCACCTGCGGATTTTGAACGATATTCTTCCGGTGGGTTCCTGGGAATGGGCCCATATGACTGGTTACGTCACCGGAAGGGCCGGTTGCCGGCCGAGCAACCGGACTGTCCCCGGGCGACCCGCCTGAAGCAACGACTGTGTGGATCTCGAGGCGAGGAAGGGGAGGTGGATGGCGGACGTGGACGTGGCCGAGGACAGCGCCCGCCAACTGGCCGAGGAGCACGGCCTGCGATTCGTCGACCTGACCCAGTCCGCGCTCGCCCCGGGCGCCGCCGCGCTGCTTCCCGAGTCGGTGGCTCGTCGCCACCGGGTCGTGCCGATCGGTCGGCGCTTGGGCACGCCCGTCATCGCGGTCAGCGACCCGGGGGACCTCTTCGCGATGGACGCCTTGCGGGCGAGCGTCGGGCGTGAGTTCGTCGCCGTGGTCGCACGCAAGGATCAGGTGGCCCGAGCCCTGGGCATCTTGTACTCGACCCCGGCTGGCGACTCGAGCCCGGCTGGCGACTCGAGCGCGGCTGGCGACTCGAGCGCGCCGGGGGCCGAGGTCGGTCCGGTGGCGGCGCCCGAGGCTGCTGCTCCGGCGCCAGGCCACAGGGCGGCCGGTCCGGTGGCGGCGCCCGGGCCGGCGCCGATCCTCGACAGTTCCGACCTGCCGGCCGATCCACCGACTCTCGACGCGCCCGGCCCCGGAGCGGCGCCGCCGGTCAGCAACGGGCGGGCGGCCATGGGAGCCGATCAGCCGGTGGTCCCTCAGGACCGGTTGGCGAGCCCTCAGGACCTGTTGGCGAGCACGGTGCCGCTGGTCACCCCGCCGGCTGCACCGACCCCGCCCGCATCCACGTCGGCTCTATCCGCACCGATTCCGCCCACGGCGATCCCTCCCACGTCGCCTCCCTCCGAACAGACCCGGCCCACGACGACCCCGCTCTCACCGGCGGCACCCTCGCCGCCGGTTCCCCCGGCGGGGTTCGTCCCGGCTCCGCCCCCTTTGATTGACCAGGCCGGCCCCGACCGGTCGGGCGTCGTCGCCGGAGCTCCTGCTCTTGCGGTGCCCGAGGGCTACGGACTGCTCGATCTCGGTGACCAACCGGCCGAAGCAGTGGCCGCCGGGCCGATGCTGGCCCGGGTCCTTGTCTCGTCGGGGCGGGTCACGCCCGACCAGATGACGGCGGCGCTGCGCGAGCACGAGCTGACCGGCGAGTCCCTCGCTCGCTACCTGTTCAACCACGGGCTGGCCAAGGAGGATGACCTGGTCTGGGCCATGGCCCAAGAGGTCGGTCTCGAGTTCGTGGACCTCAACACGGTGGCGGTGGACCGGGTGGCCGCGTCGCTGATCCCCGAGGCGACGGCGCGCCACCACATGGTCTTGCCGATCCGGATCGACGACGGGGTCCCGGTGGTGGCGATGGCCAACCCCACCGACGTGTTCGCGATGGACGACCTGCGCACCATCATGGGGCGCAACTTCACCCCGGTCGTGGCGACGCGCTCGCAGATCGCCCATTTCCTTCGCCTCGCGCACGACTCGGACATCGACGTGAACGAGGTGGCGGGCGACGCCGAAGCCGGCGCAGCGGGTCCGGCCGGCTTCGAGCTCGAGAACCTGCAGGCGGTGGTCGAGGACGCACCGATCGTTCGCTACGTGAACCTGCTGATCCTTCAGGCACTCAACGAGCGGGCGTCGGACATCCACATCGAGCCGACGCCGAAGCGGCTCCGGATCCGGTTCCGCATCGACGGGGTGATGCACGAGGCGACCTCGGCGTCGTCGTCGATCTCCAACGCGGTGGTGAGCCGGCTGAAGGTGCTGGGCGAGATGGACATCACCGAGCACCGAGTCCCCCAGGAGGGCAGGGTCTCGCTGTCGGTCAGCGACCGCCAGATCGACCTGCGGCTGGCTGTTCTGCCCTCCATCTACGGGGAGACGGTGGTCATGCGGTTGCTCGACAAGTCGGCCAGCCTGCGCACGTTGCCCGATCTCGGCTTCTTCCCCGACACCCTGTCCCGGTTCGCCAAGGCCTACAACCAGCCCTACGGGGTGATCCTGGTGACCGGGCCGACCGGGGCGGGCAAGACCACCACCCTCTACGCCACCCTCAACGAGGTGACCTCGCCCGAAAAGTCGGTGGTGACGGTGGAGGACCCGGTCGAGTACCAGATCGACGGCATCACCCAGGTGCAGACCAATCCGAAGGCTGGGCTGGTGTTCTCCAACGCCCTCAAGTCGATCCTGCGGTCGGACCCCGACATCGTGCTCATCGGCGAGATCCGTGACGCGGACACGGCCAAGATCGCCATGGAGGCCGCGCTGAGCGGCCACCTGGTGCTCACGACGTTGCACACCAACACCGCCGCCGCCACGCCGCTCCGGCTCACCGAAATGGGCATCGAGCCCTTCCTCGTGACCTCCGCCCTCGGCAGCGTGCTCACCCAACGTCTGGCCCGGGTGCTGTGCCCCAACTGCAAGGAGCCCTACGACGCGACCGAACAGGAGTTCACGGCGGCCGGCTACGCACCGTCCGATCTGGAGGGGGTCGACACCTCGGTGCTCCACCGCGCCGTGGGGTGCCGGTCGTGCGGCCACACCGGTTACCAAGGCCGCATGGTCCTGGCGGAGGTCATGAACATGTCGGAGGAGATCGACCGGATGATCATCGCGCAGTCGTCCATCGTGGACATGGAACGAAAGGCACGGGAGCAAGGCATGCGAACTCTGCGGCAGGACGGTCTGCTCAAGGCGGTCATCGGGCAGACGACTCTCGAAGAAGTGCTCCGGGTGGTCGTATGAGCCCGCAATCGACCGCCAACCGGGCCGACTGGTCGCGCCGCCTCGCTCGTGCGCTGACCACGTCGGGCTACGTCGAGGAGACGTCGCTCGCTTCGCATCTCTCCGACGCCCACGAGAACGACATGCCCTTGGGCACGCTGCTGATCGAACGGGGCGTCCTGCCGGCTGCCCTGGTCGTCAACACCCTGGGCCAGCTGGCCCGGCTGCCGGCGATCGACCTCTTCGCCGACCCGCCGACGGTCGAAGCGACGACGCTGTTGCCGCCGGCGCTCTCGCGCGATCACAAGGCGGTCGCCATCCGGACGGTGGGCGAGCAGCTTCTGGTTGCCTTCGAGGAGCCTCCGGAGCTGGCTGACGTCCGCTCGCTCGGCGACCTGGTCGGCCACGAGCTGGTCCCGGTTCTGGCCGACCCGGTGGTGATCCACCAGATACTGTCGGCCCACGGGGCTCCCGTGGCGGTCGGCGGCTCCGGCGCTCCTGTCGGCCCCGGCGCTCCTGTCGTGCCGCCGCCGATCGTCACGGCGATGCCCAGCGGGCCCGCCGCCGAGCAGGTCCCGGCACGGGGGGCCGAGGTGCTCCCGTTGCCCACCGCCCTCCACGGCGCGTCCGCCCAGCCCGGCTCGCCGTCCGGCCTCTCCCTGCACATCAACGACCTGCTGCGCTACGCCGTGAGCATCGGCGCGTCGGACCTCCACCTGACAGCCGAGATGCCCCCGACGGTGCGCCTGCACGGGGCGCTGCGGCCGATGGAGGAGGTCGGCCGGCTGGACCACACCGCCTTGCGGGAGCTGATCTTCGGGATCCTCCCGCAGAGCCAGCGGGAGCGGTTCGAGGCGGAGCACGAGCTCGACACCTCGCACACCATCGCCGGGGTCGGGCGCTTCCGGGTCAACCTCGCGCTGCAGCGCGGCACCATCGCCGCCGCCATGCGGCCGATTCCCCACTCCATCCCCGAGTTCGAGACCCTCGGCCTGCCCGAGTCGGTGCGGACGTTCACCGAGCTGCGCCGGGGCCTGGTCCTCGTGACGGGGCCCACGGGGTCGGGCAAGTCCACCTCGCTGGCCTCGCTGGTCGACATCATCAACCGGACCAAGCCGCTGCACATCGTGACGGTCGAGGACCCGATCGAGTTCCTCCACGACCACAAGCGCTCGGTGATCAGCCAGCGCGAGGTGGGGGAGGACACCGAGTCCTTCGCCGAGGCCCTGCGGCGAGTCCTGCGACAGGACCCCGACGTGATCCTCGTCGGTGAGCTGCGCGACCTGGTGACCATCTCGACCGCGCTCACCGCGGCCGAGACGGGCCACCTCGTCTTCGCCACGCTGCACACCCTCGACGCCCCGTCGACCATCGACCGGATCATCGACGTCTTCCCGCCCAACCAGCAGGACCAGATCCGGATCCAGCTGGCGGCGTCGTTGCAGGGGGTGGTGACCCAGCAGCTGGTGCCCACGGCCGACGGCTCGGGTCGGGCGGTGGCCGCCGAGGTGTTGGTGGCCACGCCGGCCATCCAGAACCTGATCCGCGGGGCCAAGACCCACCAGGTCTACTCGCTGATGCAGACCGGCGGTCAGTTCGGCATGCAGACCATGGACCAGGCCCTGGCGCTCCTCGTGCGCCAGGGGGTGGTGACCCAGGGCGTCGCCTTGGACCGGAGCCGGAGCGAAGAGGACTTCCGGAACCACTTGAAGGGCCTGTGAGGCCGGCGCGCTCCCCGGTGCCGGCGGGCGTGGGGCGGCGTGAACAGCGACAGCGAATCGACGATGGCAGCCGGCTCGGGCTCGACCGGGCGGACCGAAAGAGGAAGAGATGGCACTGACGTTCGACTACAAGGTCCGAGACCGGGCTGGCCAGCTGATCGAGGGCAAGCTCGAAGGCGACAGCCTGCCGCTGGTCGTCGGCCGGTTGCGCGAGATGGGCTACCTGCCGGTCACCGTCACCCCGGCTCCGGGGGCCGGGCTCAAGACCGAGATCGTGATCCCCGGGTTCACCGACCGGATCAAGCCCAAGGAGGTGGCGGTCTTCAGCCGCCAGTTCGCCACGATGGTCGACTCGGGCCTCTCCATCAGCCGGTCGCTGGCGGTGCTCGCCACGCAGACCGAAAACAAGTACCTGGCCCAGAAGATCCACCAGATCCGCGACGACGTGGAGTCCGGGCTGGCCCTGTCGGCCGCGCTGGCCAAGCATCCCAAGGTGTTCGACAACCTGTACGTGTCGATGATCCGGGCGGGCGAGATCGGCGGGAGCATCGACACGGTGCTCAAGAACACCGCCAACCAGCTCGAGAAGCAGGTCGAGCTCAACCGCAAGGTACGCGGGGCGATGACCTACCCGATCGTGGTGGTGGGGGTCATCGCCATCATCTTCATCGTGATGATGACGGTGGTCGTCCCGGTGTTCAAGAAGCTCTTCAAGACCCTCGGCGGGAAGCTGCCGTTGCCCACCCAGATCGTCATCAAGATCTCCAACGTATTGCTCAGCTGGGAGGTGATCGTGGTGGTGGCGCTGGTCGTCGCCGCGGTCATCGGGTTCCGCCGGTGGATCAAGACCGACGCCGGTCGGCTCAAGTGGGACAGCTTCAAGCTCAAGCCGCCGATCTTCGGCGAGCTCACCCGCAAGGCCGCGTTGAGCCGCTTCGCCGCCACGCTGTCCTCTCTGCTGTCGGCGGGCGTCCCGGCGATGGAGGCGCTCGACATCGTGGCCGAGGCGGCGGGCAACCGGGTGCTGGCCAACGCCACCCTCACCGTCAAGGCGGCCATCCGCGAGGGCCGGCCGTTCGCCGACCCGATGCGCCAGTGCGAGATCTTCCCCACGCTGGTGGTGCAGATGGTCGAGGTCGGCGAACAGACCGGTGCACTCGACGAGATGCTCGAACGGGTCTCCGAGTTCTACATGGCCGAGGTCGACCAGACGGTCGACAACTTGACCTCCATCCTCGAGCCGTTTCTGATAGTCATCATGGGTGCGGTGGTCGGGGTGGTCATCATCAGCCTCTACCTCCCAATGTTCGACTACATCAAGCTCATCCACTAGCGGGGACCCACCGCCGTCCTCGGGGGCCGTGGCTCCCAGCACGCCGCCGCTCGCGCCCCCCCAGCCCGGTCCGGCGGACGCCGCTCGGCGCCCGATCCGCACGACGGGGCCCGACCGGGCGGCGGTACCGCCCCGGGCTCCCTGGCGACGGTGGCCGCGAGCCTGGGCGGCGTTCCGGTTCGTCGCCGGCCTCGCCCTGGCACTGCTCGCGCTGTGGGTTCTGAGCGGTCATCGCTCGGAGCTGTCGGACTTCGGCTCGGTCCTCGGCCACCTGCGGTGGTGGTGGCTGCCGGGGGCCGCGTTGACCGAGGCGGCGTCGTTCGTCGCCTTTGCCGGCCTGCAGTACCGCCTGCTCGCGGTGGGCGGGCTGAGCGCGCCCACGCGACCTCTGCTGGGGGTGACGCTCGCGTCACAGGCCATGAACAACTCGTTGCCCGCCGGTGGGGTGTTCGCTGCCGTCTACGGGTTCCGGTGGTACCGGCGGTTCGGGGCCGACGACGCCCTGGCGGGCTGGGCGCTGGTCGGCACCGTGGTCGCCGCGGTGGTGTCGCTGGCGCTGGTGGCGGCGGGCGGGCTCGGACTGGCGACCGAGGAGGGCGCCAGCCTCGACCTCATCCCGGTCGTGGTGGGCGTGCTGGTGGTCACCGTGGCGGTGGGGGTCCTCTTCGTCTACGAGCGGCCGCTCGCGGTGGCGGTGGGCTGGGGCCTGCGGGCGAGCCGGCGCCTCACCCGCCGGCCCCGGGGCGACTTGATGGAGCACATCGATCGGATCGTCCAGCGAGTCACCGTCGCCCGGTTGGGGTGGCGCGACGTGGCCGGCGCACTCGGATGGGGCCTGGCGAACTGGCTGCTCGACGCGGTGTGCTTCGCGTTCTCCTTTCTGGTCATCGGGGCCGGTGTCCCGTACAAGGGTCTGCTGCTCGCCTACGGGGCGGGGCAGCTGGCCGCCAACCTGCCGATCACCCCCGGCGGCCTGGGTGCGGTCGAGGGCAGCATCACCTTCGCCCTGGTCGCTTTCGGGGGCGCCCGCAGCAGCAGCCTCGACGCGGTGCTCATCTACCGGCTCCTCAGCTTCTGGGCCGAGCTGGTGGTCGGTTGGCTGTGTGCTGGCGGGCTGGCGATGGGCGTGCGGCGGGGGAGGTGGCCCCGTCGGACCCTCGAAGCGCCGGTGGAGGTCGGGCCGCCGAGCCACCCCACGGGCCACTTCGGCCCGCCGATCGGGGGCCAGCCGTGACCCGGTCGATCGGCCCGGCCGCGGTCCGGACCGGTCCCCGCCGGTGGATCGGGGGCCCGGTGGTGGCGCTCTGCCTGGTCGTCGCCGGGCTGGCGGGCTGCTCGTCGGTCCGGAGCTCGCTCGGCACCGCCTCGGGCACCTGCTTCGAGGCGCTGCCCACCGCCGGTTCGGCCGTGCACCACCAGGGCCGGCTGGTCGGGGCCCGCCTGGTCACGCTGGCCACGATGCTTCGGATACCGGGGATGCGCGTGATCACGGTGCCCCGGTCCGAGTCGCCCTCCCAGCGGGTCTGCCTGGTGGCGTTCGACGGCTCGTTCGACGCCGACCACGTGGACCGACCCCTCGGCAGCCGGGCGGGCCATGCGGCGATCGTGGTGATCGGCTACCCGCACCGGGGACTGGTGGCCACGGTGATCGTCGGCCGGCTGCCCCAACGCTTCGGTCATCTCCACCTGGGGGGCGGCTGACGGCGCGTCCCAGGTGGGCGCTCAGGGCGGAGGCAGCCAGCGGCGGCCCCGCCGCTCTCGGCGCTCGGCGCGCGCCAGCTCGCGTGAGACGTCGCCCCACGTCAACGTGGCGTCGCCGGTCGAGCCGCCGAGGCGATGCTCCCGGCTGAGCCGGACGAAGGCCACCGTCCACAGGGTGGCGATGGTGAGGAACTTGGCGACGAAACCCGACAGCTGCTGGTCGAGCAGCGGGGACATGCCGGCGACCGTCCCCTGGTGGTCGAACGCCGGGTAGATCGGATGGCGGGCGAAGATCCACACGAGCGACAGGAAGCTCGGCACGATGGACTGCACCACCAGGTAGCCGGCCCGGCCGAACGGGGACAAGCCGGCCACCCCGGGCACCACGCCGAGCACCGGTGCCCACAGCACGCACCCGGCAACGAGCAGGACGGCGGCCATGGCCAGCCGGAACGCGAGCGACGACGCCTGCAGGTCGACCGCGCCCACGGTCAAGGTGGCCACCGCGCTCACCGTGACGACGCCCACGGCGACCGGCGGGCGCACCACAAAGCTGACGACCGTGTCGACCACGCCCGGGGCGGTGGCCCGCCCGATGAGGGCCCCCGGCAGGGCCAGCAGGATCAGGGGCGGTACGGCCAGGGTCAGCACCAGGCGCTGGACCACCAGGGCCAGCAGCGACCAGTGGGCTGCGAGGTCGCCGATCGGCCAGCCGAGGACGAGGCCGGTCAGGACCAGCCCGAGCACCCCGCCCACTCGCCGCCGGCCCGGGATCCGCCAGGGCTCCCGTGCGGTCGCCATCAGGTAGGTCGCCGCCAGGGCAGCCAGGACGATCCACTGCACCGGGTGGAGGTGGAACGCGTAGGGCGAGCCGGGTGTCATGGCCGGCCCGTCGCGCTCGTCGTCCTACGCTGCTGGCGATGGCCAGAGCCGACCGCCTCGAACGCCTGACGGACCTGGTGCTGGTCCTGCTCAACGCGCGCCGGCCCCTCAGCCTCGATGCCATCGCGGACGAGGTCCCGGGGTACCCGGCCGAGCACGATGCCCGCCGGCAGGCCTTCGAGCGCGACAAGCGGCTCTTGCGCGAGGAGGGCATTCCGGTCGACACCGAACCGGTCGAGGGTCAAGAGCAGTTCGGGTACCGCATCCACCCCGAGGACTTCTATCTCCCCGACCTCGACCTCCAGCCCGACGAGCAGGCCGCCCTCCACCTCGCCGTGGCCGGCGTGCACCTGGGCGATCCTAGTGGCCGTCATGCGCTGTTGAAGCTGGGGGCGACCGGTCTCGCCGAGGCCCGACCGGTGGCGTCGATCGTTCCGCCACCGGCGCTCGTGCCGCTCTTCGAGAGCCTGCGCTCGCGCTCGGAGGTCTCGTTTGGCTACCGGGCCGAGGAGCGCCGGGTGGCACCGGCGTCGCTGGCCTTCCGCGCCGGCAGCTGGTACCTCGTCGGCTTCGATCGGGCGCGCGACGCCATGCGGACCTTCCGCGTCGACCGGATCGAGGGACGGCCCTCGCCCGGGGCGCCCGGCAGCGGACGCCTGCCCGAAGGGACCGACCTGTCGCGTGCGGTGCCGGCGGACCCGTGGCGGCCGGGGGAGGGCGACGGCAGCGACGTGCTGCTGTGGGTCGACCCGATCGAGTCGGCCCGCCTGGTCGAGGAGGTCGGAGAGCACGCCGTGGCCGAGCGCCGGCCCGACGGCGCCGTCGTGTTGCGGCTGGGGACCACCGAGGCCGGCTCGTTCCGGTCCTGGGTCCTCGGCCTGCTCGAGCACGCCGAGATCCTCGGTCCTCCGGCCGAGCGGGCGGCCATGGTCGGGTGGCTCGAGGCGGTGGCCGCAGGCTCGTCCGACGTGCCGGTGCCGGCGGCCGAGCCGGCGGCGGAGCCGGTGGGGGGCGAACCGGCGGAGGGGCCGGCGGAGGGCGAGGCGGAAGGAGCGCCGACCGGTGAGGGGAGCAGGGCTCCGGTCGGGCGCCACGACGCCAGCTTCCGGCTGCGGCGCCTGCTGGCCATCGTCGGCTGGCTGGCTCGCGAGGGCGAAGCACCCATCGCCGACGTGTCCCGCCGGTTCGGGCTGCCCGAGGCCGAGCTGGTGCGCGAGCTGGAGATGGCGGCCTGCTGCGGGGTGCCCCCCTACTCGCCCGATGCGTTGATGGAGATCGTCGTCACCGACGAGCGGGTCAGCGCGTCCTTGCCCTCCGACCTGGCCCGGCCGCGCCGGCTCACCGCCGCCGAGGGATTCGCGCTCCTCGCGGCCGGGCGGACCATCCTGGCCGTCCCCGGGGCCGACGCCGACGGCGCGCTGGAGCGGGCGCTGGGCAAGCTCGCCGGCGTCCTGGGCGAGCGATCGGGGCTGGTGGTGTCGCTCGACGCACCATCGCTGCTCGCCGACGTCCAACGGGCCACCGACAACGGTCGCCAGATCGAGGTCGAGTACCACTCGGCCTCGTCGGACCAGACGACCCATCGGGTGCTCGATCCGCTCCGGGTGCTCAACCTCGACGGTCACTGGTACCTCGACGCCTACTGCCACACGGCCACCGGCCGGCGGCGGTTCCGGATCGACCGCATCCGTACCCTGCGGACGACCGGGGAGCGCGTGGCCGCCGACCCGGGCGGATGGTCGGGTGACCTCGGGCCCGACGATCCTCGCGCCGACGCCTTCGTGCCGGGCCCGGGGGCCACCACGGTGCGCCTGGCCGTGGACGGGGAGGCCCGGTGGGTGGTCGACAGCGTGCCGGTGCTCGCCTGGCGCGACCTGGGCGAAGATCTCACCGAGGTGACGTTGTCGGTGGGTGGCCTGGCCTGGCTCGAGCGGCTGCTGCTCCAGCTGGGTCCCCACGCACGCGTGCTCGATCCGGCCGACCTGCGCGCACTGGGTGCCACGGCAGCGGGCCGACTGCTGGACCGCTATCGCGCCGGCGCCGGCAGCTCCGCCGGCGCTGCCGGGGGCTCCGGGCCCGGCTGAACGACCGGGACGAACCGCCCCGGCGCCGGCCGGGGCCACCACCGCCGTGACCGGCGTGGCCGGCGTGGTCGGGCGACCGTTTCCAACGTGGGGAGCGTGGCGACTTCCAACGTGCTGAGCGTGGCGACCGGGTGTTGGTCGCCGTGCTGAGCGTGGCGACCGTCAGCTCCGTGCGGGCCCCGTACTACCTCGACGACCGGGCGGTCGAGCTCGGTCCCGATGCCGGTCAGTGGCGGTCGGGACCGGCCGCCGACCCCGAGTCGAGCGTGGGCCGGTGGTCGGGTGCCGGGGCCGCCGGGCTCGGGCTCGAAGGCGCCGTGCGGCGCGACCATCTGTCCCTCCTCCTCTCGGGCCGCGCGCCGAGCGACGGACACCGGCTTTCGGGCCGCCCCGCCCGCGTGGGGGGCTTCGACCTGACGTTCAGCGCGCCCAAGTCGGTGAGCGTGCTGTTCGCCCTCGGGTCGGCCGAGGTCCGGCTCGAGGTGATCGAGGCTCAGCGGGCGGCGGTGGCGGCGGTCGGGGGCTATCTCGACCGGCGGGTGATCGCGGTTCGCCGGGGTACCGGCGACGAGCGCCGGGTGCTGCCCGCCGGTGGCTCGATCGGTGCCGCGTTCACCCACGGCGTCAGCCGGGCGCTGGACCCCCACCTGCACACCCACCTGGTCGTGGCCAACGTCACCCGGGGCGCCGACGGCCGTTGGTCGGCCCTCGACGGCCGGGGTCTCTTCGCCCACCGCAGGACGATGGATGCCTTGTACCGCGCCGAGCTCCGTCTCCGGCTCACCGCAACGCTGGGGACGGCATGGGAGCGGCGCGGTGGTCGAGCCCCCGAGGTGGCCGGCATCGGGCTGGACGTCATCGGCGCCTTTTCGGGCCGGGCGGCCGAGGTACGGGCCGGCACGCACGACGTGGGGTCCTCCTCGGCTCGGGCCCGGTCGATCGCCCGGCTCGCCACCCGCGATCCCAAGGCGCCACTGCTCGAGCACGACGTGCTCGTCGCTCGCTGGCGCCGGGTGGCGCGTGACGCCGGCTTCGACGCCCGCGACATCGGCGACGTCATCGGGCGCCCGCCACCTTCGGCGGACCGTCTCGACGAGCACCGTCTCGACGAGCACCGGTTCGCGGCGGCGCTGGCGGCCACCGTCCATGGTGGGACCACCCGGCGGGCCGTGGTCGGTGCCTGGGCCGAAGCGGCCCACGGCGGCGGTCGGGTGGTCGAGACGGAAGCGTCGGCCGACTGGGCGATGGCGTTCCGGCGAGCTTCCCCCGGCCGTCCCACCGCCTCGTGGGACCCGTCCGGTGCCCGGGGGGAGCCGGCCGCCCCCGGCGTCGCCGAGCCGCTGGTCGCCCTCGAACCTGTCGTACCTCCGGGGTACCTGCTGCACGCGCTCGGTGCCCGCCCGCTCGGGTACGCCGGCCAGCAGCACTGGCGCGACGCCGCGCTCGGCATCGAGCGCTACCGGCAACGCTGGGACGTCGGTGACCGTGACGACGCCTTGGGCCGCGACGTGCGGCTGGCGGGGCTGAGCGTCCCCCGGTTGGCCGACCACCTCCGGGTGCGGGCGCTGATCGAGCGCGAGGCGCGGGCGATGGGCCACGAGCCCGACCGGGCGCGGGACCGCGGCCTGTCGTTCGCAGGAGGTCGTTGAGCTCAGCGTGACCGGTCGTCACGACCGAGCTCGGTGCGCCCGCCCGCAGGGCCACGGTGCTCGCCGCCCGACCGATGATCCCTGGTCGACGGCGTGCGGTGGGCACCGGGGCGGTCGACCGTCGTCGGCTCCCGTCCGCTCGCCACCAGCTCGCGCCACGGTGAGCGCAGGTGGGCGGGCGAGAGCTCCAGCCAGCCGACGCGGTTGTGGCCGTCGAGCGCGAGCGCCATGCCGGGCTGTCCGCGAGCGATCTGGTCGACCGGCAGCCGCCGCTGGCGCACTGTCGACACCGTGGTCGAGGGGCGGGGGCGCCCTTCGTTGTCGAGCGAGGAGCCGACCGTTCTCGTCGGCACGTCGCGCTCGCCGGCGAGCGCCGAGATCGTCTCGAGCGTGGCGATGTCGGCGATGCCACCGAGCACCACGGTGGTGCCGAACAGGGACACGAACCCGTCGGCCTGCGCCCCCCACCGGGCCCGGGCCTGTGAGAGGTCCTGCAGGCAGGCGAGGGTGAGCAACCCCTGGCCGGGTCCTTCGCTCACGAGCTGGGGCAGGTCGGGGATCGGTGCGATGTTGGCCGCTTCGTCGATCGCCATGAGCACCGGTGGCCCACTCGTCGCGGCGGCCGCGCGCCGGTAGGCGGCGTCGCGGATCTCGCCGAGCATGCCGACCACCAAGGGAGCCAGCATCGCTTGCTGGCGCCCGGCGGCACAGATGTAGAGCGTCGCGGAGGCCGAGCAGAAGTCCTCGGCGTCCAGCGGGGGCAGCTGCGTGGACGAACGCGCGCCGATCGAGCGGTATGCCGACAACGCGCCCGAAGCGGTGGACCAGATCCCCGACAGCTCACGACTGTCGGTCGACAAGATGCCGGCGAGCAGATCCGCAGCCGGCTCGCTCGCGGTCGACGCGCTCAGGATGTCGAGGGCATCGAGGCCGTCGTGCCGGTCGACCCACCGCATCACCACGGTCATCGGCTCACTGGCGCTCGATGCTGCCAGCAGCAACGGGGCGAGGAGCGAGGAGGCCCGCTCGCTCCAGTGGTCGCCGGGCCGGTGCCCGCTCGAGCCGGTACCGGTGTACGCCGTCTGGACCAACGCGCTGGCGGTCGACAGCGCGCCGTCCCACGTCGAACTCGCATGCACCGGCGACCAACCGATGCGTTCGACGCCCGGTGGGACCTCGACGGTTCCGCTCGGGTCATAGAGCATCGCGGGCCCTACCCGCGATCGGTTGGCGGCGGTCGCCTCGAGCACGTCGGGCTTGGTCGACGTGGTGACGACCGCTCCGGCGGCCAGCAGGATGTTGGGGATGACCAGGGACGATGTCTTTCCCGAGCGCGACGGGCCGAGCACGAGCGTCGACCGTTGCGGTCCCGCCCACGCCCACCCTCCACGACCCCGGCCGAGGTAGATGCGCGTCCCCCCACCCGCCGAGCGCGCGGCCTGCAGCGTCGCGCCCGCCTTCACCGGGCCGCCGTCAGACGGCGGTTGCATCGCGCCGTGCCCATCTTCGCATGGTGGATCTCCTCGCCGTCGTCGGCCGTCCGATGGGTCGCTCGCGGTCTGCGACGGAACCGGTCGGTCCGGTCGGTGCCGGCGGCGACGATGCGTCCGATCCGGACGGCACACGCCATCCTCGCGGCGCGTGCCATCTCGCGAGGATGGCGTGGCGCAGGCGCGCGCACGCGAGCGCGTTCCACCGCGGCTGGCGCATCGATCGAGCCGCAGCGCGCGCTGGGGCATGCGACCGCGTCGTCCCGTCGCAACGTGCTCGTGCCGATCGACGCCGCGTACGGCGCGCGCGTTGCCAAGCGCATCGAGCGCGCGGCGCGCCGAGTCGATGCTTCAATTCGAAGATTCGTCGACGGAATTCGCTCCGGATCCTTGACCCGGAGAAGAAAAGGAAGTGTGATTGTCCGCGACCCGACGCGCGATGGAGGAGTTGGACGTGCACGCACCGGTTCGGGACGCTCACCGACGTTCGCCGCAAGGCGTTGTCGCGCGTCCGGTCACCGGGTCTGCCGCTTGCCTGCTCGATCGTCGGATCTCCCGAAGCACGTCCTTCGCCGTTCACGCGACGTACCGCGTGGTGCGCCGGCGGGTGTGCTTCGTCCACCGACGAGTCATGGGAGCACCGGTCGCAAGCCGCCGCTCGGCGAGTCAGTACCCGCTGCCCTCGTGCCGTCTCAGCGCTGAGTCAAGGAGGAATCTGTGCCCATTGCCGTAAAGAAGCGAGCGCCTGCCAAACGCGCCGTGAAGCGGGTCACCGCCCGCAAGTCGACCGCGTCGTCGGCAGCACCGGCTCGCAAGGTCGTCCGGAAGGCGGCCCCCGCCAAGAAGGCGACGGCCGCCAAGCGAGTCGCGGCGAAGAAGGCGGTCAAGCGCGCCCCGGCAAAGAAGGCGACGCCGGCGGCGAAGAAGACCGTCAAGCGGGCCCCGGCCAAGCGGACCACCACCGCCGCGGCGAAGAAGGCGGTCAAGCGCGCCCCGGCAAAGCGGGTGGCCAAGCGGGTGCCTGCCAGGGCCGCAACCGGCCGTACGCCGGCCAAGCGCGTCGCCAAGCGAGCCGCGGCGCGCGGTCGCTAGGAGCGTCGTCGCCCCGCTGGACGGGGCGTGCTGGGAAGCCAAGCGGCGGGGGCCTCGTGCCCCCGCCGCTTGGCTTCTGACCGATGACCAGATCGCCGATCGTCAGATAGTGATGACCAGATCGCCGATCGTCGGAGGTTGATGATCAGATGTCGGTCATCAGGTGGAACGCCTCGCCCAGCCCGACGTTGCCCAGTGCACCGTGCTCGGTGGCCTGACGCCGCACACGGCCGGTGAACGCGGCCAGGCCGTTGCCCGACGGGTCCGGCGACTCGTCGAGGCCGAAGGTGGTCTCGAACTGGCTGCGGTGCGCCAGCAGTGCCCGCACCTTGGTGTCGACGTGGCCCTGCACCTCCTCGACGTGGTTGGGCACATCGGCCTCCCACAGCAGCAACGCCTCGGGACGATGCGGAGGGAGGCCCTGGTCGGTGAAGAACAGGGGGTCGCGCGCCGCCACCAGGGAGTCGGTGATGAGGAATCCGGCGTTCCGGTGGTCGGGATGGAGCCGGTAGCGCCGCCACGGATCGTGACCGAGCACGACGTCGGGGCGCACGGAGCGGATCCAGCGGCACACTTCCCATTGCTCACCGATGCCGTTGCGCAACTCGCCGTCGGGACGACCGAGGAAGCCGACGTCGCCACCGCCCAGCTCGACGACCGCCGCCCGTTGCTCGTCCTGGCGCGCCGCCACCAGGGACGCCTGGTCGCGGCCGGGGTCCCAGGTCCCCTTCGACCCATCGGTGAGGATCAGCACCTGGATCGCGCAACCCCTCGCCCTCCACTTGGCGAGGGTGCCGCCGCATCCGAACTCGACGTCGTCGGGGTGGGCTCCGATGGCCAGCACCCGTAACGGCGTGGGCAGGTCGACTGTGACCGGCGTCACGGAAGGAAGCTCGTTGACCGGTGCCACCGACCGACGGGAGGATGCGTCTCCGATCGGTTCGCTCACGATCGGGCGCTCACAAGGAGCGCCGGGCCCGGTCGATGTCGGCCGGCCAGTCGACGTCGAAGGCCAGGTCGGGCAGTCGGAGCACCTGGCTGGCGAGCCCGACCCGGGCGCTTTCGGCGAGATGGCGCCCGAACGAACCGGGCCCGTAGGAGAAGCAGAAGCCGCTGCGCACCGGCAGCCGGATGACGTTCGTTCCGTCCTCGTCACGGTCGGGCACCAACGTCACCCCATCGAACGGTGCCAGTCGGCCCAGCCCTGACGCCAGGGGAAGGTCCCCGTGGGCGACCACGACCGACGTCGCGCCCATGAGCGCGAGGCGCTCCACGCCGGCCTCCACCGCGCCGTTGAGTCCTCGGCCCGGTTCCCACACCACGAGGGCGCCCCGTGCCCGGGCCCAATCGGCGACCTCGGGGTCGTCGCAGACCACCGCCACGGCGAGCGGTGCGGCGGCGGCGATCACCCGTTCGGCCATCTGGCGAACCAACGACCGGCGCTCGGCGTCGGACAAGCTCGTTCCGAGTCGCCGTTTGGCCTCGGCGAAGCTCTTCACCGGGACGAGGACGACCTCCTGGCCGGCCAGCGGCGGGGCAGCCCCTGCCTCCGGCGAGGCTGATCCGGAGGCCACCGCCGCAGGCCTCGCGGCGCGGGACGCCGCATCCCGGTCCACCGGCGAATCGCCGGGCGCCGCAGCTGCCGGCAGGACCGTGGGGGCGGCCTGCGCACCAGGCGCCCGCTGAACGTTGCGGCGTGTCGTGCACGTGCCGGCGACCATTGCCGCCAGTGTACGGGCCTGGGCAAGAGGGTCCCGGTGGTGGCAGCCCGGTCGCGTCGGCGTGCGCTCATGTGGCGGGACCCGGTACACCGTAGGCTCGACGCCGTGCCGAGCCGGACCGTCGCCGTCGTGGGCGCCGGGTCGTGGGGAACGACCATCGCCGCGCTGATGGCGCCGAACACGGCGACCGTGCTGTGGGCCCGCGAGCGTGGGCTGGCCGGGGCCATCAACGAGCGCCACGAGAACCGCTCCTATCTGCCCGGTGTCGAGCTGCCGCCGGCGCTGGTGGCTACCGCGTCGCTCTCGACCGCGGTACGGGGAGCCGACGTGGTGCTCATGGCGGTACCGTCCCACGGCTTTCGCTCGGTGCTCGAAGCGCTGCTCGAGTACCTCCGTCCCGGTGCGCCGCTCGTCAGCTTGGCGAAGGGCATCGAGGCGGGCACCAATCTGCGCATGTCCGAGATCGTCGGGCAGCTGGCGCCCGCCAACCCGGCCGGGGTGCTGAGCGGCCCGAACCTGGCGCGCGAGGTGGCCGAGGGTCAGCCCGCGGCCACGGTGGTCGCGCTCGGAGATCTTGCCGAGGCGGAGCGGATCCAAGAGCTGCTGCACACCGGGACCTTCCGCGTCTACACCGGCACCGACGTGATCGGATGCGAGATCGCCGGTGCCACCAAAAACGTCATGGCGATCGCTGCCGGCATCTGCGACGGCCTCGGGCTCGGTGAGAACACCCGGGCGGTGCTGGTGACCCGCGGCCTGGCGGAGCTGGTGCGCCTCGGCGTCACCCTCGGGGGCCAGGCGCTCACCTTCGGCGGTCTGGCCGGGGTGGGCGACCTCGTGGCGACCTGCGCCAGCCCGAAGAGCCGCAACCGGACGGTCGGGTACGAGCTGGGTCAGGGCCGTCCGCTCGGCGGGATCGTCGGGGGCATGCGCATGGTCGCCGAAGGGGTCCAGACCGCCCGACCGCTGCTCGAGCTGGCCCTCCGCCACGGCGTCGAGATGCCGATCGTGGAGCAGGTCGAGGCGATCGTGTCGGGTCGACGCTCCCCGCGCGCCGCGCTGGCGGCGCTGATGGACCGGCCGGCCCGGCCCGAATGGGACGACCAGCTCTTGCGGGGCCTCTCTCCATGAGGAACCTCTCCCCGAGGAATCCGACGCTTCCCGAGGACCCACGCTTGTGGCGGACCCGATGCCTCCCGATGACTCGACGGCGCGACGCGCGGGCGCCCCGTCAGGGCCGTGGCAGGCGGAACGTCGCGATGCCGTACGGGCGGAGCTCGAAGGAGCCCTCGAAGGACCCGAGCGGCCGGCCGCGGAGATCGACCAGCCACCCGCCGGCGTCCGGTCCGACCCGTACCGTGGTGGTCGCCGGGGTCGGGTTGTGGACACGGACCTCGATGGCCGGCCCCTCCCGCCGGACCGAGCTCACCTGGGCCCCCTCGACCTGCAGGGCGCTCCCCGAGCCGGGCCGCGCTCCGGTGCCCCGGCCGGTGACCACCTCCAGCGGGAGCACCAGGTCCTCGGCCAGCTCCCACGGGTTGCCCTCGCCGGTGGCCAGCCCGTAGCGCAGCTCGATCGGCTTGCCCACGAGCTGGAGCCCTTCTACCGCCAGGACCGGCCCCGCCGGCATCGGCCGGTAGCGCATGCCCACCCCCGAAAGCATCCCCGTGGCCCGCAGCGCCGTCAGGGCCATCTGCCCGGCTCGCTCGACGCCGTCGTGCTGGTGGAGATCGACCAGCTCGTACTCGACCACGCCGTCGTGGACCACCGTCAGTCCCCCGGCCTGCACGAAGCCCCGGGACGGGAAGGTGGCCAAGGCGCGTTCCTCGGGCCGGCCCTCGGCGTGGAGCCCCCGTTCCTCGACCCCGAAGGCGCTTTCGGCCCGAGAGCTCTCGGCCGGGCTCGGGAGCGGCAGGTGGACCCGCAGCCGATGGTCGCGGCTCGGGTTGACGAAGCTGGTGGTGACCCGGACCAGCCGCTCGTCGGCGTGGAGCTCGAGCACGGTGGTCACCTCGACCGGCCGGACCCCCACCCGCGACTGGGACGGGCCCTCGACCCGGTCCGGCCATTCGAACGAGCTGACGATCCGGACCCTGCCCCGGACCGGCCCCGGCTCCAGCACGCTCACGGCGACCGCCGTGGGCCGGTCGATGGCCCGGTCGTCCGCCGGCGGGGAGTAGTTGTAGGCGTCACCGACATCCCCGCCGTCGACCAGGCGCCCGAACCCGGGGACGCCGTCCAACGAGAAGGTTCCGGCGACCGGATCGACGCCCACGCTCACCATCCCGTTGGCCAGCGTGGCCGGTGCCGGACCCCCGGCGTGGCTCGCGCCGCCACTCGACCGGCTTGTCGAGCCGATCGGGGGTCCCACCACCGTGACCGGTGCCGCCAGCGGCTGGGGGGACAGCGCCCGCCAGCCCAGGCCGGCCACGGCGCCGCTGCGCACGGCCACCCGGCGCACCGGTTCGCCGGTCAGGGTGACGCGCACGACCGCTTCCGGGCGCGCCCGGAGGCGGGCCAGCAGGTCCTGCCTGATCGCGGTCACAGCCAGGTCGGCCTGCTCGTCGGTGCCGACGGTGACCGTCAGGTCGATGCCCGAGTCGTCCTCCTTCATGGCCACCTGCTGGATCCAGGTGTCGTCGCCGAGCTTGGTGCCCTCCACCGCCGCGAGCACCGTGCGGAGGGCGCCGGCGTCCAGGGTGAGGGTGTCGGGCAGCTCGCCCCGGGTCGAGATCACCTGCTCGCCCGGGCCCGCCGGGATGGTCGCGGGAGCGAGCACCTCCACCGTTCCCGAGCGCGTCCGGGCCGAGGCATTGACCACCACCGGGCCGGTCGGGGCGAGCGAGCGGGCGAGCGCCTCGAGGGCCTGGTCCGCCACCGCCCGGGCGATCTGGTCGGCCTCGGCCGCCCGCAGCAGGACCGCGTCGACGACCGCGTCGACCGAGCAGGCGCAGATCGAGTCGTGGGCCGAATTGAGGACCATGTTGTGCCAGGCGATGCCCAACAGCCGCTCCGGCCAGCGGCCCGCCGCCATGAACAGGGCGGCGAACGGCTCGGCCCGGCGCTCGAGCGCCCGCTCGGCGCGCGCCGCGGCGCGCCGGACGTCCACCCGGTTGGAGGTCACCCCCATGAGCACGTTGGCCCGGGCGCCCGACCGCAGCTCGCCGGCGAGGCGGGGGAGGCCGACCGTGGGGGCGTCCGCCAGGTAGTCGGGCAGGGAGGTGATCTCGAACGCCAGGTCGTCCTGAAGCTCGTTCGCCGCCTGCAGGGTCTGGGGCAGCCCGGGCTGGGGGCCGAGATGGTCCGAGCCGTTCATGTAGAGGAGCCCGTCGAGGAGGAACGGCCCGATCTCCTCGCGGTGGTGGCGGGCCCGCCGCACCAGGGCAGCCGGATCGAGGGGGAGTGAGGCGCCGTTGCCGTAGCCGACCGGCAGGTACTCGGCCCGCACGGCGGAGCCGTCGGGAGCCTCCCACCAGAAGGCGGTCGCCCTGACCGCCGAGGGGACGCCCCGCCACACCACCGCCTGGGGCAGCCCGGCCAGGGCCAGGATCTGGGGCATCTGCCCCACGTGGCCGAACATGTCGGGCAGGTAGCCGACGTCCATCGCGCCGCCGAAGGCGGCGGCACGCGCCAGGCCCTTCTGGAGGTTGCGGACGATGGTCTCCCCCGACACGAGGAACTCGTCCATCAGGACGTACCACGGGCCGACGGTCACCCGGCCGGCCAGGGCGAGGCGACGCAGTCGAGCCTCGGCCTCGGGTCGCACCTCGAGGTAGTCGTCGACGAGGGCCATCTGGCCGTCGAGCAGGAAGCACCGGTAGCCGGGGTCGCCCTCCAGCGCCTCGATCACCGCGTCGAGCGTCTCGACCAGGCGCGACCGGAACGTCTGGAACGGGGCGTACCACTCGCGGTCCCAGTGGGTGTGGGGCACGACGGCGACGCGGTGGGGCATGGCCGCCAGATTACGGGGGCCTCGCCGGAGGGTCGCTGTCCCGGGCGCCCGGTGGCGATGCTTGGCTACCGTGGCCGGGTGCGGATCGCCTTCGGTACCGACGAGCGGACGGCCCTGACGACCGGGTTGGTGGACCAGCTGCGTCGCGAGGGTCACGACGTCGAGGAGCTCGCCGACGGCTCCGAGTGGCCCGAGGTGGGCCGAGCGGTCGGGGCGGCGGTTGCCCGAGGGCGCGCCGACCGGGGGATCGTCTGCTGCACCACCGGCACCGGCGTGTCGATCGCCGCCAACAAGGTGCCCGGCGTGCGGGCCGCGCTGTGCGTCGACGCGCAGATCGCTCGGGGCGCCCGGCGCTGGAACGACGCCAACGTCCTGGCCCTGAGCCTGGCACTGGCCGAGCCGGCGGTGGCCGCCGAGGTCGTCGGGGCCTTCTTGCAGACCCCCTTCGACGACCGCGAGGCCGGCCCTGTGGCGCGGCTCGAGCAAGGGACGTGATCGGGCCGCGGAGCCAGCGACCGACCCTGCGCCACGAGCGGGCGCTGTGGCGGGCCGGCCACCGATGGGTGGCGGGCATGGACGAAGTGGGCCGGGGGGCGTGGGCCGGGCCGGTGACGGTGGGCGTCGCCGTGCTGTTCCCCTCGGTGCGGCCCTCGTCGATGCCCCTCTGGTTGCAGGACTCCAAGCTGCTGGCCGAAGCCCGTCGCGAGGCGGTCTTCGAGGAGATCGCCGCCTGGTGCGCCGACGCCGGGGTGGGGCACGCCAGCGCGGCCGAGTGCGACCGGTGGGGGATGACCGCCGCCCTCCGTCTGGCCGGCTACCGGGCCCTCCACGCGCTCGAGCTGCGACCCCACGCCCTGCTGGTGGACGGGCCGGTGGACCTGTTGCGTGCCGGGCCGGGGGCCGACCGCGTCCCCGATCTCCCGCCGGTGGCGGTGCCGTCCACGATCGTGCCCCGGATCGACGCCGACGCGCACTGCGCCGCCGTCGCCGCGGCGTCGGTGCTGGCCAAAGTGGTGCGGGACCGCATCATGCGGGCCGAGGCAGAGCACTTTCCGGCGTACGACTTCGAGCACAACAAGGGCTACCCGTCGCTGACCCACCAGATCGCCCTGGCCGGCTACGGGCTCTCCTCGATCCACCGCCGGACCTGGGCATTCGTCGACCACCTGCCCCACGACCGGGGCCGCCGGGGCGGGTCGGGAGGGTCCCCCGAGGCAGGCCGATGGGACGTTGCCGACGCCGTCGCCGGAGGCGGGGAGGGCTGACGGCTCCCCAAAGGGACGAGCGGCGAGGAGCGCCACGTAGAATCAGCCCTGGTCCGATGGTCTATTTGCTCGCGTTGATCGCCGCCCTCTCGAACGCGCTCACGAGCGTGTTCCAACGCATGGGCGTAGAGACCGCGCCGGCGGACGCGACGCTCAAGCTGCGCCTGGTGACCCACGCCCTGCGCCGCGGCGTGTGGATCCTGGGTTTCGCCTTCATGATCGTGTCGTTCGTGGCGCAGGCCAGCGCGCTGCACCTCGGCCGGCTCAGCCAGGTTCAGCCGGTGCTGACCACCGAGCTGCTCTTCCTGGTCCTGATCCTGGCCGTGTGGTTCCGCTTCCGCGTCGGGGTGCGCGAGTGGGCCGGCGTGCTGGCCGCCGCCGGGGGCCTGGCCGGGTTCTTGCTCTTCGCCTCGCCGACCGGGGGCGAGCGGCTTCCGGGCGGCGCGGACTGGGCGACGGTCGGGGCGCTGTCGGGGGTGGTCATCGTGGCGGGCGTGGTCCTGGCCCGCCGCGGCTCGCGGTGGTGGCGGGCCGCCATGTTCGGCACGTCGTCGGCCGTGGGGTTCGCCTTCACCGCCGCCCTCACCAAGACGGTCACCCGCTACCTCGGGGGTGACTGGTCGGACGTGTTCCGGCACTGGCAGACCTACGGCCTCGTCGGGTCGGGGTTGCTGTCGGTCTTCCTCGCCCAGAACGCCTTCCACGCGGGACCGATCGCCGCCTCGCAGTCGACCCTGGTGCTCGTCGACCCGCTGGCCAGCATCCTGATCGGGATCGGGCTGTTCGGCGACAACCTGACCACGTCGGGGTACCACGGGCCGCTCGAGGCGCTCTCGCTGCTCGTGCTGTTCGTCGGGGCCTTCTGGCTCTCCCACTCGCCGTTGGTGAGCGGCATGAAGGGCGACGACTCGGGTTTCCACGAGATGCTGTCGCTCCGCTCGCGCTCGAGACGACTGGGGGGCAACGTCGCGCACACGCCGGCGCCGCGGAGCTGACGCCGCGCCGCGCCGGATCCGAGGTGATGGCGCCGGTGCGCCCGGTCAGCGGGCGCCGGCGACCCACGTCAGCGCGGCGTCGATGTCGGGATCGACGAAGCGGTGCCCGATCTGGAGGAGCCGGGCCGGCTGCGCCCGCTGGCTGGCCAGCAGCAGCTCGTCGGCGAGGTGGGCCCCCAGCGCCACCCGGAGGGCGACCGCGGGCACGACCCAGGGAGCGGGCCGGTGCAGCGCTCGCCCGAGCGCCCGGGTGAGCTGGGCGTTGGTCACCGGGGTGGGGGCCACGGCGTTGACCGGGCCCGCCAGGCGGGGATCCTCGAGCGCGGCCCTGATCACCGCGACCTGGTCGCGCAGGCTGATCCAGCTGACGTACTGCCGCCCGCTCCCGAGCCGGCCGCCCAGGCCCAGGCGGTAGAGCGGGAGGAGCCGGCCCAGGATGCCCCCGCTCGGGGAGAGCACGATGCCCGAGCGCAGGTGGACGACCCGGATCCCCCCGTCGGCCGCCGGGGCGGTGGCGGCTTCCCAGGTACGGCAGACCTCGGCCAGGAACCCCTCGCCCGCCGGCTGCCCCTCCGTGAGGACCTGGGCCCCCCGGTCGCCGTAGAAGCCCACTGCCGAGGCCGACACCAGCACGCCGGGGCGAGGCGACAGGCGACTCAGGATGTTGGCGAGCAGGCGGGTGGGCTCGCGCCGGCTGGTCATGATCAGCCGGCGGCGGGCCACCGTCCACCGCCGGTCGGCGATGCCGGCGCCCGCCAGGTTGACCGCCGCATGGATCGGCCCGGCGGCGGCCAGCTGCTCGAGGTCGACGACCCCGGTGGTCGGATCCCACCGGACCTCGGGCTCGGCGGACCCGTCGCCGGCGCCGGGCGTGGGTTGCCGGATCAGGCGCACCACCTCGTGTCCCGCGGCGTGCAGGGAGCTCGTCAACGCCGTGCCGACCAGGCCGCTCGATCCACTGACCAGGACCTTCATCCTCTGTACCCCTCGCCCCTCGCGCCGGGGCGGCCAGGGGCGCTGCCGGTGGCGTGCTCCCACGCCAACCGGACGAACCGGGCGAAGGCGTCGGGGTGCGAGAGATGGGCGCCGTGGGCCGCCCCCTCGATCCGGTGCTCGAGCGATCCGGGAACCACCCGGAGCAGCCGGGCGACGCTGGCCCGGTGGGTCGCCGAAGCTCGGGAGCCCAGGCCGAAGACCGCAGGCACCCCGAGCGCGGCGGGGTCGGGCTCGAACCGCGTTCGGGCCGAGCGCAGATCGGCGACCAGCGCCGGACCGTCGGCGATCCGCTCCTGCCGGGCCCGGGCGGGCAGGGCCGCCCAGCTCCCCGGGCCGCCGAAGGCGCCGAAGAAGCGGCCGACCGTCGATTCGAGATCGCCCCCGGGCTCGGGTGCGGGGCCGGCTGCCGCCCGGTCGATCGGCGGTGGCTCGTAGGCGGCGATCCCGACGAACTGGGCCGGGCGCAGCAGGGCGGCGGACAGCGCGACCAGGCCGCCCAGGCTGTGCCCGGCCGCCAGGACCGGCCGGCCCCCGGCTGCCGCGGCGGCGACGTCCAACAGATCGGTGACGTGCCGCTCGAAGGTCCCCGGCCCGAGGGACCGCGACCCCTGGTAGCCCCGGCGGTCGTAGGCGACGACCCTGAGCTCGGGCAGGCGACGGGCGACCCGCCCGAAGCTCGCCGCCCGGTCGAGGGATCCGTGCACGAAGACGACGGTCGGCGCCTCGTCCACGCCGGTCGGCGCCCCGTCGAGCACGCCGGGTCGGCGCCGGTCCCATCCGCTGACCGGCGGCCGGACGACCACGTGGAGGCCCCGGGGGCCGGCGCCGTCAGCGGCGGTCTCGAACCCGGTCCGCGGCACGGTCCGAAGCTAACCTCGCCGGCCCCGGCGCACCCGGCGGCCCGAATGTGCCCTAGGGTCCGCCCTGGTCGTCCATTAGGCTGTGGTCATGAGCGACGCGAGTGACGTCCCTCGCGCTGCCGTGAGGAACGACGTGGCGGCCGACCGGCGACCAGGGGGTTCCTTCGGCCCGAACGCCTGGCTGGTCGACGACATGTACGACCGGTTCGTGGCCGACCCGACGTCGGTGGCGCAGAGCTGGCGGGAGTTCTTCGCCGACTACCGGCCAGCCCCGGTGCCCAGCTCGATCACGGCCGCGATGCCGGCGCGACCGGTCGCACCGTCGGCCCTGCCGAGCCCGGCCGCCTCGCCCGGGCCAGCGCCCCCGCCGGCGGTCGCGGCCCCCGTTGGCGGGGCCGCCGAGTCCCGGGGGCCATCGGTCGGACCCGCGCCGGCGGCCGACGGGATCCGCCCGGCGCCCCCGAGCGGGGGGGCGACGGGCACCGCCAACCGGTCCGCGGCCGACGACGAGGTGGTCGAGCTGCGCGGCGCCGCGTCGCGGATCGTGACCAACATGGAGGCGAGCCTGGGCGTCCCTACGGCGACCAGCTTCCGGGTGGTTCCGGCCAAGCTGCTGGAGGTCAACCGCCAGATCCTCAACAACCAGCTGGCGCGCACCACGGGCGCCAAGGTCAGCTTCACCCACCTGATCGGCTACGCGGTCGTGCGGGCGCTGGCGGACGTGCCGGCCCTCAACCGTTCCTTCGTGGCCAGCACCGGTGAGCGGGGAGCCCCGGGCGTCCGTCGTCCGGCGCACGTCGGCCTGGGCCTGGCCGTGGACCTCGAGCGGCCCGACGGGAGCCGCACCCTGCTGGTGCCCTGCATCGCCGGGGCCGACACCCTCGACTTCCGGTCCTTCGTCGTGGCCTACGAGGACCTCGTCCGCAAGGTGCACTCCGGCAAGGCGACGGCCGACGACTTCGCCGGCACGACGGTCACGCTCACCAACCCGGGCACCATCGGCACGGTGCAGTCGGTCCCGCGGCTCATGCCCGGCCAGGGGGCCATCATCGGGGTCGGGGCTCTCGGCTTCCCGCCCGGCTTCGAGGCGGCGGACCCGCGGGTGACCGCCGAGCTCGGCATCGGCAAGGTCGTCACGCTCACGTCGACCTACGACCACCGGATCATCCAGGGGGCCGAGTCGGGGCTGTTCTTGTCCCGGGTGTCGGACTACCTGACCGGCAAGGGTGGGTTCTACGACGACGTCTTCGCCTCGATGGGCGTCCCCTACGAGCCGGCCCGCTGGCGGACCGACGTCAATCCGTCCGGCGAGGGTGAGGTCGGCGAGCGCCAGCGGATGGTCAAGCAGGTGCACGTCCAGACGCTCATCAACATGTACCGGGTGCGCGGGCACCTGATCGCGCACCTCGACCCGCTCGACGCCGAGCCGCCCCACTTCCACTCCGAGCTGGACCCCGCGACCTACGGCCTGTCGATCTGGGACCTCGGGCGCCCGTTCCTCGCCGACGGGCTGGCGGGGAGGGAGGTGGCCACCCTCGACGAGATCCTGCACCTGCTGCGCGACGCCTACTGCCGCACCCTGGCCGTCGAGTACATGCACATCCAGGACCCCGAGCAGAAGCGATGGATCCAAGAGCACGTCGAGGGGGTCTCGACCACCCTGGGGACGCCCGAGCAGCGCTACATCCTCGAGCGGCTGAATGCCGCCGAGGTCTTCGAGCGCTTCCTCCACACCCGGTACGTGGGGCAGAAGCGGTTCGGTCTCGAAGGGGCGGAGTCGGCCATCGTGCTGCTCGACACGCTGCTCGACGAGGCGGCCACCGGTGGCGTCGCCGAGGCGGTGATGGGGATGGCCCACCGGGGCCGCCTGAACGTGCTCGCCAACATCGTCGGGAAGTCCTACCGCGAGATCTTCGAAGAGTTCGAGGGCAACCTCGACCCTGAGTCGGTCCAGGGCTCGGGCGACGTCAAGTACCACAAGGGTGCGCACGGGAAGTTCGCCGGGCGCTCGGGGATCGACCTGCCGGTCACCCTGGCGTCCAACCCGTCCCATCTCGAGGCGGTCGACCCGGTCGTCGAGGGCATGGCGCGGGCCAAGCAGGACCGGCTGGTCCCGCCGACCGACGGGGCCCAGGGCAACGGGAGCGAGGGGAACGGGGGCGACGGCCGGGGGAGCTTCCCGATCCTCTCGGTGCTCGTCCACGGTGACGCCGCCTTCGCCGGTCAGGGAGTGGTCGCCGAGACGCTGAACCTCTCGGGGCTGTCGGGCTACCGGACCGGGGGGACGGTCCACCTGGTCATCAACAACCAGCTGGGCTTCACCACCGCCCCCGAGGCCGCCCGGACCTCGGTCTACCCGACCGACGTGGCCAAGATGGTCCAGGCGCCGGTCTTCCACGTGAACGGCGACGACCCCGAGGCGTGCGTCCGGGCGGCGCGCCTGGCCTTCGGCTTCCGCCAGCGATTCCACAAGGACGTCGTGATCGACCTGGTCTGCTACCGCCGGCACGGCCACAACGAGGGCGACGACCCGAGCTACACCCAGCCGCTCATGTACCAGCGCATCGAGGCGAAGCGGTCGGTGCGGAAGCTCTACACCGAGACGCTCGTGCGGCGGGGCGACATCACCATGGAGGCGGCGCAGGAGGCGCTCGACGACTTCGACTCGCGCCTCCAGCGGGCGCTCGACGAGGTCCGTGCCGAGCCCCCGGCGCCGCCGGCGCACCTGGCTCCGAGCGGCCGGGCGGGGCCGGTGATCTCCCCGGTGCCGACGGGCGTCGACCAGGGCGTGCTGCTGGCCCTGGCGCAGGCGGTGCGCACCGCGCCCGAAGGGTTCACCGTGCACCCGAAGCTCGAACGGCAATTCGTCCAGCGCGACCGGTTGGTCGCCGGGGGAGAGGTGGACTGGGCCCTCGCCGAGGCGCTGGCCTTCGGCTCGCTGCTGGCCGAGGGCGCCGACGTCCGGCTGACGGGGCAGGACACCCGCCGCGGGACGTTCAGCCACCGCCACGCGGTGCTCGTCGACTACGTGACCGGTGCCGAGTTCGTCCCGCTGGCGCATCTCGGCGCCCATGCGGGCTCGTTCGACCCGGTCAGGAGACTGGACGGAGCCGGGCCCCTGGGGCACTTCACGGTCCGCGACTCGCTGCTCTCGGAGTATGCCGCGGTGGGCTTCGAGTACGGCTACTCGGTGGAAGCACCCGATTCGCTGGTGGCCTGGGAGGCGCAGTTCGGCGACTTCGTGAACGGCGCCGAGATCATCATCGACAACTTCCTCGTCGCCGCCCAGGACAAGTGGGGCCAGCGGGCCGGCCTCGTGCTCTTGCTGCCCCACGGGTTCGAGGGGCAGGGACCAGAGCACTCGTCGGCCCGGTTGGAGCGGTTCCTCTCGCTGTGCGCGAACGGGAACCTCCGGGTGGCGCAGCCGTCGAGCGCGGCCCAGTACTTCCACCTGCTCCGGGCGCAGGTGCACCGCGACCCCAAGACGCCACTGATCACCATCACGCCCAAATCCATGCTGCGGGCGCGCGACACCCGCTCGCCCCTGGCGGACCTGGTGACCGGCAGCTTCGCCGAGATCATCGACGATCCCACCCATCCCGATCCCCAGGTGGTGCGCCGGGTGGTGCTGTGCAGCGGGAAGATCGCCCACGAGGCGCTGCACCGCCGGGATCAGCTGCTGTCGGGCGAGGCGGCTTCCGAAGGCGCGGTGCCCGGGGTGCCCGAGGTCGCGCCCTCCGGGGTGGCCGTGGTCCGGGTGGAGCAGCTCTACCCGTGGCCAGAAGGGCCGATCGCCCAACTGTTGGACCGATACGCCCAGATAGAAGAGGTGGTGTGGCTCCAAGAGGAGCCTGAGAACATGGGGGCATGGTCGTTCGTCCACGCCCGGCTGCACCGGTTGGTCGCCGAGCGCTGCTCGCTGCGCCACGTGAGCCGGGACGAGTCGGCCAGTCCGGCCACCGGAAGCGCGGCCCTGCACCAGCTCGAGCAGGCGGACCTTGTCCGTCGGGCCATCGGCTGAGGCCTCGGGGGACGTCCCGGGTGGGGAGCCCCCTTCCCGGGATGCTTGACTAGCGGCCAACATGGCTGAAACGCACCACGTCGTCGTCGACGGGTCGAACCTGGCGACCGAGGGGAGGTCGCTGCCGAGCCTCTCGCAGCTGGACGAGGCCGTGCGTGCGTACGTCGCCGAGGACCCCACCGCAGAGATCATCGTTGTCGTCGATGCGTCCTTCGAGCACCGCATCGAGGCCAGCGAGCGCGAGCAGCTCGAGCAGGCCGAGCTCCACGGCGAGGTCGTGTCACCACCCGCCGGCGCGATCGGCCGGGGCGACGCCTTCGTGCTGCGGATCGCCGAACGGACGGGCGCCACCGTGCTGTCCAACGACTCCTTCCAGGAGTTCCACGGCGAGCACCCCTGGCTCTTCGACACGGGCCGCCTGATCGGGGGCAAGCCGGTCCCGGGTATCGGCTGGATCTTCACGCCGCGGATCCCGGTGCGCGGCCCGAAGAGCCGCGAGGCAACCGGCCGGGCCAACCGCGCCCGGTCGGGTGGGCTGCCGGCCCCGGTCAAGGCGGCTGAGTTGGTCAAAGCGGCGAAAAAGGTGGCACGGGCAGCCAAAAAGGCGGCGCGCCATCCCGACGGATCCGTCCCCCGGGTCGGAGACGTCTGGGGCCGGAGCGCTGCTGCGGACGCGCAGACCGATCAACTCGGCGACCCCGTCAACGGCGTCGTGGGCGCGCCGTCCGACACGGACCTTTCGATCACCGCCGACACCGTCGATACCGTCGACACCGCCGCGGCGGCAGGCGCGTCCGCTGGCGACGAAGCGGAGCTCGTCGCGGCCGCGGCGGCTCCCGACGAGCCGGCGGGGATCCCCAGTGGACGTGCCGCTGGCGCGGCCCCGGCCAAGGCGGCAGAGATGGTGCCGACCGCCGTGGCGAAGCGAAGCGGAGCCTCCAAAGCGCCGAGGGCCACCAAAGTCGCCAAGGCCGACAAGGCGTCGAAGGCCACCAAGCCGAGGGCCGACAAAGCGGTCAAGGCCGACAAAGCGGTCAAGGCCGACAAAGCGGTGAAATCCGACAGCGCCACCGGCGTGGCGAAGGCCACCAAAGCCGCCAAGGCCACCAAAGCGTCGAAGGCCACCAAAGCGTCGAAGGCCACCAAAGCCGCCAAGGCCACGAAGGCGACCAAGGCCGCCAAAGTGGCCAAGGCCACCAAAGCCGCCAAGGCCGCCAAAGTGGCCAAGGCCGCCACGTCGAACGGCGGGGCGGCTACGCCGGACGTGACGGCGGGACTCGACGTGACGCTCGCCACGCCGATCGCCGGGGCCGACGGTGGTCCAACCTCGGGTGCGGGCGCCGTCCGGCGGTCGGCTCCCACCACCGACCCGCGGCTGCGGGCAGCCATCGCCGAGGCCACGGCCGAAGCCATCGACCCTCCCGAACCCGCCGGGTCCGGTGGGCAGTCCCGGGCGAGAGGCTCGGGAGAGCGAGGCAAGCGGTCCAAGCGGGGGGCGGCGGCATCGTCGCCACCCCCGGCGGTCAACGATCCGCTCAGCTTCATCGTGTTCGTGGCCACGTTCCCCCTCGGCAGCACGGTCGAGGGTGTCGTGGCCTCGTACACCTCCCACGGAGCGATGGTCGACGTGGACCTACCCGAGGGCGGCAACCTGCACTGCTACGTGCCGCTGTCCGGGCTCGGAGACCCGCCGCCCGTCAAGGCGCGCGAGGTGCTCACCCGGGGCGAGCGCCGGCCGTTCGTGCTGGTCGGCTTGGACCCGCCCCGCCGGGTGGCCGAGCTCAGCCTGGTGGCGACCGGCGACACTGCCGTGGCGCCCTGACGCACCGTCGCGACGGCCCTGACCGCACCATCCCGACGGCGGTGCCCCGACGCCGTGCCCGGCGGTGCCCCAACGCCGTGCCCGGCGGTGCCCCAACGCCGTGTCCGGGGCGCCGACCAACGCCGGGGCGCCGCTATCGTGCCCCGGGTGGACCCCGCCGAGGTGCTGCCGCACCGTGCCCCGTTCCTGCTGGTCTCCACCGTGGACGAGCTCGACCCGGGTCGAGCCGCCTCGGGCCGCTGGGAGCTCACCGGCGACGAGTGGTTCTTCGCCGGCCATTTCCCCGGTCGCCCGACGCTCCCCGGGGTCCTGATGGTCGAGGCCCTGGCCCAGCTCGGAGCGGCCGCCGTGCTGGCCGACGACCGCTACCGGGGCAAGCTCCCGTTGTTCGGCGGGATCGAGCGGGCGCGGTTCCGCCGCCAGGTCCTGCCCGGCGAGACGCTCGAGCTCGAGGTCCGGCTGGACCGCCTGTCGGGTCGAGCCGGCCGCGGCCACGGCACCGCCGCCGTGGGCGGCGCCCGAGCGTGCGAGGCCGACCTCCTCTTCGTGATCGTGGACGCCGAGCGGGACGCGTAGGAGCAGCCGGGACCGTGCGCATCGCCACCTGGAACGTCAACTCACTCACCGCTCGGCTGCCCCGGGTCACCGAGTGGCTGGCCGCCCAGCAGCCCGACGTGCTGTGCATGCAGGAGACCAAACAGGCGGACACGGCCTTTCCGGCCGAGGCGTTCGGGGACCTCGGTTACGAGTCGGTGCACCACGGCGACGGGCGCTGGAACGGGGTGGCCATCGTCAGCAAGGTCGGCCTCGAGCGGCCGGTGCGCGGCCTGGGAGCCGAAGAGGACACCCAGGGGTGCCGGTTCGTCGCGGCTACCTGCGGTGGGGTCCGGGTGCACTCGGTCTACGTTCCCAACGGGCGCAGCTTGGACAGCGAGCACTACCTCAACAAGCTGGCATGGCTCGAGCGGCTGCGCACGCTGCTGGCCGTCGCCGGCTCGGGCGGGACCGAGCTCGCGGTCTGCGGCGACTTCAACGTGGCGCCGAAGGACCTCGACGTGTGGGATCCGGCCCAGTTCGTGGGCGCCACCCACACCAGCGAGCCCGAACGGCGGGCGCTCCAGGCGATCATCGATCTCGGCCTCGAGGACGTCTTCGGCCGGCTGCACCCCGAGGGGGGGATCTTCAGCTGGTGGGACTACCGGGCGGGGGACTTCCACCAGGGTCGGGGCCTACGGATCGACCTGGTGCTGCTGAGCCGATCGCTGGCCGACCGGGTCACCGCGGCCGTCGTCGACCGCGACGCCCGCAAGGGCAAGAAGCCGTCGGACCACGCCCCGGTCGTCGTGGACTGGTGAGACACCGCGGCCCGCACCGGGTCACCGCAGCGTCTCGTCGGTCGCGGCGGCCGCCTCGTCGGCGCCGGCGGAGGGTTCGAGCAGCGCTCGCAACGCCCCCAGGCGGGCCGCGGCGTCACGCGGCCCGAGGGGCCGGGTCTGGCGCCGGAGCCGTTCGGCGGCCCGCTCGATCGGGTCGAGCCACGGCGACGGCTTGCGGGCGGACGAGCCGGCTCCCGATCGCCCGGCCCAGGTGCAGACCAGCTGCTCCTCGGCGCGGGTGAGCGCCACGTAGAGCAGGCGCCGCTCCTCGGCCAGGGCCCGCTCGTCGCGGGCCGAGGCGATCGGGACCAGCCCCACGCTGAGCCCGATCACGAACACCGTCGGCCACTGCAGGCCCTTGGCTCGATGGAAGGTGGCCAGCACGACGGCGTCCTCGTCGGCCTCGTCGAGCAGCTGGCTGGCCCAGGACCGGCGGGGAGCGGCCGTCCCGAGGCCCTCCACGTCGGGCGCTGTCGGCTCCCCGCTCCAGCCGACGGTGGGCCGGTGCACGTCGCTGTTGGGCCCGAGCTCCGGCCCGGCGCGCCGGACCGGGATGCGGGCCCGGGCGAACGCCTCGGTGACCGCGCCGAGCTGGGCGTTGGTCCGGGCCAGCACGGCGATGTCCGACCAGCGCCGCCCCGGTCCGCGGGCCAACCACGCCTGGTGGGCCACCCACTCGGCTTCGGCGTCGTCGTCGTCGTGGGCGGTCACGATCGGCACCGCCCCGTCGGGCCGGCTGCTCGTCGGGCGGGCCGTCCGGCCACCGCCCTCGGCTTGGCCCTCCACGCCGAGCGCGGCTGAGGCGACCGCCACGATCTGGGGCGTGCAGCGGTGGTTCTCGTCGAGCCGTACGACGCGCATGCCGGGCAGGAGGGCGGGGAGGTCGGCCAGCAGCGACGGGTCGGCCCCGTTCCAGCCGTAGACCGACTGGTTCGGGTCGCCGACGACCATCAGGTCGGGCTCGTCGCCGAGGAGGGCGGCGAGCAGCCGGAATTGGGCCGGGTTGACGTCCTGCATCTCGTCGACGAAGAGGTGGCGGAACCGCCACCGCACCGCGTCGGCGAAGCGGGCGTCGTCGTGGAGGAGGTCGGCGCACCCCGACAGGAGGTCGTCGAAGTCGAGGCAGCGCCGGTGCCGGCGCGCCGCCTCGTAGCGCTCGAACAGATCGGCGATCTGTTCGGCCGGCAGCACCGTGTGCCGGCGGGCCGCACGGGCGCGTGCCGCGTAGGTGCCGGGCCGCACGAGCTGCGCCTTGGCCCACCCGATCTCGGTGTCGAGCTGGGCCACCAGCACGTGCCGGGCCACCCGCCGGTCCCCGACCTCGCGCTGGGGCTCGGCCAGGACCGTCGTGAGCAACCCCCGGCGGTCGGCCAGCAGCGACGGCGGGGCGAGGCCCCGGTCGGCGCGGTGCTGGCGCAGCAGCGAGAGCGCGGTGCGGTGGAAGGTGCCGGCCCGGACGCCGTCCCCCACCTGAAGGGCCCACAGCCGGCGGCCGAGCTCCTCGGCCGCCTTGCGGCTGAACGTGCAAACGAGCACCCGGTCGGGATCGACCCGGCCCTCGTGGACCCGCCACGCCACCCGCAGCGTGAGCACCCGGGTCTTGCCGGCGCCGGCGCCGGCCAGCACGCACAGCAGGGGGTCGGGGGCGGTGACCGCCTCGCGCTGCGCCGCGGTGAGGCCGGCGGGGAGGGTCGCCCCGTCGGCCGACTCGTCGAGCACCCCTGTACGGTAGCCACGGCGGGATGGGGATGGAGCGGTCGGCGCCGGCGGCTTGGGTAGGGTGGCCCCATGCGACGGAGTTCGACGCCCGGTGCCCGGCGGTGGGCGGCGCGGGTGTGGGGGCCCGCGGGCCTGATCAGTGCTTCGCTCCTTCGCTGACGGTTCGCTGAAGGGCTCCTCGACCGGCGCCGGCGTTCCCGCCGTGCTGGCGTTGCACGGGTGGGCCCGCAGCCACCGGGACTTCGACCGGGTGCTCACCGGTGTCGCGCCGGCCGCCGGAGCGTCCGCCGACCCCGGCGCACCGGCCGCCCCCGGCCTCCCCGCCGATCCCCAAGCCGATCCGGAGCTCGACGCCATCGCGCTCGATCTGCCCGGCTTCGGGGCGGCGCCCGAGCCCCCGGGCCCCTGGGGCAGCGCCGACTACGCCGCCGCCATCGCGCCGGTGCTCGACGAGATGACCGACCAGGTGGTGGTGCTCGGCCACTCCTTCGGCGGCCGGGTGGCGGTGCAGCTGGCGGCGCGACGGCCCGAGCGGGTGCGTGCCCTGGTGCTCACCGGGGTGCCGCTGGCGCGCCCGCCCGGAGCGCCCCGCCGGCCGCCGGCGGCGTTCCGGTTGGTGCGGGCCCTGCATCGGGCCGGCCTGGTGGGCGACCGGCGGATCGAGGCGGCCCGCCAGCGCCACGGGTCGGAGGACTACCGCAACGCCCGGGGCGTGATGCGCCAGGTCCTGGTGGCGTCGCTGGCCGAGCGGTACGAGGAGCTGCTGGCCGCCGTGTCCTGCCCGCTCTGGCTGGTGTGGGGCGAGGACGACCCGGTCACCCCGCTGTCGGTGGCCGAGGCTGTCGTTGGCCTCGTTCCGGGGGCCCGGCTCGACGTGTGGCCCGGGGCGGGCCACCTCACGCCGCTGACCATCCCGGCCGAGCTCCACCGGGCGGCCCGCCGGGCCCTCGCGTGACCCTGGCCGCGGGGCCGCTGGCGGCCGGCCGGCTCGTCGTGGGCACCGACGTCCTGACCCAGCGCACCGGGGCCCTGGCGTGGGTGGTCCTCGCCCTGGGGGCGGTGGCCGGCGTGCCGGCCGCCCTGCGGTGGCTCCGGGTGTGCCAGCGCGAGCACTACCTGCCCGGCGCTGCCCTCCGCTTCGCTGGGCGGTGGTGGGCGAGCGAGCCGCTCGACGGGGTGCTCGTGGTGGTCGCCCTGGCTGGCGTGGGCCTGAGCGTCCGGTGGCCGGTGGCCGGCCTGGCGACCGCGCTGGTGGCGGGGGTCGCCCCGCTGCACCTGTCGGTTCGGGGACGGACCGCCCCGCTGCGGTTCACCCGGCGCCTGCGCACGCTCGCCGTCGTGTCGGGAGTGCTGGCGGTGATGGTCGTCGTCGCCGGCGCCCTGGCCGGCGTGCCGGCCCCGGTCGGCGCCGGGACCGCCCTGGCGATGCCGCTGGTTGTCGACGTCGCGTGCCGGCTGCTGGCGCCGATCGAGCGCCGGGCCATGGCCCCCTTCGTCGACGCCGCGACGCGCCGGTTGGCCGAGGTGGCGCCCCTGATCGTGGGGATCACCGGGTCCTACGGGAAGACCTCCACCAAGCAACACCTGGCTCACCTGCTCGCGGGCGAGCGCCGGGTCGTGGCGAGCCCCGCCTCGTTCAACAACCGGGGGGGGCTGGCCCGGGCAGTCAACGAGCACCTGGTGCCCGGGACCGAGGTGTTCGTGGCCGAGATGGGGACCTACGGGGTGGGCGAGATCGCCGAGCTGTGCCGGTGGTGCCCGCCGCGCATCGCCGTGATCACCGCCATCGGGCCGGTGCACCTCGAGCGGTTCGGCTCCGAGGAGCGGGTCCTGCAGGCCAAGTCCGAGATCCTCCAGCCGGCGTCGGTGGTCGTCTTGAACGTCGACGACCCGCGCCTGGCCGACCTGGCGGCGCGGGTGGCCGAGGACGGGTCGGGCCGCCGGGTGCTCCGCTGCTCGGGGCTCCACTCGGACGCCGACGTGGCGGTGCTGCGGGAGGAGGGCGGCTGGGCGTTGCTGGTCGACGGCCGGCCGGTGGCCGGTGCGGGCGAGCTGCCCACCGGCGTCCAGCCCTCCAACCTGGCCTGCGGGGCGGCGGTCGCGCTCGAGCTCGGTCTCGGGGCCGACGCGGTCGTGACGCGCCTGGCATCGCTGCCCGCGGTCGCCAACCGCCTCGCCCGCGCCGTCGCCCCGTCGGGCGTCGTGGTGCTCGACGACACGTTCAACTCCAACCCCGCCGGTGCCCGGGCGGCGCTCGAGGTGCTGGCGGCGAGCACGGCGGGCGGCCGGGCGGTGGTGGTGACCCCGGGGATGGTGGAGCTGGGCCCCCGTCAGCACCACGAGAACCGTGTCTTCGCCGAAGCCGCCGGCCGGGTGGCGGACCTGGTCGTGGTCGGACGGACCAACCGCCGGGCGCTGGTAGCCGGCACCGCCGGGCGGGCGCTGGCGGTCCGGACCCGTCCCGAGGCGGTGGCCTGGGTGCGCGCCACCCTGGGTCCCGGCGACGCCGTGCTCTACGAGAACGATCTTCCCGACCACTATCCCTGACCGCGCTCGGTGGTGCGTCCACTACCCTTGCCGGGTCCCCGGGCGCCCTGGGTCGGGGACCCGGGATCCCGCCCGGCCCCGGCGGGGACGACCGAGGGGAGCGCGCGCCAGTGTCCGACGTGGCCATCATCTTCGGAGGTCCCTCACCCGAGCACGACGTGAGCGTGCTCACCGGCCTGCAGGCGGCTCGGGAGCTCGCCGGGCGAGGGGACGCCGTCCACGCCCTGTACTGGTCCAAGGCCGGGACCTGGTTCGACGTGGAGCCAGGGCTCGAGGCGAGCGCGTTCGTCGACGGGGTGCCCCCCGGGTCGACGCCCCTTCGCCTGGTGGTCGGGCCCCAGGGCGGGTTCGTCGTCGAGGGGGGCCGCCTCGCCCGGGCCCGCCCGTACCGGGTCGACGTCGCCATCGTGTGCTGCCACGGGGGGCCGGGTGAGGACGGCACCCTCCAAGGGATCCTCGACACGGTGGGGATCCCCTACAGCGGACCCACCGCCCGCTCGGCGGCGCTCGGGATGGACAAGCTGGCCTTCGGGGCCCTGCTCCGCGCCAACGGCGCTCCGGCGCTCGAGCGGGTCCTGCTCGAGCGCGGGACCACGTCGGTTCCCTTCGACGGCCCCTACATCGTCAAGCCGCGCTTCGGCGGGTCGTCCATCGGCATCGAGGTCGTGGCCGACCTGCCCACCGCCCGCGGCGTGCTCGATACCAATCGCCACCTCGACGCCGGGGCGGTCCTCGAGCCGTTCCGGGCCGACTGCTTCGACGTTCAGATCGGGGTCCGCACCTGGCCCGAGCTGGCGCTGTCGGCCATCGAGCGGCCCCTGCGCTCGGCTCGGCCAGGCGATGCCGGGTCTCGCTCCGAGATCCTCGGGTACGCCGACAAGTACCAGGGGGGTGCCGGGATGGCCAGCGCCCCCCGGGAGCTTCCGGCCCAGCTGGACGACAAGGTGGCGTCCGAGATCCGGTCGCTCGCCGCCCTGGTCGCGGCGGTGGCGGGGCTCAGGGGCGTCGCCCGGGTCGATTTTCTGTCAGACGGGACCGACGTGTACGTCAACGAGGTGAACACCATCCCCGGGTCCCTCGCCCGCTACCTGTGGGTCGACCCCCCGGTGCCCTTCGGGTCGTTGCTGGCCGACCTGCTGGCCGAGGCCAGGGCCCGTCCGACCATTCACTGGAGCAGCGCCGGAGCCGACGGGAGCGTGCTCCGGGGAGCCGCGTCCATCGCGGCGAAGCTGGCCTGAGCGGGCCTGGACCCTCAGCCCGGACGGCCCGACCGGGCCGCCGTCGCCGCGACCCTCAGCCCGGGCGGCCCGACAGCTCGGCGTACAGCCGCTCGGTGCGTGCCGACGGGGTGCTGCCGGGGTCCAGCTCGTCGACCCGCTGCTGGCATTCGACCCACTCGCGCCGCAGCAGGTCGGTGTCGCCCCGCGACGCCGCCGACCGCATGGCCGCCCTCGACAACGCCTCGCTGTAGGGATCGAGCAGGCGCGCCCGGTCGATCGCCCACCGGGTCAGCCGGTCCGATCCCTCACCCTCGGCCAGCTCGGCGACCGCGCACGCGGCGTCCACCATCAGGCCCCGGATCCGACCGGCGTGGCCTTCGGCCTGCCACCACCCGTAGCCCGACAGCGCGGCCGACAGCGGCTCGTCCTCCACCAGCTCGAGGGCGGCCCGATAGAGGGCCAGGGCCACGTCGCTCCGCCCCGCCTGCGCCGCCGCACCGACGAGCGCCGCCGCCCGGTCGCTGTCGACCGTCACGACGTCGGAGATCCGGTAGTGCCCGGTGCGCAGGGCGGGGGGCAGCAACGGCTGGCCGTCAGGGTCGGTGCCCATGGCCCGCCGGGCCGCCGTGGCCACGTTGAACAGGGTCTTGGCTGCGGCGTCGGCGTCGGGGGACCCGAGCACCCGGGTCCGCAACCGGTCGCTGGTCACCGGGGAGGGTCGATGGAGGGCCAGGTACGCCACCAGCTCGGTCGCACGCCGGGCCCGTTTGGGCTCGAGCGGGCTGGGCAGCCCGTCGATGCGGGGGAGGGCGGTGAGGAGTCGAACCTCGACCGGTCCCGGCACGAGCAGGTGGGCCGGCAAGAGCCCGTCGTCGGCTTCGACCGTGTCGCCCGCCGCAGTGGCGCTCCGGGACCCGGCTGCAGGACCACCGGGCCGCGGCGCCGGCGCGGGAGCCTCGGCCGACCACCGCCGGCCCCGTGCCAGCACGTCGACCGCTCGTCGGTGGCGGGGAGCGAGCACGTGGGGCCGCACGGTCACCCCCAGCGGGTGGATGGTGGCCGCCCGGGCGTCCACCGCCACCGTCAGCCCGGTCGAGGGCACCGGCAAGGTGGTGACCACGGCGCACCGGCGCCGGGTCGAGGCGGGCAGGAGCGCCGGGTCGCCCACGAAGAGCACCGTGACGTCCGGATCGGTCCCCTCGGGGCCCGACGCGCCGCCGTGCCCGGTCTCCGCGATGGCCGCCGCCGGATCCACCGTCACCGTCAGCTGGTCGGACCACGGCCAGGAATCGGCGCTCACGGCCATGGTGGCGACCAAGGCCTCGGCGCCCGCGCCGATGATCGGCAGGCAACATCCGGCGTCGGCCACCGCCAGCCACGTGCCCCGCCCGTCCGCGCCGATCGGGAGCATCGCCGGGTGGACCGGTTGGAGGCCCCGGCACCGTTCGGCCAGCTGGAGGCGGTCGTGGCGCGCCGAAAGGTGCCAGACCCGGCCACCGGAACGACGCTCCCAGGGCGGAGGCGCCCAGTCCGTCCGCTCGGTCAGCCAGGCGTCCACGCCGTCGGGGCCGACGCGGAACAGTTGTACCCGCGGGGCCGGCAGCTCGGACGGCAAGGCGAGGAGCCGGTCGGCGAGCTCGAGCCAATCGAGCGCCGGCGTCGCTTCGAACGGGCTCACGGTGACGGCCAGGCCGACGAGGTCCTCCTGCACTGCCGGCTCCGCCGCCTCCGAGGGCCCGGGATCGTCGGCGGGTTGCGCGATCACCTTCGATCCGTCCGGGCCGGGCGCGCCGGCCGGTGTGTCGCGATGGCCGTCGCCCCGGTCCCGGTCCCGGCGCCGGGCGCGCCGGGCGAGCGCCGCGGCGGCCACGGCACCGATCCCGAGTGCAGCCAGCGTCGGAAGAGGAGGGCCCTCACCGGTGCCCCGCCCGTGGGTGGGACCGACGGAGGGTTCGTCGGCGGTCGGTCGTGCCGTCGGGGGACCCGAGCCCGCCGGGGCGGCCACCACCTCGGGCGAGGTTCGAGCCGGGTCCGGCGGCATCGACGCCCCGATCGACCGGGGAGACCCAACGGCGACACCGGCGTTCCCCGACGGCTCGGGACTTCGGGACGGTCGGGCGACGGCGTGCCCGGCGGCGGGCGCAACCGCCGGTGCGTCGGGCAGGGCCAGCCGCCACCCCGGCCGGATGAGGGACGGGTCGACGAAGCGCGCCCCGTCGGGCATGACGCGGTCGAAGTTGACGGCGGCGATCGCCTGCCACTCCCCGGCATCTTCGTAGAGGTGCTGCGCGATGGACCACAGCGAGTCCCCCGGCTCCACCACGTAGACGCCCGCCGCGATGCTCGCCTCGGGACCCGGCACCGCGCCCGTCGGGCCGCCCGAAGCGACCGGTCCGACCCCGGCGCCTGACCCGTCCCCGTCGGGCCCCGCGGGTTGGGCCGGTGCCGTTGCCGGTCGCGCCGGTGCCGTTTGTGCCGGTGCCGTTTGTGCCGGTGCCGGTGCCGGTCGCGCCGTTGCCGGTGCTGTCGCAACGGCGGTCGTCGCGGGTCGTCGAGGGCTCGCACCGGCGGCGGCCGCGGGCACCGAGCGACCGCCGGCACCCGCCGGCACCGCGGCTCCGGCCAGGGACGTGCTGACCGGCAGGAGGGTCAAGACGGCGGCGGCGATGCTGGCGGCCAGCCGATCCCCCAGGCGGCCTCCGGCAGAGCGCGCCACGTCGCCGGTGCGGACCCGGGCCAGCACGGATCGGACGAGGGGGACGCAGCACCCCAACCAGGCCGACCACGCCAACGCCCCCAGCGCGTCGAACAGCGGGCGGGTGGCCGGCGTGACGTGGCGGCTCCAGCCCGAGCGGGTCGGGATTCCGAGCGCCAGGCACAGGACGGCCGGTACGGCGACGAAGATGGCGATGGCCGCGGCCATCCCGAGCGCCGCGGCAGTGCCGCTGCCGCCCCGGCCGGAGCGGGGATGGGCGGCGCGACGGCCGTCGACGTGGCCCTGATGACGTCCGCGGATCATGCGGGCTCCGACGAGATGGTGAGGGTGTAGGCAACGGGGCCGGCGCCGGGGGCGGCCTCGGCCACCGTCACCAGGCAACTGCCCGGACCGAAGTCGGCCGACGTGCTCAACGCGGCCGTGCCGGAGACCTGCTGGGTCTGCCCGCCACAGGCGATCGTCAGCGTGAGCGGTGTGCCGGTCGTCCAGCTCACCGTGGCCTCGACCGCCGCCGCGCCCGCTTCGAACGGGTAGCTGGCCGAGACGTCGTCGGGATACTGGAGGTTGCCGGGTTGCACGGTCGGGTCCGGGGCATCGCTCGGGGTTGGCGTCGTCGCCGGGGACGTCGGGCCTGCGCCCGGGCCGGCCGAACCGCCGACCGAGCCGGCGGTCGAGCCGGCGGTGCTGCTCGACGACGACGCCTCGACGGTGGCGCCCACCGGGGTGCCCGAGCTGGCGACCGAAGCAGACGACGAGTGGCCGAAGGCGCCGGTCGGCGTGCCCGGCGCACCGCCGAGTCCGAGCGGTCCCGGCTCGGCGTCCGAGGGTCCGGCTCCGGGCGCCGGCGAGCGGTCGGTGGCACCGCCCGCGCCCAGCGGCGCGTCCCCCTGGTCGGAGTGCCCGGCATGCCCGCCCCGACCCGCGGTGTCGGCGGCGGGTTGCCCGGCCTGCACCGGTCGCCCCCCGGCCATCGGCGGAGCGCTGGTCGTGCCCGAGCGGGGGCTCTGCGAGGTCGAGGTCAAGGCGGCGACCAGCGACATTGCCGCGAGGGCCACCGCCAGGATCGCCCAGCGGTGGGGGAGCGCCAACGATGGACGGCCCGGCCGGCGGCGGTCGGGAGCGCCGGGGACGGCGGTGGCCGAGGCGGGGACCACGGCGGCGTCGCCGCCGGCTCGAGCCACCGGCAGCTCAGGCGCAGAGCTGCTGCTCGGCACGCTGCCGGGACTGGGTCAGGTGACGCCGTGACCGGCCCGTGAGCGCGGCGAGCTCGGCGATCGACAGGCCGAGCACCCGATGCCCGTAGAGCACGGCGGCGTCGGCCGCCTCGAGGCCGCGGCCCCGGAGGTCCTCGATGGCGCCGGCCAGCAGTTCGAGGTCGGTGGCTTCGATCCCGCCCGACCCGAGGAGGTCGTCGTGGGACTCGAGCCCGAGCTCCAGCCGACTGCGGCCGTCGCGCTGGCGGAGCAATTGTCGGCGCATGCGGCACCGCACGGCGGAGAGCAAGTCGAGCACGGCGTAGGCCCGGTCCTCGCCCGACCAGTCGACGATCACCTCCCAGGTGGTCGCCACCAGGTCGGCGAAGAACGCACCGCCGTCCTCCCAGTCGCCACCGGCACCCCAAGCGAGACGGCGGGCCACCGTCACCAATCCGGGGACCACGGCCTGCAGCACGGCCCGGGGGAGCAGGGGATGGGCGGACTGCGAGCGCAGCATGGCCTGGAACACCCGCGCCGCGTTCGCCCGGCCCTGGGTGCCTCGGGCGGTTCGCAACCGCTCCACCAGCGAGCCCAGGTCGTCCACGCCCAGCGCGGCGACGGTCGGCTCACGCGCGGCGAGCCGGGCCAGGGCATCGCAGGATGACGGGGAGGGAGCGAGCGCCGCCCACTCCTCGTTCAGTCGGTCGATCGGTCGGAAGCGGAGTTGTGCCATGTCCCGACGATGCCGAGCCCGGCTCCCCCCGGCGCTCCCTCCCGTTCGGGTCGATCCGTCCGGGGCCCGCACCGCCAGGTGGGAACGTCCGAACGTGGCGCCGGGGGCAGTGGCGGCTGGGACGCCGACGAGACCCGATGGCCCCGGCCGGGGACCACTAAGGTCCCCCCGGTGGACATCGAGGAGTTCTACGACGGCGACGCCCGCCGGCGAGACTCGGCCGAGATCGAGCTCGGCACCGAGTGGCGGAACAAGGCCGGCGTCCGCTTCGAGCTCTCGTGGGTGCAGGACACCGGCGAGCTCTACGTGATGCGCGAGCCGGTGCCCTACCAGTGGATGGGACCATTCGGGGGAATCCACGTCCAGGCGGGCGACCGGGCGCCGACCGACGGGATGACCGTGGCCGTCGTGGCGAAGATCCCGACGCGCGCCGAGCTCGAGGAGATCCTGGCCGGTTGGGAGGTCGAGATGCCCAAGCCGGACAGCACGGCGTGGCTCGAGGACCGGCTCCAGGCGGCCGGGGTGGCCCTCTGGTCGGAGAACGCGCCGGACTGATCGTCGCCCCGGCGGCCGGCCGCTCTTCGGATCGCTCGCCGCTCCGTGCATGGTTCACCGCCCGTCCTCGCCCGCGCCGGGCCCGCCGACCGGTGGCGATCCGTGCCGACCTGCGGCGCCGCACGCGGTCTTCGCGCTACCGGCCCTCGCCCGACCGGCCCGAAAAGACCTTGGTCCATCGCGCCAAAAGGTGCAAGGAAAGCGCGCCGGCAACTTGCTCGGGCCGCTCATGCGGTGTCGGCTCAGGGCGAGGTCGGGACCTCGGTGGGTTGGGGCGGCTCGCCGGGGTTGGGGCTGTCCGCCACGGCGCATTGTTGCTGGAGCCCGGCGAGCAGCTCGCCCTCCATCACCCGCGACGACTCCGAAAGCGTGGTCTCGAGCGCGACCCACTGACCATTCTGTGACGTCGCTTCGGCGGCCAGCGGCAGCGCAGCCCGCAGTTGGGCGTAGGCCCGGGCGAGATCGGTTCGTGCCCCGGCCGCGCTATCGGCCCGCTTGGCCTCCGTGTAGAGCCGGATCGACTGGTTGACGTGCCCGCAGGCGGCCTTCGCCAGGGCGTCGCCGCTCTGCGACCCGCATCCCGCGAGCACCGACGCGGTGACCAGGAGCCCGGCGACGAGGGCGGTCCTGCCGGGCCCCGGCCATGTCACCCGAGCCAGCGGTCGGCGGACTCGAGGAGGAAGCGGCTCACCGCCAGGCATCGATCGAACACGTCGCACAGCAGCTCCTCGCCCGCCAGCACCCGGGCCAGCGAGACCGGGTGGCGCGCCACGATGTTCAGCCGCCGCTCGGGGCCGTCGGTGGCCGAGGCGAACGAGTCGATCGCCGAGACCTCGAGCGGCAGCTCGATCCCGCCGATCCCGGCCAGATCGATCGCCAGCCGCAGCAGGTCGGGGCCGTTGGGCAGCGGGGGGAGGGCCCAGGTGAACGTGAGGGGGAAGTGGAACTCGTCCGGCGGGTCCTCCTCCTCGCCCAGCCCGACCACCGCGTCCTCGAAGGAGAGCAGCACCCGGGGATCGACCTCGAGCGCCAGATGCAGATCGAGCGGGCCCCCGCAGCCCTCCTCGGGATGCAGGTCGACCTCCCAGACCTGGCGGAGGGAGTAGGTCTCGACGAAGTGCCGCTCGTCGTGGACGTGGAACCCGTGGTCGACCGAATGGTCCTTGAGGTCGGCCACGTACCCGGCGACATCGATTGCTGCCACAGTTGGCCCAGCCTAGCTGCGTCCCTGGTCACCGGGGCCGGGCGGCTAGGGTGCGGGCGGTGGACGACCAGGGCCTGCTGGAGTTGCTCGGAGCCGCCGCGGGGGCGGTTCGGGGGGCGCTCGACGAGCTGGAGGACTGGGGACCCGCCGGGACCCGGCCCGGCCAGTACCGCCTCGATCTGGCCGCCGACGCGGCGGTCCTGGGGGTGCTGGGCGCCGAGGGCCTGTCGGTCCTGTCCGAGGAGTCCGGGCTGAGCGTCGGATCCGGTTCCGACGACCTGCTGGCCGTGGTGGACCCGGTGGACGGATCGACCAACGCGCACCTCGGGCTCCCTTTCTACGCGACGAGCATCTGCGTCCTCGACGAGCGGGGCCCTCGGGTGGGCCTGGTCCGCAACCAGGCGACGGGCGTCGGGTACGCGGCGATCCGAGGCGAGGGTGCCCGGAGGGACGGGATCAGCATCGAGGTCTCGAGCCCCCGGTCGCTCGGCGATGCCGTCGTGGGTGTTTCGGGATTCCCGGCACGCCACCCCGGCTGGGCCCAGTTCCGAGCCCTCGGCGCCGCCTCGCTGGAGCTGTGCGCCGTGGCCGACGGCTCGCTCGACGCCTACCTGGTCGTCGGGGGTGCGCACCTGTTCGGGTGGGACTATCTGGCCGGCATGCTGATCTGCCACGAGGCGGGAGGGGTCATGGCCGACCGCAGTGGCGAGGACTTGGTGGTCCGCACCGACGCTCCTCGCCATCCGGCAGCGGCGGCCACCCAGGAACTGCTGCACGAAGTGCTCGACAGCGGCCTCTGAGGCTCCCCCCGCACCCGCAGAGCACAGGCCTGTGACGCACGTACGCTATCCGGGGCGCTTAGCTCAGCTGGTCAGAGCAGCTGCCTTACAAGCAGCAGGTCGTCGGTTCGAGTCCGGCAGCGCCCACCATCTCACCAGGTATCTCATACCCAGAGATGTCGCTGAGGGTGCCTCTGAGCGGCGTTTAGCTTACAGCGAAGCTTACTGCTCAGCGTTACGGAGGATGTAGACGACAGCCGAAGGCGACAGCCCGGCGACGGCTGCGATTGCACGGAGCGAGTAACCCTCGGCTCTCATGCTCCGGATCGCATCGTCACGGCGGGCTATCGCCTCTCGAACCTTGGCTGACCATAGAGCTACCTGCTGAGCAGGCGAGGCCATCA
>DASYAI010000080.1:0-2826 GCA_036501425.1 Acidimicrobiales bacterium | reverse complement strand
GAGACGTCGCCACCGACGTGGTCGCCGGCATCAACGGACCCGAAGATCGCACCTGAATGATGGACCGGTCTCGCGCCATCGCGCTAGAAGCCGCCCGGGACATGCTCGAACTGTCACTGCCGCAACTGTGGCTCGACTACCTGGGACTGGGCGGCAACCTTCCGCCCGCTGCGATCGGCGCCGCCCTGTCGGGACGTGTGGGCTTGGGCGACCACGAACACGACGTGCTCGTCCAAGCCCTCAACGAGCACTTCATCGACCGCGCCCAGAACCATCCCCTCGCCTACGCCGACGAGCTACCGCCCACACCCTGAATCGACCGCTGCCTCTCAGTCGATCCCACCCGAGCCCAATGAAGCCAGCGGCCTGGGCCAAGGGACAGGGCGCTCCGCCTCTGACCGGCGTACCTGTCCGAATCGGACGACGACCTGCCCCTCGTCGGCGACGGCTCGGTCAGGGCGGAAGACTACCCGCCGCCCCGGGCATCTATTTGTCGTAGGAGTTATCCGCTGTCAGCGGGATACCCAACTGGGTGGGCAGCCGAGCTCCGGGCTCACAGCCGGTCGCCCGGGCTATGGGGCTGATGGGCGGCCCGGGCCCGCTCGTCGGCCGCCGACGCCCGGTAGCGGGACAGCATCTCCCGAGTCCGCCGGCTGACCAGACGCATGAGGTCGGTCTCGTTGCCGCCGTCGGCGAGCCAGCGGTGGGCGAAGCTGTGCCGGAACAGGTGGGCGTGAACATGGCCGATACCGGCTTGCTTGGCCCTCCGCTCCATCAGCGAGCGGATGCCCGCGATGCCGAGCGGCCCGCGGACACCGAGCCAGAGGGCATCGGAGGTCGCCGCGTACGGATCCCGGGCTCTCACGTGCAAGTAGCGGTCGAGGGCGCTCGTCGTCTTGGCACCGAACGGGCAGGCACGCGGCCTCCGCCCCTCGCCGATGACGAGAGCGACCCGGGCGTCGAGGTCCACGTCGCCCACCTTCAGGTTGGCCAGCTCGGAGAGCCGCATGCCGCCGTCGAGGAACAGTCGCAGGACCGCCATGTCGCGCCGGGCATCCCACTCCTTGCCTTCGCAGGCCGAGAGAAGTCGGCGGAGCTGGTCGTCGGTGAGCACCTGCACCGGGTTCGAAGCTCGGGATGAGCGTCGCCAGGTCGCCTACGCTGGCACCGGTGATCGCGTCCATGGAAACCGACTTCCCTTTCCTGGGAGCCCTCTCAGCCCATGCGAGAAGAAGCGTCCGGTGAGTTCGGGTTATCCGCTGAAGGAGCGTTATGCAAGCCGGTTCCTGAGGCAAACACTCAAGAAGTAGCTGGTCAGATACTTGTTTTCCTCCGGGGAGTAGCGCAGCGGTAGCGCACCTGCTTTGGGAGCAGGAGGTCGGGGGTTCGAATCCCCCCTCCCCGACCCGGTCGATCGCCACCAAGGGGGTAGGCTCAGCGTTGAGCTGCGGGCGTAGCTCAACGGCAGAGCCTCAGCCTTCCAAGCTGATTACGCGGGTTCGATTCCCGTCGCCCGCTCGACGGGTCACTGTCTCGACTCGCCCAAATCCATGACGGCGAACCGATCCAAGCGACGCTGGCGACTGCTCCTCGGCCTGCCCACGGTGGCGGGCCTCTTGGCCGTCGGACCCGTGTTGGGCGCCGGGCTGGCGGCGGCCGTGACACCGGCAGCGCTATCCCTGACCTGGTCGACTGTGTCCCCGCCTGTAACCCCACCTCCGCTCGCCTACGCCTCGGCGGTGTACGACAGCGACAACAAGACGATCGTCCTGTTCGGAGGGGTGGGCCCGCACGGCAACCTCTCCAATGACACCTGGGTGTGGGACGGCTCGACCTGGACGGACTACCCCGCAAACGTGGTGCAGGCGCCCCGGGCGCGGCGGTTGGCGTCGATGGCCTTCGATCCGAAGCTGCACCAGCTGATCCTGTTCGGCGGTCAGGGCGCGGACGGCCAACCCCTCGGCGACACCTGGGCGTGGAACGGGGCGTCGTGGTATCAGGAAACCGACCAGTTGGTAGCCCGCGCCCCGAACGCCCGCGAGGCCGCGGCCATGAGCTATGACGGTGCCGGCCATCTGGTCCTCTTCGGCGGGACTGGCCTGTCGAGTCCTCCGGACCCGCCCGTCACCAGTACCACCACGACGACCACGCCTCCGAGCGGCTCACCCCCCGCCGCCCCGGCCACGCCCCTCAACGCCGCGCCCGCCTCCCCCGCCGGCGCGCCCACCGTTCTGTCGGACACCTGGGTGTGGTCCGACGACGGATGGGCCCCGGTAACGACCCCCGGCCCGTCAGCTCGCTCGGGCGCCGGTCTGGCTCCCAACCCGACGCACCCTGGCGCCCTGCTCTTCGGTGGTGAGGCGACTCCCGCGGGGTCGGCCTCGCCCCACCTCCTCAGCGACTCGTGGGCCTGGAATGGTACGTCCTGGGCCCACCTGGCCCTCCCAGCCAGTCCCCCCGCCCGTGGCCAGGCGGTCGTGGCAGCCGACGGGCTCACCGGCGGCGTGATCGCCTTCGGAGGGGCGGGCCCCGCCGGCCCCCTCAACGACACCTGGTTGTGGAACGGCACCGGCTGGAGCAAAGCGCGAACCGCGGGGGCGCCGTCACCACGGGTCGGGGCCGCAGCCGCCTTTGACATCGCCAGCCGCCAGCTGGTGGTCTTCGGCGGCGTCGGGCCCGGCGGGGTCGTCCTGGGCGACACGGTGGTGCTCACCGGCCAGGCCCCGGTGACGCTGGGGGCCGGGTCGACGCCCACGTCCGGGCCGGCCCGCAACGGTGGCCCCACCAGCGCTCCCTCATCGCCCTCATCACGAGCCTCCGTGCGTG
>DASYAI010000079.1:0-4763 GCA_036501425.1 Acidimicrobiales bacterium | reverse complement strand
CTGCAGTTCTTCACCATGGTGGTCATCGGGGGTCTCGGCTCGGTCCCAGGGGCGGTGCTCGGTGCCGTGTACGTCTACGGAGCCCAGTACCTGCTGCCGCCGGGCTGGGACTTCTTCGCCACGGGTTTGGGAATCGTGTTCCTGCTCATGTTCCTGCCCGGTGGTCTCGGCGAGCTGGTGTTCCGTGGTCGCGACTGGGCGCTGCGCTGGATCGCGGCACGTCGAGGAATGCTCGTGCCCTCGCTTCTCGCCGACGCCAGGGCCGAGGACGAGCAGGTGGGCAGCCAGCCAACGGCTCCCGAGCACAGCACCCTCGAGAGCGGGACCCCCGAGAGCGAGATGCTCGAGGGAGCCGGCCGGTGAGCACGACCGACACCTCCGAGCAGACGCCGTCGACCGAGGATCCCCCGAACGGGTCACGGTTCGCAGGGACAGGACGGTTCGGCCGCTTCCTTACCGCTATCGGTCCTACCGGAGTAGCACCCCTCTTCGTGCTGGTCTCGCTCGCCGCCGTGCAGCAGTTCGACCTCGTCGCCTTCGGGGTGCTCTCGCCGGACATCCGGCGTACGTTCCACGTCTCGAACGGGACGATCACCGTGGTCGCTTCGTTGACGTTGGCGGTGCCGGTCCTCTTCGCCTTCGTGATCGGCTACCTCGGCGACCGCGTGAGCAGAGTGCGGCTGAGCGTCGCGCTCGCGCTGCTATGGGGGATCACAGCCCTCTTCACCGGCCTGGCCCCGGCGCTACTCATCCTCGTGGTGGCGCGGGCGATCGGAGGCGTGGGGCTGCTCGGCGTCGAGACCCTCTACCCCGGGCTGTTGTCCGACTACTACCCGCCGAGATCCCTCGGGACCGTCTTCGGCGCCTTCCGCGTCGGAGGGCAGGGGCTCGCGCTCCTCGGCGGCCCCCTCGCCGGCCTGATCGCCGCCGTCATGGGGTGGCGGGCGGCCTTCGTGATCCTGGCCCTGCCGACATTCGTCTTTGCCGGGCTGGCCCGCCTGTTGCTGCACGAGCCGAGCCGAGGCGTCTCGCAGGGAGTGTCGGCGGCCTCGGCGCGGGTGGGCAGCCTGCGCGAGGGCTTCCGGAGGGTACGGGCGATCCCGACCCTCAAGCGGACGTGGTTGGCGTCGTTCCTCTTCGGTGGGGGAACGATCCCATTCCTCACACTCCTCAACACCTTCTTCAAGGACGTCTACCACCTGGGCGACGCATCCCGAGGTCTTATCAGCGCGCTGTTCGGTGTGGGCGGACTGCTCGGGATAGTCCTCGGCGGCGTCCTCACCCAGCGCGCCGTCAGCCGAGGCCAGAGTCGGCGCACGGCTGTCATCACCGGGGTCATGATCGTCGAGTTCGCGGCCGGGATGGTCGTCATGGCGTCGGTACCCGGACTCGGCGTTGCCGTCGCCGCCGCCACCCTCCTCAGCCTCGGCGCCTTCGGCTTCCTCCCCTCCTACACGACCATGGTCTCGAGGGTGGCACCGCCGGGGCTGCGTTCGCAGGCGTATGCCTGGTCGCTGTTCTTCTACTCGACCGGTGCCATCGTGGTGTCGGTCATCATCGGTGCGATCAGCAACGCCCACGGCCAGCGCGTGGCCATGCTCGTCCTGGGCGGCCTGGTCTTCGCCGGTGGCGCCATCAGTGCCTCGGCGCGACGCTTCGTGGACGACGACATCGAGCGGGCTTTGCGGGTCGAGGCCGCCCGCGAGTCCGACGCCCTCCTCTACTGTCAGGGGGTCGACGCCTCCTACGGCGGAGTGCAGGTCCTCTTCGGGGTCGACTTCGAGGTCCAGCGGGGCGAGATGGTCGCCGTGTTGGGGACCAACGGCGCGGGAAAGTCAACGTTCCTGAAGACCGTCACCGGGCTGCTCGACCCGGTAGCCGGGATCATCCAGTTCAAGGGCGGCGACATCACCCACGCCGACCCCACGGCATGTGCCCGCCTCGGCATCATGCAGGTGCCCGGCGGGCGGAGCGTGTTCCCCGCTCTCAGCGTGGCCGAGAACCTGAAGGTCGCGGGCTGGCTGTTCCGCAAGGACCGGGCCTACCTTGACGGAGCGACGAGGAAGGTGCTGGGGCACTTTCCCTTCCTGGAGGAACGCTGGAGCACCAGTGCGGGCGACCTGTCCGGCGGTGAGCAGCAGATGCTGAGCCTGGCCCAGGCCTTCATCGCCGAGCCCGAGCTGCTCCTCGTCGACGAGCTCTCGCTGGGCCTGGCACCGACGGTCATCTCGCGCCTGGTGGAGATCCTCCGGCGGATCCACGAGCGGGGGACGACGATCATCCTCGTCGAGCAGTCGGTCAACACCGCCCTCGAGCTCGCCGAGCGGGCCATCTTCATGGAGAAAGGCGAGGTCCGTTTCTCAGGGCCGACGACCGAGCTCCTGGAGCGACCGGACATCCTGCGCGCCGTGTTCCTTCAGGGGGCGGCGGCCGGCGAGGAGCTGGCCACCGCCGGTCCCGCCACGGCCGAAGGCAGCAAATCGGCGATGAAGGCCGCTCGTGCGGCTGAGAGGGCGGCCGCCCGTCTCCAGCGCGAGCCGGTCGTGCTGGAGACGAGATCCCTCACCAAGACTTACGGCGGTGTCACGGCCGTCGACGGGGTCAGCTTCGAGCTGCACGAGGGCGAGATCCTGGGATTCATCGGGCCCAACGGGGCCGGCAAGACGAGCCTCTTCGACCTCATATCTGGCTTCTCGACCGCTGACTCGGGCCACGTCGTGTTCAACGGCACGGACGTGACCGATTGGGCCGCCCATGAGCGGGCCCATCTCGGGTTGGGCCGCTCGTTTCAGGACGCCCGCCTGTGGCCCGAGCTCACCGTCGCCGTGTGTCTCGCCGTGGCTCTCCACCTCGAGGGTGAGACCGAGGCGGCGCTGCCCGCCCTGCTCGGGGTGCCGCGCGTCGCCGGGTCGGAGCGGATGATCCACGAGCGGGTCGACGAGCTCGTCGACCTCATGGGCCTGGCGGCTTTCCGCAACAAGTTCGTCGCCGAGCTGTCGACAGGTTCCCGGAGGATCGTCGAGCTGGCGTGCATGCTCGCCCACCGCCCCAAAGTGCTCCTGCTCGACGAGCCTTCGTCTGGGATCGCGCAACGGGAGACCGAGGCGCTCGGACCGCTCATCAGGCAAATCCGTTCCCAGCTCGGCTGCAGCATCCTCATCATCGAGCACGACGTCCCGCTCATCAGCGGCCTCGCCGATCACATGGTCGGGCTCGACCTCGGGCGGGTCGTCGCCTACGGGCGACCGGCCGACGTCCTGAGTGACCCGCACGTCGTCAAGTCGTACCTCGGCACCGCGGCCGAGAAGCTTCATGTGGGCGCGCCCACCCGAGACCGCACCGGCGATGGGGGCAGGTCGCGAGAAGCGGCGACAGCGCCGGCCGGGGCGGCGGCGCGCCCGCTGGGCCCGTCGAGGGTCGCCACCGGTGAGTCCGCTCTGGCCACCGAGGTGCGCGAGGCGATGGCCGCGGTCCGCCGACGCCGCGGGGTCGCCCGCGACGGGAGCACCACGGACGACGGCGACGGCAGGACATCTGCGCTCGATGGCGGGTGGGCACGTGACGCCGATGATGCGAGGTGATGACATGCGGCTGAGAAGACTGCTGGTCGGGACCTCGCTGGCGCTCGGCGCCGGGGCGACGACGGTGATGATGCTGCCCGGACAGGCTGGCGCGAACGGTCCTTCCAAGTACGGCTGGTGGTACGAAGCGAACGCCGGGCTTCCTGTTGCACTGCCGCCTCCGCCCCAGGTGCCCTCTGACGGCCTGTACGTCGAGAATGGCTTTGACGGGCCGACGGCCATCTCGGCGTTGACCTTCACCGTCCCCCCGGGCGCCCAGCTCGGACCGATGACACTCAAGATCAGCGGCACGCCGACGCTCACCCAGGCGCCGCTCGCCTGCTCGATGTCGCCCGCCTCGACGGACTACAGGCCCGCGGAGGGCGGTGCCTGGACGGTCCGTCCGGCCTTCGACTGCAAGAAGGCTCAGGCGATCGGGTCGGTCGACTCCGGCCGGACGACGGTCACGTTCAACGTCGACCCCTTCCTGGCCAACGGCACCGTGTCCGTAGTGATCCTGGCCGGAGGTCCCGCCGACCAGGTCGCATTCCAGAAGCCGGATACCAGCACCCTCCAGATAACCAGCGGTGACGTCGGAGCAGCGCCCGATGTCGCGTCGGCGAGCCCGGGTGCCTCCTCTGGGGCGCCCGACACCTCGAGCGGTATCTCGAGTGGTGCGGCACCTTCGGCACTCCTACCAGACGTCTCGCCGCTTCCGCCGATCGATACTGCCGCCGGCGCCGCACTCGCAGGCCCCACGCTGCCGGGCGCGGCCGCCTCCGGCGGGGGCGCACCGTCCGGGTCGCAGGGCTCTGTGCTCGGCCGACCCGCGGCCGCGACCGTGCGCCAGGGTTGGCACACCGAGCTGGCGACCGGGTTGGGAGTCACCGCCGTCCTGATCGCCCTCATCGGGTGGGCCCTCGGCTACGGCCCCCTCGGTGGACGCGTCCTGCCGCTCTCGGTGCCGCTGCGGGCCCCGTCGGGTCAGCCGCCTGGATCAGCGACGCAGCAGGGGCCTTCGTCCTAGCGCCCACTACCCGCGGCGCTCGGCAGCAGGTGCAGGTTGCTCGCGTACCGGGAGAGGGTCGACGCCGAACCCGTGCCACGTACCCGCATCCACCGGCCGCCGCCGAGGTCCACGCGGATCTCGGCCCCGTCGGAGCGGATGGCGGACTGGGCGGGGCCGAGACCGGTGAGCTCGAG
>DASYAI010000078.1:0-48006 GCA_036501425.1 Acidimicrobiales bacterium | reverse complement strand
ATCCGAGGAGCCCCGCCGTCGCGGAGCCGGCCGGCTGAACGGCGGTTCGCGGTCGGCGCCCCCGGGTTCGGCGGGACGGCGGCCGCTCGGGCGCACCCGGGGGGCGCGGCACCCGCTCCGGCGCACGGCGGCGGCACGGCGGTCGCTCCGGCACACGGCGGCGGCACTGCGGTCGCCCGACGGCCTGGCCGTCGCTGTCCTCGCCGGCATCCCGGTGGTGGTCTTCGTCCTGCCGGCCCTCGCCGGCCACCCGGCCATCACCGGGGACAACCTGATCCAGAACTTCCCCCTCCGGGCCCTGAGCGGCACCGCGCTGGGTCACGGGCAGCTCCCCCTGTGGAACCCGAACATCTGGTCCGGCTCCCCGCTGCTGAGCGGGCTCAACGCCGGTGCCCTGTACCCGGGCACCTTCGCCTTCGCCCTGCTGCCGGCGGTCGCCGCGTGGGTGCTCAACTGCCTGGCCGTCTACTGGGCCGGCGGCCTGGGCATGTACGCCTTGCTCCGCCAGTTCCGGCTCCGCCCGCTGGCGGCCGGGGTGGCGGCGGGCACCTACGCCTCTTCGGGGGCGATGGTCGGCCAGTTCGTGCACCTCCCCATCGTCCAGGGCATGGGCTGGATCCCGCTGCTGGTCCTGGCCCAGGTCCGCCTGGCCTGGGCGGTGCTCGGGGTGGGGCCGGCGGGCACGGTGCTCGCCGGGCAGGGCGGGGAGCGGGGCCGGCCGGTCCGGCCCTGGCGGTGGGTGGCGTTGCTCGGCGCCGCCATGGGGCTGATCCTGCTGACGGGCGAGCCCCGCTCGATCGCCGAGGCCGAGATCGTGAGCGTGGTGGTAGCCCTGTGGTGGGTGCTGCGCCCGTACCGGGGCCGCGTCGGGTGGCGTGCCCGGGTGGCGCTGGCCGGGTGGTTGGTGGTCGGCGCGGCCTGGGGGGCGTTGCTCAGCCTGGCCCAGCTCCTGCCGGGCTGGGCGTTCATCAACGCCTCGCAGCGGGCCAGTGAGACCTACTCGTTCTTCGGGTCGGGCTCGCTGCACCCCCAGTGGTCGGTGCTCCTGCTGGTCCCCGATCTCTTCGGCGGCGCCGGGCTGCTCCACCAGCCCCTCTATTTCAACTCGTACAACCTCCCCGAGGTGACCGGTTACGTCGGCCTGTTCCCGCTGGTGGCCCTGGTGGCGCTGGGGGCGCGAAGCTTCGGCCGGCGCCGCGACCCCCAGGCCGGGGACTGGGGCGTGTGGATGGTCCTGGTGGTGCTCGGGCTGTTCCTCAGCTGGGGCTTCTACACGCCGCTGGGCCATTTGTTCTGGCACATCCCCCTGTTCGGCAAGACGCGGCTGCAGAGCCGGAGTCTCGGCATCGTCGACCTGGGCCTCGCCGCGCTGCTGGGCTACTGGGTGGACGGGGCGTTGGCTCGTCGGGGTGCGCCGGCCGGGGCGCCTGGTCACGCGGGGCTCGGTCACGCCGCGCCGAGCGAGGTGGCCCCGGCAACCGGTCGCGCCGGCTGGCTTGCGCTGGTTCCCCCGCTCGCCGCCGGGTTGTGCTGTCTGGTGGCCATCATCGTGCCCGGACCCCTCGAGCGTGCATTCAGCGAGGGCGGCTCGGGCGGCGCCCACCTCGGTCGGAGCCTGACCTGGTGGCTCGTGGCCCAGCTGGCGGTAGCGGGGGCCGCCGGCGCGGTCGTCCTGGGTTGGCCCCGGGGATCGGCGGCGCGGTGGGGTCGGGCGCTGTGCGCGGTGGTCGTCCTCGACCTGGTGCTCTTCTCGCTGTCCTCCAACACATCGCTGGCCCCGGGGAGCCCGGCCCTCGAGCCGACCGCCGCCCAGGCGGCGGCGGTGCTCGGGACCACCGGGCGCTTCGCCATCTACGACACGACGGCGCAGCACGTGATGGTGCTGTCGAAGATCGGGCAGCCCGATCTGAACGCCTTCACCGGCCTTCCCAGCGTGCAGGGCTACGGCTCGATCGTCGACGCGACCTACGGGAGCGCGACGGGCGCCCATCTCCTCGACCTGCTCGATCCATGCGCCCTGGCCCGCGGGGTGTTCGAGCCGCTCCGGCTGCGCAGCCTCATCACCCTGCCCGACGACCTGGCGCCCGAGGTGCCCGCCGGAGCGCCCGAGCAAGTGCCGCTGTCGCCCCTCGGGACCACCTCGGATCGCTGCCCGGGCGCCCCGGCCCCCGGGTCGGCCGGTCGCCGGACCCTCTATCTCGGCCAGCAGCTGACGGTGCGCAGTGTCGAGGTCGTGTTGGGGAGTGCCGGGTCGTCGGAGCGCTCGGGTGGTGCCGGCGCGCCCCGGGTGGCGGTGCTCCGGGCCGACGGTGCGGTCGAGTACCCGACGGCCCAAGTGCGACGCACCTCGGAGGGATGGCGCGTCCGGTTCGCCGACCCCGAGGACGCCACCGCCATCGTGGTGGTCGGCGCCGGCGCCCCGGTGTCGGACCGCACCTCGGTAACGGTGAGCGGGGGGGCCCGGTACGACTTCCTCGGGGTGCTGCAGGATGCGTTGGGGCAGACCGGCTGGCGGTATCGGGGCCAGTGGGAGGGCTTCACCCGCTTCGAACGCGCCACCGTTGCGCCCCCGGTCTGGCTGGCCGGGGGCGGCAGTGCCGGGAGGGCCCGCCTGGTGTCCGAAGGTTCCAACGGCACCGCCGTGGTACGGGTGACCTCGGCCCGCCCGGTGACCTTGGTGCGCAGCGAGGCCTACCAGTCCGGATGGCACGCCGAGATCGCGGCGGTTGGGTCGAGCCCCGGCGGGCCGGCCAGCGCGGCGGTCCGGGCCGACGGGCTGGTGCAATCGGTGCGAGTCCCCGCCGGCACCCACCTGGTCACCTTCCGCTACCGCCCCCGGGGGCTCACCGTCGGGCTGGTGGGCAGCGGGGTGGCGCTGGGCGCCTTTGTGGTGCTGGGAGCGGTGAGCCTGGCGCTGCGGCGCCGATCGCGGGTCGTTCGCTAGGGTGACGTCGGTGTCGAGCGTGATCCCGGTCGCCGTGGTCGGTGCCGGTGGGCGCATGGGGCAGGAGTGCTGCCGGGCGGTGCTCGCCGATCCGGGCACGGAGCTGGTGGCCGCCGTCGACGCCAGCCGGGCCGGTGCCGATCTGCGCCAGATGGTCGGTGGGGACGCGCCGGACATCGAAGTGGCGGGCACGCTCGAAGCGTTGGAGGAAGCCGGAGCCCGGGTGGCGATCGAGTTCACCGTGGCCGACGCGACCCGCCAGCACCTGGCGTGGTACGCCGCCCACGGTGTCCACGCGGTGATCGGCACGACCGGGCTCGACACGCAGGATCTCGCCGAGGCGCGCCGGCTGTTCACCTCGTCGACCGCCAACGCGATCGTCGCCGCCAACTTCGCCATCGGTGCCGTGCTGCTCATGCGGTTTAGCGAGCTGGCGGCGCCCTTCATGGAAGGAGTGGAGATCATCGAGCTCCACCACGACGCCAAGGCGGACGCGCCCTCGGGGACGGCCCTGCGGACAGCGGAGCGCATCGCCGGTGCCCGCTCGAACGCCGGCTCGGGGCGCTGGCCCGCCGACCCCACCACTGACTTGCTGCTCGACGGGGCCCGCGGCGGCGCCGGGCCCGACGGGATCCGGCTCCACTCAGTGCGCCTGCCGGGCCTGGTCGCCCACCAAGAAGTGATCTTCGGCGCCAGCGGGCAGAGCCTGACCCTGCGGCACGACTCCTACGACCGCCGCTCGTTCATGCCCGGCGTGCTGCTGGCGGTGCGGGCGGTGGCCGGCCGGCCGGGGCTGACCGTCGGCCTCGAGGCGCTACTGGGCCTCTGAGGGCGGAGGTTCCGCGGCGGCCTCGCGGCCGGAGCGCTCCCCGCCGCAGCCGGGCGCTGTGAGGACTGAACGGGCTCAGGAACTACTGACCCGGCTCAGGAACTGTGGTAGCTCGAAGCTTGGGAGGAGGGCGCGGGGGGCGCGTCGGGGGTCACGTCCACCCCCAAGGTGCCCGACAGCATCCGTAGCTCGTGCATGAGCTCGGAGTTCACCCGGATGTAGCCGTCGATGGTCGAGTTGAGCTCCCGCGCCGACTCGGGCGAGATGGCCGGAGGCGGCCCGACGACCGGCGGCAGCCCGACCGAGGGGTTGTAGGCGGCTGGTCCGGCCTCGAGCTCGTGGGCCCGGCGGGTGGCGTCGGCGAGGATGACGTCGGCCTCCGAACGCGCCGAGGCGACGATCTCCCGCGCGTGGCGCTCGGCATCCGCGATGGCGCCCTCGATGAACTGCTGGCACCGGATCAGCAGGTCGCCGATCTCCGCCTCGGTGGTCCGCACGACGGTGAGCCGGTGCACCGCGTCGGCGGCTTGCTCGGCCGCGTGCGCCGCGTGCTGGGCCGCCGAAGTGGCGGCGTGGGCGGCGTCGAGCGCGTCGCCGGCCGCCCGGAGGGTCTCGGCGTCGCTCGGGCCGTGCAGGTCGTCGAGCAGTCCCTGGGCAGCGACGTCGTGCATGAACTGCTCGACCGCCTCGACCGCTGCCCCGTGGGGCTGGGCCGCCCCTCGAGGCGCCCCGGCCTCGGGTCCCGGTGCGCCGCCCGGGGCGGCCCCGGCAGCGGGCTCGGAGAGGTGGCGGCCCCGGGTGACCGACGACGCCTCGGACGGGTTGCCCTTCCCCCGGCCGTTGAGGTGGATCGGTTCGTTCCCCCCGGCCGTCCCGGTCGGTTCGATCCGGTCCAGCAACGGCCGGATGGCCTCGGCGAGGTCGAGCACCGACATCCCGATCACCTCAAAGACCATCTCGCTCTGCCCGGCCACGATCGCCAGGTACGCGGCGTCGGCACGCAGCGGCGGCAGGCCGTAGGCGCCTGCGGCCAGCCGGGCGTTGGCCGAGAAGCGGTGGGCGACCTCGGCCGGTCCCTCGGCGACCACCGACGAGATGTCGTGCCAGGGCACCCAGGCCACGCCGCGCCGGGTACGGAACTGGATGCCGGCGGCGCTGCAGCGCACGAACGACGAGTCGTGCCCTTCGGGCTCGGGGAGGAACCCGCCCAGGTAGCGGGCCTGCTCGATGGTGAGGGCGGCGTCGCCGGTCGCCGGCGGCGCGCCCGACAAGGAGAAGGCGGGCGGGATGGGCCCCGGGGCGCTCATCTCGAGCGGTGCCCCGGCCGGGGCCGCCGGGGCGCCCGTTGAGCCGGTGCTCGCGCCGTGCGCCTGAGGGAACGTGGCGGCCTGCCATGGGTCCTCGGCCGACCGGGCCGGCGCGGGCTCGTCGCCGGACCAGCTCGGTTGGGCCGGCTCCGGCGACCACGTCTGCTGGGCGACCTGGTGGGCGGGCTCAGCCGCCGACCAGGTCGGTTGGGCCGGCTCGCTTGACCAGAACTGGTGGGCCGGCTCGGGGGCCCGTGCCTGGATGACCGGCTCGGCGGGCCACGACTGGTGGTCCGGCTCGGCAGGCCACGATTCGTGAGCCGGCTCGGCCGGGGCCCAGGTCTGCTGCTCGGGCTCGGGGGCCCAGGACTGCTGGGCGGCGCCGGTGGGCCATGACTGCGCCGGGTCCTGGTAGTCGGGGTGCGTCTCGGGTGGGTACCATCGCCCATCGCTCGCCAGCCACCAGCCTGGGCCGCCCATGGTCGTGCTCATGCACGTAGCGTAGTGAGTATTGCTGTTATTCGGTAGCTGGCATTTCTAGTTTTTCGGGGCCCAGATTCATGCACGCGTCACCCGTGTCATCACCGGGTCACGTGCCGGGGGAGCGGTTGGGCCGGCGGGGATCGGCGGACGTCGCGGCCACCGCACCCCCATGGGCTGGGGCGCCGGTGCAACCACCGATCGGCGCCGGCGTTGGGGCATCGTCGGGCTCCGTCCGTCGGGCGCATTGGTCGCAAATCGACCGCGTACGGTGCCGCGTTCGAAGCCAAATGGACCGGTCTCGCCCGGTGCGACAATCCAGCCCGCAGCGTCGTGCTCAGCTGGGCGCCGAAAGATAGCGGACGCCGCGCAGGGCGTCGCGGCCGAAGTCGAGGACCCATGTCGCGCCCTTTGCCCCCGGTGGGCGGTGCCCGAGGGGCTCCCCGAACAACCGGGCGAGCTCCGGCAGGAGCACGGCGAGCACCTCGCGATGGGTGCACGCGACCACGGTCTCTCCCGTGGCCCGGGCCAGGCTTAGCACCAGCCCGAGCGCCTCCGGCGCCTTGCCGACAGCCAGGGAGGAGGAGACCTCGACCGCCAGGCCGAGGCGGTCGGCGAGCGGTTGGACCGTCTGGACGCAGCGGAGGGCCGGGCTGGACACGATCTGCGCCGGAGCCCGGCGGGCCAACGGCCCGACGAGCGACCGGGCCTGGCGGCGACCTCGGCCGTCGAGCGGGCGGGCCTCGTCGGACCCGTCGAAGCTCCGCTTGGATCCGGCGTGGGCGTGGCGCACCAACAGGAGCCGCATGACCGATCCATCATGGCTCCACCGGGGCTTTCCGGAGCACATGGCTCGAACACCGGAGGAGCCGTGCCCGGTGCCGCCCCCGGCGCGGTCGGGTGCTACCAGGCCTGCGTCGCCGGCCTCTGTCATGAATCCGACATATGATTGACGATCGTCCGTCATCGAAAGCTCCGACCGGGCCTGTAGCGTCGTCGACAACTTGCACCATACCCACGCCTCCGCCCGGTTCTGGGGCCTGCCGGGGCGTCCAGAAGATCGGTCACGTCCCAGGACCAGTCGGATCGCCGTGCTCGGCGAGCCACGGGTCGGCGCGGTACGGAGACCCGACGAAGGGGGATCATGCCGGGCAGTGAGGGGAGCGAGCGATCGGCCGGTGCGGGCGCGATGACCGCCGTGCTGGAGGGCGGCTCTCGGCTGGGCCGCGAGCCGCTCGACGTGCTGGTGGTCGGGGAGCGGCGGCTGCACGCCGAGGCCCTGTGCGCCGTGCTGGGGGGCCGGGGCTTCCGGGCGCAGGTCAGCGAGGCCGGGCCGCTGGCCGATCGGCTGTCCCCGGAGATCGACGCGGTGCGCCCGGCTGCGGTGGTCATCGAGGTCCCCGACGTCCGTACCTCCAAGGAGCTCGCCGACCTGGTGCCGCGGCTGCGACGCTCCGGCACGCCGGTGCTGATGCTCCTTCCGCAACGGCTGAGGGACGCCGGCGCTCCAGCCCGCCGCCCGGCGCCCGCTCAAGGCCCGCAACCCACCCCGCTCGACGAGTTCCTCCAGTCGGTGAGCCGAGCCGTGGGCGTTCCCGCCGGGGCACGGGCGCCGGAGGCGGTCCGAGGGGCTGCGCGCACCGACCGGCGCGACCTCGCCGCCGCCGTCGAGACGGCTGTCGGGCCGAGGGAGGGCGGGGACGCCACCCCGCCGCCGAGCAGGGGCGGGGTGAGCCTCCACGAGCTGCGGGTCGGCGACCTCGGGCAGGCGATCCAGCACCCGAGTGCCGTCCGGAGCGCTCCTCTCACCCCGAGCCGGGGGCCGCTCGGCTCGCTGACCGCCAAGGAGGGCGAGGTGCTGCGGGCCCTGATGGCGGGCACGCCGGCCCCCGAGGTGGCCCGCGAGCTGAACGTCTCGGTGTCCACCGTGCGCAACCACATCCGGGCGATCCTGGGGAAGCTCGGGGTCCGGTCCCAGCTCGCCGCGGTGGCCGCGGCGTACCGGGCCGGCTGGTCGCGCGAACGGCGAAACCCCGGCTGACCCGGGCGCGCTGGTAGCCTGCACGCGCATGGCCCGGCCCGTTCAGTCCCCTCGGTTCGGGGCGGTCATCACCGCGATGGTCACGCCCTTCGCCGAGGACGGGTCGCTCGACGTCGACGGTGCCGCCGGGCTGGCCCGTTGGCTGGCCGGGCACGGCAGCGACGCGTTGGTGCTCGCCGGCACCACCGGCGAGGGCCCGGTGCTCGCCGACGACGAGCGGGCGGACCTGTGGCGGGCCGTCCGCGAGGCGGTCACCATTCCGGTCATCGCCGGTGCCGGCACCAACGACACCCGGCACTCGGTCGAGCTGGTCGCCCTGGCCCAGGACGTGGGGGTAGACGCGGTGCTGGCGGTGACCCCCTACTACAGCCGACCCTCGCAGACCGGGATCAGCCAGCACTTCCGGGCACTGGCCGCCGCCACCTCGCTGCCCGTGCTCCTCTACGACATCCCGGTGCGCACCGGGCGCCGGATCGCCGGCGACACCATCCTGCGGCTGGCCCTCGAGGTGCCCAACATCGTCGGGGTGAAGGACGCCGCCGGTGACGTCGCCGGCTCGGCCCGCCTCATCGCCAGCGCTCCCGAGCACTTCGAGCTCTACAGCGGCGAGGACGGCCTGACCCTCCCACTGCTGGCCGTGGGCGCGGTCGGGGTCGTCAGCGTGGCCTCGCACTGGGCCGGCGAGACGATGGCCGACATGGTGGCGGCCTTCGCCCGGGGCGACGTGGGAGCGGCCCGGGCCCGCAACGCCCAGCTGATCGAGTCCTTCGAGTTCGAGTCGAGTGAGGAGTTCCCCAACCCCTTGCCCGCCAAGGCCGCATGTCGGGCGCTCGGCCTGCGGGTCGGTCAGTGCCGGCCCCCGATGGGCCCGGCCCCGAGCGCGCTCGACGAGCGGGCGTCCGCGGTCCTCGCGCACCTCGGTGGCCGGGACGTGCCCGCCGGTGGCCGCCCTGCCGCCATGGGCTCCTCGGCCCCCGCCCGTGGCTGACCGGGCCGGTCCGGGAGCCGCCGGGCGCGGGTCCACCAGGGGCCGGGGCCGCTCCGGGGCCTCCAGTGTCCGGGTGGTCTTCCTGGGGGGGTTGGGGGAGATCGGCCGCAACTGCGCCTGCGTCGAGGTCGACGGGCGGATCCTTATCCTCGACTGCGGGATCATGTTCCCCGATCTCGAGATGCCCGGTGTGGACCTGGTCCTGCCGGACTTCTCCTACCTGCGACAGAACGCCGATCGGGTCGACGGCATCGTCCTCACCCACGGGCACGAGGACCACACCGGGGGCCTGGCGTACCTGCTCCGGGACCTGCGGGCCCCCATCTACGGCTCGGCGCTGACCATCGGGCTCGCCCGCAACCGGATCGACGAGGCCGGGCTGGCCGACCGGGCCCAGTTCCACACCGTCGTCGACGGGGAGCGCCGGCGGATCGGGCCCTGCGACGTGGAGTTCATCCCGGTGACCCACTCGGTGCCCGAGGCCTTCGCCATCGCCTTCTACACCCCCCAGGGCGTGGTGCTGCACTCGGGGGACTTCAAGCTCGACCTCCAGCCGGTCGACGGCCGCCGCACCGACCTCGCCCGGATCGGGGCCCTGGCGCGCGACCCGGGCATCCGGCTGCTGCTGTCGGACTCCACCAACGCCGAGGAGCCGGGCTTCACCCCCTCGGAGTCCACCGTGGGCGTCACCTTGCGACGGGTCTTCGCCGCCCGGCCCGACCGCCGGGTGATCGTCGCCTGCTTCGCCAGCCACGTCCACCGGGTGCAGCAGGTCGTCGACGCCGCGGTGGCCAGCGGCCGTCGGGTGGCCACCCTGGGGCGCTCCATGGGCAAGAACGTCGACCTGGCCCAGCGGCTGGGCATCCTGCGGGTCCCCGAGGGCACCCTGATCGACATCGACCGGGTCGACGAGCTGCCGGCCGGCCAGGTGTGCGTCATCAGCACCGGCTCCCAGGGCGAGCCCATGTCGGCCCTGTCGCTCATGGCGACCGGCGACAACAAGCGGCTCCGGGTCGACGAGACCGACGTGGTCGTGATCAGCGCCCACCCGATCCCGGGCAACGAGTGGTCGGTCGGCCGGGTGATCGACGAGCTGCACCGGCGCGGGGCCGAGGTGATCCATTCGGGCAGCGAGGCGGTGCACGTGAGCGGGCACGCCCGCCAGGGCGAGCTCCAGACCCTGCTGTCGGTGGTCCAGCCCGATGCCTTCGTGCCCGTCCATGGCGAGTACCGCCACATGGTGCACCACGCGGCGTTGGGCCGATCGATGGGAGTGCGGCCCGACCAGGTCATCTTGTGCGAGGACGGCGACGCGGTGGCGCTCGACGCCGAGGGGTTGCGCCGGGACGGGACCGTGCCAGCCGGCTACGTCTACGTCGACGGGACGGTGGGCGACATCGGCCACGGCGTGCTGCGGGACCGCCGGGTGCTGGCCGAGGAGGGCGTGGTCATGGTCGTCGCCACGGTCGACCTCCGGGCCCGCCAGGTGGTGGGGCAGCCGCACATCGCCACCCGGGGCTGGGTGCACGCCCCCGAGGCCGAGGCGTTGCTCGGCGAAGCCAGCCGGGTGGTCGCCGAGGCGCTCGAGAAGGCGATCGCCGACGGGGCAGCCGACACCGAGGTGCTGGCCCGGCACGCCCGCAAGTCGCTCGGCCGGCTGGTGACCGACCGCACCCGGCGACGACCGATGATCGTGCCGGTGATCCTCGCTGTCTGACTCGCTATAGAGGCCCTGGCGGTTCGCTAGCGATCGGATCGGCCCTGTGGCGGGAGGGATCCGGGGCCGCGCCCGGCCGGTGGAGGCCCTGGGGATCGCTCAGACGCCTTCGCCTCCCGAGGCGGAGCACGAGCGGGGGTCCCACGGCTGGAGGGTCTGGTTGGCGGCGGTCGGCGCGGTGAACCCCGGGGCGGTGGGGACCGTCGTCGACGTGCTGGGCGTGGTCCCGCCCGCCGGCGACGTGGTGGTGGACGACCGCCCCGAGGGTGCCGTGGTCGAGGCCGTGGGGGGCGGGTTGACGGCGAAGCTGGTGCCGGTGACCACCGTGACCGCGGCCCCGGACCCGACCAGGGAGGGCTCGTCGGCCAGGGTCACCGCCCCGCTCATCGACGCCGCGACCGCCTCGGCCTTGGCCTCGGCCCCTTTGGTGGCGCCGTCGTAGGCGACCAGGGTCTCGGAGACCTGGCCGACCGACGTCGTGTCGCCCTCACCGACCACGTCGAAGCCGAGCTTGGACAGGGCCTCGCCGGTGGTGGTCGCCTGCTCGGCGGCTCCGGTCCCGTTCAGCACCGACACGGCGACCGTGGCGGGGGCGGGCAGCTTGGCACCCCCCACCGTGTCGGTGCCCGCCCCGATCCCCAGAAACTGGTCGATGACCTGCTGGTCGGCGGGCTGGGCCGGAAACTCGACGTCCCCGTACGTGCCACCTTTGTAGTAGTAGGTGCCGAGCTGATCCTCGACCACCGGCAAGGTGAGCTGGGGCGCCCGGTTCACGTTGACGGCGTGGTACCCGAGCACCAGGTTGACCATGGCCGAGGCGGAGAACCCCTGGTCCACCACCAGCTGGCCGACCACCCCGGACACCAGCCGCTCGTCGGTGAGGGGATTGCCGATGCCCTTTTTGGCCACCGCGCTGGCCAGGACCCGCAGGAACTCGTGGTCCCGGCGGATCCGGGACAGGTCGCTCTGGGGATCGGCCGGCCAGTGGGCCACGCTGGTGGAGGCCGAAAGGGTGGGCGGCCGGTACTGGAGGTGCCGGGCCCGCACCACCTGCAGGGCCTGGGTGCCGTTGAGGTGGATGCAGCCGGTGGTCTGGATGTTGAGCCCCGAGTAGGCGTCGTAGACCGGCTCGGGGAAGTACATCGAGATCCCCCCGAGCGCGTCGACCACGTTGGCGAAGCTGTCGAAGTTGAGCTCCACGTAGTGCTGGATCGGGATGCCGAAGTCCTCCTGGACCGTGTCGACCAGCTGGGTGGGGCCCTCGTAGAGCGCGGCGTCGACCTTGTTGGCGCCCTCCTTGCGGGCGTTGGGGACGAAGAGGTCCCGGGGGATCGACAGGATCGAGACGGTCTTGGTCTTCGGGTCGAGGTGCAGGACCATGATGACGTCGCTGTTGATCCCGGTCACCCCCTTGGAGCACAGCCCGTAGGCCGGGTTCTGCACCGCCAGGGCGCAGCGGGACGTGGAGCCGACCAGCAGGATGTTCTCGGTGCGGGCGTCGGCTCCGGCGCTGGCCGAGTTGGTGAGGTTCTTCACCGTGACCCGGTGGATCTTGTGATTGAGGTACCAGCCGTAGCCCGCCACGACACCCACCAGCACCACCACCACCAGGCCGATCACGCCGAGGGTCCATTTGGTGCGCCGGTAGCGCCGGCGCCCCCCGCCGCCCGCACGGTGCTGGCCGCCCCGACCCCCGCCGGCCTCTCGCCGTCGGCCGCCGCCGCCGCTGCCCGGGCCGGCGCCCGGGCCCGCGCCCAGGTGCGCCTCACGCACCTGGTCACCCAGCGCTGCCAGCCCCTCCTCGTTGGCGACCCGCGAGCCGGGAGCGCGGGACTCGACCGCTCGACCGAGGGCGCGCAGCCGGTCGTTGCTGCCCCCGGTGCGATGCATCGGCGGCCACGATACCGACGCAGCCGCCTCAACCGGTGGCGCGTCGGGGTCGCGGTCCCCCGCCCCGGTCGGTCGGGCGCCGGTTGGCGGTCAGTCCCGTCCCGGCTCGCCGTGGGCCGCATTGGCGGCGCCGAACCGCCAGTAGCCCTTCAGGAGGATCTGGTCGGGGCCGAGCCCGCGGCCGAGGAGGTGGGTCCGCGCCCCGTTGACCGCCTTGAGCTCGCCGTTCAGGTACGCCCGTCCGGCGCCCGCCGGCAGCGCCACCTCGGCCAGCGCGTCGGCGAGCACGCTCGAGCGCCCGGCGGGGACGCCGCCCCGGTGCAACCAGCGCAGGGAGAGATCCACGCCCTCGGGCACCGCCAGCGGCTGCTCCTCGGCCGGCCCGTCCACCTCGATCAGCGCGATGGCGGTCGAACCCGGACCGAGGGCCTCGATCATGGCGAAGGTGGCCGGGAGCGCCGACTCGTCGGCCACGAACAGGTGCCAGGCCGCGGCCGGGTCGAGGGCCGCCTTGCCCCGGGGGCCGATCGCCTCGATGCCGTCCCCGGGCGCCGCCCCCGCCGCCCATCGGGCACCGGGACCGTCGCCGTGGAGGACCATGTCCACGTCGAGCAGGTCGGCGGTGCGGTCGACCCGCCGGATCGTGTACCGCCGGCGGAACGTGCGGCCGTCGGCGGGCATCGAGAACATGAGGTCCTGACCCGGCTCGTACGAGAGGGCGGCCAGGTCGTCGGCACCGAAGCGGATGCGCCGCATGGAAGGGGTGAGGCCGACCGACTCGCGCACCGTCAGCTGCCACAGCGAGGCGTCCGGTAGTCGGGCGAGGAGGGTGGAGCTGTCCAGGCCCGACCCTCGGGGGTCGGGCCTGCGGACCGTCTCGGGCTCGACCCGTTCTGAAGGGCTGGTCATGCCTGCTCCGTTTCGATCATGGCGCCCCGCGCGCCGGCTGGTTCGGTGCCTGCGGCGCCCTCGGCGGCGTCGCGTGGGTCCTCGGTGGCGTGGGCATCTCCCGCGGCGGAGCGCCCGACGTTGGGGACCACCGCGCTGAGCACGCAGGCCACCGCGCCGAGCCCCGCCGCCACGGCGAATGCCCGCCCGTAGCCCGAGGTGAGTGCAGCCGCCCCGCGCCGGTCGGCGTGCAGCAGGCCGAGGGTGCGGTCGGTGGCCACCGTCGCCAGGACGGCCAACCCGAGGGAGCCCCCGATCTGGCGCGAGGTGTTGAGCACCCCCGACGCCAGGCCGGCCTCCTGCTGCGCCACTCCGGCGGTGCCGGCCGCCGCCAGGGGGGTGAACATCAACCCGAGCGCCAGCGAGATCAGGCATCCCGGTCCGAAGACATGCCCCCAGTAGTCGGGAGCCGGCTCGATCCGCGAGAGCCAGGCGAACCCCACGGCCACGATGACCGTGCCCACGGTGAGGAGCGGCCGGGTCCCGAGCCGGGGGAGCACGCGGCTGGAGATCTGCGCCCCGATGACGATGGCCACCGCCATGGGGAAGAACGCCAGCCCGGCCCGCAGTGCGCTGTAGCCGAGCACGTTCTGCAGGTACAAGGAGAGGAAGTACCACATCGAGAAGAAGGCGGCGCCGACCAGCAGCATCACCAGGTTGGCCCCGGTGAGCGAGCGGGAGCGGAACAGGCCGAAGGGCACCAGGGGCGCGGAGGCCGCCCGTTCGACGAGGGCGAAGGCGACCAGCAGGACGACGGCGACCCCCAGGGTCCCCAGCGTGGTCGCCGACCCCCACGAATGGGTGTCGGTGCCGACGATGGCGTAGATGAGCACCCCCAGGCCGGCGGTGACCGCCACCGCGCCGGCCACGTCGAGCCGCTCGGTCCGCTGCTCGCGCCGCAGCTCGGTCAGGTAGCGCAGGGCGAACACCAGCACGACGATGCCGATCGGCAGATTGATGAACAGCACCCATCGCCAGGACGCCTCGGCCGTGAGCACCCCTCCGAGGATCGAGCCGGCCGCTCCGCCGGCGCCGGCCACCGCGCTCCAGATGCCGAGCGCCCGCGCCAGCCGGGCGCCGGTGAACGTGGTGACGATGATCGTGAGGGTCGCCGGGGACAGGAGTGCCCCACCGACGCCCTGCACCGCCCGAGCCGTGGTCAGCCAGGCGGAGTCCTGGGCGAACCCGCCAACCAGGCTGGCGAAGGTGAAGAGCACCAGGCCGGCCAGATAGGTGCGCCGTCGGCCGAACAGGTCGGCGGCCCGACCGCCAAGCAGGAGAAACCCGGCGAACGTGAGCACGTAGGCGTTCACCACCCACTGCAGCCCAGTGGCGCTGTAGTGCAGGTCCCGCCCGATCGACGGCAGCGCCACGTTCACCACCGACACGTCGAGCACCACCATGAACTGGGCCACGCAGGCGAGCACCAGCACCATCCGGTCGGACGACTGCCGGCCGGATCGCAGCTCGGAGAGCCCCCCGGGCCCGCTGACGGTCTCGCTCATCTCGTCTCGCCCATCTCGGAGAGTCTGCCGCGCCGGGCGGTGCGATCGTGCACCTTGCCCGGGTCGGCCCGGGGCGGCGCCGTCCCGCCGGGTATCACGGCCCCGTCACAGCAACCGTAACTGCTGGTGGTCGGCCCGCTCGGTCTCGACCGTGTCCTCGAGCGGTCGCCGCGGGCGGTGCGCTGCGGTCGGCGACGGCCCCCGGCGCACCGGCGACGCCGCGGGCCCGGACGCCTCGCCCGCGGGCCCGGTCGCCTCGTCACCGGGGCCCCGGGTCCGCCCGGCGGAGGTCGGGTGGCGCTCGACTGCGGCGGCGAGGGCGGCCAGGCGGGCCCCCTCTGCGGGCGGCTGGTAGGAGCCGCGCCCGAAACGGGCCTCGTGCAGGGCGACCAGGTCCGGCCGGACCTCGCTCAGCCAGTCGAGGTAGTGCTGCTTGACCCCAGGCCGGAGGTGGAGGGGGATGACGGTGACCGACACGGCGCCGGCGTCGCGGCTGGCCTCGATCACCTCCTTGACCTGGTCCTCGCGGTCGCTGAGGCCCGGCAGGACCGGCGCCACCAGCACGCCCGAGCGGATGCCCGCCTCGTTCAGGCGGCGCACGGCGTCGATCCGGCGCTCGGGGGGCGGCGTCCCCGGTTCGGTCAACCGCCACACCTCTCGATCGAGTGTTCCGATCGAGAGGTCGACCTGCACCGGTGCCCGCCGGGCAGCCGCCGCCAGTGGGCCGAGGTCCCGCAGGACGAGGGTCGACTTGGTCAGGATGCTGAACGGGTTGGCCGCCTCGCCCAGCACCTCGATGATGCCCCTGGTGAGGTGGTACTTGCCCTCGGCGTGCTGGTAGGGATCGGTGTTGGTGCCCATGGCGATGCGGTCGCCTCCCCAGCCGGGGGCGCGCAGCTCGGCCCGCAACCGCTCGACTGCGTTGACCTTCACCACGATCTTGCGCTCGAAGTCCTCGCCGATCCCCAGGCCCAGGTACTCGTGGGTGGGCCGGGCGAAGCAGTACCGGCACGCGTGGCTGCAGCCCCGGTAGGCGTTGATCGTGTAGTGGAACGGCATCCGGCTGGCCGCGGGCACGCCGTTGATGATCCGCCGGGCGTTCACGTGGAGGAACTCGGTCCCGGCGAACTCGCCCCGCCCGACGTGCCGTTCGGCTGCCGTCTCGTCGGGAAAGAGGGCCCCGGCCTCGTCGGTCTCGGCGAGCCGCCACCGGAGGGGGGCCTCGCCCGGTCGTCTGGTGCCCGAGCTCCGGCCCATGGGCCAAAGGATATCGAACATGTGTTCGGGTCGCAAGGGATCGCCCGAGCCCGCCGACCGTCCCCCGGCCCGCCGGAGGGGCCCGGTAACCTCTCTCGCACTGTGGTGACGTCGAATGGCCGGCGACGTGCCGGTCGCTCTTCCGTCCGGCGCGCAAAGACGAGGCGGCACGCTGCGGCGCGGGCGTCCTCGGGCCGAACGGCGCGCGCCGGGACGGTCGAGATGGAGCGGGTCGGTTCGGACGGCCTGATGGCCGACCACGCCGCAGACCTGTTGGCCGTGGGGCTGGTGGCCCTGGGCGTCCTGCTGGCGCTCGGGCTGTACACCTCGGCGGCCGGGGCGGTCGATCACGCGGTGAGCACCGCCCTGGGCTACGCGGTCGGGGCGGTTCGCTTCGCGCTGCCCCCGGTGCTCGTCGTGGCCGGCGTGCTCATCATCGTCGGCCGTCATCGGCCCGAGGTCTTCCGGTCGAGCTTCGGCAGCGCGCTCGGGCTGGCGGCGGTCACCGGGCTGGCCGACCTCGCAGCGGGCGACGCCCGGACCAGCCACCTCTCGAGCACGAAGGCAGCGGGGGGGCTGCTGGGCCTCGGGGTCGGCCGGCCGCTCCAGATCGGTCTCGGCACCGCCGGGGCGGTCGTGGTGCTCGTCGCGGTGCTGGTCGTGGCCGCGATCATCACGACCCGGGTCTCGATCGGCACCGTGGCACGAGGTGTGGCCGGGGCGGTCTCGTGGTCCTTCCGGACCCTTGGGGCGTCCTTCGGTCGGCTCACCGACCCGCGGGGGAGCGATGGGGACGAGGAGCCCGGCGGGTGGGACGACGACGACACCGACGAGCCGGCGGACGATCAGCACGGGGCCGAGGGGATCCTCGCCGAGGCTGGCCGCGCCGAGGAGGACGACGAGGCCGGCGACGTCGAGGAAGAGGACGGCGGGTCGCCGGCCGACGAGCCGGATGACGAGGATGCCGACCTCGCGGCGGCCGTCGGTTCGGCACCTCCGGTCGGTGCCGACGAGCCGTCCGGTTCCCGGGCCCTCGATGCCCGCAAGCTCGCCGCGCTGGGCGCGGCCGACGAGCCGGAGGAGCCACCGGCCGAGCCCCCGATCGCCGTGGCCGGGGCCGTGGGGCCCGTCTCGGGGGCGTGGCGGCTGCCCCCGACGAGCCTCCTGAAGCGGTCGCGCCAGCAGCGGCTCGACGAGCGCCAGATCGATCAGGCCGGGCGAGCCCTCGTGTCGGCCCTCGCCGCCCACGGGGTGGAGACCCGGTTGCTCGGCCGGACGGTGGGACCCACGGTGACCCGGTTCGAGCTGGAGCTGGGGGCAGGCGTGAAGGTGGCCCGGGTCACGAGCCTGTCCAAGGACATCGCCTACGCCATGGCGTCCCCGGACGTGCGCATCCTGGCGCCTATCCCCGGCATGTCCGCCATCGGGGTCGAGGTGCCCAACCGGCAGCGCCAGCTGGTGTCCCTGGGCGACATCCTCGACTCCGACGAGGCTCGGCGGGCCACCCACCCGCTCGACGTGGGGATCGGGCGCGACATCGCGGGTCGCCCGGTAATGGTCGACCTCGCCCAGATGCCCCACATGCTGATTTCCGGGGCGACGGGGGCCGGAAAGTCGTCCTGCATCAACTCGCTCATCACCTCGGTGCTGATGCGGAGCACCCCGGACCAAGTCCGTCTCATGCTGGTCGATCCCAAGCGGGTGGAGCTGGGTCAGTACAACGGGTTGCCCCACCTGCTCACCCCGGTGGTGGTCGACCCGAAGAAGGCCGCCAACGCCCTGGCGTGGGCGGTCAAGGAGATGGAGCGTCGCTACGACCTGCTGGCCGAGTACGGGATGCGCGACATCACCGGCTTCAACGAGGCCTACGACCGGGGGGATCTCGGGCCCCGGGGCGGATCGTCGGTGCGGGCCGAGGTGGCGGCGGTCGCCGAGCGGGCCCGTCGACGGGTGGCGCTCGAGGCAGCCGTCGAGGACGACCGTAACGGCGCCGAAGAGCTCGCGGCGGCCGAGGACGAGGAGTACGAGGTCGACGACGAGGCTGGCCCCGACGACGGCCTCGAGGAAGAAGAAGAGGACGAGGAAGTCGGGGAGGAAGAGGACGAGGCGTACGAGGTCGACGACGAGGGCTACGAGGTCGCCGACGGGGAGGCGGAGGACCCCTACGGCGACGCGCTGGACGACGACGGAGAGCTTGCGGCCGAGGAGATCGGAACGGAGCCGAGCGGACCGGACCGGTTGCCGATGGTGCTCGTGGTGGTCGACGAGCTGAACGACCTGATGATGGTGGCGGCGCGGGACGTCGAGGAGTCGGTCGTCCGTATCGCCCAGATGGCGAGAGCGGTCGGGATCCACCTGGTGCTGGCCACCCAACGGCCCTCAGTGGACGTGATCACCGGCGTCATCAAGGCCAACGTCCCCAGCCGGATGGCGTTTTCGGTGTCGTCGCTGGCCGACAGCCGGGTGATCCTCGACCAGCCCGGAGCCGAGAGGCTGATCGGCATGGGCGACATGCTGTTGTTGACCGCCTCGTCGAACGTGGCCCGACGCATCCAGGGCCCCTGGGTCTCCGAGGAGGAGGTTCGAGACGTCGTCGCCTTCTGGCGCCGGCAGGGCCGCACGCCCGAGCAGGTGGTGGGGCTGGACCTGAGCGACGATCGGCGGGGCCGCGGCTCGGCCGGAGTCGGTGACGACGAGGACGAGCTCCTCATGCGGGCCATGGAAGAGGTCGTGCGCTCGCAGCTGGGATCGACCTCCATGCTCCAGCGCAAGCTGCGGGTGGGGTTCGCCCGCGCCGGGCGCCTGATGGATCTTCTCGAGCGCCGCGGCATCGTGGGCCCCTCGGAGGGCTCCAAGGCCCGCGCCGTCCTGATGACGCCCGACGAGCTCGACCAGATGCTGTCGTGACGGCCTCCTGAGCGGGCGGAGCGTCCTCCATTTCCGACACGCTGCCCTCCCTTCCCCACCAGGGCAAACCCTCGCCCCGCCCCAGCGGGCCGAGCCCTGCCGCGGACGTCGCCCCGCCCTGCGTGACTCTGGGGCCGCCGGTGGCCGACCTGCCCGACACCGCCCCGGTGCCGATCGTGGGCGCCGTCAGCGCCGGGTCGCCGCTGTCGGGAGCGGTCAGCGTGGGCGGCACGCCGGTGGGAGCAGTCACCGTGCAGCCGTCGTCGACCGGCCCACGCGACCCGGTCCGGGGCCCCGCAGCCGGCCGCCGGCGGGCCCGGGTCCGACGCGACCCGCGGGCGCGGGTCCTCCGACGCGCCCGGCGTCGCCTCTTGTTGGCGGCGCTCCTCCTGGTCGCCGTGCTCGGCGGGTCGGCCGCCTACAACCTGCGGTCCTCCGCCGCGCAGCGGGCGGACGTCGTGGCGCTCACCCTCCCGCCGATCCAGGTGCCCGGCACCCCTCCGGTCGTCCCGTGGCCGTCGGTGGGCGAGGCCGCGATCGCGGTGCCGGCGGTCGGGTTGGCCGACCAGTCCGGGATCGAGCAGGCGGTGCCCGTCGCCAGCCTCACCAAGCTGATGACGGCGTGGGTGGTGCTGCGGGACCATCCGCTGCGCCGAGGCCAGGACGGGCCGACGGTGACCATGAGTGCGCTCGACGTGGCGGAGGTGAGGGAGGACGACCGGACCGATCAGGCCAACATCCCCGTCGCCGAAGGCGAGCAGCTGACCGAGCGGCAACTGCTGGAGGGACTGGTCGTCCACTCCGCCGACAACCTGGCCGATGCACTGGCTCGTTGGGACGCGGGCAGCATCACGGCGTTCGTCGCCAAGATGAACAGCGCCGCGGCGGCGCTCGGGATGCACCAGACCCATTACGTCGACGCCGACGGGTTCGACAGCGGGTCCCGGTCCACTGCCGCGGACGTGTTGATGGTCGCGTCGCGCCTCATGTCCGATCCGGCCTTCGCGACCATCGCGGCCATGCGGTCGGTCACCCTGCCGGTGGGGGGAACGGAGGACTCCTACACCCCGCTGCTCGGCACCCAGGGGGTGATCGGCGTCAAGTCGGGCTTCACCTCGCAGGCCGGCGGGTGCGACGTGTTGGCGCTATCGGAGCGCGTCGGGACGCGATCGGTGCTCGTGCTCGCCGCGGTGACCGGCCAGGCCGGCTCGTCCCCGCTGGCCCAGGCCGGCGCGGCTGCCCTCGCCGATGCTCGGGCGGCGTCCGGCACCGTGCACGAGGTGAGCGCGGTCACGGCGGGCGAGGACCTGGCCAGGGCGAGCCTGCTGGGAAGGTCGGTCGCCGCGGTGGCCACCCGGAGCGTCTCGGTGCTGGGGACCGCCGGTGCCCGGGTGCGGGTGGTCCTCCACTTCGACCAGGCACCGGCGGAGGGGGCGGCACGGGGCACCGAGGTGGCTGTGGCAACGGTCGGGACCGGCCGTGACGATCGGACCCCGAGCAGCACGCCGGTGCGACTGTCGGGGGCCCTTCCGGCGCGTTCGCTGGTGGACCGCCTTCTGGGGGTTGGCTGACCACCTATCCTGGCGGCGTGCTGGCCCGGGCCCCCGCCTCCGCCGCGAACCTCGGGCCGGGGTTCGACACCTTGGCGGTGGCCCTCGACTGCTACGTCGAGGTGGAGGTAGAACGGGCCCGACGGCTGGTCGTACGGAGCGAGGGCGAGGGAGCCGGGCTTTCGGACGACGCCGGGCATCTGGCCGCCCGGGTGGCCATCGACGTCGTGGGGGACGACCGGCTGGCCATCACCGTGCGCTCGCAGATCCCGGTGGCTCGCGGGCTCGGGTCCTCGGCCGCGCTGGCCGCCGCCGCGGCCGCCGCCGCCGGGGCGGCGGACCCGTTGGCGGTGGCGGCCCGAACCGACGGGCACCCGGAGAACGCGGCGGCCAGTGTGGTCGGTGGCCTGGTCGTGGCCACCATGGTGCACGGCGTGGTCCGGACGGTCCGGTTGGCCTTGGATCCGTCACTGGTCTTCGTCCTGGTCGTGCCGGACCGATCGCTGTCGACGACCCGGGCCCGCCAGGCGCTGCCCGGGTCGGTGAGCCGCGAGGCCGCCACGTTCAATCTCGGGCGGATGGGCCTGCTGGTGGCCGGGCTGGCCGACCACCGGTTGCTGGCGCCCGAGGCGACCGAGGACCGGCTGCACCAGGACTATCGGTCGCCCCTGTTCCCCGAGGCGCCGACGTTGCTGGCCGGCCTGGTCGAGGGTGGGGCGCTGGCGTCGTGCTGGTCGGGGGCCGGGCCGAGCCTGGTCGGGATCTGCTCCGAGCACCAGGCGGCCCAGGTCCACCGGTCGGCCATGGACGCGCTCGGCGCCACCGGGGTGCACGGCCAGGTCGTCGTGCTGCGGGCCGACCGCAGCGGCTTGGTCGTGGGCGAGGGCGCCCGACTGCCCGGCCCGGCCGAGCTCGCGCCACGTCGGGGCGCCGTCGAGCTCGCCGATCCGACGGCGTGAGCCGCCGCGCGCCCTAGGTCGAGACCCACCACGCGCCCCGGCCTACACTGCGCGCATGTCCCGCAAGTTCATGATTCGCACCTTCGGGTGCCAGATGAACGAGCACGACTCCGAGCGGCTGGCCGGACTGCTGGTCGCCGACGGGATGCAGCCGACCGAGGACCTCGACGAGGCGGACGTGGTGGTCCTCAACACCTGCTGCATCCGCGAGAACGCCGACAACAAGCTCTACGGGCACCTGGGCCACCTCAAGTCGGTCCAGGCAGCTCGGCCCGGGCTCCAGATCGCGGTGGGGGGCTGCCTGGCCCAGCGCGACGGTGAGGCGCTGCGTGCCCGGGCCGGGCACGTGGACGTGGTCTTCGGCACCCACAACCTCGCCCGGGCGCCCGAGCTGTTGCGACGGGCCCGAAGCGACGGTCCGCAGGTCGAGGTGCTCGACGGTCCCGATCCCGAGCACGAGGCCGACCAGGCGAGCGCGCTGTCGGCGGTGCGGGACGTTCCCCATGCCGCCTGGGTGACCATCCAGACCGGGTGCGACAACTCGTGCGCGTTCTGCATCGTCCCGGCGGTCCGGGGTCCCGAGGCGAGCCGGGCCCCCGAGGACGTCGTGGCCGAGGTCACCTCCCTCGCCCGCCGGGGCGTGGTAGAAGTCACCCTGCTCGGTCAGAACGTGAACTCCTATGGCCGCGACATCACCCGCCGGCGCCCGCTCTTCGCCGACCTGCTGCGGCGGGTCGCCGAGGTCGAGGGCATCGAGCGGGTCCGGTTCACCAGCCCGCACCCCAAGGACCTGCGGCCCGAGACCATCGCGGCCATGGCCGAGTCGCCGGCCGTGTGCGAGCAGCTCCATCTCCCACTGCAATCGGGCAGCGACCGGGTCCTGGCCGCGATGCGCCGGGGCTACCGGGCCGAGCGGTACCTCGAACGCTTGCGCGACGCCCGCGAGGCCATCGGCGACCTGGCCGTCACGACCGACATCATCGTCGGCTTCCCGGGCGAGACGGAGCGGGACTTCGACGACACCCTCGACGTCGCCGCCGAGGCGGCGTTCGACAGCGCCTACACATTCATCTTCTCGCCCCGTCCCGGAACGCGGGCGGCGGCCATGACCGAGCAGTTCGTGCCGGCGCCGGTGGTCGCCGACCGCTTCGAGCGGCTCCGCGCCGTCGTGGAGCGTTCGGCGCTGGTCCGGCACCGGGATCGGATCGGCCGCCGAGAGGAGGTGCTGGTCGAGGGTCCCAGCCGGCGCGATCCGGCGATGGTCACCGGGCGAACCAGGCAGGGAAAGCTCACCCACTTCGCTCCCGGTGTTGAGGGGACCCCCCTGGCCGGCTCCTTCGTCCGGGTCGAGGTGCAGAGTGCGGCACCCCACCATCTGATCGGCCGCCTCGAGGCCCTCACCGCGGTCCCCCGGGCACCGCGCCGGATCCCCCTCGAGGTGCGCGGCGGTGCGGCGAGCAGATCCGACGCCCCTTGAGCCTCGAGGGGGTCCGCGCCGGGGGAGTCGCGCTGGTCGGCACGACCGCGTCGGGCAAGTCCGACCTGGCCGTGGCGGTGGCTCGACGGCTCGGTCAGGTCGAGCTGGTCTCGATGGACTCGATGTCGGTCTACCGCGAGATGGACCTGGCGACGGCCAAGCCCTCGCCGGCGCTCCGGGCCGAGGTGCCGCACCACCTGGTCGACGTGGCCGACCCGTCCGAGGACTACAGCCTGGCCCGCTTCGCCGGCGAGGCACGGCGGGCGCTGGAGGGCATCGCGGTCCGTGGGGGTCGAGCCTTGTTGGTCGGCGGGACCGGCCTGTACGTGCGGACGGTGGTCGACCAGCTCTCGTTGCCCGGTCGCTGGCCGGATGTGGCGGCCGAGCTCGATGCCCGAGCCGACCGACCCGGAGGCCTGCCCGAGCTGCACCGGCGGCTGACCACGCTCGATCCCGTGGCGGCCGGCCGGATCGAGCCCACCAACCGTCGACGGGTGGTGCGGGCCCTCGAGGTGACCCTCGGGTCCGGCCGACCCTTCTCGTCCTTCGGCCCCGGGCTGCAGGCCTACGGTCCGACCCCCTTCGCCATCATCGGGGTCCCGTTCGACCCCCCGGCGGTCGACCGGCGGATCGCCGAGCGCTTCGACGGGTGGTTGGCGGCCGGCCTGGTGGAGGAGGTGCGCCACCTGGCGGGCCGCACCGGTGGCCTGTCGCGCACGGCCCGCCAGGCCCTCGGCTACCGCGAGCTCCTCGCCCACGTGGAGTCGGGGGTGCCCCTTGAGCGGTGCGTGGCCGACGCCGTGCGCGCCACCCGTCGGTTCGCCCGCCGTCAATGGGCTTGGTTCCGGCGTGACCCCCGGATCCGCTGGCTGCGCGTGGACGAGGATCGCGAAGCGACGTTGCTCGCGGCCCTGGTCGCCACCGGTGGGAGCCCTGGGGCCCCGGCGGTGCTCGGCGCGGCCCGGTGAGCGGCGAGACTGTGGGTATGGTCGATCGATGGGGGCACGGGGCGGGAGCCGAGACGCTGTCCTTCTCCAAGCACCACGGAGCGGGGAACGACTTCCTGGTGTTCGTCGACCCGGCGGATCGGATCCGGCTCCCCGAGTCGGTGGTGGTCGCCCTGTGTGACCGGTACCGCGGCGTGGGCGCCGACGGGCTGGTGCGGGTGTGGCCCGGTGAGGGGACCGACCTGTCGATGGAGCTCCACAACGCCGACGGCGGGCGGGCGGAGATGAGCGGCAACGGCATCCGCTGCGTCGCCCAGGCGGCGGTGGACGCGGGCCTGGCCGACCCCCCCCGGCTCACGGTGGCCACCGACGCGGGCGTGCGGACGGTGGAGTACCGGGCGGTGGGTGCCGGTGCAGGCTGGGCGCGCGTGGACATGGGCCCTGCGACCTTGGGGGAGGAGCAGGTCTCGCTGCTCGGCCAGGGGCCGGCTCGTCGGGTGGACGTGGGGAACCCCCACCTGGTGGTGCTCCACGACGGGGTGGACCTGCTCGACGTGGCCGGGCTGGGCCGGCGGATCTCGGGGACGGTGCCCGGGGGGCTCAACGTCGAGTTCGTCAGCGTGGTCGGCGACGGCGACCTGAGGATGCGGGTCTGGGAGCGAGGGGTCGGCGAGACCCGCGCCTGTGGGACGGGCAGCGTTGCGGCGGCCGCGGCGGCCCGGGCCTGGGGCCTGACCGGCTCGGTGGTGTGCGTGCAGAACCCGGGGGGGCCGCTGGAGGTGGAGCTCGGCGAGGACGGAGCCGGTGCGGGGGCGCCGTCGGCGTGGCTGGCCGGTCCCACGCACAAGGTGGCCGACCTGACGGCCGACCCCGAGTGGCTGATGGCGAGCACCGAGGCGCGTTGAGGGCGACCGGTCTGCGAGGTACGTGCGGCGGTCCCCGGTGACCCAGCACCTGCCCGGCACCCTGATCGATCGCTCGTTTCGCGAGCGGATCGTCCTCGTCGGTGTGGTGTTCCCCGGCTCGTCGGCCGAGGAGGTCGAGGCGGCGCTCGACGAGCTGGCGCTGCTGGTGGACACCGCCGGGGCCGACGTGGTGGCCCGGGTGGTCCAGCGGCGCGACCATCCCGACCCCGCGACCTTCGTCGGCAAGGGCAAGGCCCTCGAGCTCGCCGAGCTGTCGGTCGGCGTCGACGCCGACACGGTGGTGTTCGACGAGGAGCTCTCCCCGGCCCAGCAGCGCAACCTTCAGGGGCTGCTCGGCCGGACCGCCATCGACCGAACGGCGGTGATCCTCGACATCTTCGCCCAGAACGCCCGGAGCCCGGAGGGCAAGGCCCAGGTGGAGCTGGCGCTGCTGCGCTACCGGCTCCCGCGGCTGCGCGGCCGGGGGACGAGCCTGAGCCAGCAGGCCGGTGGCATCGGCACCCGGGGCCCCGGCGAGACCCAGTTGGAGGTGGACCGTCGGCGTCTGGTCCGGCGCATGCACCGCCTCGAGGCGGACCTGCGCTCGGTCGCCCGCACCCGCGGGGTCCAGCGCCGGTCACGAGCTCGGGGCCGGCACCGCGAGCTGACGCTCGTCGGCTACACCAACGCCGGCAAGTCCACCCTGCTCAACTGCCTGACTGACGCCGGCGTCCCGGTCGAGGACCGGCTGTTCGTCACCCTCGACCCCCGAACCCGCCAGCTCGCCCTACCCGGCGGGGAGACCGTGCTGGTGACCGACACGGTGGGCTTCGTCCGCAAGCTGCCCCACCAGCTGGTGGAGGCCTTCCGCTCCACCTTGGACTCGGTGCGGCTGTCGGACCTGGTGGTGCACGTGGTCGACGGGTCGGCGCCCGACCCGCGTGCCCAGATGCAGGCGGTGCGCCAGGTGCTGGGCGACATCGACGCGGCGGAGGTGCCCGAACTGGTGGTCGTCAACAAGGCGGACCGATCGTCCGAGGCCGAGCGGCTGGCCGACGAGGTCGAGGGAGCGGTGTGCATCTCGGCCGTCACCGGGCTCGGCATCGATTCCCTGCTCCGCGCCATCGGAGACCGCCTACGGGTGGCGGACCGGGTGGTGGCCCTGAGCATCCCGTGGGCGCGGGGCGACGTGCTGGCAGCCGTGCACCGCGAGGGCGAGGTGCTCGTCCAGCGGGCGGGCGAGCACGCCGCCACGGTCGAGGTGGTCCTCGATGCGGCGGGCCGGGCACGGTTCAGCGAGTACGTGGTGCCGGTCGGGTAGTCGCGCCCCGCCTCGCGTGCCCCGCTGGCCGTCTCACCAACCAAAGGAGCGGCGGTGGGGCTGGAGGCCGAATCCCTGGATGGTGAGGTCGCCCTGCTCGATGTCGAACAGGACCCGGACCCCGCCCGCGCCGAGCAGCCACACGTCGCGCCCGTGCTGGGACGGCATGGGCTGGGCCGCCCACCGCAGCTCGTCGCGGGCCGCCTCGCGTAGGTAGCCGAGCGCCGCCTGGGCCGGTCGGCCGAGCTCCTCGAGCTGGCGCGCCGCGTGGGCCGAGACGATGACGTTGTAGGTGGGGCCGGCGACGAACGTTGCGTCGTCGGGCGGGTTGGCCCACAACGCCCCGGAGAGCTCCCGCGGGGCGAGGGATCGCCGCTCGGGGCGCTTGGGCTCGCCGGGTCGATCCGGTCGATCCGGTCGATCCGCTCGCTTCGGCTCGGACCGCCGGTCCGGCTCGTGGCGGTTCCCTCGGTGGTTCTTGCGGCCCAACGCTGTGGCTCCTCGTCGGTGGTCGCCTCTGTTCTAGCGGTCGCCCGGGCATGGGCCGACGTCGGGCGGTTCGGGCGGCCAACCGCTAGCCTCCAGCCCCGTGAGCGCCGTGCCCGCGTCGCCCGTGCCCGCGTCGCCCGTGCCCGCGCCGGCCCGGGGCTTCGTCCCGCCGCCCTACCCCTACGACCGGCTCGACGCTTTGCGAGCCGAGGCGGAGCTGCTGGCGGGGGGGGTGGTCGACTGCTCCGTGGGGACCCCGTGCGACCCACCGCCGCCGGCGGTGACCCGGGCATTGGCGGCATCGGGAACCGAGCGCGGCTATCCCTCCTCGGCCGGGGGCCCGGCGTTGCGGCGAGCTGCCGCCGATTGGCTGCGCCGGCGCTTCGGGGTGGAGATCGAGCCGGCGGCGGTCGCCGTGTGCGTCGGCACCAAGGAGTTCGTCGCCTCCACCGCCCACCTCCTGCGCCTGCGGACTCCCGAGCGCGACACGGTGCTGTTTCCGGCCGTCTCGTACCCGACCTACGAGATGGGGGCCCGGCTAGCGGGATGCCGGGCGGTGCCGGTGCCGCCGGTGGACGCGGACGGCAACGGGCTGGCGCTCGACCGGATCGACCCGGCCGACGCCGAGCGGGCGCTGATGATCTGGGCGAACTCCCCGTCCAACCCGGCCGGTGGGCTGAGCGACCTCGGCTCGCTGGCCCGATGGGGCCGTGCCAAGGGCGTGCCCGTCTTTTCGGACGAGTGCTACTGCGAGTTCACCTGGGCCGGTGGACCGGCCTCGGTGCTCGAGCACGGGTCCGCGGGCGTGGTGGCCGTCCACTCGCTCTCCAAGCGCTCCAACCTGGCCGGATTGCGGTGCGGCTTCTACGCCGGCGATCCCGAGCTGGTGGGGTACCTGCGAGACGTGCGCCAGCACGCCGGGCTCATGGTGCCGGGGCCGGTGCAGGCGGCGGCCGCCCTGGCCCTGGCCGACGACGAGCACGTCGGCGAGCAGCGCCGGCGCTACCGGGAGCGGCTGGCCTTCGTGGCCGCACTGCTCGGGTCCGCCGGCTGCCCGGTGGAGCTGCCGGCGGGCGGCTTCTACCTGTGGGTGCCCGTTCCGGAGCGGTGGCCCGACCCCTGGGCCATGGCGGGCGACCTGGCGCGCGTGGGCGGGCTGCTCGTCAGCCCGGGCGATCTCTACGGTCCGGGCGGGGGAGGGCATGCCCGGGTGGCGGTGGTCCAACCGATGGCCCGGCTCGAGCTGGTGGCCGAGCGTCTGACCCAGGCCGGTTGGACGACCTCGCGCTGAGCGGCACCGGGGGCTCCGCCTGGTCCGGGCCCTGGAGCCCCCGATTGCCTCGGTTACCATCCAAGGCGTGAACGACCTGCACGAGACCGTCGACCAGCTGTGGCAGAGGATCGGCACCCTCACCCCGTCCGACACCGACGCTCTCGCGGCGGTCGAGGCGGTCATCGAGCTGCTCGACCGAGGCGAGGCCCGGGTCGCTGAGCCGCTGCCCTCGGGGGAGGTGGTGGTGCACGAGTGGCTGAAGCGGGCCATCCTCCTGCTCTTCCGGCTGCGGGCCATCGCCCCGGCGGAGATCGGCCCGTTCGAGTACGCGGACAAGCTGGCCCTCAAGACCGGCTACGCCGAGGCCGGCGTGCGGGTGGTCCCGGGCGCCTCGGCCCGCCGGGGCGCGTACCTCGCGCCCGGAGTGGTGCTCATGCCGAGCTACGTCAACATCGGCGCCTGGGTCGGGGCCGACACCATGGTCGACACGTGGGCCACGGTCGGCTCGTGCGCCCAGATCGGGGCCAGGGTCCACCTGTCGGGCGGGGTGGGCATCGGTGGCGTGCTCGAGCCCCCCAACGCCACTCCGGTGGTGATCGGCGACGACGCGTTCATCGGCAGCCGGTGCATGGTCACCGACGGCGCGCAGGTCGGCGACGGGGTCGTGCTCGGCTCGGGCACCATCTTGAACCCGAGCATCCCGGTCATCGACGCCGAGTCGGGCGAGGAGCTCAGCCGGGGCGTGGTTCCTCCCTGGTCGGTCGCCGTGTCGGCCAGCCGGGCCCGGAAGTACCCCGGCGGCGAGTTCTTCCTGCCGTGCGTGCTGGTGATCCGCCGCTTGGAGGAGGGCCAGCGCCACGACAAGGCGCAGCTCAACGACATCCTGCGTGAGCACGGCGTCGCCACGTGAGCGACACCGACCTGCTCGCCCTCACCCGCGAGCTGGTCGAGATCCCCTCGGTCAGCCACGGGGAGGGGGCGATGGCGGACCGGGTGGCAGCGGCGCTCGCCGACTGCGGCTGGCTGGCGGTCGAGCGGATCGGCGACAACGTGCTGGCGCGCACCGACCTCGGGCGGCCCCGCCGGGTCGTGCTCGCCGGTCACCTCGACACTGTGCCACCGGCCCGGGCGGAGGTGGTCGACGACGGCGAGGTCCTCTGGGGGGTCGGCGCGGCCGACATGAAGGGGGGCCTGGCGGTGATGCTCGACCTGGCCCGGACGCTGCGCCGGCCGGCGACCGACATCACGTGGTGCTTCTACGCCCGTGAGGAGGTCGCCCGGGCCGAAAGCGGCCTGATGCAGCTCTGGTCCGAACGGCCCGACCTGCTGGAGGCCGACGTGGCGATCCTAGGGGAGCCGACGGGGGGCCGGGTGGAGGCCGGATGCCAGGGGACCCTTCGGGCGGTGGTCGAGCTCGGCGGCGTCCGGGCGCACACGGCCCGGCCGTTCACCGGCCGGAACGCCATCCACCGGTTGGCCCCGGTGCTGGCGAGGGTGGCCGAGTGGGAAGGCCGGTCGGTGGTGCTGAGCGGGTGCGAGTACGTCGAGCAGCTCCAGGCGGTCGGGGTGACCGGCGGCGTCGGCGGGAACGTGGTGCCCGACCGGGTCTCGCTCAGCGTGAACTACCGGTTCGCCCCGGACCGCGCCACGTCGGACGCGATCGGCGTGCTCGACCGCGTCTTCGAGGACCTGCTGAGCACGCAGCTCTCCGATTCGTTGCGGGTGGTCGACGCGGCGGACGGGGCCCCGCCGTCGCTCGAGGACCCGCTGCTCGAACGCCTGGTCGCCGCGACCGGCGAGCCACCGCGCGCCAAGGTCGGCTGGACCGACGTGGCCAGCTTCTGGGCCCACGGCGTGCCGGCGGCCAACTTCGGCCCCGGGGACCCGTTGCTCGCCCACCACCCCGACGAGCGGGTGGAGCGGGCCGCGCTCGAGCGGGCCCGGGCGGTGCTCTCGGCACTCCTCGACCCGGCGGCCTGACGCTCGATCGATCTTGCTCAACCCGGCGGCCCGGCCAGCACCTCGAAGTGGACGAGGACGAAGACGGCGTCGGGGGACCGGCCCCACCGTTGCCAGGCGGCTGCCAGTCGCTCGAGCTCCCCGGCGTCGGTGAGTGAGTAGGCGACCGCCTGCTCGGCGAAGGCGGACCGGGTGATCCGTTCGGCCCACAGCTCGCTCCACCAACCAGTGGTCTCGTGGTCGGCGAACGTCCAGGTGGAGGTGGTCAGTCGGGCGTCGTCGAAGCCGGCGGCCCGCACCCAGCCGAGCAGCCGGCGACCAGCGTCGGCTTCGGCCCCGTTGCGGGCGGTCACCTGGTGGTAGAGCTCGAGCCACCGCGACAGCAGCGGGTCCTCGGGCGACCACAGGAAGCTGCCGTAATCGCTGTCGCGCACGGCCAGGATCCCATCGCGGCGCAGCACCCGGCGCATCTCGGCCAGCGCCGCCCCCGGATCCGAAAGGTGCTGAAGCACCTGGTGGGCGTGCACCACGTCGAACGACCGGTCGTCGAACTCGAGGGCGTAAGCGTCACCGGTGGTGAACGTCACGTTGGCCGCGCGTCGTTCGCGGCGCAGCGCCTTGGCGTCCTCGAGCACGCTGCCCGCTCGGTCGATGCCCACCACCCGGCCTGGGGCGAGCCGCTCGGCCAGGTCGAGGGTGATCGTGCCCGGCCCGCAACCCACGTCGAGGAGGTCGTGGCCGGGTCGCAAGTGGTCCAGAAGGTAGCCGGCCGAGTTCTGGGCGGTCCGCCACTTGTGACTACGGAGCACCGACTCGTGGTGGCCGTGGGTGTAGGTGTCCCCTGTCTTCGCCGTGTCGCCCGGATCGTCCATCGCGTCCATACTGCACGAGGAGATCCGATGCCTGAACTTCCCGAGATGCAAGCGCTGGCCGAGCGGCTGGCGGCCGCCCTGGCCGGGGCGCGCCTGGAGCGGCCCGAGGTGATCGGGTTCAGCGGCCTCAAGACCGTGCGACCGGCCCCCGAGGACCTGATCGGCGCGGTGGTGCGCCACGTGTCGCGCCGGGGGAAGTACCTGGTGTTCAGCTTCGGGGATGCCGGCGGCTCGGACCGTGGGAGGGTGCTGGTGCATCTGTCCCAGGCCGGGCGCCTGGACCTCGAATCGCCGGTCAAGTCCACCCGGCCCCGTGGAGCCGTCTTCCGGTTGAGCTTCGACAACGCCACCGCCGTGCTCGTGCGGGAGCACGGGACCCAGCGAAAGGCCGGCTGGTGGGTGCTCGGGCCGGGCGACGAGGGACCGCTGGCCGGGCTGGGCCCCGAACCGCAGGACGACACCTTCGAAGCGCTCGTGCGCACCTCCGACAGCACCCGTCACGTGCACACGTTGCTGCGGGACCAGCACGTGGCGGCGGGGATCGGCCGGGGGTACGCCGATGACGCCCTCAACCTGGCCGGGATCTCGCCCTTCGCCTCGCTGCGGTCGCTGTCGCCCGAGGCCCGCCAGGCGCTGGTGACCGCCGTGCGCGAGGTTCTCGCCTCGGCGCTGGTCGCCGAGCGTGAGCGCACCGGCGGGCTGTCCGACGCCAAGCTGGGCGGACGCTTCGCCGTCCACAACCGTGCCGGCCAGCCGTGTCCGAGGTGCGGCGACACCCTGCATCGGGTGTCCTACGAGTCCTACGAGGTCGTCTACTGCCCGACGTGCCAGACCGCGGGCAAGATCCTTGCCGACCGCAGGCTCTCACGCCTGCTGCGGTGAGGGCTCGGGTCACGAGACGGGCGCCGGATCAGAGCCGGCGGAGCACCGTCACCACTTTGCCGTAGAGGGTCACCTCGGCCGGGTCGAGGTCGATGGGCTGGAAGGCGGGGTTCGCCGGCAGCAGGACCACCCGCCCGCGCCGTCGTGAGAACGTCTTGACCGTCGCCTCTCCGTCCGGGAGCCCCGCCACCACCACGTCGCCGGGCTCGGCGTCGGGCTGCTGGCGGACCACGACGTAGTCCCCGTCGAGGATGCCCGCCTCGATCATCGACTCGCCACGCACCCGCAGCATGAAGGTGGACCCGGTGCCGGTGAACTCCTCGGGCATCGGCAGGAGCTCCTCGACGTTCTCACTGGCCAGGACGCCGGTGCCGGCGGCCACGTCGCCGAGGAGCGGGACGTGGCGCACCCGGCCCGGCGCCATCGCCGCCTGCGAGTTGGCGTCGTAGCGCACCTGGATGGCCCGGGGCTTGGTCGGGTCCCGCACCAGGTAGCCCTCGCGCTGGAGCAGGGCCAGATGCGAGTGCACCGTGGCCGAGGAGGTGAGGCCGACCGCCTCGCCGATCTCCCGTACCGACGGCGGGTACCCCTGCGACCGCAGCCGCTCTGCGATGAAATCCAAGATCGCCTGCCGCTTCCCGCTCAGCACCTCAGCCATGGCCCTCCTCTGGCGAACGCGTGTTTGGCGAACGATACCGACTGTGGGCGGCAAAGGCAAACATCTGTTCGGGAACCGGTGGTTGACACGAACAGACGTTCGTGGTCAAATGGCCATGCGGCGAACAGATGTTCGGCGATGCGGGACTGCCGCCGCCGCCCGTGGCGGCTGACGAGGGAGAGCAACGACATGGCCATCGCGACGTTGCCGGATGCCAGGTTCTCAGGTGCGCCCTGGTCAGACCCTGAGTGGTCAGACCCGGCGTGCTCCGACCCTGCGTGGTCCGGTGCCATGGTGTCGGGTGCCCCGAGGCCGGTGGCCGTGGCGCCGGGTCGCCCGGTCCTGCGGCTGGTCGAGCGAGCGGCGCAGCCGGCCCCTCGGGTGGTTGCCCGGCGCCGGCCCACGGCGAGGGTTCGGCGCCGCCGTCTGCTGGCGGCCGGAGTGCTGGGCGCGGCCGGGTTGGCAGCGCTGTTGCCGGCGACCACGCTCCTGGGTCGGTCGCCCCATCCGGGGTCGACCTCGACCGTGCAGGCGGGCGGGCTCCCGATCGCGGTCCACGGCGGTGAGGGGACGTACTACGTCGTTCGGCCGGGGGACACGCTGGAGTCGATCGCTGCTCGGCTCGCCCCCCACGACCCGGCGCGAGAGGCGAGCGTCCTGCGGGCCGAGCTGGGGTCGGCCGGTGTGGTGGCGGGGGAGCACGTTCCGTTGAGCTGACCGGTGCCCGCGAGGCGTCTGGGGGGCCGGGCCCCGGCCCGGTCGGTGCACCGGGCCGGGCGATAACGTCGGTGTCGTGCGGTGTCCGTGGTGCTCGGTGGATGACGATCGGGTGGTGGACTCGCGCCTGGCCGAGGACGGTGGGGCGATCCGCCGGCGCCGCGAGTGTCTGGGTTGCGGCCGCCGGTTCACGACGTTCGAACGGGTCGAGGAGATCCCGCTGTGGGTGGTCAAGCGCTCCGGGCAGCGGGAGCCCTTCGACCGGGCCAAGATCGTCGAGGGGGTGCGATCGGCGTGCAAGAACCGACCGGTGGCCGAAGAGGCCATGGAGGAGCTCGCCCACCAGGTCGAGGAGCTGCTCCGGGTGGGGCCGCCCGACCCCACGAGCCAGCGGGTCGGGCTGGCGGTGCTCGAGCAGCTGAAGGGACTCGACGAGATCGCCTACGTTCGCTTCGCCAGCGTCTACAAGGGCTTCGAGGAGCTGGGCGACTTCCAGCGCGAGGTGGGCCTGCTCACCAAGACGACCGAGCCGAAGCGCCGGGTGTGAGGCGGGCCGGACGGATCGGGGCGTCAGGACGGGTGGGCGCGCCGAGGCGGGCCGCATCGTGACGGGGTGAGCCCGGGGTTGGTCGTGCCACCGGGACCGGGCAGGAAGGTGGGGATCGAGCCATGGCGGAGCTGGTGAGCGAGGTGCCCGAGCGGGTGGTGGCGGTCTACGCCCACCCCGACGACGCCGACGTCGCGAGCGGCGGGACGCTGGCGCGCTGGGCCAAGGCGGGCAGCGAGGTGCACCTGGTGGTGTGCACCGACGGCGGCCGCGGCACCACGGACCCGGGCGTCGCACCGAGCGAGCTGGCCGGCACCCGGGCCGAAGAGCTGGCGCAGGCGGCCGGGATCCTGGGCCTGGCGGCGGTGACGTCCCTCGGGTGGACCGATGGCGAGGTGGAGGACAGCGCCGACCTGCGCGGGGCGCTGGTGGAGGTGGTCCGAAGGGTTCGTCCCGAGGCGGTGCTGGGTCACGACCCGACGGCCGTCTTCTTCGGCCAGCACTACTTCAACCACCGCGACCACCGGGCGGTGGGGTGGGCGACGCTCGACGCCGTGGCGCCGGCGGCGGCGTTGCCCGCCTACTTCCCCGACGCCGGCCCGCCGCACCAGGTCGGAGTGGTCTACCTGTCCGGGACGCTCGAGCCCGACGTGTGGGTCGATGTCGGCGACACGGTGGAGATGAAGGTGGCGGCAGTGGAGCGGCACCGCTCACAGCTCGGCGGCGACGAGCACTGGGCAGCCGAGGTGGTGCGCCAGCGAGCGCGCGAGGAGGGTCGGCGAGCCGGCGTGACCTACGCCGAGGGCTTCCGCCGGCTGCGGCTCGGTGGGTGAGGCGCTCGCTTCGGGGGGCCGCCGGGATCGGGTGGTCCTGCACGTGGACATGGACGCGTTCTTCGTGGCGGTCGAGCTCCTCGACGCGCCGTCGTTGCGGGGGCGACCGGTGGTCGTCGGTGGCTCGGGTCGACGAGGCGTGGTGGCGTCGTGCAGCTACGAGGCTCGGGCCTTCGGCGTCCGCTCGGCGATGCCCATGGTCCGGGCGCGCCAGCTCTGCCCGTCCGTCGTGGTGCTCGACGGTCGCCATTCCCGCTACGCCGAGGTCAGCCGCCGGCTGGGAGACATCTTCCGCGGGATCACCCCGATCGTGGAGCCGATCGGGCTGGACGAGGCGTTCCTCGACGTGACCGGGGTGCTGCAGCTGTCGGGCCCACCCGAGGAGATCGCCGACCGGATCCGCAGGCGGGTGCGAGGGGAGCTGTCGCTCGAATGCTCGATCGGCGTGGGCCGCTCCAAGCTGATCGCCAAACTGGCCTCGCGCTCTGCGAAGCCCCGGGCCGACGTGGGAGGCACCCGGGCCGGACGGGGCGTCGTGGTCGTCGGGGCCGAGGACGAGGCGGCGTTCCTGCGCCCGTTGCCGGTTCGGGCCTTGTGGGGCGTCGGACCGTCGACGGCCGAGCGGCTGCACCAGCTGGGTGTCCGCACCGTCGCCGAGCTGGCGGGGGTGCCCCGTGCCACGCTCGAGCGGCACTTCGGGCGCTCGCAGGGTGGCCATCTCGCCGATCTGGCCCTGGGCCACGACCCGAGTCCCGTGGAGCCCGATCGAGCCGCCCGGTCGATCGGGCACGAGGAGACGTTCGTCCACGACATCGACGATCGGGACGACCTCCGCCGGCGGGCCGCCATGATGGCCGAGGCCGTGGCCGCACAGCTGCGGTCCCACGGCCTGGTGGCCCGGACGGTGACGTTGAAGGTCCGCTTCGCCGACTTCGCCTCCATCACGCGGCGCCGGACCGTGTCGGCGGGGCTCGACACCGGCCGGGCGCTCAGCGTGGTGTGCCACGAGCTGCTCGACTCGGTCGACGTGACCCCCGGGGTCCGCTTGCTCGGGGTCAGCACCAGCGGGCTGGTCGCACCCGACGGGACCCAGCAGCTGGCGTTCGCGCTCGATCCCGCCGATCCACCAGGGTCGGGGACATCGGACACCGAGGCCCGAGCGGCGCGCCTGCAGCAGCACTGGCAGGGGGTGACCGCCGCCCTCGACGACATCCGCGGCCGCTTCGGCACCGAGGCGGTCAGCCCGGGCGTCGGGATCGGTCCCGATGGGCGGCCCGATCAGGCGCGCCGGGGACGATGGGGACCGTCCGCCGCCTCCGAGGAGGTCTGATCGAGCGGGCGAACCGGAGCCGACGAGCCGCCGGTCCGAGACCGCTCGCCCGTCCCGCTGCCGGGCTGCGGCCCGCCGGGCGCCCTACGCCTTGTCGTCGGAAGGCGTGCCGGCAGCCCCACCAGCCGACCAAGGGTCCCCGGTGATCGGGGGCGGCATGGCCGAGCCGTTGGAGGAGGCCCGGGCCGGTCGAGCGGACGCACCGACCTTTGTCCCCTCGGCCGGTGGGGGACCGGTCGTCGGGGCGACCGGTCCTTCGACGCTCTCGTCGTGCGCCACATAGCCCGCCGGAGGCGGGATCGGGGCCGGTCCGGTGCCGGGAGCGGTGGGGCCACCGTCGGCGGGCTCGGTGGTGACCGCCACGGGAGCAGTCGCCGGAGCGGCCTCGGGGCCCGGCTCGGCCGACGGCTCCTCGGACCATTCCCCCGGACCCTCGGCGCGGGGCGCTGGCGCGCCGGCGCCGCTCTCGGGTTCGCCCGGACGCCCGGCGCTGCGCGCCGGCTCGCTGTGGCGCGCCGTTCCCTCGGGCTCGGTCGGAGCGCGCAGGTTCTCCAGATCGGCCGTCGAGGAGAGGGGCGACGACGCGCCCGAAAACAGTCCCACCGAGCTCGGCGACGCCAGGGGGGGAGCGGTGAGCACCATGGTCACCAGCTGGGCGTCGATGAGCTCGCGCAACGTGCGCAGCGTGCTGAGAGGGTGCAGGTCGGAGCTGTCGATCACCGCCCGGATGGTGTGGCCCGGGTTGCCGACCAGGCTGAGCAGCTGCCACTGGTCCGCTCGGATCTGCACCGCCGGAGCGGGTGTCGAGGCCGACATCGACACCCGGGCGTCGAACGGCAAGAACGCGACGAGGCTCCGCCATTCCTCGACCTGCGGACCGAGGTCGGCGAGCAGCGAGATCACCGGCACCCGCTCGTGGCGGTCGGGCAGGCTGGTCGTGAGGGTGAAGTAGAACCAGCCCTCCTCCACGCACGCCAACTCGAAGAGGGCGGTGTTGTTGGAGCCCTCGCCCGAGGCGTCGAGCAGGTCGCCCCGGTCCACCCAGACCCGCTGGTCGATGCCGCGGGCGACCACCTGCAGCTCCCCCGTGTGACCGGTGCGCGCCAGGAGCTCGAGCACGTCGAAGAGCGAGAACGTTGCGAGTGAACCGACCAGCGCAGCGGCGTTGCCCTCCGAACCCGTCTGGATCTGGCTCATGGCACTCACCTCCCACCGGTGTCCTGTAACCGTGTCCCGCCACCGGGTCGCTGTGGCCCTCGGGTGACCTCCGGCACTCTACAGGCTGGCTCTTCGGCAACGGCGAGTGGTCGATGACCAAATCCCTAGCCAGGTGGTGCAGGCTGGAGCGGGCTCCGCCACCGGGGTGGCCCCGGCAGTCCGCCACCGGGGTGGCCCCGGCAGTAGGGTCACGCCCCATGGTGAGCCCGAGGCTGGCGCCGGTCGTGCGGCGGGGCCGGGATGGACTGGTGCAGCTCGCCTCGCGCGTCGCGCCGGTGCGCCGCGCCATGGCCCGTGCGGGCGAGGAGCTCGAGCGGGCGGCGAGGATCGGCGAGGTCCTGGCCGAGGCCCGGGCCCCGAAGAGCGGTGCCTTCTACGGGCCCTCCTACTTCGGAGTCGGTCGCGACGCCACCGGGGACCGGCAGGGCCACTCGGGCTACGCCAGCTACGACCGCGTCTCGTCCAACGCCGACATCGCGGCCTACTTGCTGTGGCGCAATTTCCGGGCCCAACACACCCTCGACGTCGGCTGCGCCCGGGGCTTCGTGGTGGAGGCGCTGCGGGAGCTCGGGGTCGACGCCCACGGCTGCGATGTCAGCCCCTACGCGGTCGCCCACGCCGCCCCCGGGGCGCTCGGGTTCGTGCGCCTGGGGGACCTCGGGCGGACGCTGCCCTATGCCGACGGCGAGTTCGACCTGGTCTCGGCCATGGAGGTGCTCGAGCACCTCGAGCCCGCGGCGGTGCCCGCGGCGCTCCGCGAGCTGGGCCGGGTGTGCGGTGGCGTCCTCTACGCCACCATCCCGTCGTTCGGCCCCAACCCCTCGGGACCCGATGGCCATCTCGCCGGCAAGGTCCGGCCCGAGCGCCTGGGCGCCTACGAGGCGCTGGGACCCGGGTACGACGGGCCGGTGCCGCTCGACGATCTGGAGCGAGATGCCGACGGCCAGCCGGTCGAGGGGCACCTCACCATCGCCTCCTACCGCTGGTGGACGGCGCGGTTCGCCGAGGCCGGGTTCGTGCGGTGGCCCGACGTCGAGGCGCGCCTGCACGCCGACCTGGCCCCGACCGGGCTCGGCGCCTACTGGGACCTCTACGTCCTTGCGGTGCCCGACGCGCCACCGGCGCTGGCCGCCGCCCGCCACCCCGCGGCGACGCTGGCCGACCTCGGCCTGGTCCACCCGCTCCTCGAGGCGGCGGGCGACCTTAGGTGACGGTGACCAGGGTCCCGATCGGGGTCATCGGGTACACCACCTCGGCGTGGGAGGGGGGCATCTCCACGCAGCCGTCGCTCTGGGGGTACCCGTAGCCGGCCCGGACGAAGCCGTGCAGGGCGTCGCCGCCGTTGAAGTAGCTCACCCAGGGGATCCCCGGGTCGACGTACTTGGTGCCGTCGGGGTTGGTGCCCCGCATCGTGGTGACGGTGAAGCGCTCGTAGACCGGAAAGGTGCCGGGGGCCGTGGTGGCCCCGGTCACGCCGGTGTTGACCGCGGTGCTGTAGACGGCGGCGCCGTTCTGGTAGACGGTGGCCGACTCGGGCAGGCTCTGGCTCACCAGCACGTAGCCGTACGCCTGGGGGTCGTTGGACCCGCTGGCGGCGGCGGCGAGCAGGTCGGTCCACACCTGGGGCCCGGCGAGCCCGTCGGTCGTCAGGCCGTGCTGGGACTCGAAGCTCATGACGGCGCCCTTGGTGATGACGTTCATCGATCCTTCGGTCCACAGCGAGGTGAGGCTGGCCGGCTGGTTCGCCCAGCGCCAGCTGAACGCGCCCAGCTGGGGATCGGCCGCCTGCTGGGGTGAGGTGGGCGCGGCGGCGGGAGTGAACGTGAGCGGGAGATAGCCGAGCTCGGCAAGCAGCTGCTGGAGCCGCAGCACCGAACCGGGGGCCACGGTGAAGGACGACGTCGTGGTGGTCGCGAGGTGCTGACCCTGTGCGCCCCGGAGCCCGGCGCGCCCGCCCGGCACCGTCAGCGTCTCGGCGGCGCCCGGCACCAGCGGTCCGGCCGGGACGAACTCGAGGTCGTTCGGGCTGACCTGCGCCCACGTGCCGGTCACGGGCGGGCTCAACGAGGGCATCGGGCTGTCGGGGGCCAGCGGAGCCGACAGGGCGACCGAGATGGTGGCGCTCGACGCCACGTCGGAGGCCGAGTCGGCCGGGGTGGTCCCAACCACGTTGAGGGGGAGCACCGCCGGCTTGGGGTCCGCCGACGCCGGCGATCCCTGCGAGTGGGCCAGCAGCAGGCTGCCGGTCGCCAGCAGGGCCGCGACCAGGATGCACACACCCACCAGCCAGCCCCTGCCACGCCGCCGCCCGCTGCGTTGGTGTGCCGGGTCCTTTGCCATCGCGCTCGCCTCGAGAATACCAGCGGCGACCCCCGTTCCCTTCGCGCTCGGGCCGCCCCACCTGCTGCTCCGCCGGCCACCCGGGGTCGGGGCGCCACCGACGGGTCCAGGTTCGCCGAGGACCGCCGGTGGGAGCGGCGGCCGCTCAGCCCCGATCGCCCACCGCGGCGCGCACCGCCGCTTGCACCCGCCCCATCGCCGAGGCATCGCTGAGCTTGGTGCCGGCGGCGGTGCGCACGTAGAAGGCGTCGACGACCTCGCTGCCGATGGTCGACACCCGGGCGGAGACCACGTCGAGGTCGCAGGTGAACAGGGCATCGGTCACCCGGTGCAAGAGGCCCAGCTCGTCGGGCGCCCGCACCTCCATGACGGTGGACGACGCGGAGGCCTCGTTGTCGAAGGTGACCAGGGTGCCGAAGGGGTGGGCGCTCGACAGCCGTCGGGCTCCGGCGTAGGCCGCTGCCTTGGCAGCCAGGTGGTCGGTCAGGACCAGTCGCCCGGCCAGCACGGCCGCGAGGTCAGCTCGGAGGCGGGCGCTGTCGGGCCACAGGCCGCGGATGATCTCGACGGTGAAAATCTCGACGGCGACCCCGTCCTCGCTGGAGACATCGGCGCTGCGGACGTCGAACCCGTGGAGGGCGAGGACCCCGGCCACCGAGGCCAGCAGGCCCCGCCGGTCGTGGGCCGCGACCACCACCCGCGGGGGCTCGAGCACCACCGCCGACCCGTCCGCTGCGCGCACCTCGCGCATGACGGCCCGGTGCTCGTCGGTCACCCACCCCCGCGAGTGGGCGGCGCGCGCTCCGGTCAGGTGGGCTTCGGTCCGCTCGGTGAGCTCCGCCACCAGGCCGGCCTTCCATGACCCCCAGGCGGCGGGACCGGTGGCCAGGCTGTCGGCCTCGGTCAGGGCCGCCAGCAGGTGGAGGGTCGCGGGGTCCCCGGCCAGCTCGGCGACCCGCGACACGGTGGCCGGGTCGTCGAGGTCGCGCCGGGTGGCGACGTCGGGCAGGAGGAGGTGCTGGCTGACCATCCGCACCAGCGTGTCCACTTCGGGTGCCGAAAACCCCATCCGCACCGCCATCTGCTCCACCAGGGGGACACCGGCCGCGGTGTGGTCGCCGGGGTAGCCCTTGCCGATGTCGTGGAGGAGGGTGCCGATCACCAGCAGGTCCGGTCGCTCCACCCGGTCGGCCAGCGCGGCGGCGTTGGTCGCCGCCTCGAGCAGGTGGCGGTCCACGGTGAAGCGGTGGTACGCGTTGCGCTGGGGCTTGTTGCGGACGGCCTGCCACTCGGGGAGCAACCGGCTGAGCAGGCCCTGCTCGTCGAGCGACTCGAGCGCGTCGACCGCCGGCTTGCCGGCGAGCAGCGCCCGCACCAGCGCCTGGCGGGTCTCGACCGGCCAGGGCTCCGGTGGTGGCGGTACCTTGTCCGACAGCCGGTGGATCGCCCCGCGAGCGATGGGCAGCTCGCGCTCGGCGGCCACCGCGGCCACCCGCCAGGTGAGCGACGAGTCCTCGCCCACCGCCGCCGCCGGGGTGAGGGCCACCTCGCCGCCCAGGATCACGATCCCGGGCTCGACCTCGCCCTGCCCCCCCGCCCCCTCGCCGAGCGCGTGGCCCGGGCCGGCCGGGGTGGGCTCGGGCCGGTCGGGACGCCGCCGCCGGCCTCGCCGGGGCCGGCGGCGTTGGGGCTCCCAGAAGCGTTGACGGCGCCAGGCGTCCTCGCTCACCCAGGCGATCCGGCGCCCGGCCTGCGCCACGTCGGCCATCAGCGCGTCGGCGTCGGCGTACCCGAGGGCGGCGGCCACGTGGTCCTGGTCCTGGAGGAGCAGGCGGTCGAGCTCGCGCCCGGCGGAGCGATGCAGCTCCACCCGGGCTCGGGTGAGCACCTCGGTCGCGCCGGCGAGCGAGGCCAGGTCCACGTAGTCGCCCAGCAGGGGGGCGTAGGCCGAGACGGCCCGCAGGACGTTCGCGTCGCGCAGACCGCCGTGACCCTCCTTGAGGTCGGGCTCGAGCAGGAAGGCGACGTCGCCCTGGTTCCGCCGGCGCTCGAGCATCTGGGCAGCGAGGTCGGCCAGCCACCGGCCGCCCAGGTCGTGCCGCCACGCCTCGACGGCGTCGGCGATGAGCGGCTCGGCCACCTTGGGGTCCCCCCAGACCATCCGGGCGTCGAGCAGCCCGAGCGCCACCCGGAGGTCGTCGCCCGCTGCCTCGAGCACCTCGGCCGGCCGGCGGACCGAATGGTCGAGGTGGACGCCCTGGTCCCAGATGGGGTACCAGATGGCGTCGGCCAGCCGGGCGATGTCCCGGTGACCTCGGTGGATCAGGACCACGTCGAGATCGCTGAAGGGGCACAGCTCGCCCCGTCCGTAGCCGCCCACGGCGAGCAGGGCGAGGTGGTGGTGATCGCCCCCCGACGCCCGCTCGGCCAGTCCGACCAGCCACGCGTCGGCCTCGGCGCTGTAGGCCGAGCAGAAGGAGCTGCCGATCAGATCGACGCGCTCGAGAAGGGCCTGGCGGCGGTCTCGCAGTGAGGCCTCAGGCATGCTCGGCGAACGTAGCATCGGTGATCGGGGCGGCGAGCGACGGTCGGCGCCCACCGGTCCCGCCGGCTCGCTCAGCTCGCCTCGACGAGCGACTCGAACAATGTGAGGTGGTCGGCCACCATGCGATCGGTGGAGAAATAGCCCTCCACGGCGGCGCGGCAGGCGGTCCGACTGATCCGGTCCAGCTGCTCGAGCGCGTCGACCATGTCCTGCTCGTCGTCGCACACGAAGCCGGTGACCCCGTGCTCGACCACCTCGGGGGCGGCCCCCTCGCGGAAAGTCAGCACCGGGGTGCCACAGGCGAGGGCCTCCAGCATCACCAGCCCGAACGGCTCGTTCCAGCGGATCGGGAAGAGCAGCGCGGCGGCGCCGGCGAGGAGCTCGAGCTTGCGCTCGTGGGGCACCTCGCCCAGGTAGACGGCGTCGGGACCGAGCAACGGTTCCACCCGCTCGGTGAAGTAGCGGATCTCCGCTGCCTCGCGCATCTTGGCGGCCATCAGGAGCCGGCGCCCGGATTTGCGGGCCACCTCGATGGCGCGGTGCGCCCCCTTGTCGGGCGCCATCCGACCGAGGAAGAGGCAGTACTCACCCTCGCCGTCGCCCCGCCCGTCGCCGACCTCGAACAACGAGGGGTCGATGCCGTGGTGGATGACCTGGGCGACCGGGACGTCGGGAGCCGCGGCCCGCTGGGCGTGGGAGATGGCGACGATCGGGACCCGATCTCCCAGCGCCCGGTACAGGTCGGTGAGCTCGTCGTTGAACGGGCCGTGGACCGTGGTGAGCACCGGGCGGTCGAGGCTGCGCTCGGCGGCGAGGAGAGGTCCCGCCAGGGTGTGGTCGTGGATGACGTCGCAGTCCACCAGCGATTCGTGGGCGGCGAGGGCGTGGCGCAGCTCGGGGACCGCCGCCCCGATCCGCATCCCTTCGGCCTCGGCCAGGGTCCAGCGCCGCTCGACGGGGCAGGTCGAATCGCCCGTCGTGTAGAGCACGACGTCGTGCCCGGCCCGGGCGAACCCGCGGGCCAGCTCGTCGACCACCAGCTCGATACCCCCGTACAGCGGAGGCGGTACGGGGGTCCAGGGGGGTGCCACGATGCCGATCCGCATGGCACCGATTCAACCACGGGCGTCGCGCATCACCGGCAAATTGCGGCCTGGTGGCGGGCACCATGCGCTGGCGGAGCGGTTCGGCGAGGCCCCGGGGCCTCATCTTCCGGGCTCGGGCGAGGAGCCGATAGGCTGACCGGCCTGCCGGGCGGCGTGGCCGAGTGGTTTAGGCAGGGGCCTGCAAAGCCCCGTACGGCGGTTCGATTCCGCCCGCCGCCTCCGAGCGATCAGGCTGAGGTCGATGGTTGGTCCGGGGCGGGGCCGCAGATCCGGCCGTCCGTCAGCGGGCGCCCACCTCGATGACCCAGTCCTCGTCGGCGGCGTCCCAGGTGTAACGGACCTTGCAGGTCTCGCACGCTGCCTCCTCGCCGTCGCGAATGATCCGGGTAGGGCTCCAGTCGAAGCCCCCTCGGCAACCGGGGACCTGACAGGCGTGGCGCGCCATCTCCGAGACCCTATCGGCGCCATCCGGGGGCCGCCGACGCCGGAAGACCAGCCGGACCGACATGGAGCGGGGCCGCCGGCGGTCGCCCGCCGGAGCCTACGATGAGCCCCGATGGCTGGGTCGCCGCACCGGGTGGTGGTGATCGGCTCGGGGTTCGGCGGCCTCTTCGCCGCCCGGAGGCTGCGACGGTCGCCCCTCAGCGTGACCGTGATCGACCGGACCAACCACCACGTGTTCCAGCCACTCCTCTACCAGGTCGCGACCGGCATCTTGTCGGAGGGGGAGGTGGCGCCGGCGACCCGCGACGTGCTGCGGCGCCAGCCCAACGCCACCGTCGTGGTGGGAGAGGTCACCGAGGTGGACCTCGAGGCCCGCACCGTCAGCTCGACGGTCCTCGACCGCACGATCGTCACCCCCTACGACAGCCTGATCGTGGCGGCCGGCGCTCGAACCTCGTATTTCGGCAACGAGCGGTTCGCCACCGAGGCTCCGGGGCTCAAGACGGTCGCCGACGCGCTCGAGTTGCGCCGCCGGATCTTCGGCGCCTTCGAGATGGCCGAGGTCGAGCCGGACCCCGGGCGGCGGGCACCATGGCTCACCTTCGTGGTGGTGGGGGGCGGCCCCACCGGGGTCGAGATGGCGGGGCAGATCGCCGAGCTGGCCGGGGCGACGTTGCGGAGCAACTTCCGGCACTTCGACCCGGTCACCACCCGGGTCGTCCTGGTGGACGCGCTGCCCGCCGTCTTGAGCGGCTTCGATGGCCGGGTGGCGCACAAGGCGGCCGATCGCCTACGCCAGATGGGGGTGGAGCTGCGCCTGGGCGCCCGGGTGACCCAGGTCGACGCGGACGGCATCGAGGCGGTCGTCGAGGGAGCGGCACCCTGGCGGATCGAGGCGCGCACCAAGGTGTGGGCGGCGGGCGTCCGAGCGTCGGCCCTCGGTGAGCAACTGGCGCGGGCCGCGGGCCTCGAGCTCGCGCCCGATGGGCGGGTACCGGTGCTCGCCGACTGCTCCTTGCCCGGTTACCCCGAGGTCTTCGTCGTGGGGGACATGATGGCGCTGGGCGGGCTGCCGGGGGTGGCGGAGGTGGCGCTGCAATCGGGCCGGCACGCGGCGGCCCAGATCGAGCGGCGTCTGAGCGGTGGCGGCTCGACGGCACCCTTCCGTTACCGCGACCTGGGCACCCTGGCCTCCATCTCGCGCTTCTACGCCGTCGCCCAGATCGGCCCGCTTCGAGCAGCCGGGTTGGGCGGATGGGTGCTGTGGCTGGGCGTGCACCTCGCCTTCCTGACCGGGTTCAAGAACCGGGTGACGACGGTCCTGCACTGGCTGATCACCTTTTCGAGCGCCGAACGATCCGAGCGGGCCATCACCCTGGGGCGCCTCGACGGGGCCGGCCCTGGTGGGTCACGGTGGCGCGATCGGCCCGCCGGGCCCGAGCGGCGGCCTATCGGTGGATCGCCCCGCGAACCACGCGATGATCTAGGTATGGGCGATCGGGTGGGGGAGGTCTGGTGACCAGGCGTGGGCGGGGCCGTGGAGCCGTCCCCAGCCGGCGCTCCGATCGGGCGTGGGGTACGCACTGGCGCTCCGACGGTCGTCCGAAGACGGCCTACACGCAGGCGGTGGCGGCGGAGCGGGTGCGCGAGATGACGCTGGCCGATATCGATGCCGGGCTGGACGGATCGTCGCCCGCCGCGTACGAGTGCGACCACTGCGGGCGCTGGCACGTCGGCAACGGCGGGTCCGGGCCGGGCCGGGACTGATCGCCGGGCCCCGAGACGGTGGCGGCACCGTCGCCGGCGCGCGCCGGCGGGCCGCCCGTCGGACCGGCGCCATTTCACGGTGTCGCCCTGGCTCCGTGCTGCGACTCCTTGCTCCGTGCGGTGACTCTTTGACGAGGGACTCTTTGACGATGGGCCGGCGCCGTGAGGAGAATGACCGAGGATGAACCGTTTCTTCGACGGCCTGGGGCGCGGCGTCGTCCGCTTCCGCTGGCTCGTCGTGGTGGCCTGGATCGTCGTCGCCGTCGTGTGCGTACGAGGGCTCCCGTCGCTGGCCAGCCAGGTGGACAACGACAACGGGGCGTTCCTGCCGGCGGACGCCCCGAGCAACCAGGCGTCGGTGCTGGCCCAGCCGCTCATCGGCTCGGTGAACCACTCGCAGGTACCGATCGTGGCGGTCACCTCCGGCGCCGGGCTGAGCTCGGTGGACCGCTCCGGCCTCGAGGATCTGGTGGCCCGGCTCGGCCGGGTACCCTCGCGGCTTTCGGTGCACCTCCTCGCCACCTCGCCCGACGGGCGGGCGGCCCAGCTGCTCTTCGCCTCGCGGGTGTCCCCGTTCGACGCGACGGGTACCAAGACCCTCGTCGACGACCTCGAGACGACGATCGGCCAGGCGCGGCTACCGGCCGATCTGGCGGTGCATCTGGCCGGCCAGGTGGCCACCAACGTCGCCACCCAAGAGCAGTCGGCCAAGCAGAGCGGGCAGATCCAGGACGCCTCGGTCCTGTTCATCATCGTCCTGCTCCTCCTCATCTTCCGTTCGATCCTGGCGCCGATCATCACGCTGCTGCCGGCGGCGCTGGTGCTGTCGGTGTCGGGGTCCTTCATCGGCGGGCTCGGCAGTGCCGGGGTGCTGAAGGTGTCGTTCTTCACCCAGATCCTGTTGATCGTGCTGATCCTCGGAGCGGGGACCGACTACGGGCTCTTTTTGGTGTTCCGAGTCCGCGAGGCGCTGCGTTCGGGAAGCGATCCCCGCTCGGCCACCATCTACGCCGTCCGCCGAGTCGGCGAGTCGATCACCGCGTCCGCCGCCACCGTCGTGGTCGCGTTGCTCACCCTGCTCGCCGCCAGCTTCGGCCTCTATCACGACCTGGGCCTGCCCCTCGCGATCGGCGTGGCGGTCATGTTGGCGGCGGGGTTGACGCTGCTTCCGGCGCTGCTGGCCATCTTCGGTCGGGCCGTCTTCTGGCCCAGCCGGACCCGACCGGTCGGGCCGCGCGCCGGGGTGTGGGAGCGGACGGCGGCGAGCCTGGTGCGTCGACCAGTGCGGACGTTGGTCACGGGCGTGGTGGTGCTGGGTGCTCTTTCGGTCTTCGCGCTCGGGTTCAAGCCGGCCGGCTTCGGCGGGGACGTGGCGGCGCCCGCCCACAGCGGGGCGGCGGCGGGCAACCAGGCGCTCGCGGCCCACTTCCCCCAGTCCAGTGCCAATCCCACCAACGTGGTCATGCGGTTCGCCAGGTCGCTCTGGAACGATCCCCGCCAACTGTCCGTTGCCGACGAGGGCCTCCGGGCCACCGGCGCCTTTTCGGCGCTGACCGGCCCCCTCAACCCCAACGGGGCACCGCTCAGCGCGGCGACCCTCGCCGGCATCCAGCGACGGCTGCGACCGTACGGGAGCGCCCAGCAGCTCCTCGGTCGGCCGCTGGTTCCTCCGGCCGGGGCGGACGTGACGGCGACCGAGTACCAGATCTACCTGACGACGGCCCGCTACCTCAGCGCCGACGGACGGACCGTCCAATGGGACGCCAGCCTGAAGGTCGGCGAGCCCGGAGCCACGGCGGCGATCGACGAGGTGCCCCGGCTCCGCACCGAGGTGGCGGAGGTCGCCCGGCGGGCGGGAGCACGGGACAGCGGACTGGCCGGCGAGGCCCCCGGTCTCTACGACGTCAGTCACATTTCGGACGGCGACGTCGGCAAGATCGTGCCGATCGCCATCGTGGCCATCGGGCTCGTTCTCGCCCTGGTGCTGCGCAGCCTGGTGGCCCCCCTCTATCTCATCTTGAGCGTCGTGCTCTCGTACCTCGCGTCGCTGGGGCTGTCGGTCCTGGTGTTCATGAAGATCGGCGGTCAGGCCGGGGTGATCTTCCTCCTGCCGTTCTTGATGTTCATCTTCCTTCTCGCACTGGGTGAGGACTACAACATCCTCGTGATGACCCGTATCCGCGAGGAGGCGGAGGGTCGTCGGTTGCGTGAGGCGGTGGTACGGGCGATCTCGGCGACGGGACCCACGGTGAGCTCGGCCGGAGCGGTGCTCGCCGGGAGCTTCGTGGTGCTGGCGATCGTGGGGGGCTCGGGCCAGGGCAACGGAGGGATCCGGGTCATCGGCTTCGGGCTGGCCATCGGCATTCTGATCGACACCTTCGTGGTCCGCACCATCCTGGTTCCCTCCATCGTCGAGCTCCTCGGCCGTTGGAACTGGTGGCCCTCCCACATGAGCAGCGCCGCGACCCACCGGCGCACCGACGGCCGGCAGGAGGCGGAAGCCGGGGCGACTGGTGCGGCGGAGGCCCCGCTGGCCAGAACGTCCACGGCGCCGGTCGACGAGTAGGGCGAGGCGGAGCCGAAGCCCTGGTGCCGCCTGCCCCGATGGTAGACTTCCCCGTATATCGGGCCGTTGGCGCAGCTGGCAGCGCACTTGCATGACGCGCAAGGGGTCACAGGTTCGAGTCCTGTACGGCCCACCAGTTCAGAGGCACTTTTCACTCGCCCTCGATGGGCGGGGGGGACCAATAGGGGACCAATAGTCGTCCCGCACGATGCCACGTCCTGCACCAGATACGATCCCGGCTCGTGGACGCGCCCGGCTACGACGAGGCAGTCATGCATGACCTCTACGGGACGATGGGCCTGCGCGGTCCGTGGCGGCACTGCCCCCAGATGGCCGGGCTCTTCGAGGAGCTGAACGCCGCCCTCACCGAGCTGGACGACCGGCAGACCGACGCCAGGTTCGCCGGCTACGACGGCCTCGACCCCGACTACATCGCTGAGCTGGAGCGGCAGGCCGACTTCGCCCTGCGCCGGGTCCTGGCCCTCATC
>DASYAI010000077.1:0-112592 GCA_036501425.1 Acidimicrobiales bacterium | reverse complement strand
CACTGCTGCCTCCCGTAGGAGTCTGGGCCGTGTCTCAGTCCCAGTGTGGCTGATCGTCCTCTCAGACCAGCTACCCGTCGAAGCCTTGGTGAGCCGTTACCTCACCAACTAGCTGATAGGCCGCGAGCCCCTCCCGAAGCGGAATCCATTTCCTCGCTCGACCATGCGATCAAGCGGGGGTATCCGGTATTAGCACCGGTTTCCCGGTGTTGTCCCGGTCTTCGGGGCAGGTTGCTCACGTGCTACTCACCCGTTCGCCACTCCGTCTTCATCGGTGTTGCCACCGAATGGACGGCGTTCGACTTGCATGTGTTAGGCACGCCGCCAGCGTTCGTCCTGAGCCAGGATCAAACTCTCCATCGAGGTCTCCGACCCTGCCCGAGGGCAGCATCACGAAACCAGAGAGCCGACCGGGATGACTCGATCCCGGTCGGCGACAGGAAACCGGACCCGGTGGGTCGGCCCCTGCCACTTGCAACTGCTTATTGACGTTCGGCTCCAGCGCGTCCTTGGACGCGCACGAGCCGCCCGCACTGGCTTTTGGCTCTCACTCTTCCGTTTTCAAGGAGCGACCGGGCACGCACCACACGGGCGTTGGTGCCGGGCTCTTCCCGAGCTGTGTCCCGGCGCACGTGGCGCCGGGGCTCCCCCGGGCCCTGCTGCACGATGTCCCCTCGAGCGAGGGGCCGGTGCAGCGGGAAGTTCAATGTACCAGTCCCCCGGAGGTCCGTCAACGGCGGCCCGGCGGCACCCTCGGAGGGCCTTCGGCCGCTCCTGCGCTTCGGGCGGGGCGCGGCGGGGCCGCCCGTACCGGGGCGCGCCGTCGGTACGACGCTCGGGGGCCGGGACCACCCGAGATGTTCTCGTCGCCTGGCACCCACCACCGCCACGGGCGCTCGGCCGCCAGGGTGATCCCCACCCGGGGGCCGCGACCCGGTCGGGCCGGCGGCGCCGTTCCGTCGTCGAGCAGCTGCAGCTCTCCTCCGACCCCGACCAGGTCGGCCCCGTCGTGTGCCCCATCGATGGCCAGGGCCTGGCACAGCTTCCCCGGACCGCTGCACAGGTCCCGCGGCCGCCGGGCCGCAGGGCGGGCGGCCCACATCTCGTCGAGGCCGTCGAGCGGTGCCAGCGCCCGGAGCAGCACCGCCTCGGCGGCTCCGGTCCGCGCCACCACCACGTTGGCGCACCAATGCACGCCGTAACTGAAGTACACGTAGAGATGGCCCGCCGGGCCGAACATGGTGGCATTGCGGCGGGTGGGACCGCCGAAGGCGTGGGAGGCGGGGTCCTCGGACCCCCGATAGGCCTCGACCTCGACGATCCGACCCACCCGGCCGCCGTGGGCCAGCAGCTTGTTCAAGAGGGCGGGCGCCACCTCGACCGAGCCCCCCTCGAGGAGGTCTCGGGGGACCGGGCGTCGGTCGGCCGGTCCGGCGTCAGCCACCGGACGTGGCACGCCCCGGATCTTGCCCTTCGGAGGCGTCCCCCGGCCGGGTCCCCCCGAGCAGACCGACGCGGGCCCGGTCGACGTCCAGCCGGCGACCGAACCGCTCGAGCTGGACCAGCACCGGCCCCGGTCCGGCGCCCCCCGGCGTCGTCCGGCGGGTCACCGCCACCCCTGGCTCCAACAGGGCCGCCCCTTCGTCGCCCAGGTCCGGGTGGGCCTCGACGAGCTCGGACAGCGGGACGTGGCGCTCGAGCGAGTCGCGCACCAAGGCCCCGACCAGGGTGTGGGCCTGGCGGAACGGCATCCCCCGGCCGACCAGCAGCTCCGCCAGGTCGACCGCTGCCGCGGCCGGCCCGTCGGCGGCCTGCTGCATGCGCTCCACCGACCACTCCACGGTGTCGTAGAGCCCGGCCAGCGCCCGCAGCCCGAGGCCGACCTGATGGACCGCGTCGAAGAGGGGCTCCTTGTCCTCCTGGAGGTCGCGGTTGTAGGCCAGAGGAAGGCCCTTCAGGGTGACCAGGACCCCAGTGAGGTGCCCGATCAGCCGACCGGTCTTGCCCCGAACCAGCTCCGCGACGTCGGGGTTCTTCTTCTGGGGCAACATCGAGCTGCCGGTGGCGTACCCGTCGTCGAGGACGCAGAACCCGAACTCCTCGCTCGACCAGAGCACGATCTCCTCGCCCATCCGGGACAGGTGCACCCCCAGCAGCGCCAGGTCGAAGAGGGCCTCGGCCACGAAGTCGCGATCGGAGACCGCGTCGAGCGAGTTCTCGAACGCCGCGCTGAACCCCAGCTCGGCCGCCACCCGGGCCGGGTCGAGGGCCAGCGACGAACCGGCCAGCGCGCCTGCTCCCAACGGCGAGACGTCGAGCCGGTCGACGGTGGCCACCAGCCGGTCGACGTCGCGAGCCAGGGCCCACCCGTGGGCCAGCAGATGGTGGGCGAGCAGGACGGGCTGGGCGCGCTGGAGGTGGGTGTAGCCGGGCAGGTAGGCGTCACCGGCCTCGGTCGCGCGACGGAAGAGGACGCTCTGGAGCCCGATGACGTCCAGCGCCAACTCCCGCAGCCGCCGCCGGCACCAGAGCCGCAGGTCGGTCGCCACCTGGTCGTTGCGACTCCGGCCGGTGTGCAGCTTGGCGCCCACGTCGCCGGCGAGCTCGGTGACCCGCCGTTCCACCGCGGTGTGGACGTCTTCGTCCCCCGGCTCGAACCGGAACGACCCGCTCGCCAGCTCGGCCTGCACCTCCGACAGCGCCCGGAGGAGGATCTCCTCCTCCTCCGCGGTCAGGATGCCCGCGCCGACCAGGCCCTCCACATGGGCACGGGAACCCTCGATGTCGTCGTCGGCCAGGGCGCGGTCGAAGCCGACGCTGACGGTGTACGCCGCCACCTCCTCGGCCATGGCGTCACCCAGGCGGCCCTGCCACAGCGTCACCGGGGGCCGCCCGCCGTCCGCTGGACGTCCGGCGCCGGGGCGTCGGCATCCTCCGCCGGCTCACCGCCCGGGCTCGAGACGCGCCCGTGCCCCTGCCGGGCCGCCCACGTCGCCACCCCGAGGCCCCACAGCCGCACGAAGCCCTCGGCGTCCTGGTGGCGGAAGCTGTCGGTCTCGTCGTAGGTGGCCAGCCCGTGGTCGTAGAGCGCGAGCGGGCTTCGCCGCCCCTCCACCGAGCAGACCCCGGGCGGGTCGAAGCGCAGGCGCACCTCCCCGGTGACGGACCGTTGGGACTCCTCGATGAAGCCGTCCAGCGCGTTCTTGAGGGGCGAGAACCACATGCCGTCGTAGACCAGCTCCGACCAGCGAGGCTCCAGCCGGGCCTTCTCGTGGTGCAGGTCACGCTCGAGGGTGAGGTCCTCGAGGTCGGCGTGGGCGATCAGCAGGGCAAGGGCGGCCGGGCACTCGTAGATCTCGCGGCTCTTGATGCCGACCCGCCGGTTCTCGACCATGTCGAGGCGGCCGAAGCCGGTGGAGCCGGCAACCCGTCCCACCTCGGCGACCAGCGCCTCGACCCCGAGCGGGCGGCCGTCGAGGGTGCGCGGGACACCTGCCTCAAAGCCGATCACCAGGTGCTGGGCCTCCGAGACCGTCGGCCGGGTGAGCGTGTAGGCGTCGTCGGGCGCGTTGGCCCACGGATCCTCGATCACACCGCACTCGATCGCCTTGCCCCACAGGTTCTCGTCGATCGAGTAGAGCTTCTCCTTGGTCACCGCGATGGGGATCTCCCAGCGAGCCGCCAGCTCGACGCACTGGGCCCGGCTGAGGCCCCAGACCCTCGCCGGAGCGAGCACCTCGAGGTCGGGCGCCAGCGAGCGGGTACCGACCTCGAAGCGCACCTGGTCGTTGCCCTTGCCGGTGCAGCCGTGGGCCACCGTGTCGGCCCCGAATTCCCGGGCGGCCCGGACCAGATGACCGACGATGACCGGCCTGGACAGGGCGGACACCAGCGGGTACTTGCCCTCGTAGCGGGCGTTGGCACGGATGGCCGGCACGCAGAAGTCCTCCGCCATCTCGCGGCGGGCGTCGACCACCACCGCCTCGACCGCCCCGGCCGCCAGGGCGCGCCTGCGGATCGCCTCCCAGTCCTCGCCCTGCTGGCCCACGTCCACCGCCACGGCGATCACCTCGGCGCCCAACTCCTCGTGGAGCCACCGGACGGCCACCGACGTGTCGAGCCCACCGCTGTACGCCAAGACCACACGTTTCGCCATGCTCATCCTTCCGTTGGGCCATCCGTTGGGCGGAGCGCTCATCCTTCCGCAGCGCGGCGCGGGCCGTCACGACCCCACGGCCATCGACCGGCGCACGGCCGCGCCGCCGGGCCGAGCTCCGGGGCGGCGCCGCGGTCAGCGCCCGGTCGGCGGCACCTGCAACCCGGCGATCTCCGCCAGCTCCTGAGCCACCTCGGCGCCACCTCGCTCCTCGTCGACGACGACCAGCACGGTGTCGTCGCCGGCGACCGTGCCGAGCACGCCCGGCCGGCCGCTGCGATCGAGCGCCGAGCCTACGACATGGGCCGAGCCGGGCGGGGTCCGAAGGACCACCAGGTTCGCCGAATACGCGATCTCCACCACCCATTCGCCGAGGACGCGCCGCAGATGGTCGACCGGGGCGATCTGCTGGCGGGGAAGCTCCGGGAGCGCGTACGCGGTCTCCCCGCCGGGCAGACGCACCTTGACCGCGCCCAGATCCTCGAGGTCACGCGAGACGGTGGCCTGGGTCGCCACCACCCCTTCGGCCGCCAGCAGATCCACCAGCTGGACCTGGCTGCCGACGGCGCTCGTCTCGAGCAGCCGGACGATTCGGTGCTGGCGCTGCTGCTTGGTGGCGCGTGCCGGGCTGTCGGGACCCGTCGCGGACGGCTCGCTCATCGCGGCCCCCCCGGCGCCACCCCGAGCAGCCAGGCGAGGACCCCGCGCATCGCATCGAGCCGGTAGGCCGCCTGACGCCACACCACGCTGCTCGGACCCTCGAGCACCTCGGCGCTGATCTCCTCGCCCCGGTGGGCCGGCAGGCAGTGCAGCACGACCGCGTCCGGCGCCGCCTCGGCCAGCAGGGGGCCGTCCACGGCGTACCCCGCGAAGGCGCGTCGGCGCCGTTCGGCCTCGCCCTCCTGTCCCATCGACGTCCATACGTCCGTGTAGAGCGCGTCGGCGCCCGCTGCCGCGGCGCGGGGGTCGTCGGTCAACACCAGGGTGCCGCCCCGACCGGTCGCCGAGGCGAGGCGACCGATCTCCGACACGGATTCCTCGGAAAGCTGGAAGCCGGCGGGCGAGGCCACCCGTACCTCCATGCCGGCCAGCACGGCGACCTTGGCCAGCGACCGGCAGACGTTGTTGGCATCCCCGACATAGGCGACCCGTCGCCCGGACAGCGCAGCCGGCGAGGCGTCTCCGGGTGCCAGCGCCGAGCGCAGCGTCAGCAGGTCGGCGACCGCCTGGCAGGGGTGCGCCCGATCCGACAGGAGGTTCACCACCGGCACGACGTCTGGGGCGCCGGCCAGGGCGTCGACCATCCGGACGAGAACCTGATGGTCGAACACCCGGGCGCACAGGACCCGGTGGTAGCAGGCGAGGGTGCGGGCCACGTCCTCGGCGCGCTCGCGGGTGTCGATGCCCACCTCGGCCGCTTGCATCGAGACGGGGTGACCCCCCAGCGCCACCACGGCCATCTCCGAGGCGTTGCGGGTACGCGCCGACGGCTTCTCGAACACCATGGCGACCCCGGCCCCGGCCAGCACCGGGGGGAGCCCGGGCGAGGTGGCCAGGGCCAGGACCTCGTCCAACCCGTCGTTCCCCAGATCCTCCACGTCGAGCAGGGCCGGGCGCGCGCCCGCCCGCGCCGCCGGCGTCACGCCGACCGCCCGAGGACGGCCCGGAGGATCGCCACCGCCTCGTCGATCTCCTCGTCGGTGACGAGCAGCGAGGGGGTGAGCCGAAGGACGTCAGGCCGGACGGGGTTGACCAGCAGGCCCGCGGCCAGCGCCTCGGCGGCCACCTGGGGGGCGGGCACCGCCAGGACCGCACCCACCAGGAGCCCGGCGCCCCGCACCCCGCGGACTCCGGGCAGCGTGCTCAGGGCGGCGCGCAGCCGCTCGCCGGACCGCCGAGCCCGCCCGGGCACGTCCTCGCGCTCCATGACCGCCAGGGTCGCCCGGACGGCCGACATCGCCAGCGGCTGGCCGCCGAAGGTCGTCGCATGGTCGCCGGGGCCGAACGCCGCTGCCACCTCGGCCCGGGCCCAACATGCCCCGACCGGCATGCCGTTGCCCAGTGCCTTGGCCATGGTCACCACGTCGGGCCGCAGGCCTTGGGCCTGAAAGGCGAACCAGCGCCCGGTCCGACCCAGGCCGGTCTGGACCTCGTCGACCATCAGCAGGATCCGGCGCTCGTCACACAACTTGCGCACCCCGGCCAGGTAGTCCGACGAGGGGACGACCACCCCGCCCTCCCCCTGTACCGGCTCGAGCAGCACGGCTGCGACCACGGCCGGATCGAGGGCCTCGTCGAGCGCCGCCAGGTCGTCGTACGCCACGTGATCGAACCCGGGGGGCAGGGGCTGGTAGGGGACGTGCTTGTCGGGCTGGCCGGTCGCCGCCAGGGTGGAAAGGGTGCGGCCGTGAAAAGAGCCCCAGGTCGACACCACCACGTGGCGGTCGCCGGCCCATCGGCGCGCCAGCTTCAGGGCGCACTCGTTGGCCTCGGCGCCCGAATTGGCGAAGAAGACCTGACCACCGGCTCCGACAGTGCCCCCGCCGACGAGCCGGTCGATCGTGGTGGCGACGTCGGGCGCGAGGGTCGAGCCGTACAGGTTCGACACGTGGCTGAGCGTCCTCGCCTGGTCGGCGATGGCCTGGGCGACGTCGGGGTGGGCATGACCGAGCGAGGTCACGGCGATCCCCGACACGAAGTCGAGGTAGCTGGCGCCTTCGGCGTCGAACAGCCGGCTTCCCTCGCCCCGCACGAACGTCACGGGGGGGTCGGCGTAGGTGCGCATCAGCGCGTCGCGCCCTGTGCCTGCGGGCGGCGTCACGGCGCCACCATGGTCCGCGGGCGGCGTCACGGCGCCACCATGGTCCCGACACCGGCGTCGGTGAACAGCTCGAGCAGCAGCGAATGGGGCACCCGGCCGTCAAGGATGTGGGCCCGGCGAACACCGGCCCGTACCGCATGGGCGCACGCCTCCACCTTGGGCACCATGCCACCCTCGGCGGTGCCGACACGCACCATCTCGTCGAGCTCGGCCACCGTGACGCTGCTCAACAGCGACCCGGGATCCCCGGGGCGCGACCGCAGCCCGGCCACGTCGGTCAGGAAGATCAGCTTGTCGGCGGACAGGGCCGCGGCCAGGGCTCCGGCCACCGTGTCGGCGTTGATGTTGTAGGCCTGCCCGCCCGGGCCGACGCCGATCGTGGCGATCACCGGGATGAGGCCCTCGGCCAGCAACCGCTGGATCATGGTGGGATCCACGTCAACCACGTCGCCGACGTAGCCCAGCTCCGCCGACCGGGCCGTGGCAGTGATGAGCCGGGCGTCCTCGCCCGAGAGCCCCACGGCGAGCGGCCCGTGCACGTTGAGGGCCGACACGATGTCGCGGTTCACCTTGCCGACCAGCACCATCCGGGCGATCTCGAGCGTTTCGGCGTCGGTGACCCGGAGCCCGTCGAGGAACTCCGCCTTCTTGCCCAACCGCCGCATGAGGTCACCGATCTGCGGGCCGCCGCCGTGCACCACGACGGGCAGCAGGCCGACCGAGCGGACCAGCACGACGTCCTGGGCGAACGCCGCCAGGGCCTGCGCCTCCATCGACGTCGGGTCGGCATCAGTCGGGTCGGCATCGGGTTGGCCGGCGTGGGGCGGCCCGGCGTCGGCCGCCAGGGCGTTGCCGCCGTACTTGACCACCACCACCTTGCCGGCGAACTCGCGGATGTAGGGCAAGACCTCGACCAGCAACGAGGCCGTCGCCTCCGGACCCGGTCCGGCGCCACTCACGAGGTCGTCCGGTTCTCGTCGATGTACCCGTAACCGAGGTCGGTGCCGAGGACGACGGCCCGCCCGGTCCCGAGCCCCAGGTCCACCGTCAGCTCGAGATGGCGTCCCGCCAGGTGTCGGGCCACGGCGGCCTCGTCGTGCTCGACCGCCTCGCCGTGCCCGCACACCTCGACGCCCCCGTAGGCGACCGCCACCCGGTCCAGCTCGAAGCCCACTCCGGCGCTGGCCACCTCGCTCACCACCCGCCCCCAGTAGGGGTCCTCCCCGTTGAGCGAGCACTTCACGAGCAGCGAATCGGCCACCTTGCGGGCGGCCCGATGGGCCTCGTCGTCCGAGCGGGCACCCACCACGCCGAACCGGACCACCTTGGTCGCCCCCTCAGCATCCTCGGCCATCTGCTCGGCCAGGGACCGGCACGCCTCGGCCAGGGACCGGCCGAGCGCCGCCGGGGGCACCGCCGGCCGGGCGCCCGAGGCCAGCACGATCACCGTGTCGTTGGTGGACGTGCAGCCGTCCACGCTGAGCCGGTTGAAGGTCTCCCCCACCGCCTCGGCCAGCAACCGGCGCAGGAGGCCCGCCTCGCAGCCGGCGTCGGTGGTCAGCACCGCCAGCATGGTCGCCATGTCGGGGGCCAGCATCGCCGCTCCCTTGGCCATCCCGCCGACCAGAAAGCCGCCCCCGTCGACCAGGACCTCCTTGCGCGCCGTGTCGGTGGTCATGATCGCCGTCGCGGCCGCCCGGGCCGCGTCGGCGCCGCCGGCCAGAGTCCTGACCACGCCACCCACCGTCGGGCGGACGGTGGCGATGGGAAAGGGCACGCCGATGAGCCCGGTCTGGCAGATCAGCACTTCCTCGGTCGGCACCCCGATCCCGCTTGCCGCCAGGGCGCAGAGCTCGGCCGCAGCGGCCCGGCCGGCGTCACCGGTCGCCGCGTTGGCGTTCCCCGAGGTGAGCAGCACGCCGGCCGCCCGACCGCCGGTGGTCTCAAGGTGGGCTCGGCTGATCTCGACGGGCGCGGCCGCCGACCGGTTCGCCGTGAACACCGCCGCGGCCTCGACCGCTCGGCCCGAGGCGGTGGCCACCAACGCCAGGTCCGGGTGGCCGGTCGGCTTGATCCCGACAGCGGCCCCGGCGGCGACGAAGCCCGCCGGCGCGGTGACGCTCACGGGTAGACCCCGACGACCGGCAGGCCGGTGACCTCGGGGAGCCCGAGGGCCAGGTTGGCGCACTGCACAGCCTGTCCCGAGGCGCCCTTCACCAGGTTGTCGATGGCGCACAGGACGACCACCCAGCCGGTGCGGGGGTCGACCCGAGCGCTCAGGTGGGCGCAGTTCGAGCCGGTCACGGCCTTGGTCGACGGCGGCTCGTCGGTCACCACCACGAACGGCTCCCCGGCGTACGCCTGGCGTAGCAGGTCGAGCACTTCGGCCGTCGACATCCCCGCCCCCCCGACCGAGGGCCGGGCGTAGCAGGTGGCCAGGATGCCCCGCACCATCGGGGCGAGATGCGGCGTGAAGAGCACCTGCGCCCCGGTGGCCTGCTCGATCTCGGGGGTGTGGCGATGGTCGAGCAGGCCATAGGCGACGAAATTCTCGTCCACCGCGCCGAAGTGCAACCGGTCGCTCGCTCCGCGCCCCGCGCCCGACGTCCCGCTGGCCGCGTCCACGATCACGCCGGTGGGCTCGATCGACCCGGCCCGCACCAGGGGCGCCAGGGCGAGGGCCGCCGCGGTCGGGTAGCAACCCGGCGCGGCGACCAGGTCGGCACCGCTGAGCGCCGAGCGGAACAGCTCGGGCAGGCCGTAGGCGGCCCGGCCGAGGAGCTCGGGCACCTGGTGCTCCTCCCCGTACCAGGTGGGGTACAGGTCGGGATCACGCAGCCGGAAATCGGCTGCCAGGTCCACCACGACCCCCACCCGGCCCACCAGCTCGGCCACCAGCGGTTGGGACTGGCCGTGCGGGAGGGCGAAGAAGACCACGTCGAGGCCGGCCAAGGCGCCGGTGTCGTAGGAGCTGAAGGCCTGGCCCCGGTAGGCGGCGGCCAACGACGGGGTGTGGGTCCCGATCACCTGCCCGGCGCTAGTGGATGCGGCGGCCACCACGACCTCGAGCTCCGGATGGGCCGCACACAGCCGGAGCAGCTCGACCCCGGCGTACCCCGACGCCCCGACCACAGCTGCCTTCATCTGATTACTATGCCGTATATAGCATAACAATGCAAGGGCGTCCCGCCCCGACTGGCGTCCCGCCCCGTGGTCGACCCGCCCCGGCCCACCGTCAGCCCTGCCCGGCGGTGAACCCGGTGGCGATCGGTCAGCGCAATACGGCCCCGAGCGGGGCCACCGCCTCGATGCATGCGGCTCGCAGGGACCCCACCTCGGCGTCGGTCAACGTGCGGTCGAGGGCGCAGAACCGCAGCCGGAACGCCAGGCTTCGCACGCCGGCCCCTAGCGACGGACCCCGGAACACGTCGAAGAGATCGACCGACTCGAGCAGGTCGCCCCCGGCGGCCCGCAGGGTCTCGAGCACCCGAGCCGCCGGCACCGGGTCGGGCACCACCAGAGCCAGGTCCACGTCGGACGACGGGAAGCGGCTCACCGGACGGACCGACTCCGTGCGCCGGGGCACCACCACCGGGTCGAGCACCAGCCCGAGGTCGAGCTCCACCCATCCGATCCGCGCCGTCGGGAGGCCGAAGCCGCCGGCGACGGCGGGGTCGATCTCGCCCACCGCGCCCACGACCGGCCCTCCGGGGGCCACCACCCAGGCCGAGCGGGTGGGGTGCAGGCCCGGCGGCACTCCCCGGCCCCCCCCGTTGCCGGGCGCCGCCAGCGCCAGGGGCCCGAGGCGCAGCGCCTCGACGACCACGCCGTAGGCGCCGACCGCGCTCCGGGCGTCGTCGTCGGCCAAGGCCAGCAGGGCGGCGAGCCGCTCGTGCTCGGCGGGCAGCTCGGTGCGCACGGCTCCACCGGAGCCGCTGCGCTCGACCACCCGCGCCCCACCGTCGGCCGGGTGGTCGAACACGACACCCACCTCGAACAGCCGCACCTCCCCCTGCCGGCGGTCCACGTTCCACGCCAGCGCCCGCAACAGTCCCGGCATGAGCGATCGGCGGAGGAACGCCTCGTCGCTCACCAGCGGATTGGCGACCTCGACCGCCCGGCCATCCAACCCGACCCGGCGATGGTCGTCGGCCGCCACCAGGCTCCCCGTCATCACCTCGCCCGCTCCCGCTCCCACCAGCGCCTCGCGTGCGGCCCGCCGGGAACGCTGGTACGCCGAGAGCCCTCCGGGCGCCGGCCACGACGGCTGGCGGCGGGGCAACCGGTCATAGCCGTAGGCCCGCGCCACCTCCTCGACCACGTCGGCCACCCCATGTGACCCCCGGCGCACGTCGGGCCGGCTGGTCGGGACCGTGACCGCCACCCCGGCGCCGACCGGCGTGCAGCCGAAGCCGAGCGGCTCGAGGAGGGCCCCTACCTGGTCGGGGCCGAGCGCGGTCCCGAGGAGGCCGTTGACCTTGGCCAGGTCCACCGCCACGGCGAAGGGTTCGGGGACGGTGCCGGTCGCCTCGAGGGTCCCTTCGGCGAGCGTGGCGCCGGGTGCCGACAGCGCCACCAGCTCACAGAAGCGGGCCGCCGCCGCGTCGAGCCCCCAGGGGTCCACCCCCCGCTCGAAGCGGGCGGAGGCCTCGGTCCGCACGCCGAGCCACCGCGACGTCCGGGCGATGGCCATGGGCGCGAAGTAGGCCGTCTCGAGGAGGACGGAGGACGTCGCCTCGGTGATCTCCGACGAGGCGCCCCCGATCACCCCGGCCACCCCCACCGGTTCGTCGTGCGCGTCCGCGATGACGCAGTCCCCACCGTCGGTGCCCCGGCCGGCCGGCCGGCCACCGAGGGTCCGACGCACCCCGTCGAGCGTCTCGAGCGTCTCGCCCCGACGGGCCGGGCGCACGACGAGGCCCGAGCCGCCCAGCCGCAGCCGGTCGTAGGGATGGGTGGGCTGCCCGCGCTCGAGCATGACGTAATTCGAGGCGTCCACCACGTTGTTGATCGGGCGCATCCCGGCCAGGCTGAGCCGGCGCGCCAACCAGCGCGGCGACGGCCCGACCCGGACTCCCTCCAGCACGCGGAGGGTGATCCGGGGGCACAGGTCGGGGGCGTCGAGCCGGACCGAGGCCAGCTCGCCGACCGGAGGCCCCGGAGCCAGGGCCGGCGCCGGTTCGGGCAGCGAGAACGGGAGCCCGAGGCGGGCGGCGAGATGGCGCGCCACCCCGGCCATGCACCAGGCGTCGGGACGGTTCCCCTCGACGGTCAGGTCGAACACCACGTCGCGCTCGACGCCCAGGACCTCAGCCAGCGGGAGCCCGGGCTCGGCGCCGTCGACGCCGGTCAGCACCAGCAACCCCTCCCCGTCGTCGGAGAGACCCAGCTCGCGGCCCGAGCACAGCATGCCGTTGGAGGTGACACCGCGCAGGGTGCGCCGGGCGATCTCGAAGCCGCCGGGCAGCACCGCGCCCACGACGGCCAGCGGGACCCGATCGCCCACGGCGAAGTTGGCGGCGCCGCACACGATCTCGACCGGCCCGTCGCCCGCCTCGACGACCACCCGGCGGATCCGGTCCGCCCCGGCGATCGGGGCAATGTCGAGCACCTCGGCCACCACCACCGCGTCCAGACCCTCACCCACCCGCTCGAGCCCCTCGACGACCAGCCCGATGTCGTCGAGGGTGGCGGTCAGGTGGGCGACGTCGTCCCCGAACGGAGCGAAGTCCCTCAACCACGACAGCGGTGCACGCACCCGAGCTCTCCCTTGCCGTCAGACCGTCGAACCGTCAAACCCTCGGACCAGACCCTCAGACCAGACCGTCGGACCAGACCGTCAGAATTGCCGCAGGAAGCGGACGTCGCTCTCTACCAGGGCCCGCATGTCGGGGATCTGGTGGCGCATCTGGGCGCAGCGGTCGATACCGAAGCCGAATGCGAAGCCCGACCACTCGGAGGCGTCGACGCCCACCGCGTCGAAAACCGCCGGGTCGACGAGCCCGCAGCCCCCCAGCTCGATCCACCCGGTGCCCGAGCAGGTGCGGCATCCGTCGCCCCGGCAGATCGTGCAGGTCACCTCGTATTCGGCCGACGGCTCGGTGAACGGGAAGTACGCCGGGCGCAGCCGGGAGTGGATGTCGGACCCGAAGTAGGCGGTCGTGAAGGTCTCGATCGTCCCGGCGAGGTCCCCGAAGCCGATCCCCCGGTCCACCACCAGGCCCTCGATCTGGTGGAACACCGGAAGGTGGCGGGCGTCGGGCGTATCGCGCCGGTAGCACCGCCCCGGCATGACGGCGTGGACCGGCAGGGAGGAACCGGCCACGGCCGCCTCGAGCAGGTGGATCTGGATGGGCGACGTGTGGGTTCGCAGCAAGGTCGTCTCGGGCGCGCCGAGGTCCAGGTAGAAGGTGTCGAACATCCCCCGGGCCGGGTGGTCGGGCGGCATGTTCAGCGCCTCGAAGTTGTACCAGTCGGTCTCGGTCTCCGGGCCCTCGGCCACGGTGAAGCCCATGGCGACGAAGACGTCCTCGAGCGCCTCGCGGGTCCTCGACACCACGTGGAGCTGCCCCCGCCCCATGGGGCCCTGCACCCGATGGGGGACCACCTCGGTGAGGTCCAGGCGGTCGGCCTCGAGGGCCACCCTCCGCTCGTCGGCCGCGAGCTCGGCTCGGCGCTCCTGCAGGGCGGTCGAGAGCCGCGACCTGACCTCTTGGATCCGACGCCCCAGCTCGCGGCGCTCCGGCGCGCCGAGGGCGCCGAGCTGGCGCTGCGCCGCCGCCAGCTCGGACCGCTTGCCGACCAGCCCGGTCTCGAGCTCCCCCAGCTCGCCGGTGCCGGCCGCGGCCCGGATCCGCCGGAGGCCATCGGCCTCCAGCGTCCGGAGATCCACCAGGACCGCCTCACCGTCGGGCGCGCTCACCGGGACGGTCCGCTGGTCACCATGGGGGGGCATCGTAGAGCCCGGGGTGGGTCGGGGAGTCACCCGACCTCGGCCTGCCGGCGCCGCAGCGCCTCGAAGCACAGCACGGCGCACGCCACGCCGACGTTCAGGGACTCGGCCCGCCCGGCCATCGGGATGCGGACCAACCCGTCGAGGCGGGCGGCGAGGTCGGGCGCCAGCCCGGACGACTCGTTGCCCAGCACGAGGGCGGTCGGCTCGGTCCACGGCACCTTCAGGTAGTCGTCCCCCTGGTGGGCCGCTGCACCGAGGCGCCGGAAGCCCAGCGCTCCGAGAGCGTCGAGGGTGCCCGTCACCTTGGGGGTGACGGCGACCGGCAGGTGGAAGAGCGAGCCGGCCGAGGCCCGGACGGTCTTGGGGTTGTAGGGATCCACGGTCTCGCCGCAGAAGACCACCGCGCCGGCGCCGGCGGCGTCGGCGCTGCGAAGCACCGTGCCCGCATTGCCCGGATCGCGCACTTCGGCGCACAGCACGACCAGGGTGCGGCCGGAGACCGCCTGGTCGAGCGGGACGTCGAGCGCCGGGACCACCGCCAGCAGCGGCTGGGGGGCCACCGTCGACGCCACCCGCTCGAGCACCCCGGCCGCCAGGTCGAACACCCGGCCGCCCTGGCGGTGGACCTCCGCCACCAGCTCCGCCACCCCTCCCGAGGCGCCGGCCCCGTGGGCCACGAAGAGCGACTCCACCGGGGAGCCCGCCGCCAGGGCCGCCCGGACGAGCTCGGCACCCTCCACCACGAAGGCCCGTTCGGCCCGGCGGACGGCGCGCTTGAGCAGCAGGCGTCGCAGTCGTCGCACCCGGGGGTGCGCGAAGGCGAGCGCCTGGGTCAGGAGCTGGCCTCCGAGGAGGCGGCGACGGGCGTGCCCTGCGCGATGCCCACCAGCGCGCCGAAGGCGTCGGCGTCAGTCACCGCGAGGTCGGCCAGCACCTTGCGGTCCACCTCCACCCCGGCCTGGTGCAGGCCGTTGATGAAGCGGCTGTAGCTCACTCCGTGCTGGCGGGCGGCGGCGTTGATCCGCTGGATCCACAGCTTGCGGAACTCGCCCTTGCGGGCCCGGCGGTCGCGGTAGGCGTACTGCAGCGAGTGGAGCAGCTGCTCGTTCGCGGCGCGATAGGTCCGGCTCTTGTTCCCGTAGTAGCCCTTGGCCTGCTCGAGGACCGCACGGTGGTGCTTGCGCCCGTGAACCGAACGCTTGACTCTCGCCATGGGTGCTCCCTTTCGTTCTTCGTCTCGTCTTCGTCTCGCCGGGGCGGCTGTCGCTCGGCCCGGGCCCCGGGGCCCGACTCAGTGCTCCGCCCGGCCCCGGGCCCCGGCTGGGCACCGAGGGCGGCGCCGGCCGCCGCGATCTTGGGGCCGGAACCCTTCGGACCACCAGACGGGCATGCCGCCCGGCCCGGCTGCCGTGCCCTTGCGCCGGCGCGTCCCGGCGCCGGAGCGCCCGGTACCGGCCCCTTCGGGCCGGCGCCGATCCTAGAGCCCGAGCATCCGCCTCACGTGCCGCTCGTCACCCTTGGCGATGTCGGTCTCGCGGGCCAGGCGGCGGGTGCGGATGCTGGACTTCTTCTCCAAGAGGTGGGAGCGGTAGGCCTTGCGCCGGCGGAGGCGGCCGGTGCCGGTCACCCGGATGCGCTTGGCCGCACCTCGGTCGGTCTTCATCTTCGGCATCGGCTCAGCGCTCTCCTTCGACTTCGCTCGTCACTGCACTCGCCGCGACGGGGGCCCCGGGGTCTGCGGGCGCACCCGTTGCTCCTTCGCCATCGACCGGACCCTGGTCCTCCGCACCGCCTTCGCCCCGGGTGGAGCGAGAAGCGGCCGACTGGCGCGCCCGCTTGTCGGGGGCCAGCACCATCACCATGTTGCGCCCGTCGAGACGGGGTTCCGCCTCGACCTTCGCCGACCCGTTCATCTGGTCGGCGATGCGGTCCAGGATCCGCTTGCCGAGCTCGGGGTGGAACACCTCTCGTCCCCGGAACATGATCGTGATCTTCACCTTGTGGCCCTCGTCGAGGAACCTCGAGACCTGGCGGGTCTTGGTGTCGAAGTCGCCCGGACCGATCTTGGGCCGGTACTTCATCTCCTTGATCCCGACGTGGACCGCCTTGCGACGCGATTCCTTGGCCCGTTGCGCCTCGTCGAACTTGAACTTCCCGTAGTCCATGATCCGGCACACGGGCGGGTTGGCCATGGGCGCAACCTCGACGAGGTCCAGATCGAGTCCACGAGCGATCGTGAGCGCCTCGGGCAGGGGCTTGATCCCCAGCTGCTGCCCATCGGGGTCGACCAGTCGCACCTCGCGGGCGCGGATGCGGTCGTTGATCCGATGCTCACCTGTTGTGGCGGTGACTATGAGGCATCACTCCTCTGGCCGGGCCCGCCGAGGCGGGCCTGTCTCTGGAGCGGCGCCGCACCGCAACAGCCGGCGGCGGTCACATCGACCCACGCACCCGAACGCCCGCAGGCGGCCGGTGGCAGGTGGAGGCGACCCAAGGGCAGCCCCGCTTCCTCTTCGAACTTCTAAGCTACCAGCATGAGCCTCTGGACACCCTCGGGTGAGCACGAGGTGGACCGGACCCGCCCGGGCGGGGAGCCCGCCGCACCTCCGTCCGCCGCCCGGCCGGGGAGCCCGCCGCCCGCATCGGCGACCCCCGGTTCGGCGACCCCCGGTTCCGCCGCACCCCGGGGCCCATCCGGATCGCCGGACCCCGCGGCCACCGCCGGGCCGACCGAGGACGACGAGCGGTACGCCGAGGAGCTCCGACGCCAACTGGCCGACACCCCGGCCGAGGTCGTGGTCGGGAACCACTGCTACGGGCTGTTCGAGCTGGCGGCGGTCTACCTCTCGAGCACGCCGCCCCAGCTCGCCGAGGCCCGGTTGGCGATCGACGCACTCGGGCACCTCGTCGACGGCCTCGGGCCGCGGCTGGGCGACGCGGCGGGCACCCTGGGCGACGCTCTGGCACAGATCCGGCTCGCCTACGTCCAAGTCGACGCGGCCGCTCGGCGGCCGCCGGCGGACGGCGCCGCCTGACCGATCAGTGAGGGGACGATCGGGGGTCCGGCAGGCCCGCAGTGATCCGACGGGCCTCCATCCGGCCCAGGGCCCCCGGGGCGACCACGAAGACCACCTCGGTCTCGGGGGCGATCTCTCTCGAACCGTCGGTCAGCGCCGTGCAGTGGAACGGCCAGCGCTCGCCCGAGGTGTCCACCACCACGCCGAGGCCACGCGGTGCGTCGAACGACTCGACCACCCCCCGCCGCGGGCCCAGCCACGTGGCGACGGCCGGCGGTCGGTTCGGGGGGTCGGGCGGCGAGCTCAATGGACGATCTTGGCCAGGGCCAGCTCGAGGATGTCGGTAGCCCCCCGGTCCTTCAGCGCCGGGATGAGCGTGTTGATGTCGGCCTTGGGCACCACCGTCTCGACCGCGTAGCCCCGACCACCGGAGAGCTCGGACACCGTCGGGGCGCGCAGGGACGGCAGGGCACCAATGACCGGCTCGAGCCGGTCGGCCGCCACGTTCAGCTTCACGAGGACCTTCTCGCGCGCCTCGAGCGTCCCCTGCAGCAGGATGAGGATCTGCTCCATGGCGTGGCGCCGGGCCGGATCGGCGGCGGCGGCGGCGTTGGCGATCAGCTCGGTCCTCGACACGAGCAGGGTCTCGATGATCCGCAGGCCCGCCGCCCGCAGCGCCCGACCGGTCTCGGTGATCTCGACCACGCAGTCGGCGATGTCGGGCACCTTGGCCTCGGTGGCGCCGTAGGAGAGCGAGACCTCCGCCTCGATGCCCGCGCCGGCCAGGGCCCGCCGGGTGAGCTCGGGGTACTCGGTGCTGACCCGGAGCGGGCCCTCGTGGCGCGCCAGGTCGGTCATCGAGCCGAAGGGCGACGACTCGGCCACCGCGAGCACGACCCGGATGGGGTTGGCGGTCGCCTTCGAGTACGGAAGCTCGCCGAGCGACACCACGTCACTGCCCCGCTCGACGATCCAGTCCCGTCCGGTCACCCCCAGGTCGAACAGCCCGTCGGCCACGTAAACCGGGATCTCCTGGGGCCGCAGTATCCGCACCTCGTCGACCCGGGGGTCGGCGATGTGGGCCCGGTACTCGACGTCCGAGGACCGGACCACGGCCAGGTCGGCTGCGCTGAACAGCTCGAGGGTCGCCCGCTCGAGCGAGCCTTTGGGAAGGACGAGGCGGAGCACGCTCAGCGGGCCGGCGTGACCCCGACGGTGCGCCGGTCGGCGTCTCGGGCGGCGAGCATCGGCGAGCTGGCCAGCAGACGGACCATCTCGACCGCCGTCACCGCGCTCTCGTGGCCCTTGTTGTCCCCCGGGCCGCCCGGGTCGTCCCCCGGCTCGACCGCGGTCGAGACCCCCGGGCCACCCGGCGTGGGCTCGCCCACCTCGGAGCGCGCCAGGGCCTGGTCGAGGTTCTCGGTGGTCAGGACCCCGAACACCACCGGTACCCCGGTGTCGAGCTGGACCTGCTGGATCCCGGTGGCGCACCCCCCTGCCACCAGGTCGTAGTGACCGGTCTCGCCCCGGATCACCGCACCGAGGCAAACCACGGCGTCCACCGACCGGGCGGTCACCAGGGCGCGCGCCGCCAGCGGCAGCTCGAACGCGCCCGGTACCCAGGTGACGACCACGTCACGCCGGTCCACCCCGCAGCGCTCCAGACCGGCCATGGCCCCCTGGAGGAGACGCCAGGTGACGCCGCCGTTGAACAGGGCGCACGCCAACCCGATCCGCAGACCCCGCCCGTCGTGGTCCCCCCGGAGCACGGCTCCCACCCGGCGCGCCAGCTCGTCCATGGCGTGCTCGGGCAGGGTGATCTGGTCGGCCGGGCCCATCGGGGGCGTCAGCGCTCGCCGTCGAGCCCCTCGAGCAGATGCCCGAGGCGCTCGCGCTTGGTGAGCAGGTACCGGTGGTTGTGGAGGTTGGGCGAGGACTCCAGCTGGACCCGCTCGACGATGTCGAGCCCGAAGCCTTGCAGCCCGCCGTACTTGGCCGGGTTGTTGGTCATGAGCCGCATCGTGCTCACCCCGAGGTCGACGAGCATCTGGGCCCCGATCCCGTACTCGCGGCTGTCGACGGGCAAGCCCTGGCGGAGGTTGGCCTCCACGGTGTCGTGGCCCTCCTCCTGCAGCTGGTAGGCGCGGATCTTGTGGGCGAGGCCGATCCCCCGGCCCTCGTGACCTCGCAGGTAGATGACCACCCCGCTGCCCTCGGCCTCGATGAGCTGGAGCGCCTTGTGCAGCTGGGGCCCGCAGTCGCACCGCAGCGAGCCGAACACGTCGCCGGTCAGGCACTCGGAGTGGACCCGCACCAGCACGTCGGGCCGGCCCTCGACCTCGCCCAGCACGAGCGCCAGATGCTGCTCGCCGTCGAGCACCGACTCGTAGACGTAGGCCCGGTACTCACCGGCGTCGGTGGGGATCCGCGCCTCGGAGACCCGGCGGACCAGCTTCTCGTTCTGGCGCCGGTACCGGATCAGGTCGGCGATCGAGATCAGCGGCAGGCCGTGGGTCTTGGCGAAGCGCTCGAGCTCGGGCAGCCGGGCCATCGAGGTCTTGTCCTCCGAGACGATCTCGCAGAGGACCCCGGCCGCCGCCTTGCCCGCGGCGCGCGACAGGTCGACCGTCGCCTCGGTGTGGCCGGCCCGCTTGAGGACACCGCCCGTCCGGTAGCGGAGGGGGAAGATGTGGCCGGGGCGGTTCAGGTCGGCGGGACGCGTACCGGGGTTCACCAGCGCCGCGATGGTGGCCGCCCGGTCCGCCGCCGAGATGCCCGTGGTGGTCGTGCGGGCGTCGACCGTGATGGTGAACGCCGTCCGCTGCGCCTCGGTGTTCGCCACCACCATCAGCGGCAGGTCGAGCTCGTCGGCCCGCTCGGGGAGCAGCGGGACGCAGATCACGCCCGAGGTATGGGCCAGAAAGAAGGCGATGTTCTCCGGCGTCGCCGACTCGGCCGCCATGACCAGGTCACCCTCGTTCTCGCGGTCCTCGTCGTCGACGACCACGACCATCCCGCCATCCCGGATCTGGGCCACCGCCTCCTCGACCGAGGAGAACGACATCAGGCCGCCACCTCCACCCGGAGGTCATCGCCCACCCGGTCGACCGACACGATCGTGCCCCGGACGAAGTCCGCCACGTTGCGTGCCCCCGGCCCGGCGAAGGCCGATCGCCCGTCGTCGCCCCCGGCGAACACCGGCGCCAGGTAGAGCACGTAGCGGTCCACCAGCCCGCCCCGGTGGAACGCCCCCGCCACCTGGGCGCCGCCCTCGACCAGCACCTGCAGCACGCCGCGGGCGCCCAGATCGTCGAGCACGGTGCCGAGATCACCGCTCACCTCGAGCGCCGGCTCGACCCGCGAGCCCGCAGGCACCCGACCCAGCACGACCCGAAGCGGTTGGCGGGGCGCCGGGGGGTCCAGCCGGGCGGTCAGCTCGGGGTCGTCGGCCCGCACCGTGCCCGCACCGACGAGCACGGCGTCGGATTGGGCGCGCAAACGGTGGGCGTCGTTCCGGGCCGCCTCACCGGTGATCCACCGACTGGACCCGTCGGGGGCGGCGATGCGACCGTCCAGCGTCGTTGCAAGCTTCAGCACCACCCAGGGTCGACCGGTCCGCCGGTGCTTCAGATAGGGCGCCAGCTGCTGGCTGACCGCGTCGCTGCCCACCCCCACCACGACCTCGACGCCCGCCGCGCGCAGGGCCTCCACTCCCGACCCGGCAACCCGCTCGTCGGGGTCGAGGACACCCACCACCACCCGGACCACCCCGGCCGCGGTGACCCGATCGACGCACGGAGGGGTCCGTCCGGTGTGCGAGCACGGCTCGAGCGTGGTGTAGAGGGTGGCCCCGGTCGCCCCGCCGGCCCGCGCCGCTGCGTCGAGCGCGACCACCTCGGCGTGCGGTCCCCCGGGCGGGCGGGTGGCTCCCTCGAAGACCGCGGGCTCCCCCGGGCCCGGCACGACGACCACGCAACCGACCCACGGATTGGGCGCGGTCGTCCCCCGTACCCCGGCGGCCAGCGACACGGCCCGCTGCATGTAGTCCTCGTCGCAGGTCAGGCCGCTGCCCATGGCTCCTGGATCCTACCCGCGGCCGCCGCGAATCCGTCAGCCGGGCGTGGCCCCCTGGCGGGCGCCCTCCAGCGCCGCGGAGCGGATCGCCTCCACCGCCTCCCACGGGCGGGGGTGGCCGAAGACGGCGCTGCCGGCCACCAGCACGTTCGCCCCCGCGGTCGCGACCACCCGGGCCGTCCGCTCGTCGATCCCCCCGTCGACCTGCACCTCGGCCCCGAGCTGCCGTTCTTCCACCGCCCGGCGCACCCGGCGGACCTTGTCCATGACCTCGGGCATGAAGGCCTGACCGCCGAAGCCGGGGAACACGGTCATGCAGAGGACCAGGTCGACCAGGTCGAGGTAGGGGTCGACCGCCTCGAACGGGGTGTCGGGATTGAGGGCGATCCCCGCCCGGAGCCCGAGCGCCCGCATCTCGGCCACCAGCTCCCCGGTGGCGCCGATCTCGGCGTGGACCGTGCACCCGTCGGCCCCGGCCTCACGGAAGGCGCGCAGGTGCTCGCCCGGGTTGGTCATCATCAGGTGGCAGTCGAAGTAGAGACCCGAGTGCCGGCGTAGGGAGGCCACCACGGGGGGCCCGATGGTCAGGTTGGGCACGAAGTGGCCGTCCATCACGTCGACGTGGAGCCAGTCGGCGGCCGAGGCGACCTCGCCGACCGCCTCGGCGAGCGTACCGAAGTCGGCCGAGAGCACCGAGGGTGCCACCTTCATCGCCCCCGTCGTCCCGGCGCTCCTCGCCATGCGCGGAGCCTACCGGGCCATCGGCGCAGTCCCCGGCGCCGGGGTCGACCGGCTATCCCCCGCCCAACCGCTCACCGGGGACCGGTCGCACCCCACGAAGCCAATCGGATGCCGCCATGGCGCGACCCCCCGCCGGTTGGACCCGGAGCAACTCGAGATTCCCGGACCCCGTGACCACCGCCGTCCCCACCAACGTGCCCGGCTCTCGGGGTCCGCCCGAGGGCGGTCCCCGGCGGCCGGCGTCGGCAGCCTCGCCGGGTTCGACCGGCCGGGGCTCGGCCTCGAGCACCCCTAGACGCTGGCCCCGGAAGGTGGAGTGCGCCCGCCCGACCCGCACCAGCCGGTCGAGCTCGTCCGCCGGACGCTCCCACCGCAGGACCAGCTCGGCGACGTCGATCTTGGCCGCGTAGGTGGGATCACCCTGTTGGGGCTGGGGGGTCCCCAGGCCGGCGACGCCCTGGTCGCGCACCGGCTCGAGGGTGGCGACGAGGAGCTCCGCCCCGAGCGTGGCCAGTCGACCTCGCAGCTGGTCGGCCGACTCGCGCGCGCCGATGGCGACCTCACGACGGGCGTAGACCCCGCCGGTGTCGAGGCCTTCCTCGACCTCCATGATGCAGACGCCCGTGGTGCGATCGCCGGCCAGCAGCGCACGCTCGACCGGCGCCGCGCCTCGCCACCGGGGCAGCAACGAGAAGTGGACGTTCACCATCGGCACCCGCTCGAGCACCGACACCGGGATGATCCGGCCGTAGGCGACCACCACCCCCAGCTCGACGCCCGCCTCGACCAGCGCTGCCAGTCGGTCGGTCACCGCGATGCCCAGCTCGATCGCGGCCGCCTTGACCGGGCTCGGCGAGAACCCCCCGCCCCTGCCCCGGCGCCGGTCGGCCCGGCTGACCACCAGCGTCACGTCGTGGCCGGCGGCCACCAGTGCCCGAAGGGCGGGCACGGCCGACTCGGGCGTCCCCAGGAACGCCAGGGTGGTCACCGACCCGGCGTCCCGGCCCGGTCGGTGCTCGATCGACCCGGCGTCCCGGCCCGGTCGGTGCTCAGACGGCCACTCCGCCGCCCGGGCCGCGGGGCTCGCCGAGGCCGGCCGAGCTGAGGGTCCTGGCCCGCAGGATGCGCCGAGCCTCTCGCCGTTGTTCGTCGTCGAGCCGCTCGACCAGCAGCACCCCGTCGAGATGGTCGATCTCGTGCTGGAAGCAGCGACCCTCGATCTCCGCGGCCTCGATCGACAGCTCGTTGCCGTCGAGGTCGAGCCCGACCACATGCACCCGATTGGGCCGGACGATCGGCCAGCTGAGGCCGGGCACCGACAGGCAGCCCTCCTCGTAGGTCCACTCGCCGTCGCTCTCGACCAGGCGGGGGTTGATCACCACCCGCGGCCCGTCGCCCACGTCGTAGACGAAGAGGCGGCGCTGCACCCCCACCTGGTTGGCGGCCAGGCCCACCCCGGGGGCGGCGTACATGGTCTCGATCATGTCGTCGACCAACCGCGACAGGGCGCCGTCGATCTCCTCCACCTCGCGCGTGGGCTGCTTCAACACCGGGTCCCCGTACTGGCGGATGGAGTGGACGGCCACCGTCCCATCGTACCGGCGCCCGGGCCGGCGGCGGCCCCGTGGGTGCCGGTCCGGGTGGCGGCCCGGGTGGCGGTCCGGCAGCTCACAGCGCCGTGGGGTCGACCTCCACCCGGAGGCGGCCCGGCGGGCGAGGTACGGCCGCCAACGCGTCGCACAGCCCGGCGGTGGTCGCCGCCCGCACCATGTGGCGCCCGTCGCCCAGGTCGGCGACCTCGGTCGCGCCCCGGGCGCGCAGCGCGTCGCCGAAGGCCTCGGCCCCGGCGCCCGACACGAGGGCCAGCGCGCCGTTCGGGGGGAGCGAGAGCTCGTGGCGCAGCGACGCCTCCTGGGCCGCCAGGATCCCCGGGTCGCCCTCGAGGGCCGCGCGCACGACGGCGTGGTCCGGCAACCGGGTCTGCACCAGCACCCGTCCGTGCACCGGGCCCGTCGTGCCGCTCCAGCGGGTCCCGCGCCCGCCGACCAGCCTGCCCGCCCGGGCGAGCAGAGCCAGCGCCTCCTCGGCTCCGGCGAAGCGGGACGCCAGCAGGTGCTGGTCGAAATCCAAAAAGGCCACCAGGCCGGCCCGTCGGACCCGGTGCAAGACGGCCTCGGTGCCGATGAAGGCGCGGGCGTCCTCGGACACCGCGACCGATGCGCGGTCCTCGGACCCGGCGGGCTCCTCGGAACCGCCGGCCCCCGCCCCCGGCCGCCGCCGCGGGCCCGCCACCTCCACCACCGCCACCCGCAGCAGGGCCTCGAGCTCCTCTCGCAACCGAGCCGTTCCCGGTCGCAGGAGGCGCAGTCGGGTGGCGCCGCACGACGCGCAGACCACCGGCCGGTGGCGGCGGCACGAGGGGCACGTCAGCTCCTCGTCCGCCTGGTGGAGCGCGTGACCGCAGTGTTCGCACCGGACCAGGTCGCCGCAGGCGGCGCACGCGAGCAGCCGGGCGCGACCGGTCCGGTTGAGCACGAACACCGCCGGGGCCCCGGCATTCAGGACTTCGTGGGCCGCGCCGGCCAGGGCTCCCGACAGGAGGCCCTGGCGCGGATCCGCCTCACGTCGGTCGACCACCACCAATGCCGGCCAGCCCGCCCGTTCGGCCGAGCGCGATCCCACCTCGAGCTCGGTCCGATCGAGCTGCACCACGGTCGGGCAGGGCGTGACCAGCAGGCACGGCGCACCGTCGCGCCGGGCCCGCTCGGCCACGATCTCCCAGGCGTTGGCGGTGGGCGCCCGCTCGTCGCGGTACGCCTCGTCGTGGGCGTCGAGCACCACGGCGGCCGCCAGCCGCCGGGCCGGGGCCCATGCGGCCGAGCGAGCACCCACGACCACCGGCCAGCCGGCAGCCGCCCGCTCCCAGTCCCCGGCGACCGCGATCCCACGTCGGCGCAGCCGGGCCGCCAGCCGCTCGGCCCAGCCGACGTTGGGCACCAGCACGAGCACGGCGCCCCGGTCGCCGGCCCGGTCGGCGAGCTGGTCAGCGACCGCTTCGGCGACCGGCTCGGCGGCAGCGGCCCAACGGATCACTGACTCGACCAGGGGGAGGAGATCGACGTCGGGGGCGATCCGCAACGTCGTCGGCCGGTCGGTCCGGCGCAGCACCCGTTCGACCAGCACCCGTTCGACCAGGGCCCGTTCGACCAGGGCCCGTTCGACCGGCACCGCTCCGGGAGCAGACGCGACGTCGCCCGGCGCGCCCCGAGGCCGGTCGTTGCCCCCCGCCGACCGACCCGGGCCCCCCGGCGGCTCGGGCAGCGCCGGCGGCTCGGGCAGCGTCGGGACATTGCGCGGCGGCGACGCAGTGCGCAAGAAGGCGGTCAGCGGCCCCGCCCATCGCCACGCCGCCCAGCGGGCGACCTCGATCACCGCGGGCGGCGGCCCCCAGCCCGACACCCCCGCCAGGGCCCGGACCCGCACCGAGGACGGAGGTTGGCTCGGATCGGCCACCACCCAGCCCCCCACCCGGCGGCCGTGGAGCTCGATGCGAACCCGCGATCCGACCCGCACCGCGTCGCGCCATCGAGGTGGGACGGCGTAGTCGAACGGCCGGCCGATGGCCGGGACGTCGGGCCAGACGGCGACGACCCGGTCGGCGTCCCCGCCCAGGTCCGAGTCGGTGGGCGCGGCGTCGCTCAGAGGCCGAGCGCGCCCGCCAGGTCCTCGACCCGCGGGGTGGCCTCCCAGCTGAACTCCTTGTCGGACCGGCCGAAGTGACCGTAGGCGGCGGTGCGCCGGTAGATCGGTCGACGCAGGTCGAGATCACGGATGATGGCGGCCGGCCGGAGGTCGAACAGCTCGCGGACGGCCTTGGCGATCCGCTCGGGGTCCACCCGCTCGGTGCCGAACGTCTCGACCAGCAGCGAGACCGGCTGGGCGACCCCGATCGCGTACGCCACCTGCACCTCGCAGCGCCGGGCGGCGCCCGCCGCCACCACGTGCTTCGCCACCCATCGGGCGGCGTAGGCGGCCGAGCGGTCGACCTTGGAGGGGTCCTTACCCGAAAAGGCGCCCCCGCCGTGGCGGGCCATGCCCCCGTAGGTGTCCACGATGATCTTGCGTCCGGTCAACCCGGTGTCGGCGTGGGGTCCGCCCAGCTCGAAGGTCCCGGTCGGATTGGCGAGCACCCGGACGCCCTCGCTGTCGAGGTCGCCGGGCAGCAGCGGGTCGATGACGTGCGTGCGCAGGTCGGGGAGCAGCTCGGCGTCGAGGTCGATGCCGGGCTGGTGCTGGGTGGAGATCAGCACGGTGTCGATCCGGACCGGCCGACCGTCCTCGTAGACGACGCTGACCTGGGTCTTGCCGTCGGGTCGCAGGTAGGGGACGTCACCGGCGCGCCGGACCTGGGACAGGCGCTGGGCGAGCCGGTGGGAGAGCCAGATCGGCAGCGGCATCAGGTCCGCGGTCTCGTCGCAGGCGTAGCCGAACATCATCCCCTGGTCTCCGGCTCCCTGGGCGTTGAGCTGGTCCTCGCCCCCGCTGCCGGTGCGGAACTCGAACGCCGAGTCCACCCCTTGGGCGATGTCCGGGGACTGCTCGTCCACCGCGACGAGCACACCGCACGTCCGGCCGTTGAAACCGAAGGCGTCGTTGTCGTACCCGATGTCGCACACCGTGTCGCGCACGAGGGAGGGGATGTCGACGTAGGTCTCGGTGGAGATCTCTCCAGCCACGACCACCAGGCCGGTGGTGAGCAGGCTCTCGCAGGCCACCCGGCTGAACGGATCGCCCGCGAGCATGGCGTCGAGCACGGCGTCCGATACCTGGTCGGCCATCTTGTCCGGATGGCCCTCGGTAACCGACTCGGAGGTGAAAGTGGTGCGGATACTCACGTGTCGTGACTCCTGACGGACGTATTGTGCCGACCCACCCTCGAGCCGGTCGTTTACCCTAATCGAGGCGCTGGGCCTTCCCGACCGAGGCGCGGGACCTCGTGGCCGAAGCGGTCCCCCACCCGCCCCACCGGCTCGCCCGACTGCCCGAGGCGCTCGGTCACCCGGTCCAGCAGCTCGTCGGCCACCGCCTGCTTCGACTGGAGCGGCAGGTGCTCCTCGCCGCCCTCCGCCCCCAGGATGGTCACCACGTTGGTGTCGTGGTCGAAGCCTGCCCCGGGTGCCGACACGTCGTTGACGACCAGGAGGTCCACCCCTTTGCGGACCAGCTTGTGCCGGCCCCGCTCAACCGGGTCGCGGGTCTCGGCGGCGAAGCCGACCAGCACCTGGCCCGGTCGGCGCCGGGCCGCGAGCTCGGCCAGGATGTCGGGCGTCGGCTCGAGCACCAGCTCGGGAACGCCCTCCTGCTTGGACAGCTTGTGGGTCGCCCTGACCTTGGGACGGAAGTCGGCCACCGCCGCCGCCATCACGATGACGTCGGCGGCCGGGGCACGGTCGAGCATCGCCTGATGCATCTCGGCCGCCGTCTCCACCCGCTGCACCTCGATGCCCGGAGGGACGGCCAGCGACGAGGCGGTGACCAGGACCACCGACCCGCCCCGGCGGGCGGCGACCTCGGCGACGGCGTGGCCCTGCTTACCCGACGACCGGTTGGTGAGGAACCGCACCGGGTCGAGCGGCTCGCGGGTTCCCCCGGCGCTCACCAGGAACCGGCGATCCTGCAGGTCGGCCCGGGCCGTCCGCGCCGCCAGCAGCGCCAGGGCGCGCTGGACGATCTCGCCCGGCGCAGCCAGGCGCCCGGCTCCCCGGTCGCCCCCGGCCAGACGGCCCTCCTCGGGCTCCACCACCTGCACGCCCCGACGGCGCAGGAGGGCGAGGTTGTCCTGGACCGAGGGGTGCTCCCACATCTCGGTGTGCATGGCCGGGCAGACCAGCACCGGAGCCCGGGTGGCGAGCAGGGTGGCGCCGAGCAGGTCGTCGGCCAGGCCGGCCGCGTACCGGGCCAGCAGGTGGGCGGTGGCGGGGACCACGAGGACCAGGTCCGCCCGCTGGCCCAATGCGGTGTGGGGGATCGGCGAGTCCTCGTCCCACAGCGAGCGCTGCACCGGCTCGGACGCCAATGCCGAAAAGGTGACCTCGCCGACGAATCGGGTGGCGGCCGGCGTGAGGACCGGCACCACGTGGACACCGGCGTCGACCAGCCGACGGCACACCTCGATGGCCTTGTAGGCGGCGATGCCGCCACCGACGCCGAGCACCACGCACGGCGTCGCCGGGGCGCCGCCGGGAACGGTGCTCGCCACTGCCGCCCCGTCGACCGTGGGACTGCCGGCTAGCCGGCCGTCGGCCCGTCGTCGGCCGCGACCTCGTCCCCCTCGGGAGTGGCCAGCGCGCTGAGGCCCGTAGGTCCGTCGCCCTCGACGCCTGGGGCGGCGTCCTCGGCGAGCGGCTCCTCCTCGGGGTCGGGCCGCGAGTACGTCGCCTTGCCCGCTGCCACCTCCTCGAACGCGATGGAGAGGGGCTTGCCCGACACCGAGGTGACCTGCGGCGGGACCACCCGGCCCAGGCCCTCGCCCAGGCTGTTGTAGTAGGCGTTGACCTGCCGGGCCCGGGCCGAGCCCAACGCCACCAGGGTGAACTTGGAGTCGACCTTGTCGAGGAGGTCCTCGATCGGCGGGTCCATCAGGGTGTTGCGGCCAGTGGCCATCTAGGTGTCCTCCGGGTCGTCGCCGCTCGTCACGGGCGCGCGCCGAGCAGCGCGTGTGGCCTCGACTATACCGGCCACCCGGTCGACGGCCCCCTGCACGTCCGTGTTGACCACTTCGGCCCCCTGCGAGAGCAGCCGCCCCACCCGGATCTCCTCCTCAGCCCGCTCGAGCCGGCGACGCACGTGCTCGGGGTCGTCGCCCCGCGCCTCGAGGCGGGCCCGCTGGGCGGCCGCCGAAGGGGCGACCAACAGCACGACGGTGGCGTCCGGCCGGCGCTCGAGCACCTGACGCGCCCCTTGGACGTCGATCTCGAGGAGGACGTCGTGACCCTCGGGCGGGCGTGGAACAGGCGTTCCGTAGAGGTTCCCGAGGAACTCCGCCCATTCCCAGAACCCGCCCTCTCGGGCGCGGCGCTCGAACGTCGGGCGATCCACGAAGACGTACGCCTTCGGATCCTCCCCGGGTCGCCGGTCCCGGGTGGTCCACGACCGGCTCAACCAGAGCCGCGGCACCACCGAGCTCAGTCGCTCGGCGACCGTCCCCTTTCCGGCTCCGCCGGGACCGACGAGCACGAAGACGAGCGGCTCCCCCGGGGCTGGGTCAGCGGGCAGTCTCTTTGAGCAGCTCGGCCCGTTGCTTGGCCCCTAGGCCCTGCAGGCGACGGCTCTCACTGATCCCGACCGTCTCCATCAGCCGCCGCGCCTTGACCTTGCCCAGGCCGGGAAGCGACTCGAGCACCGACACCACCTTCATCTTGCCGACGGTCTCGTCGCCGTCGGCCTTGGACAGCAGCTCATCGAGGGAGAGCGACCCGAGCTTCAGCTTCTCCTTGACCTCGGCGCGCTCGCGACGGACCTTGGCGGCCTTCTCGAGTGCAGCCTGGCGCTGCTCGGTGGTGAGTGCAGGCGGTTGCGGCATGGGCGCGACGATAGCGCCTCACCGACCACCGGGTCGGACAATCACCTGGGCGAGCTCGTCGAGGGTGGTCCGGGCGGCCGCTCGCAGGCGCCCGACGTCGGGCCCGTTGACCAGGACCGATCGCGACACGCTGGGGAGCACCGTGCCTGGGGCGCACCGCCCGAAGAGGCGGGCGACGTCGCTCGCCCCCGCCCCCTGCGCGCCGACGCCGGGGGCCAGCACCACCCCGCCGAGGGTGCCCAGGTCGAACCGCGACGGCTCGAGGGTCGCGCCCACCACCACCCCGATCGACCCCACCGACCGCCCCTCGGCGGCGTTGGCGGCCGCCACCTGACCGAGCAGGAGGTCCTCCACCGACTCGCCGAGCGAGGTCACCGCCTCTTGGATGGGGCGCCCCTCGGGATTGCTGCTCCGGACCACCACCACCAAGCCTCGACGGTTGGCCACCGCCAGCTCGGCCATCGGTGCCAGGGCTCCCAACCCGAGGTAGGGCACCGCGGTGACGGCATCGGCGGCCAGGTCGCTGCGAGCCGACAGCCAGGCCTCCGCGTAGGCGGCCGAGGTGCTCCCGATGTCGGCGCGCTTGGCGTCGGCGATCACGAGCAGCCGCCGCTCGCGGGCCCCGGCCATCAGCTCGGCCAGGACCTGCAGTCCGGCCGCCCCGTGCCGCTCGAAGAAGGCCACCTGGGGCTTGATCACCGGCACCACCCCCGCCAGGGCGTCGAGGCATCGCTGGGCGAACTCACGCAGGCCGGGCGCGTCGTCGCCGAGCCCCCACCCCTCGAGCAGGGCCCGCGAGGGGTCCACGCCCACACAGAGCGGGCCGGTCGCCGCCACCGCCTCGACGACCCGCTCCCCGAACGACGCGCCGGGGACCTCGGCGTCAGCGACCATGCGCCGACCCCACCAGCTGGCGTACCGAGGCGACGCCGTGGGCCCGGCACCAACGCTCCACGCCGGCCAGGATCTTCCAGGGGGCTCTGGGGTCCCGGAACGACGCCGTGCCGACCTGCACCGCGTCGGCCCCCGCCACCAGCAGCTCGATGGCGTCGCGCCCCCTCGACACGCCACCCACCCCGACGATGGGGACCGCCGGAAAGGCCTCACGGCACTCCCAGACCGCCCGCACGGCGACCGGGTGCAGCGCCGGACCCGAAAGGCCTCCCCCCACCCCGCCCAGCACCGGCCGACCCCGCTCCACGTCGATGGCCAGCCCCAACAGGGTGTTGACCAGCGTGAGGGCCTCCGCTCCCGCCTCCAACGCGGCGGCCGCGACCTCGCGCACGTCGCTCACGTTGGGGCTGAGCTTGACCCATCGGGGCAGGTCGCCCGCCGCGGCGTGGACCACCTCGGCGGTGGCGGTGGGCGAGTGGGCGAACATCCGCGAGCGGTCCTCCACGTTCGGGCAGCTCACGTTCAGCTCGAGCGCGACCACGGCTCGGCGATCCCCGGGCGCCAATGCACCCAGGCGATCGGCAGCCCGGGCGAAGTCGGCCACGCTGCGACCCCAGAGGCTCAGCACCACCGTGGCACCCGCCGCGCTGAGGGCCGGCAGGTCCTGCTCCAGCCAGGCGGCCAGACCGGGTCCCTGCAGGCCCACACTGTTCAGCATGCCCCCCTCGACCTCGTGCACCCGGGGCGGGGGGTTGCCGGCCCAGGGCTCCACCGAGATCGACTTGACCACGACCGCCCCCAACGACGCCAGGTCCCCGTAGGCCCCGAGCTCGGTCCCGTGCCCCGAGGTGCCCGAGGCGGTCATCACCGGGTTGTCCAGCGCCACCTCGCCCACCGCGGTGGACAGGTCGATCGACGCGGCCCGATCTCCCGCTCGGAGCGGTCCGCCGATCACCGGGCGGCCCCGGCGCCGGGCGCGGCCCCGGCGACCGAGCGGCACCGCACCGGGAGCGATCACCCCCGGTCCCCGCCCGACGGTGGGAGCCCGCTCGGGCTCTCCCGGGGGGACTGGTGGCGCTCTTGGATGCTGCGCACCGCCAAGGGGCGGGCGGCCCACTCGGCCATCCCCCCCACCGCCGCCCGGGCGGCAGCGATGGTGGTGAGGCAGGGAACCCGGTGGGCGACGGCGGCCGCCCGGATGTGGGCGCCATCGGTGCGCGACCCCCGACCGCGCGGGGTGTTCACCACCATCTGGACCTTGCCCCCGGCGATCAGCTCGACCGCATCGGCGCCGGCCGCCTCCTCGCCCACCTTCGCCACCACCGTCTGGACGTCGATCCCCTGGCGGCGCAGGAGCTCGGCGGTGCCCCGGGTCGCCGCCAGCCCGAACCCGAGCTGCGCCAGCTGCCGGGCGACGGCGGTGCCGCCCGGCTTGTCGCGGTCGGCCAGCGAGAGGAACACGGTCCCGGAACCCGGCAGCCGGGTTCCGGCCGCCATCTGGCTTTTGGCGAACGCCAGGCCGAAGGTCTCGTCCACCCCCATCACCTCCCCGGTCGACCGCATCTCGGGGCCGAGGAGGATGTCCACCCCGGGGAACCGGTCGAACGGCAGGACCGCCTCCTTGACGCTCACGTACGAGGGCGGCGGCACCCGCCCGATCGCGTCCGCCCGCAGCAGCCCCTCGCGGCGGAGGTCGTCCAGCGAGTCGCCGACGGTGATCCGGGCGGCGACCATCGCCAGGGGCACCCCGGTCGCCTTGGCCACGAAGGGCAGCGTCCGGCTCGCCCGGGGGTTGGCCTCCAGCACGTAGGGCCGACCCTCCTTGACCGCGAACTGCACGTTGAGGACCCCGCACACCTCGAGCGCGTCGGCCAGGGCGCCGGTCTGGCGCTCGAGCTCGGCCACGACCTCGGCGGACAGGCTCTGGGGCGGCAGGGCGCAGGCCGAGTCGCCCGAATGGACCCCTGCCTCCTCGACGTGCTCCATGACCCCGCCGATCAGCACCTCGCCGTCCCGGTCGCGCAGCGCGTCGACGTCCACCTCGATGGCGTCCTCCAAAAAGCGGTCCACCAGCACCGGGCGGGCCACCCGACCGTCCCCGGCGACCGGGGAGCCCGGCTCCGCCGAACCGACGGCGGGGCCCAGGTCGGTGCCGCGCGCCGCCAGGGCGGTCATCACCCGCTCGACCCCGGCGGCGTCGTAGACGATCTCCATCGCCCGGCCGCCCAGCACGTAGCTCGGGCGCAGCAGCACCGGGTACCCGACCCCCTCGGCCACCGCGAGGGCCTCGGTCGACGTGGTGGCTGTCCCCCCGGGCGGCTGGGCGATCCCGAGGCTCGAGCACAACGCGTTCCAGCGCTCGCGGTCCTCGGCCAGATCGATCGACGCCGGACTGGTCCCGAGGACCAGCTCGGGCGGCAACGAGCCGGCGAGCCCCAGCGGGGTCTGACCGCCCAGCGCGACGACCACCCCGACCAGCTCGCCGCCGTCGAGGACGCGCCGGCGCTCGACCTCGATGATGTTCGCGACGTCCTCGGCGGTCAGGGGCTCGAAGTAGAGCCGGTCCGAGATGTCGTAGTCGGTCGAGACCGTCTCGGGATTGCAGTTGACCATCACCGTCTCGTAGCCCGCGGCCCGCAGCGCCATGCTGGCGTGCACGCAGCAGTAGTCGAACTCGATCCCCTGCCCGATCCGGTTGGGCCCGGACCCGAGGATCACCACCGTCCGACCGGCACCGGGGCGCACCTCGTCCTCGTCCTCGTAGGTGCCGTAGTGGTAGGGGGTGAAGGCCTCGAATTCGGCTCCGCAGGTGTCGACCGCCTTGAAGGTCGCCCGCACGCCCGCCGCCACCCGCGCCGCGCGGACCTCGTGCTCCTCGGACCCGAGGAGGTACGCCAGCTGGACGTCGGAGAAGCCGAGCCGCTTGGCCCGTCGCAAGCCGGACCGGCCCAGTGCCTCGAGCGCGCCGGCACCACCGCCCGACCGTGCGGCCAGCGCCGCCAGCTCGAGCCGTTCGGTGCTGATCCGCCCGATCTGATCGAGGAACCAGGGGTCGATCCCGGTCAGCTCGGCCACCCGCCCCACGCCGAGCCCCCGGCGCACGGCGCACTCGACGGCGAAGATGCGGTCGGGTCGGGCCACCGCCACCCGCGCCAGCAGCGCTTCGTCGTCGAGCCGGTCGAGATCGAGCTCGGCCGGATCGCCGTTCAGCCCCGACCGTCCCTGCTCGAGCGAGCGCACCGCCTTCTGCAGGGACTCGCAGAAGGTCCGGCCGAGCGCCATCACCTCCCCCACCGACTGCATGCGCGTGCCGAGGACCCCGCCCGACCCGGGCAGCTTCTCGAAGGCCCACCGGGGGATCTTGGTGACCACGTAGTCGATGGTCGGCTCGAAGCTGGCCGGCGTGGCCCGGGTGATGTCGTTGGTGATCTCGTCGAGCCGGTAGCCCACGGCCAGCCGGGCGGCGATCTTGGCGATGGGGAACCCGGTCGCCTTGGAGGCCAGGGCGGACGAGCGCGACACCCGCGGGTTCATCTCGATGATCATCCGGCGCCCGGTCGACGGGTCGACGGCGAACTGCACGTTGGACCCCCCGGTCTCCACCCCCACCCGACGCAGGCAGGCAAAGGCGTCGTCCCGCATGGCCTGGTACTCGAGGTCGCTCAGCGTCTGGGCCGGTGCCACGGTGATCGAGTCGCCGGTGTGCACGCCCATGGGATCGAGGTTCTCGATGGAGCAGACCACGACACAGTTGTCGGCCCCATCGCGCATGACCTCGAGCTCGTACTCCTTCCATCCGGCGATGGACTGCTCCACCAGCACCTGGCCCACCGGGCTGGCCGCGAGCCCCTCGGCGGCCAGCCGCCGCAGCGCCTCGGCGTCGCCGGCGATGCCGGTGCCCGCCCCGCCCAGGATGAAGCTCGGGCGGACCATCACGGGGAAGCCGATGCCGGCGGCGATGGCCATCGCCTCGTCGAGCGAGTGGGCGAACCCCGAGCGGGGGACCTCGAGCCCGATCTCCTCCATGGCCGACTTGAACCGGTCCCGGTCCTCGGCCGTCCGGATGGCCTCGGGGTTGGCCCCGATGACCTCCACCCCGTAGCGGTCGAGGACCCCCCGATCGACCAGCTCGACCGTGAGGTTCAACGCCGTCTGGCCGCCGAGGGTGGGCAGCAGGGCATCGGGCCGCTCGCGCTCGATGATGGCGGTGAGCACCTCGGGATCGAGGGGTTCGATGTACGTCCGGTCGGCCATGGCCGGGTCGGTCATGATCGTCGCCGGGTTGGAGTTGGCGAGCACCACCCGGAAGCCCTCCTCGGAGAGGACCCGGCACGCCTGAGTGCCCGAGTAGTCGAACTCGCACGCCTGCCCGATGACGATGGGCCCGGAGCCGATCAGCAGGATCGACTCGATGTCGTCGCGCCGCGGCACGTCAGTGGCTCGCCGAGCCCACGCCGGCTTGCATCGCCCGCCGGAAGTGCCCGAACAGGTACCGGGCGTCGTGGGGTCCGGGAGCCGCCTCGGGGTGGTACTGGACCGAGCTGGCGGCCGCCGTGGCCACCCGGAGCCCCTCGACGACCCCGTCGTTGAGGTTGCGGTGGGTGACCTCCACGCCCCCGGCGGCTCCCAGGGCCACGGCGTAGTTGTGGTTCTGGCTGGTCACCTCCACCCGTCCGGTGTCCAGGTGGGCCACCGGGTGGTTGGCGCCGTGATGGCCGAACGGGAGCTTGTAGGTGGTCGCGCCCAGGGCGGTGGCGAGCACCTGGTGACCGAGGCAGATCCCGAAGATGGGCACCCGGCCGACCAGCTCGGCCACCGCGGCGACGGGGCCCTCCAGCGCCGCGGGGTCTCCGGGACCGTTGGAGAGGAACACGCCGTCGGGGTCGAGCGCCAGCGCGTCGTGCGCCGGGGTCGACGCGGGGACGACGATCACCGTGCCCATGCCGGCGAGGTCGCGGAGCATGGCCTCCTTCACCCCGAAGTCGTACGCGACGATGCGCAGGGCCCCGTCGCCCCGGCGATAGGGCTGGGCGGTCGTGACGCCCGACACCAGGTCCTGGCCGTCGGTCCCCGGCTCGCGCCGGGCGGCCGACCAGAGCGCCTCCTCGCCCGCGGTGCCGAAGGCACAGGGCAGGGCGCCGGCGTCGCGCAGGTGACGGGTCAGCCGCCGGGTGTCCACCCCGGTCAGGGCCGGCACGCCCTGGCGCACCAGCCACGGCTCGAGCGGCTCGGTCGACCGCCAGTTGCTGGGCGTCTCGACCAGGTCCCGCACGACCACGCCGCGGCACCACGCCCGGGAAGACTCGTCGTCGATCGGGTTGGTGCCGTAGCTGCCGATGTGGGGGTAGGTGAAGGCGATCACCTGACCGGCGTAGGAAGGATCGGTGAGGACCTCCTGATAGCCGCTCATCGTGGTGTTGAAGACCAGCTCGCCGGTAGCGACCCCGCCGGGCGCCGCCGCGCCGGCGCACTCCCCTTCGAAGACCTCCCCGTCGGCGAGCACCAGCAGGCCCGGCTGGCGCGTCGGAGGTGGGTCGAGCGGCGATCGGGTCATCGCTGAGGCAGCCCGTCGATGACCACCGGCTTGCCGCGCGAGACGGTGTGGCGGACCCGACCCCGCAACTCCCGACCGGCGAAGGGTGTGTTGCGGCTCCGGCTGGCCAACGAGCCCGGGTCGAACACGTAGGTGGCGGTCGGGTCGAACACGCAGAGGTTGGCCGGGGCCCCCGGGACCAGCGGTCCCCCCTGGGCGCTGTGGCCGTCGGGACCCGATGGCGCGTCCAGGCCGGCGATGACGGCCGGGCGCCAGCTGAGCAGCGCGAAGAGTTCCTGGGGTCCGAGCCGAGGTCCGTCGGCCGGCCCGGCCCCGGGGGCGCAGAGGGCGCCGTACGTGACCGACAGCGCGGTCTGGAGCCCCAGCATCCCGGGCGGAGCCTGGTCGAACGGGAGGTCCTTCGCCTCCGGCGGGTGGGGCGCGTGGTCGGTCGCCACCGCGTCCACCGTCCCGTCGGCGAGCCCCCGCCGGACCGCCGCCACGTCCCCCGCCGTCCGCAGGGGCGGATTCACCTTGTACACGGGGTCGAAACCGGCCACCTCGGCATCGGTCAGGAAGAAATGGTGGGGCGCCGCCTCGGCGCTCACCGGCAGGCCCTGGGCCTTGGCCGCCCGCACCAGGTCGATCGAGCCGGCGGTCGAGAGGTGCAGGAAGTGCAGGCGGGCGCCGGTCAGTGCCACCAGCGCGAGGTCCCGGGCGACCATCGCTTCCTCGGCCGCGGCAGGGATGCCCGGCAGCCCGAGGCGGCTGGACCACGCTCCCTCGTGCATGGCGCCGCCGGCGGCGAGCCGCTCGTCCTCGCAGTGCTGGGCCAGGGTGACCCCGAGCCCCCGGGCGTAGTCGAGGGCCCGCCGCATCAGCGCCCCGTCCTGCACGCCGGCGCCGTCGTCGGTGAAGAGGTGCACTCCGAGGGCAGCCAGCTCCGCCATCGGCGACAACCGTTCGCCCCGCCGGCCGACCGTGATGGCCGCCGCCACCGCCACCTCGACCATGGCCTCCCGACCCAGCTCGAGGACCTGGCGGACCACGGCAGCGCAGTCGGTCGCCGGCTCGGTGTTAGGCATGGCCACCACTGCGGTGAAGCCCCCGAGGGCCGCCGCCCGGGCACCGGTCTCGATGGTCTCCGCCTCCTCGCGGCCCGGCTGGCGCAGGTGGGTGTGCAGGTCCACCAGCCCGGGCCCCACCAGGCAACCGCCGGCGTCGAGCACGGTGGCCCCGGCCGGCGCCACCAGCCCGGGCCCGACCGCCTCGATCCACCCGCCGGCCACCACGACGTCGGCCTCCCGCACCCCGGCGGCGTCCACGACCGTTCCGCCCCGCACGATGATCCGACCGCCGCCGGCCGGCTGCCCGGCCGTCGGTGACCCGGCCGTCAGTGACCCGGCCGTCGAGGACTCGGCCGTCGAGGACTCAGCCATCGAGGACTCGGCCGTCGAGGACTCAGCCATCGAGGACCTGGCCATCGAGGACCTGGGCCATCGGCTGCTCGGACGGAGCCCCCGGGCCGAGCTGGGCGGACGCGCCGTCGGCCCCGAGGAGGGAGAAGAGCACGGCCATGCGGACCGCGACGCCGTTGGTCACCTGGCGGGTGACCACCAGGTTGGGCAAGTCGACCACCTCCGAGGCGATCTCCACCCCCCGCACCATCGGGCCCGGATGGGTGACGATGGCGTCGGCCGCGAGGCGGCGGGCCCGGGCGGAGGTCAGCCCCCAGTGCGCGGTGTACTCGCGCAGGGAGGGGACGTACATCCCGCTCCCCCGCTCGCTCTGCAGGCGCAGCAGGGAGACCACCTGGGCATCGCCGATCGCCGAGTCGAGGTCGGCGGTGACGGCCACCGGCCAGCCGTCCAGCGAGGGGGGCAGCAGGCTGCCGGGCGCCGCCAGGGTCACCTGGGCCCCGAGGGCGACGTAGGCGAGCACCTGGGAGCGGGCGACGCGGCTGTGGCGGACGTCGCCCACGATGAGGACGCGCAGCCCCTCGAAGCACTCGACTCCGGCGACCGCCGGATCCTGCCCGGCCCGCTCGGCCAGCACCTGGCGGACGGTCAGGCAGTCCACCAACGCCTGGGTCGGGTGCTCGTGCCACCCGTCGCCGGCGTTGACCACCGCGGCGCGCCGGACCCAACGCGCCACCTGGTGGGCGGCGCCGGCCGACGGGTGCCGCACGACCATGGCGTCGATGCCCATCGCCTCGATCGTCTCGACCGTGTCGCGCAGCGACTCCCCCTTCTTGAGCGACGACGATCCGGCGGCGAAGGAGAGGACGTCGGCCGACAGGCGCTTGGCGGCCGTCTCGAACGACAGGCGGGTCCGGGTCGACTCCTCGAAGAAGAGGGTGGCGACGACCTTGCCCCGCAGAGCGGGCACCTTGGGGATCGGTCGCCGCTCGACCTCGGCGAACGCCTCGGAGACCCGCAGGGTCTCCACGATGCCGGCCCGGCCGAGGTCGGCCACGGACAGCAGGTGCCGTACCCGGGCCACCGTGGCCGGTCCGGGAGGGGTCACCGGTCCTCCAGCTTGCCGATGCTGACCCCGTCCTCGGTGACGTCCACCATCTCCTCTCGCCGGGTGGGCAGGTTCTTGCCCACGAAGTCGGGGCGGATCGGCAGCTCGCGGTGGCCCCGGTCGACCATGACGGCGAGCTGCACGCTGCGGGCCCGCCCGTAGTCGCCCAGGGCGTTGAGCGCGGCCCGCACCGTCCGACCGGTGAAGAGGACGTCGTCGACCAGGATCACGAGCTTCCCGGTCAGGTCCAACGGGATGTCGGTTGCCGCTTCGGGCAGCACCGGTCGCAACCCGATGTCGTCCCGGTAGAAGGCGACGTCGAGCGTTCCGGTCGGCACGGCGGTGTGCTCGAGCCCGCCCAGCAACGAGCTCAGCCGGTGCGCAAGGGGCACGCCGCCGGTCTGCAGCCCCACCAGCACGACCTGGTCGAGCCCGCCGTTGCGCTCGACGATCTCGTGCGCCATCCGGGTGAGCGCACGCTGGACGTCCGATCCGGACAGGACCTGGGAATGGGGAACGAACACACCCCCGAGCGGCCTCGTATGGCTGCGCTCGCGTTCGGCCACCGCACCTCCTGTCCGTACGGGCCTCACAGGACCCGCTTGACGGTCGCCGACGACGCTAGCACCGCCGCGTCGGGCGGTCGGCGAGGGGCGCTCAGAGGCCCAGCTGGTCGCTGACCGCCGAGAGCACGCCGTTGACGAACGCGCCCGAGTCGTCGGTCGAGTACGTCTTGGCCAGCTCCACCGCCTCGTCGATCACCACGGCGACCGGGGGACCGTCCGGCTCGAGCAGCTCGCCGACCGCCATCTGGAGCACGAGCCGGTCCACGGTCGCCATGCGGTGCAGCGGCCAGCTCGTCGACGCCCGGGCGATCCGTTCGTCGGCCGAGACCCGGTGCCGCTCGCAGGCCTCCACCAGCCCGGCGGTGAAGGCGTCGGCGGGAACCGGCAACGCGGCGAGCACCTCGGTCGGGGGGCAGCGCTTCATCTCGGCCTCGTAGAGCAGCGACAGCGCTCGCTCGCGGGCCTGGTGGCGGTGCACACCCTCGCCCGGGGCCGGTCGGGGGCCGGTTCCCCGGCGAGCCCGACGCCCGGGTGCCGGCAGCGGCGGTTCCGCAGCAGGGCCGGGCACTCAGGCCCGGGTGAGGTACTCGCCGGAGCGGGTGTCCACCTTGATCGCGTCGCCGGTGTTGACGAAGAGCGGCACCTGGACCACCAGGCCGGTCTGCAGCGTGGCGGGCTTGCGGGCACCCGACACCCGGTCCCCCTGGAGCCCGGGCTCGGTGTCGGTGACGGTGAGCTCGACGGCCGCCGGCAGGTCGACGCCGACGATCTCGTCGTCGAACAGCTCCAGCACCACCTCGTCGGTCTCCTTCAGGTACGAGGCGGCGGTGCCCAGCGCCGTCGGCTCGACCGACAGCTGCTCGTAGGTCGAGGTGTCCATGAACACGTACTGGGTGCCGTCGCGGTAGAGGAACTGCATCTCGCGCTTGTCGATGATCGCCTGCTCGAGGCGTTCGTCGGCCCGGTAGGTCCGCTCCACCACGGCGCCGCTGCGCACGTTCTTGAGCTTGGTCCGCACGAAGGCACCCCCCTTGCCCGGCTTGACGTGTTGGAACTCGACCACGTTGAACAGCCCTTCGGGAAGTTGCAAGGTCATGCCGTTCTTGAGGTCATTGGTGGAGACAGCCATCAGCGGACCAGGCCCTTCGTGCAACGGTGGGGCGCCGACGCGCCTCGATCGGTCTCTGGTTTGATGCGCCGGTGCCCGCCGGCGTGCCGGCGCCCCTGGTCGGGCGCGGGCTCGTCGGCGGCCGCGACGACGGGCGACAAGATAGCAGCGCCCGCCGGCGCCTCGGCCCCGGCGAGGCGGGCGCCCGGCTGTCGGGGCCCCGGCGAGCGGACGTCACGAGGCACCGGCGCCAGCCGCGAGCAGCCGGCCCACCGCGTCGATCGCCAGCTCGTAGCCCAGGGCCCCGAACCCGGCAATCGACCCGTCGGCCACCGGGGCCACCACCGACAGGTGCCGAAACGGCTCTCGTGCCGCGGGGTTCGATAGGTGCAGCTCGATCACGATTCCCTCGAATGCAGCCAGCGCGTCGTGCAGGGACCACGAGCTGTGGGTGAGCGCCCCCGCATTCACCACGATGGCAGCAACCCGTCCGCGAGCCCCGTGCACGCTCTCGACCAGCTCCCCTTCGTGCTCGGACTGGAGATGCTCGAGCACCAGTCCGACGGACTGCGCCGCGGCCCTGGCCGCGGCCACGTGCTCCTCGAGCGTCCGGGTGCCGTAGACGGCCGGTTCGCGTTCGCCGAGCAGGCCCAGGTTCGGCCCGGACAGGAGCAGGACGCGCCGCTCGGTCACTCCTCGGCCCCCATCTCCCGCAGCGTCGCGGCCACTTCGCCCGGGTCGACGCCGTGCACCGGCTCGACACCCCGGGGGCCGTCGAGGACGAAGCTGAGGTCATGACGGGCCTTCTTGTCCCGCCGCATCAGCTCGATGAGCTGGCGCGAGCCGAGGCCCGGCGGCAGCTCGGCCCGTAGGTCGAACCGGGCCACGACCTCGCGATGCTCGACCACCCGGGCGTCGTCGACCCGACCGAGGCGCCGGGCCAACAGGGCCGCGAAGACGAGCCCGACCGCGACCGCCTCTCCGTGCCGCAGCGCGGCGCCGGCCTCGGCTCCGGGGTCGAACGCCGCCGCCTCGATGGCGTGGGCGAGGGTGTGCCCGTAGTTGAGCACCGCCCGCCGGTCCCCCTCGCGCTCGTCTGCCGCGACGACCGCCGCCTTGACGGCGACGCAGCGCGCCACTTGCTCGGGCACGTCGAGGTCGAGCAGCGTCGTGCCCGGCGTCTCGTCGGAGAGGAACGCGTACTTCGCCATCTCGCCCCGGCCGCAGGCCCACTCACGCGGTGGCAGCGTGGCCAGGACGCCGGTGTCGCACAACACGGCGGCCGGCTGCCAGAAGGCGCCGACCAGGTTCTTGCCCTCCGGCAGGTTCACGCCGGTCTTGCCGCCGATCGCCGCGTCGACCTGCGCGAGCAGGGTGGTCGCCACGTTCACGTAAGGGGTCCCCCGGTGATAGCACGCCGCAGCGAACCCGGCGACATCGGTGACCACCCCGCCGCCCACGGCCACCACGGCGTCGGTGCGGGCGAGCCCCGAGCGAGCGAAGCGCCGGCACAGGGCGTCCACGGTCGACAGCGACTTGGCGGCCTCGCCGTCGGGCACCTCGACCACCTCGAACGGGACGCCCGGGTCCAGCTCGGCGAACCACGGCGCGGCGCGCAGCGCCGGCTGGGTCACGATGGCCACCCGTTCGGGCGCTCGCTCCCCGACAGCCGACACGGCCGCGGCGAGGTCGCGCCGGGCGCCGTCGCCCACCGACACGTCGTAGCGGCGCTCGCCGAGCTCCACCCCGATCCGTGTCGTCGACACCCGGGGCCCCGTCACCGGCGGCCTCCCGCCCCGGGGGCAAGTGGGGCGCCGGCCACCGCGCCGCCCTCCGCCCTCCCGGCGCCCGAGCCGCGCGCCGAGAGCACCTGGGCGACGACGGCGGGGGCGTCGAGCTCGTCGACGTCGATCACCACTTGGGCGAGCGCGGCGTAGACCGGTCGGCGCTCGGCATCGAGGCGACGGATCGCCGCCGGTGGATCGTCGCCCAGCAGCGGCCTGTCCCGCCCGTCGCCGAGACGCCGGGCCAGGGTGTCGGGACGGGCTCGCAGCCAGACCACGGTGCCCGCCGACCGGAGCAAGGATCGGGTGTCGGGGCGCAGGACGGCGCCCCCGGCGACGGCCACCACCACCGGTGCCCGACCGGCCACGGCGTCGCGCACGACAGCGGCCTCGGCATCCCGGAACGCCGCCTCGCCACCGAGCGCGAACAGCTCGGCCACGCTGTGACCCGTGGCCGCCTCGACCTGGGCGTCGGAGTCCACGTACTCCCAGCCGAGCTGCCGGGCCAACGCCCGGCCCACCGTGGTCTTACCCGACCCCATCATGCCCACCAGCAGCAGGCGCTCGGGCGCCGCCGCGCTGCCCGTCACCCCGAGGCGCCGGTGGAACGGGCCCCGGGCACGACGGCGGCCGACGGCGATTGGCCCAACGACGCCACGTAGCCGTCACGGTTACGCACGACCTCGGCCAGGGAGTCCCCGCCGAACTTGCGCAGGGCCTCGGAGGCCAGGACGATCGCCGTCATCGTCTCGGCAACGACGCCCATGGCCGGGACGGCGGTCACGTCGGTGCGCTCGCGGAAGCTGAGGGTGGTCTCCTTGGTCACCACGTCCACGGTCTCGAGCACGGGACGGTTGAGCGTGGCCAGGGGCTTCATGGCGACCCGGGCGACGACCAGCCCTCCGATCGACATCCCGCCCTCGATCCCACCCGCTCTCGCCGTGTCCCGGCGATAGCCGCCGGTCTCGAGCGCCGCCTCGTCCCAGCGGATGGCGTCGTGGGCCACCGAGCCGCGGCGGCCCGCCACGTCCCACCCCTCGCCGAGCTCGACCGCCTTGACGGCCTGGATGCTCATGAGGGCTTGGGCGAGCAGCCCGTCGAGCTTGCGGTCCCAGTGCACGTGGCTGCCCAGCCCGACCGGCACGCCGTAGGCGAGTACCTCGACCACCCCGCCCAGGGAGTCACCGTCCTTGGCCGCCGCCTTGACCGCCGCCACCATCTGCTCGGTGCCGACGGGATCGAAGCATCGCACCGAGGAGTCGTCCACCGCGTCCAGATCCGCCGGTGTCGGCCGGAGGCCGCCGGCGCGGACGTCGCCCAGCTGCACGACGTGGCTCACGATCGCCACGCCCAGCTCGGTCAGGAGCGCCTTGGCGAGGGCTCCGACCGCGACACGAGCCGCGGTCTCGCGAGCCGAAGCCCGTTCCAGCACGTCGCGGGCGTCGGCGAAGCCGTACTTCTGCATGCCCGCCAGGTCGGCGTGGCCCGGGCGGGGCTGGGTCAACACCCGTGAGGGGGCGCCGGGCGCCGGGGACATCTCCTCGGTCCATTTGGGCCATTCGGTGTTGGCGATCTGGATCGCCACCGGCGAGCCCAACGTACGCCCGTGGCGCACTCCGGCCAGCAAGCTGACCTCGTCACGCTCGAAGCGCATGCGCGGGCCGCGGCCAAACCCCAGCCGGCGTCGGCCCAGCTCGTCGGCGATGTCGTCGGCGGTGACCCGCAACCCGGCGGGAAGACCCTCGACGGTCGCCACCAGCGCCTGGCCGTGCGATTCACCGGCCGTCAGAAAGCGCAGCATGGGCCCAAACTAGTCGGCCCGGCCTCGGGCTCCCCGAGGCTCAACCGTGCCCGGGCAGCCACAGGTTGATGATCGGGCCGCCCCACAGGACCGCCACCACCGCCCCGACGCCGAGCGCGGGGGCGAAGGGCATCTTGGTCTTGCGACCGGTGCCTCGCACGAGCATCAGGCCGATGCCGCCGAGGGCCCCGCACACGAAGGCGACGAGGAAGCCCACGTAGACGTGAAGCAGGCCCAACCACCCCAGGGCGGCACCGATCGTCCCGGCGAGCCGGACATCCCCCAGGCCGAGGCCCGACGGACGGATCCACCACACGGCGAAGAGGACCGCGAATGCCGCCGCCGCCCCGATTGCCGCGTCCCCGATGGCCCGCCAGGTCCCCCCGGACGCGGACGCACCCACCAGCGCCGCCACCATCGCCGCGCTCAGCGGGTAGAGCATGCGCCGCGGCACGAGCCCGACTCGCAAGTCGACCACGGACAATGCCACCAGGGTGGCGAACAGGACGCAGTAGGCGGCCAGCTGCGGACGGTGGCCGAAGTGCGCCGCCGCCCCGGCGAACAGGCCGCCGGTGATCAGGCTGGAGATGGCGACCGCCCAGGGCGGGAGCGGACCGGGCTCGGTCGGTCGGTCGGCGGCGATCAGCTCGGGACCGCTCGTCGCCGGCACGCCGGCCACGGGGCCCCACGGCGCGCTTGGGATCCCGGGCCGGTCGGCGGCCTCGACGATGCCTCCCGCTGGGCCGGGCGCCACGACGGCGCTCGCTGCCGCCACCCCGCCGGCGACGACGGCCAGGACGGCACCGACCACGAGCCCACCGGCGGCACAGCCCATCACCAGGGGGAAGTCCACCCCCGATGTCCCCACCCGATCAGTAGTACGGGTTGTCGCCGCTGCGGTGGTCGGTGACGTCGACCACCCGGCTCAGCTCGGCGACCTCCTCGCGCAGCGTCACCGCGATCCCCTCGGTGAGGGTTGTCCTCGACAAGGCGCACCCCTGGCAGCCACCCGAAAGACGTAGGTACGCCACGCCGTCCGCCTCGTCCAGACCGACCAGATCGGCCCGGCCGCCGTGCCCGGCGATCGACGGGTTGACCGACTTCTCGAGCACCCGCCGCACTCGCACTGCCAGGTCGGAATCCGGACCCGACCCCGAGGGCCCGGACGCGAACTCTCCGAGCAGCTCGCCGGCGGTGGGGCGGTTGGGGTTGACGAGGACCAGGCCCCCGTCGCCCCCGTCCCCGCACTCCAGCCGGGCCCCGCTCAGCCGACGCACACTGGCCGCCGGCACGACGACGACCAGGTCGCCGTGGGAACTGACCGAGTCCTCTGCGGCCGCCCGGGCTCGATCGGCGAAGTAGAGGTCGTAGGTGTAGGTCTCCCCCTGGACCCCGCTCACCTCCACCCAGAGCGCCACCCCGGCCGCGTCGCCCTGCGCCTCCAACGCCCGGCGGACCGTCTGGCAGGCCTCGGCGTCGAGCGACACGGGACCGCGGTCCGGCACACCGGTCGTCTCGGCGACCGGGTCGTCGGTCGGGGCGGCGTGGAGGAGTCCGGCCATCGCCTCATCCTACGGGAGCGCCGCTCCTCCGGAGTGCTGCTCGGGCCCAGGGCAACGGCCTCGGCCCTCGGCCGTCGGGGGGTGACGTCCGGGGAACTCGGGCGGTCACGTCCGGGGTGAACCCTGGCGGTGAGCTCCCGCGGTGAACTCAGGCGGTGACCTCGACCCGGCCGTGGCGCAGGACGACCTTGCCGGCCGAGGTGGCCTCGAAGGCGAAACTCCGCAGGCCGGCATCGGTCGTGCCGGCGTCGTAGACCGAAACCTCGATGTCGTCGCCCGGGAACGTCGGGGAGGTGAACCGCACGGCGACCCGACGGATGCGCGAGGGGTCCCCGCCGGCCGCCAGCTCGACCAGGCCGCGGCTGGTCACGCCGAGCGTGCACAGACCCTGGTTGAACTTCCTCGGGAACCCGATGCCGATCGCCGCCTTGTCGTTCACATGGATCGTGGCGCGGTCGCCCGAGGCCCCGGCGTAGCGGTACGTCTGGTCACGCGTGGTGGCCAGGCTGACCGTACCGACCGGGCGTTCACGGGCCTCGTCGGGGAAGGAGTGGTCCGGCGGCGGCGAACCCTGATCGCCTCCGGTCACCTCGCCCATGGACATGGCGGACCAGTACTGGGTGATCACCGGGTCCCCCGCGTCGTCGGTGCTCACGAGGCGCACGAACGTGTTCATGCCCGCCTTGCTGGTGACGACGCTGCACCGCTCGGCCACCGTGTGGAGGTCCATGCCCGGCTCGATCGGGCGATGGATGTAGAGATCGTGCTCGCCGTGCACGCCACCCCGGGCGCCGGCGATCGCTCCCGCGGGCAGGGACGGCAGGCCGATGAACGCCGGGAACACCGGGACGACGGCGTAGGTCGGCGGCGTCGCTCCGCCCTCGAGGTACGCCGGGTTGGGATCGTTGATCGCCAGCGCGAAGGCCACGATCTCGTCCGGGTCGCAGAAGCTCGTCAGCGGCCCGTGGGGCTCGCCGAGGGGAACGAGTGTGCTGTCCATTGATCCTCCGTGTGCTTCGGCTCGAGTGGCGGCGAGATGTTAGACGCCGGCGCCCGGCTCGACCCGGCCGGCGCCGGGCCACCCCGGGTCGAGGGGCGCCGATTAGGCTCCGCACCGTGAGCGCCCCCGATCCTCCCGCGGACGCCCGGGAATGGGTGAGCTTCGAGGACCTTGACGAGGAGCGCACCTGGGTCTTCGACGTCACCTTCCTCACCAGCAATTGGACGTGTATCTACGGGCACGGCTGCCAGGGGGTGCTGACCGGGCCGGCCCCCGAGCTGGTGCAAGGGTGCTGCTCGTACGGCGCCCACTTCGTCGACCGGGCCGACGCCCGGCGCGTCCGGCGCATAGCCGCCACGCTGTCGGCCGAGGAGTGGCAGCTGCGCGAGCGCGGGCTGAAGAAGGGCGTGGTCAAGAAGAACGAGCACGGCGAGCTGGTCACCCGCCTGGTCGACGACGCCTGCGTCTTCTTGAACCGTCCGGGCTTCGCTGCGGGAGCCGGCTGCGCGCTGCACCAGGCGGCCCTGGCCCGGGGGCAGGACCCGATGGAGCTCAAGCCCGACGTCTGCTGGCAGCTACCGCTCCGGCGAGAGGACGAGGTCGCCGACGACGGCCACGTGACGTCGACCCTCCGCCAGTGGGACCGGCGCCACTGGGGCGAGGGCGGCCTCGAGTTCCACTGGTGGTGCACCGAGGCCCCCGACGCGTTCGTCGGGGGCCGCCCGGTCTACCAGCAGATGGCGGCCGAGCTCACCGCCATGGTGGGCGAGCCCACCTATCGGCGGCTAGAGGCGTACCTGACCGACCGGAGCGCCCGGCTCGCCGGGCGGGTGCCCCTTCCCCATCCGGCGCTCCGCCGGTCGCCCGCCACGACGCCCTGATCGCCCTGCGGGCGAACGGCGCGGGATCGCCTGCGGGCGAACGGCGCCGGCAGCGGGGCACACCCGACCGCCGGCTCGCTCAGTCGTCGAGCGGGTCGGGCTCCGTGTCGTCGAGCGACGGCGCCACCGATCCCAAGATGCGGTCGTACTGGTCCTCTTCGGCCAGACACCACGAGGCGTGGACGTCCTCGGGCTCTGCACCGCACTCGGGGCACCGCTGCCCTGGCGTCGTCGTTGACCGCTTGAGGCTGCGCGCTTCCTCGAAGCGCCGATGGCGACCCTTCTTCACGAACGCTCCTTGCTGCCCGCCCCATCCTCGCCTGGGGCGAGCGCCTGTGGGACCAGCGGGCCGGCCAGGGCCCCCGGACGGCTGCTCCCCTTGTTGGTCCCGAATTTCCCCTTGTTGGTCCCGTAATGGTCCCGTCTACCGGTCCTTCTAGCGTAGCCCGTCGGGCAGGCCGGCCTGCCGTCGGAGGGCCGCCGTGGTGCCTCCGGCAGCCCCCGGCCACTACGATGGCGGCGTGGGGCCGGGGGCGCAGCGCCCCGTCGACGGCCGCCCGTCCAGCGATGGCCAACGACTTCGACCCCGACGCGATGATCGCCCGTTTCCGCGAGCGGGCCGCCGCCGTCCGGCGACGCGGCCTGCCGCCGGTCGAGGGACCCGAGCGCCAGCGGCTCCGCGAGCAGGCCCAGCTCGATTTCATGGACTTCGCCATGCTCGGCGACGCGGTGGCGGCGCTCGACGAGGGCATCCTCACCCTCCGGGTCGACCTGCGGCCCCCGCAGGCCTCCGGCGACCCGGCCTCCGGCGACCCGGTCTCCTGACCGGCCCGGCCGAGGAGTCATCCCCCGTAGCTCATCCGGGTATCCTCCATCCGCAGGACCTCGCCCACCGTCCGACCTTCCCCACCGGTCCCCTTGCCGCCGACGTCGACCACCTCGCCGATGAACAGCAGGTGGCTCCCCAGGTCGACCTGGTGGCGAACCTCGCAGTCCAGCCAAGCCGGGGCGGCCGACAGCACCGGGGAGCCGGTGGTCGCGAGGGCGATCGGCTCCCCGTTGAGCGCCACCGGCCGGCCGTCCTCGCCCAAGGTGACGTCGTCGACCGGCTTGACGAAGCGCCGCACCACCGCCCGCGCCGCGCGGTCGAGCAGGCTCAGCGAGAACGACCCGGACGCGGCGACGAGCGCCCGGGTCCGCGCCGTGCGGTCGACGGCGACCGCCAGCAGCTTCGGTTCCACCGCCACCTGCACGACGAGGTTGGCGGTCATGAGGTTCCACTGCTCGCCCGACTCGAGGACGGCGTGGCTGCCCACCAGGTAGAGCCCGGTCGGAAGGGACCACAGCACCCGCCGCCGGGTCCGGTCGTAGTCGACCGGGTCCCGGCCACTCGGCACCGGACCCGTTGCGGGCCCCGGGGGTCCGGGAGGAGCGCTCACCCGAAGATCCCGCCGCCGCCGGGCTGGGTGGTCGTGGTGGTCGCCACCGCGCGCCCGGTCAGCTGGGTCACCCGTGCCAGGGCGCGCAGGAGGCCCCGCCGGGCCACCGCCTGCTCGCGCTCCGACTTGGCGATGAGCTCGGCGTCGGTGCCCCCCGAGTCGTAGCAGTCGTTGGCGGCCGACCCCTCCACCCCGTAGGCGTCGGACAGCAGATCGGTCAACCGGCCATCGGGGCTGGGCAGGTTGTCGTTGGCTGCTTCGGTGTCGTCGAGCAGGACGGCGCAGTCGGTGTGCACCACGGTCACCCCGCGGTGCGCCTTGATGGCCTCGTCCACCCGTGCGGCGTCGCCGAGGATGGTGCCCACGGCCTGGCCCATCTGGGTGGAGCTCACCCAGGTCCGCACCCGTTGGGCGGGCGTCCCCACGTAGTCGGCCGGGGCGCAGCCGGCGAGCAGCCCGCTCAGCGCGAGCACCACCACGGCTCCGCCCGCTGCTCCCCGCCTCCGCCGCCCCCCCCGGTGCCCTGGGGGTCGCAGCCGGAGGCCGCTCATTCGAGGCGCAGGAGGTGGTAGTCACGCCGGCCCCGGCGAAGGACCACGTAGCGATCGTGGAGCAGGTCCCTCGACGACAAGATGTGGTCGGCGTCCGACGCCCGGACGTTGTTCACGTACACCCCACCCTGGGCCACGGCGCGGCGCGCCTCGCTCTTGGAGCGGGTCAACCCGGCGTCGACCAGCAGGTCGACCAGGGTGGGGGCCGAGGGCCCGTCGCCGTCGAGGATGCTGCGGGGCAGGCTGCTCGAGGGGGCCTCGTCCACCACCTCGAGCAGCGTGCGCTCGTCGAGCCCGGCGATGGCCTCGCCGAACAGGGCGGCCGACGCCCTCTCGGCTCGGGCCGCCTCGGACTCGCCGTGCACCATCGTGGCGACGGCACGGGCCAGCGCCCGCTGGGCCGCACGGCGCTCGGGCCGCTCGGCCACCTCCCGTTCCAGCTCGAGGATCTCCTCGTGGGACAAGAACGTGAGGCGGCGCAGCAGGGTTCCGACCACCGCGTCTTCCACCTGTACGAAGTACTGGTAGAAGCGGTATGGGCTGGTGAGCCGGGCGTCGAGCCAGACGGTCCCCGACTCGGTCTTGCCGAACTTGGTGCCGTCGGCCTTCAGCAGCAGCGGCAGGGTGAGCCCGTGGACCTCGTGGCCGGTCGCCTTGCGCACCAGCTCGATGCCCATCGTGATGTTGCCCCACTGCTCGCTGCCGCCGATCTGCAGCGTGCAGCCCCGGTCGACGTGCAGCCGGAGGAAGTCGTAGGCCTGCAGCAACATGTAGCTGAACTCGGTGAACGAGATGCCCTGCCCGGCCCGCTCGAAGCGGGAGCGCACGGACTCCTTGGCCACCATCTGGTTCACCGTGAAGTGCTTGCCGACGTCGCGCAGGAAGTCGACCATGGCGATGCCCGCCAACCACTCGGCGTTGTCGACGAGCGCGGCCCGCGCCGAGCCGGCGCCGGGTGAGAAGTCGAGCAGGAGCTCGAGCTGCGGGCGGACGCCGGCCAGGTTGGCGTCCACCTCCTCGCGGCTCAGGACCGAGCGCTCCGACGTCTTGCCTCCGGGGTCCCCGATGAGGCCCGTGCCACCGCCGGCGACCACGATCGGCGGATTGCCCGACAGCTGCACCCGCCGCAGCATGGAGATCGGCACCAGGTGGCCGACGTGCAAGCTGGGCGCGGTCGGGTCGAACCCGCCGTAGGTCACGATGCCGCCCGCGTCGAGACGGGCGACCACCCCGGGCTCGCTGACTTGGTGGACGAGCCCCCGGAAGGCGAGGTCAGCCGACAGGGTGCCCATCTGCCCACACTGCCATACCCCGTCGACCGGTCCTGTTCGTGGGAGCGACCGCCGCGGGGGCCCCGATCCTCCGCCGCCACCGCTTCGCCCCGGTACGCGCCCGAGCCCGGGTCTCTGGCCGCCGGGCCGACGCAGGGTCGTCGGCCCTCCTCACCCGACCACCGGGCGGGCTGCTGCGGCGACGGCGGAGAACAGGCGCTCGTGGTGCGCGAGGTTGACCGTCCGGTCGGGCACCGCGACGCGCACCACGGCCAACGGCTCGTGGGCGACGTACCGCTCGAGGACCGCCGCCAGCTCGACCAGGGACCCGGCGCTGGCGGCCGGGATCCCGAACCCGCGGGCCACGTCGAGCGCATCGGGCACCTGGGGCGTGCCGAACAGCTCTTCGAATACGTCACCGTCGAGCTCACGCGCCTGGGGCAGGAAGGAGAAGATGCCACCCCCACCGTTGTCCACCACGACCAGGGTGCAGCTGGACCCGGGCCGTGACCCGGCGCCGCGGACCAGCGCCGACACGTCGTGGAGGAACGCGAGGTCGCCGAGCACGGCGACCACCGGGCCGGTGCCGCCGGCCGCCAGGCCGAGGGCGGTCGAGCTCACCCCGTCGATCCCGTTGACCCCCCGGTTGGCGTGCACCACCGGCGGGTCGTCGAGCGCGGGGGTGAAGGACTCGAAGTCCCGGATCGGCATCGACGAGGAGAGCAGCACCTGACATCCGGGCGGCAGCAGGGGCAGGAGCGAGCGGGCGAGCGCCGGCTCGGTGACCTGGCCGGCGTCGTGCCCGAGGGCGCCGTCCACGGCCGCCTGGCTCGCCGCCTCGACCCCCGACCAGGTCCGCAGCCACCCCGAGCCGCCCCCACCCCCGGCCCCGGCCGCGACCTCCTCGCGCACGTCGTGCAACCAGCGCCCAGGGTCGGACCGCACGACCGTGGTCACCACCGCATCCGGGTCCCGCCAGCGCCACCAGGGGTCGACGGCCACCACGGCGGCGCCGTGCGCCGAGGCCTCGCCCAGCCAGGCGCCCACCGACTTGGACGCCCAGGCGGAGCCCAGCGACACGACCATCTCGGGCAGCAGGGCGCGCCGGATCGTCGGATCGCGCAGGAACAGGTCGGCGCCGGCCACGACCGACGGGTCGGCGACCCGGCAACCCGACCGCGGGTCGGCCAGGACGGGCCACCCGAGCACCCGGGCCAACCCGAGGACGCTGGCCGGAGGCCCACCGCCCTCCCCGACCACCAGGACGCCCCGACGCGTCGGCCACTCCGCCGACCCGAGTTGGGGGCCGGTCGCCGGGCCGGTGCCGGTCGCCGGGCCGGCGCCACCGCCCCGCCCGACGGGCACGCCTCGGCCGACGCGCGCCGGAAGCGGCCCCGGGGCCTCCACCAACGGCTCGCGAAACGCCAGGTTCAGGTGGACCGGGCCGGGCCCGGCCGGCCCTCCGGCCGCCTCCGCGTACGCCCGCGCCGCCATCGGCCGCCATGTCGGGGCGGCCTCGGCGCGACCGGGTTCGGGGGCGACGAACCACCGCACGGCCCGGCCGAACAAGTGGACCTGGTCGACGGTCTGGGGCGCTCCCACGTCCTGCAGCTCGGGCGGGCGATCGGCCGTGCACACGAGCAAGGGGACCCCGGCGTGATGGGCCTCGAGCACCGAGGGATGCAGCTCGGCGGCGGCCGTGCCGCTGGTGGTGCAGATCACCGTCGGTCGGCGGGTGGCGAGCGCCAGGCCGAGGGCGAAGAAGCCGGCGCTGCGCTCGTCGAGGCGGACGTGGACCCGCATGGCCGGAGCCGCCCGCAGCGCCAGGGCCAGCGGGGTGGAGCGCGAGCCGGGGCACACCACCGCGTCGGTCACCCCGTGGGCCAGCCACTCGTCGACCACGGTGGCGGCGAAGGTCGCCTGCACCGACGAGGGGCTCGGTACGCTCATCGCCGATGGACGTCCTGCACTGGGAGCGGGTCGGCGACCCGAGCGGGCCGCCCCTGGTGATGGTCCACGGCTTCACGCAGACGGGTCGCTCGTGGGGTGACTTCGGCGCCCTGCTCGCCCGGGGCCGCCAGCTGGTCCTGCTCGACCTTCCGGGCCATGGCGGATCCGGGCACGTGCTCGCCGATCTCCCCACCGGCGGTCGCCTCATCGTGGAGGCGGCGGGCCAGGCGCTGGGCGGGCGGCCGTTCGACCTGCTCGGCTACTCCCTCGGGGCGCGTTTCGCCCTGCACGCCGCCCTGGCCTCGCCCGAGCGGGTGGCGCGGCTGGTGGTCATCGGCGCCACCGCCGGCATCGAGGACCCCGGCGCGGCCGCGCGCCGGCGGTCGGCCGACGAGACGCTGGCCGACGCGCTCGAGTCCGACGGCGACGTGACCGCTTTCCTCCGGCGATGGTTGGCCGCCCCGATGTTCGCCGGCCTGCCCTTCGGCCCGTCCGACCTCGCAGAGCGGCTGCGCAACACCGCCACCGGCCTCGCCTCGAGCCTGCGCCTGGCCGGCACCGGCACCCAGGAACCGCTGTGGGAGCGCCTCGGCCGGCTCGCCACGCCGACGCTGGCGCTGGCCGGGCACGACGATCCCCGCTTCGTCGCCCATGCGCTGCGCCTGGCCGGCACCATGCCGGCGGCCGTGCCGGCCATCGTGCCCGGCTCCCGGCACGCCGCCCATCTCCACCAACCCCGGACGAGCGCCCGGATCGTCGGCCACTGGCTCGACCAGGCCCCCTGAACCGGCCCGGCTGCGGCTCACACGAGGATCCCGGCCGCGAGCAGGACCCCGACGGCCAGCTGCAGACGGCCGGTCGCCCCGAGCACGGGCAGCAGCTCGCGGCCGCGTGCCCCGCTCAGCACCAGGCGAGACGGGCGGACGGCGAGCACCATGGCGCCGAGCGCGGTCAGGGCCCATGGCCGGGCCAGGCCGACCAGGACGATCCCGGCGGCGGCCAGGCCCACCGAACCCATGTACAGCCAGCCGGCCCGGGCTCGGCCGAGCCGCACGGCAAGGGTGCGCTTGCCCGCCCGGGCGTCGCCCTCCACGTCACGGAGGTTGTTGGCCTCGAGCAGAGCGGTGGCGAGCAGCCCGACCGGCACCGCCGCCCAGAGGGCCACCAGCCAGTCGAACCGGGCCCAGCCAGACAGACCTTCCAGCACCGGAACCAGGAGGTGGCCGCTCTGGACGTAGGCCGAGCCGGCGGTCGCGACCAGGCCGAAGAACACGAAGACGAACAGCTCTCCCAGTCCGAGGTAGCCGTAGGGCCTGGGACCGCCGGTGTAGAACCACCCGGCGGCGATGCACGCCGCACCGACGGGCACGAGCCACCAGGTCGTGGCCGCGGCCAGGGCCAGCCCGGCCGCCCCGGCCACGGCGAAGGCGAGCAGCGCCGCCCGGCGGACGACGGCCGGAGCGACCAGCCCCGAGGCCACCAGGCGCAGCGGTCCGACCCGGTCGGCGTCGGTGCCGCGCACCCCGTCCGCGTAGTCGTTGGCGTAGTTGGTGCCGACCTGGACGGCCAGTGCCACCACGAGCGCACAGGCGGCCCGCCACCAGATGAGGCCGGGCGCCGTACCCACCGGTCCGATCCCGAGCGTCCACACGCCAGTGTGCGGGCGTTGCGACCACCCGGCCGAGGCGTGAGCCAACGTCCAGCCGGCAGCCGTCCCGACGACCACCGGGACCAACGCCGCCGGCAGCGTGCGGGGCCGGGCGCCGAGGACCCAGCGCCGCAGGGGGCCGGGCTGCGCCCCCGGTGCTCCGGCCGGTGGAGCAGTCGAGCGATCCGAATGGGGGGCCGGGTGATCCGGGAGAGCTGCCGGGCCGACCACTCCCGGCGCCCCGACGGCGCCCGCACCCTGGGGGCCGCGGCGCGGCGAGGTCACGGGCGGCGGGGGAAACGCGAGAAGTCCGGTTCGCGCCGTTGCACGTAGGCGTCCCGGCCCTCCTGGCCCTCCTCGGTCATGTAGAAGAGCATCGTGGCGTCGCCGGCGAGCTGCTGGACGCCGGTCAACCCGTCATCGGCGGCGTTGAAGCCGGCCTTCAGCATCCGCAGGGCGATCGGCGAGAGCGTCACCATCCGACGGCACCACGCCACCGTCTCGCGCTCGAGGTCGGCCAGGGGGACCACCGCGTTGACGAGTCCCCACTCGAGGGCCTGCGCCGCGTCGTACTGGCGGCAGAGGAACCAGATCTCCTTGGCCCGCTTGAGCCCTACCGTCCGCGCCAGCAGTCCCGAGCCGAAGCCGCCGTCGAAGCTCCCGACCCTGGGACCGGTCTGGCCGAACCGGGCGTTGTCGGCGGCGATGGTCAGGTCGCACACCAGGTGCAGCACGTGGCCGCCCCCGATGGCGTACCCGGCGACCATCGCCACCACCGGCTTGGGGAGCCGGCGGATCTGCACCTGCAGGTCCAGGACGTTGAGGCGGCCGATCCCCCGTCGAGCGACCTCGTCGTCGCCCAGGTACCCGTCGTCGCCCCGTACCCGCTGGTCCCCGCCCGAGCAGAAGGCGTCGGGCCCCTCGCCGGTCAGGACGACCGCCCCGACCTCGGGATCGTCGCGGGCGAGGTCGAACGCCTCGGCCAGCTCGAAGAGGGTCTGCGGCCGGAAGGCGTTGCGGACCTCGGGCCGGCAGATGGTGATCTTGGCGATCCCCTCGGCGACCTCGTAGCGGACGTCGTCGAAGGCTCGGCGTTCGGTCCACTCGGGCGGCTCGAGCCGCCGGAGCGGCTCGAGCGGATCAGCCGGAGGACCGACGACGACCGTCCGGGGCGCCAGGGGTTCGGTCACGGCGACCTACGCTACCGGCCGGTGCGCGAGCTCGTGGCAATCGAACTGCCGGGCGGCCCGGACTTCGTGCGGGCCCTGCGATCCGCCTGGGATCAAGGCGATGCCGTCGCCGCGCTCGATGCCCGCCTGCCAGCCGCCCAGGCCCGGGCCCAGCTGGCGACCCTTCGGCCATCGAGGGTCGTCGGGATCGACGGGTCGGTGGCCCGGGTTGCCGACGGCCGGCCGGTCGAGGAGGGCGACGCGCTGGTGGTGTGCACCAGCGGAACCAGCGGTGAGCCCCGGGCGGCCGTCCTGACGCTCGAGGCCGTGGCGGCCTCGGCGCGGGCGACGTCGTCTCGCCTCGCGGTGGACCCCGGCCGCCACCACTGGCTGGCATGCCTGCCCCTGGCCCACATCGGCGGCCTGTCGGTGGTCACCCGGGCCCTGCTCACCGGCACCGCCCTCACGGTGCTGCCGGGCTTCGACGCCGGCGAGGTGACGGAGCTGGGACGCCGGGGGCAGGTGACCCACGTCTCGCTGGTGGCCACGGCGCTCCGCCGCCTCGATCCGGGGCTCTTCGCCCTGGTGCTGCTGGGCGGGGCGGCACCGCCCGAGCACCTGGCGCCCAACGTGGTCACCACCTACGGGCTGACCGAGACCGGCTCGGGCGTCGTCTACGACGGCCGACCGATCGACGGCGTCGAGCTGGCCATCGGCACCGGCGAGCCCGGTGGGGGGGCGAAGGACGAGATTCTGGTCCGGGGCCCGATGCTCCTGCGCTGCTACCGGGACGGCACCGATCCGCGTCTCGAGGGACCCGGTCCCACAGACCGTCCCGCCGGGCCCGGCCGGCACGAGACTCGAGACGATGCCCGCAGCCCGGCCGCGGGCGCCATCGGCGGCGATCGTCGCGGCGGTTGGCTGCCCACCGGCGACGGTGGGCGCCTCGGCCCCGACGGTGCGCTCGAGGTGACCGGCCGCCTCGCCGAGGTCATCGTCACCGGGGGGGAGAAGGTCTGGCCCACCGCGGTGGAGCAGGTGCTCGCCCGGATCCCGGGTGTGGCGGAGGTGGCCGTGTGGAAGCGCCCCGACCCCGAGTGGGGCGAGCGGGTGGTGGCGTGGGTGGTCCCGGGCACCTCCGCCGCCCCGCCGGCACTGGTGGAGCTCCGCGAGGCGGTGGTGGCCGAGCTCGCCCCCTGGGCCGCCCCCAAAGAGCTGGTGCTCGTCCCCACCCTGCCGCGCACCTCGTCGGGCAAGGTGCGCCGCCGGCTGCTGCGCTGAGCCGACGACGACTCGGCCGATCGCCCCGTTGGGCGGTTCAGCCGATCGCCCCGTTGGGCTGTTCAGCCGATCGCCCCGTTGGGCTGCACGGTGGCTCCCCCGTCGACCACCAGGACCTGCCCGGTGATCCAGGCCGCGGCGTCCGAGGCGAGGAAAAGGACGGCGGCCGCCACGTCCTCGGGCTCCCCGATACGGCCGAGCGGGGTCCGGCTGACCAGCCCCGCCAGATCAGGTTCCCATACGGCTCGGGCGAAATCGGTCTTCACCAGGCCCGGCGCGACCGCGTTCACCCGGACGTTCGGCGCCAGCTCGAATGCCAGCTGGCGGGTCAGCGCCAGCACGGCCGCCTTGGTGACGTTGTACCAGCCGATGCCCGGCTCGGGCGTGAGCCCGCCGACCGAGGCGACGTTGACCACGCTTCCGCCGTGCTCACGCATCCAGCGGCCCCAGGCGAGCTCGGTCCACCGCAACGGCCCGAGCTGGTTGACCGCCACCGTCTTTTCGGCCCGCGCCCGGTCGATGCCCACCGTCGGACCCATGTAGGGGTTGGTGGCCGCGTTGTTGACCAGCACGTCGAGCGCCCCGAAGCGGTCCAGGGTGGCCTCCACGCAGGCCTGGGCCTGGTCCGGATCGCCGGCGTTGGCGGCGAACCACGCCACGGTCCCCCCGTCGCGGGCGATCGAGCCGGCGGCGCGCTCGAGTGCCGGTCCCCGACGCGCGGAGAGCATGACCTTGGCGCCGGCCCGGGCCAGGCAGTGGGCGACGGCGAGCCCGATCCCCCGGCTGGCGCCGGTGACCAGGGCGGTCCTCCCGCTCAGGTCGAGCTGCATGCTGGGCACGCTAGGCGACTCGCCGGCGGTTCGGCACCGGTCGAGGCTGTCTAGCATCGGCCCGGTGAACCGGCTCGCCTCCGAGACCAGCCCGTACCTCCGCCAGCACGCCGACAACCCGGTGGAGTGGTACCCGTGGGGACCCGAAGCCTTCGACCGGGCGGTGGCGGAGGACAAGCCCCTCTTCGTCTCGATCGGCTACGCCTCGTGCCACTGGTGCCACGTGATGGCCCACGAGAGCTTCGAGGATCCGGCAATCGGCGCGCTGCTAGGCCGCTCGTTCGTCTCGATCAAAGTGGACCGCGAGGAGCGGCCCGACGTCGACGCCCTCTACATGGGCGCAGCGATGGCGCTGATCGGGTCGGGCGGCTGGCCGCTCAGCATCTTCTGCACCCCCGACGGGCGCCCGTTCCATGCCGGCACCTACTACCCGCCGACCGAGCGGTCGGGCATGCCGGCGTTCCGCACCGTGCTCGACGTGCTGGCCGACGCCTGGTCGACTCGCCGGTCCGAGGTGGAGCAGCAGGCGGACGCGCTGACCGGCGCCGTGGCCGACGAGGTCGACCTGCTGGCGGTGGCCAACCGCCATGCCCGGCCGGGGACCGAGCCCGATGCGATGCCCGCGGGCGCCGAGGCGGTGGCGGCCGCGGTGGCGGCGCTGGCCGAGCGCTTCGATCCCGTCCACGGGGGCTTCGGGCCGGCACCCAAGTTTCCCCGGCCCAGCTACGTCGAGCTCTGCCTGCGCCACCACGGGCGCTCCGGCGACCCGGCCGCGCTGGCCATGGCGACCACCACCCTCGACGAGATGGCGGCGGGGGGGATCTACGACCACCTGGTAGGCGGGTTCTGCCGCTACGCCACCGACGAGCGGTGGCTGGTGCCCCATTTCGAGAAGATGCTGACCGATCAGGCCCTGCTCGCCCGGGCCTACCTGCACGCATGGCAGAGCACCGGCAACGCCGGCCATCTGGCGGTGGCCACCGAGACCATCGACTACGCGCTCGACGAGCTCGGCGCACCCGGGGGTGGTCTGTACTCCTCGCAGGACGCCGACGCGGCAGGCGTGGAGGGCGGCCACGCGACCTTCACGCCGGCCGAGGTCCTCCAGGCGCTCTCCGCCGGGGGCCGCGAGGACCTGGTCGAGGCGGTGCTCGACTGGTACGGCATCACCGAGGCCGGGGACGTGGACGGCCGGTCGGTCCCCCACCGCCCGCCCGGCGCCCCGCGGGCGCTGCCGGGCGGGATGCTCGAGGCCCGGGGGCTGCTCGTACGAGCTCGACGGGGCCGCCCCCAGCCGGCCACCGACGACAAGGTCCTGACGGAATGGAACGCGATGTTCGCCTCCAGCCTGGCCGAGGCCGCCGCCGCCACCGGCGATCCACGCTGGGCGCGGCGGGCGGAGCAGATCATGGACTTCCTCTTCGCCGAGCTGCGGCGACCCGACGACGGCCGGTGGCTGCGCAGCTGGCAGAACGGCCGGGCCCGGCACCTCGCCCTTTCCGCTGACGTGGCGTGGGTGGTCGACGCCTGCACCCGGCTGGCCGAGCTGACCGGGCTCCGGCGCTGGAGCGAGCGCGCGGTCGAGGTGGCCGACACCCTCCTCCGCACCTTCTGGGACGGCCAGCCGCCCGAGGAGGCGATCCCGACGGCGCCCGGGGGGCTGGCCGCCCACGGGCCGGGCGGGGCGGGCGGAGCGGGGGTCGGCGGGCTCCTCACGGTCGGCCACGACGCGCCGGCCCTGATCGCCCGGTCCAAGGACGTGGCCGACGGGGCGGTGCCATCGGCGAACTCGGTCGCCGCGGCAGCCCTGTTGCGCGTCGGCGCGCTGAGCGGGCTCGACCGGTTCCGGGCCGCCGGCGAGCGCATCGTGGCGCTGGCCACACCCCTGCTCAACGCCAGTCCCCTGGCCGTGCCCGACCTGGTCGCCGCGGTCGGGCTGATCGACGACCGGACCGAGGTGGTGGTCGCCGGGGACCGGCCCGACCTGGTGGCCGAGGTGCACCGGCGCTGGACGCCCACCACGGTGCTGGCCTGGGGAGAGCCGTCCGACGGGCCCCTGTGGGAGGGACGGACCGGCGATGCGGCCCACCTCTGCCACGGGTTCGTGTGCCGGTTGCCCACCGCCGACCCCGTGACCCTGAGGGCGCAGCTCGACGAGGTCGCGGTGGGTGCGGGCCCGGGGTCGTCCGGGGGTGGCTGACCCCTCGAGCCCGAACGCGCGCCGCGACCGCGCCGAGCTGCGGGGTAGCTCGGCGCGGGCGCTGCTGCGCGACGCCGGTCGACTGGGGCCGGCGCAGCGCGCCGGTGGGACCGAGCTCCGGCTGCTCGTTCTGGCGACCGGGCCCGACGACACGATCGCTGTGGACCTCGCCTCGGGCTCGATCGTGCGGTTGCGGGTGCCGTGGCCCGACGACCACGGGCCTGACCTGGTCCCCTTCGACGTCGTCGAGTCTCGGCTGGCCGACGATCCCGAGACCGACGACCTGGCTCAGCCCGAGGCGGCCACCGCCGACGGGCTGCCACGCCAGGTCGGCACCCTGCGGGGTCGGCGGGTGCGCCGGATGCTCGAGCGCCTGGCCGCCCCGGCCGACGGCCAGCTGCTGGGCTTCGCCGGGCCCTCGGCCCCGTACTGGGAATTCCGGGGCGCTCGTCCGTCGGTCGCCCTGGTGGTCCCCGCTCGAGGCCCCCAGCTGATCCGTCGCCGGATCGACGGGTCCACGTGGGTCCGCTTCGGCTGGAACCGCGACGACGTCTGGCTACCGGTCGAAGACGCCCAAGCGGCCCGGGCGCTCGACGCAGCCCGGCGAGATCGGCTGGCCGGAAAGGACCTTGCCAACGCCCTCGGGTTCCGTCCGCACTACGTGGTGGCTGCCGTCAGCCGCCCGCGCGACGGCTACTGCACCAAGGTTTGTGTGGCCATCCTTCCGGCCGGCTGATCGACGCCGATCCCCGGCGGGGTCAGCGCCCGAGCCCGGGTCAGCGCCCGAGCTTCCCGCTGGCCAGATCCTCGGCCATCGCCCACCCGAACGCCACCAACCGGTCGCCCCGAGCGGCGTCGACCCCGTCAAAGAGCATCTCCACACCGTCGGGCAGCTTCACCTTGGCCGCCAGAAAGTCCAAGCCGCCGGCGGCCGAGCGGTCCCCCTTCAAGACGAAGGTCCGGTCGTCGAGCTTGCCGTCGCAGCCGAAGCGCTTGGCGAGGCGCCGGGCCCACGCCCGCTCTTCGCCGGAGGGCTTGCTGCCGACGCTCGGGACCACGTCGACCAGGCCGGCAAACGCCCGGAAGCCCTCGGCAGAGAGCAACCGGGTCCCGAGCAGGACGTCCTCGTCGGGGAACGCCAGCAAGGCCCGGCGGTACTGGTCGGCCATCATCGAGCGCAGCACCGTGTCGGCCTTGGCCGTGCGGTCCACCGAGGCCAGGCCGACCAGCAGCGACGGGGTGCCGCCGATCCGCTCGAGGGTACAGAACGAGTACCCGCGCAAACGTGAGCCCTCGCGGGCCAAGGTCACCAGCACCCACTCCTCGCGCTGCTTGGAGAGGAACCCGATGTCGAACGACGGGGGGCGTTCGGCACACAGGTCCGCCATCTCCGCCAGCTCGGCGTCGCTGAGCGCCGTGCAGTCCTTGGTCATCGCTACCGTCGGCATGGCGCAATTCTACCGGCCGGGTGCAACCCTGTCCTACCCGGCCCCCAGAGCCGGACCCCCGAGGCTCAAACCACCACCGCGCCGGCCCCGAGCAACGCCTTGAGCTCTCCCACCAGGCCGTTGCGGCTGTCGACGTTGAACTGCGGCGGGAGCCGGAGCACCTTGGAGCCCAGCTGCAAGAGGACCGGGGACCCCCCAGGGTGCTCCACCAGGATGTCCTTCAGCCGGTGGACGGTGTCGTCGGTGAGCGCCACCAGAGGCAGAGCGAGTCGCAGCTCGGCGGTCTCGTCGACCGCCAGGACCGGTCGCCGGATCTCCATGCACACCAGCTTGGGCTGGTCCTCGCGCAGGTCGACCCGGCCCCGGACGACCACGATGGCGTCGTTCTCGAGCAGGGCCCCGAAGTCGGCCATCACCCGGGGGAACACGAAGACCTCCATGGAGGCCTGCAGGTCCTCGAGGACGAAGCGGGCCATCAACTCGCCCCGCTTGGTGGTGGTCCGACGGATCTCGGTGACCACGCCGCCGACCGACCGTACCGACCCCTCCGGGGCGTAGGCGGCGTCGGGTCCCGCCGTCGCCGCCTCGACCAGGTCCGCCAGCAGGCAGTCGGTGTGACGGGCCAGCGCCGGCTGCAGTCCCATCAGGGGATGGTCGCTCACGTAGAGCCCCAGCATCTCCTTCTCGAACGCCAGCCGTTGGGACTTGGCGAACTCGGTGTCGGGGACGGCCACCCGGGTCCCCTCCCATCGCCCGGCGTCGGGGGTGTCGTCGGCCGGCTCGAGGGACGAGAACAAGGTGGCGATGCCGAGGTCGTGCTCGCGGCGGCGCTCGATCGTCCGGTCGACGATCTCGTCGATCACCAGACAGAGGCCCTGTCGGGGATGGCCGAGCGAATCGAACGCCCCGGCCTTGGCCAGCGACTCCATCGTGCGCTTGTTCAGCACCGCCGGGTCGACCCGCCGGCAGAAGTCGTAGATGTCCTCGAACGGCCCGTGAGCTTCCCGCTCGGCCACGATCCGCTCGACCAGCGCCTCGCCCACGTTTCGGATGGCGGCCAGGCCGAAGACGATGCCCGGGGCGGACCCCTCGCCCCCGGGGCGGGGAGCGAACTCGGCCACCGACCGGTTCACGTCGGGTACCAGCACCTCGATGCCCATCGAGCGGCACTCGCCCAGGTAGACGGCGGTCTTGTCCTTGTTGTCCTTCACCGACGTGAGCAGGGCGGCCATGTACTCGACGGGGTGGTTGGCCTTCAGCCAGGCCGTCTGGTAGGCGACCAGGCCGTAGCCGTAGGAGTGGGACTTGCCGAAGGCGTAGTCGGCGAAGGGCTCGATGATGTCGAACAGGGTGGTCCCGAGCTCCTCGCCATACCCCTGGGCGGCGCAGCCGGCGACGAACTTCTCGCGCTCGGCGGCGATGAGGGCCCGGATCTTCTTGCCGCACGCCTTGCGGAGGTTGTCCGCCTCCTCGAGCGAGTAGCCGGCGAACTTCTGGGCCACCCGCATGACCGACTCCTGGTAGAGCATGAGCCCGTAGGTGTCCTTCAAGTTGGGCTCGAGGTCGGGGTGCAGGTAGGTGAGCGTCTTGCGGCCGTTCTTCAGCTCGGGGTAGTCGCGGTGCATGTTCGCCGCCATGGGCCCGGGCCGGTAGAGAGCCACCAGCGCCGCGACGTCGTCGAAGCTGGTCGGCGCCAGCGAGCGCAGGGTCTGGCGCATGGCCCCCCCCTCCAGCTGGAACACGCCCACCGAGTCGGCCCGGCGAAGCATCTCGAAGGTCGCGGCGTCGTTCAGGTCGAGGTTGTCGATGTCCGGGCGCCGGCCCGAGCTGGCCTCGATCAGGTCGAGGGCCCGCTCGATCACCGAGAGGTTGCGCAGGCCGAGGAAGTCCATCTTCAGCAGGCCCAGCTCCTCGACCCCGTGCATCTCGTACTGGGTGACGATGGGGGCGTCCTCGGCCCGCCCGCCGGCGTCGGGCTTGCGCTGCACCGGGACGTACTCGGTGAGCGGATCCTTGGTGATCACCACGGCGGCGGCGTGGATGCCGTCCTGGCGGCGCAGGCCCTCGAGCCCCTTCGCCACGTCGATGACCTGGCGCACGTCGGGATCCTGCTCGTACATGGTCCGCAGCTCGCCGGCGGCGGCGTAGCCGTCCTCGTGACCCTCGCTCTTGTCGAGACACGCCCACAAAGGGGTGTCGCGACCCATGACCAGCGGGGGCATCGCCTTGGCCACCCGGTCCCCCACCAGGTACGGGAAGCCCAGCACCCGGGCGGCGTCGCGTACCGCGGCCCGGGCCTTGATGGTGGAGAAGGTCACGATCTGCGCCACCCGATCGCTCCCGTAGCGCTCGGCGGCGTAGCGGATCATCTCCCCCCGGAAGCGCTCGTCGAAGTCCATGTCGATGTCGGGCATCTGCTTGCGGCCCGGGTTGAGGAAGCGCTCGAAGAGCAGGTCGTAGCGGATGGGATCGATATCGACGATGCGCAGGCAGTAGGCCACGCAGCAGCCGGCCGCCGAGCCGCGCCCCGGGCCGACCCGGATCCCCGACTCGCGGGCGTAGCGGATCAGGTCCCACACCACCAGAAAGTAGGCGGCGAAGCCCATGTCCCCGATGACGCCCAACTCGAAGTCGAGTCGGGCCTGCACCTCGTCAGACATGACGTCGCCGTAGCGCTCGCGGGCTCCCTGCAGGGTCAGCTCGCGCAGGTACGTGCTGGCCCGCTCCTCGTAGGAGGCTCCGGTGATTCGCTCGGGAACCGGAAACTCGGGCAGGCTCGGCTTGCCCAGCTCGAGGTCGACCCGCGCCCGCTCGGCGATCAGCAAGGTGCTATCGCAGGCCTCGGGCAGCTCGCCGAAGAGGTGGCGCATCTCGGCCGCGGTCTTCAGATAGTGCTCGGTCCCTTCGAACTTGAAGCGCTTGGGATCGTCGATGGTGGCGCCGGTCTGCACACAGAGCAGGGCGTCGTGGGCCACCGAGTCCTCGCGGTGGGTGTAGTGGCTGTCGTTGGTGGCCAGCAGGGGGGCGCCGATCCGCCGGGCGATCTCCACCAGCTGGGGATTGGTCTGCCGCTGGGCGGCGATCCCGTGGTCCTGCAGCTCGACGAAAAGACAGTCGTGACCGAAGATGTCCTGCAGCCGGGCGGCGCGCTCGGTGGCCCCCTCCACGTCGCCGGCCAGCAGGGCCTGCAGCACCACGCCGCCCAGGCAGCCGGTCGTGGCGATGATGCCCTCGTGGTGGCGCGCGAGGAGCTCCCAGTCGACCCGGGGCTTGTAGTAGTAGCCCTCGAGGTACGCCGCCGACGACAGCTTCAACAGGTTCCGGTAGCCAGCGGTCGTCTCGGCGAGCAGCGTGAGGTGGTAGTAGAGCTTCTGCCCACCCTCGACGTCACCGCCGGTGTCGTCGACCTTCCCCCGGCGCACCGGGCGCTCGAAGCGCGAGTCGGCGGCCATGTACGCCTCGGTCCCGATCACCGGGTTGATGCCGGCGCCCCGGCAGGCCTTGTAGAAGTCGAGGACGCCGTACATGTTGCCGTGGTCGGTGATCCCCAGGGCCGGCTGGCCGTCCTCGGCTGCCGCCTTCACCAGATCGCCGACCCGTGCCGCGCCGTCGAGCATCGAGAACTCGGTGTGGGTGTGCAGGTGCGTGAACGACCGAGCTGACAATCTCGCCCTCCTCCGGGCGTCCGCAGGGTTCTCCACACCCTGTGGACGAGTTACATCTGTGTGGTTCCGGCCCGCCGCCGACGTTACCAGTGAGCTGGGGCCACCGCCGACGTGCCACGATCGTGCGGTGCGCGTCATCCGGTCCTTCGCCTTCACCGATCTCTCCGGCTTCACCACCCTCACCGAGACCGAGGGCGACGAGCGGGCGGTCCGGGTCCTGACCTCGTTCCGGACCGTGCTCCGCGAGATCTGCTCGCGACGCGGGGTGCGGATCGCCAAGTGGCTGGGCGACGGCGCCATGCTCGTCGGGGTGGACCCCACCCCGCTGCTCGGGGCGGCGCTCGAGATGCACTGGGCGATCGAGGAGGCCCGCACCCCGAGCGAGCGGTTCGCCGTGCGTACCGGCATCTCCTCCGGCGAGGTCATCCTGCTGGAGGGCGACGACTACATCGGGCACCCGGTGAACGTCGCCGCCCGCCTCTGCGACCAGGCGGAGGGCGAGCAGCTGCTCACCGACGCGTCCATGGTCCCGAGCCTTCCCCGCTGGGGCGCCTCGGTCGACCCCCAGGACATCGCCCTCCGGGGACTCGAGCGGCCGCTGTCGGTGGCCACGCTCGTCATGCGCAAGATCGCCGGGCCGACGGTGCCCGATCCCGTGTGCGGCATCCCGTTGACCGCCGAGGTGGCCGAGGCGGTGGCGGTGGACCCGCTGGGCAACGAGGTCTGGTTCTGCGCCGACAGCTGCCGGGACACCTGGGAACGCCGGCCCGCCCCGCCCTCCGACGAGTTCGGCAGCCTCCGCACGCCGCTCCTCTGAGCCCACCGGGCGCCGGACTTCAGCGACCACCGCCACCGGGCGCCGGACTTCAGCGACCACCGCCACCGGGCGCCGGTTTTCAGGGGCCGAGGGGCGCGCCCGGTCTCACAGGTAGGTGCCGGGCCGGGTCTGAGTGCTCTCCGGGCGCCCCGGCGGAAGGCCTCGCTGGCGCATCTCCTCGAGCTGGGCCCGGGCAGCCATCTGCTGAGCCACCAGGGTCGCCTGGATCCCGTGGAAGAGGCCTTCGAGCCAGCCCACCAGCTGCGCCTGGGCGATCCGAAGCTCCGACTCGGTCGGGGCGTCGTCGTCGAAGGGCATCGCCATCCGTTCGAGCTCGGCCACCAGATCGGCCGACAGACCGCTCGACAGCTCGCGGACCGACTGCTCGTAGATCTCGCGCAGGCGCGAGCGTCCCGCGTCGTCGAGGGGCGCCTGACGAACTTCCTCGAGGAGCTGCTTGACCATCGAGCCGATGCGCATGACCTTGCCGGGCTGCTCGATCGACTCGCCCCGGTTCTCCTCGGCCGGGTCGGCGTCCGAGGAGGGTCCCTGGGGGCCCACGTGCAGCGCCGGAAGGACCTCGTCCGGCGCCACGCCGCCCTGGGGTTGCTGCCCGGCCGGGATCCCGGGCACGCCGTCGTTCTGTGGATCGGTTGCCATCAGACGATGATGCCACCGGCCGCGGCCGAGCAACCGTCCCGGTCCGAGTCGCTGCTCAGGGCGCCGACCAGGCGAGCAGGGGGACGGTCATCTCGGCGGCGGTCAGCGAGCCGTGCCGGGCGACCAGCCGGAGCTCGCCCGTGTCGGCCGGGTCCATGAACGCGGTCGGCTCGAACGGGACCAGCGCCACGTCGCCCAGCCGGTCCATCACCGCGGGGACGGGCTCGCCACCCAGCCACTGCTCCTCGATCACCTGGTCGCGGGTGCGCACCCAGGCCAGGTCGCCGTAGGTGTCCTCCGCCGCCTGGGCCACGTCCTGCGCCGCTCCGGGCCGGACGTGGAGCCAACGGAAGCGGCCCTCGCCGGACATGAGCACGACCGGCTCCATCAGGTCCCCCTCGAGGACCTCGACCCGGGGGCCGACGTCGACCTGCCCGTGATCGGCCGTCACGACCAGCGCCGCCCCTGGGGGCAGGACCTCGAGCACGTCGGCCACCAGGCGATCGGCGGCGAGCAGCTCGTGGCGGTAGTGCTCCCCGAGCCCGGTCGCGTGCGCCACCCGGTCGAGGGCGTCGTAGTACGCGTAGACGAACGGGTCGCCCCGCCCGAGCAGCCGGCGGACTTCGAGGGGAATGCTGGACGGGACGTGCCAGCCGTGCAGCTCCGACCGACCGAGATGGGCCGCCGAGAACCCCGTCGCGGCGTAGTCGGCCCGCGAGACCACCGGGACCACCCCGGCGGCGCCGGGGAAGGCGTCGAAGTGCTGGAAACGGGCGGGCGGGAGCAGGCGCCTGGCGTCCCGCCCGTCGAGCTGCCACCGCAGGACGTTGAGCAGCTGGCCGTCGAGGGCGATGCGGTAGCCCACGATTCCGTGCACTGCCGGTGGCAAGCCGGTGACCAGGCTGGTCATCGCCGCCGCAGTGGTGCTCGGCGCCACCGAGGTCGCCAGTCCCGACCCCCCGCTGCTCAACGTCGGCGCGACCGCCGACCGTTCGGCGAGCTGCTCCGCCCCCAACCCGTCGAGCACCAGCAGCACGATCTGGCGGGCACCGGTGACGGTGGGGGGAAGCCAGTCGGCGGCCGGAGACGGGCCGCCCAGGGCCCCGAGCAGCGCCGGGACCACGTTGGTGAGGCAAGCCCCGGCGAAATCCGGCAACACGGGCTCGGGAGCGCGGCTCACGCCGTCACCCTACGACGCCGGCGGTCTCTCCCGCCCTCGCCGGCGGTGCAACGGCGCGTGCCGGTCGCCCTCGTCCGAGGCCTCCGGCGCCTCGGTCGCGGCGTTGTGGGCGTCGAGCAGTAGCATCGGATCGCGTGAAGGTCTCCACCCGCGGCGACTATGCCAGTCGAGCGCTGCTGTCGCTGGCGCTCCACGGGGCCCAGACGACTCCTACCTCGGTGCGCGACATCGCCGAGCGCACCGGGCTGCCGCAGCCCTACCTCGAGCAGATCCTGCTGGCGCTGAAGGGCGCCGGGTTGGTCCGCTCCAAGCGGGGCGTCGGCGGTGGCTACGTCCTCGCCCGCGACCCGGCCGCGATCACCCTCGCCCAGATCGTCTCGGCCGTCGACGGCCCGATCGTCGCCGGCGACTTCGGCGAGCCCCACACCGACGGGGCGTGCGACCACGAGGGACAATGTGTGCTGCTGGCCCTGTGGGCGGAGGTGGGCGAGACCATCCGGACCCACCTCCAGTCCTTCACCCTCGACGACATGGTGGTCCGGGCCCGCGGGGGATCGCCGGAACCCAAGGCCCGGCAGGTCCCGGGCACGGCGGAGCGCCCGGTCCTCACGAGCGCCCGGGTACCCACAGGACCCCGCCCCCGGGCGGCGACGATCAACGGGTCTGCTCGGCCGGCTCGTTCCACCGCTCGATAACCGGGACCTCGCGCTCCCAGCCGGCGACCCCGGTCGCCGCCGCATCGAGGGCCAGCACCCTCCCCCCGACGGCCGGCAGGCCCACCCAGCGGGCGGCCACCACTCGCAGCACGTGGCCGTGGGCGAAGCACAGCGCATCGCCGTCGAGCTCGCGGACCCGGGCGATGATCCGGTCGGCGCGTCGTCCCACCTCCCCCGGGCTCTCGCCGTCGGGCACGCCGTCCTCCCACAGGGTCCAGCCGGGCCGGGTCTCGCGGATGGTTGCCGTGGTCAGGCCCTCGTAGCTGCCGTAGTCCCACTCGAGGAGGTCCTCGTCCAGGACCGCCGCCTCACCGAACCCCGCCAGCCGGCAGGTCTCCGCGGCGCGTACCAGAGGGCTGCTCAACACCAGGGCGAAGCGTTGGCCGGCCAGCCGACGGCCGATCGCCCGGGCCTGCGCCAGACCGCTGCCGGCCAGCGGAAGGTCGGTCCGTCCGGTGTGCCGGCCGTCCCGGCTCCACTCGGTCTCTCCGTGACGGACCATGACGAGCCGCGGCCGCTGTTCAGCCACGGATCGCCCGCCTCGGTGGCGGAGCGTGCCGGGGGCTGCCCGGGACCCAACCGTTGCGGAGCGTGTCCATGGGCGTCCAGAAGAACACCGGGCGGCGGCGGCCCGCAAGCCCGGCCGCGCGGCCCCGGGAGCGTGGCGCCGACGCCCGGACGGGCCCCGAGGGCCGGTGCGGCCTCGCCGCGGCGCTGGCGGGGGCGGCACCGAGGCGCTGATCGGGATGAGGCCGGGACGTCGCCGGGATGACGCCGCGATGCGGAATGCCGGGCTCCGCGATGGCGTTGTAGCCCTGCAGATGGGTATGGAGGAGCCGAAGGTCGCCCAAAGGGGTGTTCGCGGGAAGACTGCCGGAGCCCCGAATTCTCTCTCGAATGGACCGGTGAGCCGATGAGCACGAACAGATCCACCATGGGTGCCTCCGACAGCCTGGGCCTTCTGCTGCGGGACCTGGACCGCTACCCCATGCCGGACCACGAGCAGCAGATCGAGCTGGCCAAGCTGGTGGCCAAGGGCGATCTCGACGCCCGGAACCAGATGGTGGCGGCCAACCTGCGGCTGGTCGTCCACTGGGCCCGCCGTTACCAGGACCGGGGCGTCGACCTGAGCGACCTCGTTCAGGAGGGGACATTCGGCTTGCTGCGGGCGGTCGAGAAGTTCGACTGGGAGCGTGGTTTCCGGTTCTCGACCTACGCCACCTGGTGGATCCGCCAGGCGCTGCAGCGGGCCGTCCAGCAGCACGGTCGGACCATCCGCATCCCGCTCGAGGTGGGTGAGCACCTCCAGCGACTCGACGCGACGACGGCGGAGCTGGCCGGGCAGCTGGGACGAGCCCCGACCGAGGCCGAGCTCGACCAGGCCACCGGCATGACCGCCGCCGAGCGCCAGGATCTCGAGGGCTTGGCGAGGGTGGCGGCGAGCCTGGACCAGCCGGCCGCGTCGGACTCGACCACCTCACTGGGTGACCTGGTGGCGCCGGACGACGAGGACTGGGTGTCTGACGTCGACCAGACCCTGGTGATGGACCGGGTGCGAGGAGCGGTGGATCGGCTACCGGATCTCCAGCGGGACGTGCTGCGCCTGCGCTTCGGCTTCGACGGCGACTCCCCGTCGTCGCTGCAGGCGACCGCCGAGCGCCTGGGCGTCGGGGTCCGCCGGGTCCGCCGGGCCGAGGAGGAGGCACTGGCGGCGCTGTCGATCGACGTCGACGTCACCGGCGCCCACCAGGCGGCGTAGGGACCGACCTCGGCGCGGAGACGGCTCGGGGTCGGCGGGGCTCAGGGTCGGCTGACCCCGGGGTCCCCGGACGGCGCGAGGCCACGCGCCACCATCGCCCGGAGGCCGGGGAGCACCGCCTCGAGGTCGTCGCCGGGCGGCGAAGACCAGCTGACCGGCAGCCCCGAGCCGGGATGGTCGAGGGAGAGCTGCGCCGCGTGCAGGAACTGGCGCCCGCCGGGCAGCCCCGGGCCAACGGAATCCGCCGCCGAGCCCGACAGCCGCGGTCCGTAACGGTCGTCGCCGACCACCGGGTGACCGATGGCGGCGAGATGGACCCGGATCTGGTGGGTCCGCCCGGTGTCGAGCGCCACGAGCAGGACCGTGCACGGCTCGGGGAGCTCCGTCCGGGCCAGCACCGAGTAGCGGGTCCGGGCCGCCTTGCCGGTGGCCGACACCGCCATGCGGGTCGGTGTGCGGGTCGAGCGTCCGATGGGCGCCTCCACCGCTCCCCGGTCGTCGGCGAGATGGCCGCGGACCAGTGCGACGTAGCGCCGCTCGACCGATCGCCGGGCCAGCTGGGCAACGAGCGAGTGGTAGGCGCCCGGCGTCCGCGCCACCACGAGCAGGCCCGAGGTTCCCCGGTCGAGCCGGTGGACGATCCCGGGCCGGTCGGCGTCGCAGATCCCCTGGCGGACCAGGTCTTCGAGCTCCGGAAAGCGGGCCAACAGTCCCCCGGCCATGGTGCCGGTCTGGCGCCCCGCCCCCGGATGGACGACCATCCCGGCCGGCTTGTCCACCACGATCAGCTCGTCGTCGACGTGGACGACCGGAACGACCACCTCGGGCTCGCCCACCAGGCCGCCGGCACCGGCCGGGTCGGGGTCCACCTCGAGCACGTCGCCCTCGGCCAGGCGGCGGCTGCCCGACCGGACCACTGCGCCACCGAGGCGGACACGGCCGCCGTCGACGGCAGCGGCGGCGGCGGCGCGGGGCACGCCGGTGACGAGGGAGATGGCCCGGTCGACCCGGAGCCCGTCGAGCAGGGCAGGCACCTCGATCCGGAGTGTCGGGTCCTCAGCCATCGGCCTTTCCTCCGGTCGAGGAAACGGGTGCCGGGTCCCGTCGAGCCGGGCGGCCGAGCGAGATGGCCAGCAGGACGGCACCGACGGTGATGGCGGCGTCCGCCACGTTGAACGTCGGCCAGTGCGACAAGGTGATGAAGTCGACCACCGCTCCGTGGTGCGCGCGCAGTGCCCGGTCGGCCAGGTTGCCCACCGCCCCGCCCAGGACGAGCCCGAGGCCGATCCCCGTCGGCAGGGTCCGGGACCGCCAGGCCGACCAGACGATGACCACCGCCGCCAGCGCCGCCACGGGTCCGAGCACCGCCGCCCGGCCGGCGAAGAGGCTGAACGCCGACCCCGAGTTGTAGGTCAGCGCCAGCCCCAACGGCCCGATCAGGTGGGTCGGCCGGTGCAGCTCGCCGAGCGCGACGGACTTCGTGATCTGGTCGGCGACCACCACCACCCCGGCCACGGCCATCGCACCGGCGAAGGGCCGGCGCCGGTGCGGCACGAGCGCGAGAGGCGCCGGCCGCTCCTCGGGACGGCTCGTCAGCGACGCGTCAGGCCACCGCTCTTGCACGCCACGCACAGCCGGGCGTAGGGCAGTGCCCGCAGCCTGGCCTTGGGGATCGGCTGGTGGCAACGCTCGCAGGCTCCGTAGGTGCGGTCGGCGATCCGCGCCGCCGCGTCGTCGATCTCCTCGACCGCCGCCAGCGCCTGCGCCGAGAGGGCCAAGTCCCGCTCGCGGTCCACCGTGATCGTGCCACCCTCGCCCGACTCCTCGTCGAACTGCACGTCGCCCGGCTCGCGCTCTTGGGCGAGGGAGTCGGCCTCGGCCTTCAGATCGGCCGCCTGTCCCTGGTACACGCCCCGCTCGTGGTCGAGCAGGGCTTGCTGCTCCGCCAGGAACTTGTCGTCGTCGGCGTAGGGGCTCACCCGGGTCGGTGGCGGCTTGAGGGCAGTCGCCGTCGACGCGCCCGAACCGGAGCCCACCAGGGCCGGGGCCTCGACGCGCTCGGGCGCCTCTGCCGCCGGCCGGGCCTTTTTGGTGCCGCCAGCCGTCTTGCGCGCTTGTGGCCGGTCCTCCACCTCGGAGGCGCCCGCCTCGGGTTGCACCCGCTGCGCCGCCCGCTTCGTCGAACCGGCGGTCGCCGAGGCCCCGGTCGGCGGCGTCTTGGCCGCAGGCGCCTTCTTGGCTGGGGTCATCTAGGTCCTCCTCTTCGCCCGAGTGCGGTTCGGCGCGACCTGCCCACCACCGAGACCTGCCCGCCCCGGACCCCGTCAGGGTCGGGTGACGTTAGCGGAAGGTCCATATTCGGGCAAGACGGCGCCCCCGGTGCCACGAACGCCGGGCATCGGGTCGCCAGGACCCTAGCGGTCGGGCGGGCGCGATCGGCCGGCGGCCCCGGCGCCCGGTCGGCGACCGGAGGGATCAGGAACGGTCGGCCGGAGGGGACCCGCTGGCGGCACCGCGCAGGTCGAGCACCTGCGCGACCTCGCCCTCGCCCGGCCCGGTGTCATCGGCGCCGGGCGCTGGCGCGCCCCCGGGGGTGGCCAGGCGAGGGGCGGGCGGCCGAGCACCAGGCCCGCCGTCGGGTCCACCCGCAGGGCCACTGGAACCCACCGGCGGGGGCGGCGCACCGACGGCCGGTCGGGGAGCCTCGACGGCCCCGGCGGCGCCACGGACCCGGGGCGGGCCCGAGGACCCGGAGCCCGGCTGGACGTTCTCGTCCACCCACTTGAGCACCTCGGTGAGCGCCCCGCGGATGCGGTTGCGCTCGGACTCGAGATGACGGGCCATGGTCTCGACGTCGCCCGCCAGCTGACCCCGCAGCGACTCGAGCCTGGCCACCTCCTCACGGAGCCGCTGTTCGGCGTCGTTGCTGCGGCGCCTCGCCTCGTCCTCCGCCTGGGCCAGCGTCGTCCGGGCGCGATCCTCGGCCTGGGCGACGACCTTGGCCGCCTCGGCCTCGCTCTCCCGCTTGGTCTGGTCGACGAACCGTTGGGCCAGCAGCAGGGTCCGCTGCAACGTGTCGTCGCTCACCACCTCGAGCGAGGTCCCGGGGGCCTCCACCGGCGCCGGCGCCTCGCGTCGCTCGCCCTCGAGCTGACCGATCCGCTCGGAGGCCTGCCGCAAGCGCTCGGAGAGCTGGCGGAGCTGCTCGTGCAGCGCCTCGGCCTCCACTGCCGCCTTCTCGAGGTACTCATCGACCTCGTCGACGTTGTACCCCTTCAGGCCGAGGCGGAACTCGACCGTGCGGAGCGTGTCGAGAATCGATTGGGCTGGCGGGGTGCTCTCCATGCGACGGGAGTCTACTGCTCGACCCACGCTCGGCTCGGCATGGCGGGTGCCCGGATCAGCCGCGCCGCAGCAGGGGCAGCAGCACGATCTGGGCGACGAGGACCACGACCAAAATCGACAGGTCCACCCCCATCCCCCCCGCTCGGATCGGCGGCAGCACCCGCCGGACCGGTCGCAGCACCGGCTCGGTCACCGCGTCGAGCCCGCGCACGACCCGGGCGAAGGGCGTGCCTGGACGCACCGGAAACCAACTGAGCAACGCCCGGACGATCAGCAGGACGACGTAGAGCTCGACCAGCGCGACGACAACCTGCACGCCGACCTCAGGATCGGCCGAAGCCCCGGGCCTGCAGGCGCTGCCGTTCTTCCTCCGACAGCTTCACGTTGGTCGGCGCGAGGAGGAAGACCTGATCGGCCACCTTCTCCATCTCGCCGCTCAGCGCGTAGGTGACGCCGCTGCAGAAGTCGATCATCCGGCGTTGCAGGTCGCGCTCGGCCACTTGGAGGTTGACGATGACGGGTCGGTTCGCCTTCAGGCAGTCGGCGATCTCCTTGGCGTCACCGAAGCGCGCCGGCGCCACCACCTCGACCTTGGCCGAGTCGGCCGACAACGGCCGCACGCTCGGCGAGCGGGGCGTGACGGTCGACGGCTCGACTCGTTGGGCCACGGCCGGGCTGTCCGCCGGCAGGGTGCGGATGCGGCGGACCGGTGCGGGGGCCGGCGCCGGGGCTCGCTCGTCGGCCAGGTCGTCGAACCCACGTGGCTCGACCCGGCTCGCTCCGCCGGAGAAGCCCCTCGGTGCCCGGTCGTCGTAGTCGTCGTGGTCGTCGTACTCGTCGTCGACGAGACCGAGGTAGACCATCGTCTTCTTCAAGAAGGAAGTGGCCATCGCATCTCTCCTGGTTGACAGCGTAGTGCGTCCGAAACGCCCGAACAGCCCACCGTGCGGCCGGCGGCCCGCCCCCGGAGCCTTGCACCCGGTCCGGCGGGCCTCACCGCGACGTCCTGGCCAGGGCCGGGCGCGCCGGGCGCGCTCCGAACAGGTCGCGGCCAATCCGGACCATGGTGGACCCCTCGGCGACCGCGAGCTCGAGGTCGTCGCTCATCCCCATCGACCGTTCCCGGAGACCGAGCCGGTCGGCGAGCGTCCCGACGGCGCGAAAGGCGGCACGGGCCTGGTCGGGAGGGCGAGGCGCCACCGTCATCAGTCCGACGACGTCAAGGCCCACGTCGCGCAAGGCGCCGGTCAGCCCCGGCACGGCATCGGGCCCGACGCCGTTGCGGCCGGGCCGCCCGGTCGTGTCGACCTGCACCAGCACCCTGGCTCCTGGCGCCGCCCGCTGGATCGCCTCGCCCTCGCTCAACCGGGCGACGGACTGCCAGCAGCTCACCACGGGGGCCAGCGCCCCGACCTTGTTGCGCTGGACCGCCCCCAAAAAATGCCATCGCGGGGGTGCCCCTTCGAGATCCGCCGCGGCGGCCAGCCGCCCGCTCTTCTCCAACAGCTCGGCGGCGTAGTTCTCGCCCACGTCGAGGAGCGCCGACGCCGACGCCGCCCGCACCGCCTCGGGCCCGAAGCCCTTGGTCACCGCGAGCACCCTCACCCGCTCCACGTCGCCGCCCGCCCGCTCGATCCGGGCGCGGATCTTCGCCAGCCGGGCGGCCACCGCCTCGGCCAGCACGGCCGGACCGGCGGCGGCGCTAACGGAGGAACGACGGGACGTCGAAATCGTCGTCACCCAGGTCGAGCTCGTCGCCGCCGTCCTCGGCGAAGATGTCCACCGCCGGCGCCGGCTCGCTCGGCCTCCCCCGGCCCTCGGGCCCGGCGGGCGGGGAGGACCCCGGACGGGCGCCGATCTCCTCCCAGCGCTCGAAGCCGGCCGCGATCACCGTGACACGGACCTCGTCGCCCATCGAGTCGTCGATCACCGCGCCGAAGATGATGTTGGCGTCGGGATGGGCCACCGAGTGGATGATCTCCGCCGCCTCGTTCACCTCGAAGAGCCCGAGGTCCGATCCGCCGGCGATGTTGAGCAGGATCCCCCGCGCCCCCTCGATGGAGGCTTCGAGTAGCGGGCTGGTGATGGCGGCCCGTGCCGCGTTCACCGACCTCCCGTCCCCGCTGGAGCCGCCGATGCCCATGATCGCGGTGCCGGCGTTGGTCATGACCATCTTCACGTCGGCGAAGTCGGTGTTGATCAGCCCGGGGACCGTGATCAGGTCGGTGATGCCGCGGACGCCCTGCAGGAGCACCTCGTCGGCCATCTTGAAGGCGTTGAGCATGGAGGTCTTGTCGTTCGACACGCTGAGCAGCCGGTCGTTGGGGATCACGATCAGCGTGTCGACCTTCTCCTTCAGCACCTGGATACCCTTTTCGGCCTGCATGGCGCGGCGCCGGCCCTCGAAGGTGAACGGCCGGGTGACCACCCCGATCGTCAGCGCGCCCATCCCCTTGGCGATCTCGGCGATCACCGGCGCGGCCCCGGTGCCGGTGCCACCGCCCTTGCCGGCCGTGATGAACACCATGTCGGCGCCCTGCAGCGCTTCTTCGATCTCGGTCCGGTGCTCGTCGGCCGCCTGGCGGCCCACCTCGGGATCGCTCCCCGCCCCCAGGCCCCGGGTCAGCTGGCGACCGATGTCGAGCTTCAGGTCGGCGTCGCTCATGAGCAGCGCCTGGGCGTCGGTGTTGGCGGCGATGAACTCGACGTTGCGCAGCCCGGCGTCGATCATCCGGTTGACGGCGTTCACGCCGCCGCCCCCCACGCCGACCACCTTGATGACGGCGAGGTAGTTGCTCTGCGACGGGACGGTCATGAACTCCCTCGGTGCTGAAGTGGTCGGGGTCGGCAGGTCACGATTCCTTTCGTTGCCCTTCGTACTGCCGACGGGAGGCCACCGCCTGGGCGGTGCCTTCTCAACCTCTGATGGAGGTTGAAGCCGCGCGCGCGACGGGCCACACGATACGGGGGCCGCGGTAAGTGGTCAAGCAAGGGTTCCCAGCTCCGGACGGTCCCCCGCCGAGATCGGTCGGGCGGCGCGTCCCGGTCGCGCGGCGCCCTCCCCGACGCCGCTCAGGGGCCGCTGATCACCGGCGAGCCCGGAACCCGAACGTCGATCACATCTCCGGGGTGCAGGGTCGCGTGGAGGAGGATGGTGGCCACGTCGTCGTACTTCGCCGCCAGGTCGTCGGCGGTGCCCAATAGAACGGAGACGGGCGTCGTCAGCTGCAGGGCCACCGCGGCGTCGGGTTGCGCCTCGACGGTCACCACCTGGGCGACGAAGGCGGGCGGCAGCGTCGCCGCCACCTTCACCTCCGGGCCGATCCCGGCCGGCACCCACTCCCCCAGCCGCCCGGGTTGGGCGTCGACGTGCAGCTGGACCAGACCGGCCGGGGCGGTCGGCACCACGGCCACCACCCGGCCCGTCCGGTCCACCTCGGCCCAGCCCGCGCCGGCGTCCGCCATCACCGCCACCGGCACCCGGCGGGTCACCGTCACCACCACGCCGTCGGGCCACGAGCGCTCGACCGTGGCGCGGCCCACCCACGGCAGCCGCTCCACCGCGGCGACGGCCTGCTCGACGGGGATGTCCACGAGCGGCGGGTGCCCGCCGAGCCCGGCGGCCCCGATCACGGCCGGGGCGGTGCCGGCGGGAGCGCCGCGCACGGTGATCACCCGGGCCGAGGCGAGGCCCGAGTGCAGCAGGAACCAACCGATCATCACCAGGACCACCGTCGCCGCGCCGGCGCCCAGCGCGTACCGTCGCCACCGACCCGCCCGGCGCGAGACGTCCGCCCGCCGCCGCCCCATCCGCGGGTCCATGCGCACCGGGGGCGGGCTCGCCGTGGCCGGGCTCGCCGTGGTCTGCCGGCGTCGGGCGAGCCGGTCGGGCAGCGCCCGCCATCTCGCACCGGCCCGAGCAGGCGCCGGACGAGCCGAGGAACGCGCCGGGCGTCTGGTCTGGGTCGAGGTCATCGGCCCGGGCCTCCGGCGCCCGGGATCCCCGGGCCTCCGGCGCCCGGCGTCCCCGGGCCGGGCGGGTCGAAGCCGATCAGGCGCACCTCGGTTGCGAGCTCGACCCCGAACCGGGCGGCGACCCGCGCCCGGACGTCCTCGATCAGGGCGAACACGTCGTCCCCCGAGCCACCGTCGTCGGCCATGACGAAGTTGGCGTGCTTCTCCGAGACCCGGGCGGTGCCGATCCGGTGCCCCTTCAGGCCGGCTGCCTCGATCAGCCGTCCGGCCGAGTCGTCGGGGGGGTTGACGAAGACCGAGCCGGCGTTGCTGCCGCCCGGCTGGTTCGCCCGCCGCCAGCGCACGATCTGGGCGATCGCCGCCTTGCCGGTGGCGGTGTCCTGCTCCGCCAGGGCGAACTCGGCCCAGAGCACCACCTGGGCGCTCGAGACGGCGGACCGGCGGTAGGCCAGGGCGAGCTCGTCGGGACCCAGCTCGGCCGTGCCGCCCGCCACCAGGTCGAGCACGGCGCAGCGGACCACGCTGGCCGCGACGTCCGATCCGTGCCCGCCGGCGTTCATGCGTACGGCGCCCCCGACCGAGCCCGGCACCCCCACCGCCCACTCCAGCCCGCCCAGGCCGACCTCTACCGTCCGGCGGGCGAGCACGGGAAGCTCCAGCGCCCCCCCGGCGCGTACCACCGTCGGGGCGTCGGGAGCCGACGGGTCGGCGGGTCGCTCCACCTTCAAGTCGGCGAACCCCCGGCCCAGGCGGACCGCCAGACCGCTGAGGCCGCGATCGGCAACCAGCATGTTCGAGCCCCGCCCGAGCACCACGACGGGAACGGCACACCCCCACGCCGCCCGGTCCTCGGCCACCACCCGCGCCACGACCCTCAGGTCGGCGAGGGACTCGGCCACCACCCCGACTGCGGCCGGCCCCCCCACCCGGTAGGTGGTGCGGGAGCCCAGCTCGTCGCCGGCCCGCGCCAGCGGGCCCAGCGCCCGGGCGAGCGCGGCCAACCGGGGCCCGGGGTCGCCCGGGGTTACCACTCGGGGACCGCCAGCAGCTCGTCGGGCAAGGTGGTGAGGTCGCCCGCCCCCAGGGTGCAACAGAGGTCGCCGGGGGCGAGCAGCCGGACCACCGCGGCACGCAGCTCCTCGCGGCTGGGGGCGTAGACGACCGGAAGCCGGGGGTCCTGCTCCGCCACGGCATCGGCGACCGACCGGCCGGAGACGCCGGGGACGGGCGTCTCGCCCGCCCCGTACACGTCGGTGACCACCAGCGCGTCGGCGTCCACGAAGGCCGTCCCGAACTGGCGGGCGAGCGCGGCGGTGCGGGTGTAGCGATGCGGCTGGAAGACGGCGACCACCCGCGCCCACCGACCCGCACGCGCCGCGGCCAGGGTGGCGCGGACCTCGGTCGGCAGGTGGGCGTAGTCGTCGACGAAGGTGACCCCGTTGGCCTCGCCCCGGAACTCGAAGCGCCGGGGCACCCCGGCGAATCGGGCCAGCGCCCTCGTGACCACGGCGAGGGGTACCCCCACGCCGAGGGCGGCCACCGCGGCCAGGGCGGCGTTGGCGGCGTTGTGCCGTCCCGGCACCGGAACCTCGAGCCGATCGCCGGTCCCGCCCGGCCCGATCAGCTCGAAGCCCACGGCGCTCCGGCTCAACGAGATCCTCTCCAGCCGGTAGTCCGACCCCGGATCGGTCCCGACCGAGCGGGCGCCGACCGCCTGGCCCAGCTCCGCCGCCACCGGGTCGTCCGCCCACACCACCGCTCCGCCCCGGGCCCCGGCCACGAACCGGGCGAATGCCCGGCGCAGCTCGGCGAAGGTGCCGTAGTGGTCGAGGTGGTCCGCCTCGACGTTGGTGACGATCGCCACCTCGGGCCGCAGGGCGCCGAAGGTGCCGTAGCTCTCGTCCGCTTCGACGACCAGCCACTCCCCGCGGTCCCAGACCGCGTTCGTCCCGATCTCGTTCACGTCCGCCCCGATCAGGAACGACGGCCGCAGCCCGGCTTCGACCAGCACCAGGGCGAGCATCGACGCCGTGGTGGTCTTGCCGTGGGTGCCCGCCACGGCGATGGTGCGACGCCGGTCGGCGATCGCCGCCAGCACGGCCGAGCGTCGGGCCACCGGCACCCCCCGGCGACGCGCCTCTTGGATCTCGGGGTTGGACTCGGGCACCGCGGGCGAGCAGGTCACCAGGTCGACCGGGCCCAGGTTGGCCGGCTGGTGCCCGATCCTCACGTCTATCCCCTGACCGAGCAACCGCCGGGTGACCGGGGACTCCTTCAGGTCGCTGCCGGTGACGGCCATCCCCATCGCCCTGAGCACGGTGGCGATCGCGCTCATCCCCGCGCCGCCGATCCCGACCACGTGGATCCGCCGCACGGCCGCCAGGTCGAGCGGGTCGTCGGGCGAGCCCGGGCCACCGGAGCGATCACGCCCCGGCCGGCCGGGCACCTCGGGCGGAGCGGGCACGTCAGGCACCCCGAGCCCGACCGGCGGCACACGCCTCGACGAGCTCCGCCGTCCGGTCGGCGGCGCCCGGTCGCCCTGCCAGCCGGCCGGCGGTGCCCATGGCCTCGAGCCGGGTGGCGTCGCCGATCAACGGGTCGATCACCTCCGCCAGGCGCCCCCCCTCGCACTCCTCGTCGGCCACGACAATCGCCGCCCCGGCCGCCTCGAGGGGGCGGGCGTTCTCCCGCTGGTGACCGCCCGGCGCCTGGGGCAGGGGGACCAGCACCGCCGGCACGCCCACCACGCCCAGCTCCGCCACCGTCATCGCACCGGCCCGGGCGACGATGAGATCGGCCGCCTCCAGCAGGCGCCCCATGTGCTCCTCGTAGGGAACCGGGCGATAGAAGAGACGGCCCTCCGCCTCGCGAGTGTCGAGACCGGCTGCCGCCACGCGGCCCCAGTCGCGCCGCCCCGTCACGTGGTAGAGCGCCAGGTCACCGCGCCCGTGCCACCGCCGCGCCAGGTCGACCACGGCCTCGTTGATCCTCCGGGCGCCGAGGGAGCCCCCCACCGCGGCGACCACCTGGCGCCGCCCGGGGATCCCGAGCGCCGCCCGGGCGGCCGCGGCAGCCGCCGGGGACCGGTCGAGCGCCTCGATCTCGGCCCGGACCGGCGCGCCGGTCAGCACCGCCCGGCGCAGCGCCGTGCCGGGGAACGCGACCGCGCTGGCGGCCGCGAAGGGCCCGAGCAGCCGGTGGACGAGCCCCGGCACCGCGTCGACGTTCACAAGGACGAGGGGCACCCGCCGCACCACCGCCGCCATCCCGGCCGGGAAGCTGGCGTAACCGCCGACCGACACGACCACCTCGGGGCGCCAGCGGCCCAGCAGCACCAGGGCCCGGACCATGGCGCCGGCCGCCCCACCCAGGGCGACCAGGTTGCGGGCGGTGGAGCGCACGTCGCCGGAGCGGACGATGCCCCGGCCCCCGAGCAGGGTGCGGGGGAACGCCTCGTCGGCCAGCAACACCGACTCCTGGCCCCGGCGGGACCCCACGAGCTCGATGGCGGTCGCCGGATGGCCCCGGGCCACGAGGGCCCGAGCGACGGCGAGCGCCGGCAGCACGTGGCCCCCGGTGCCGCCACCGGCCACCACCGCGTAGCGGCGGGTCGAGCCCGCCCGCCGCGCACGGCCGGGGCTCACCTTCCGGGCACGGCGGCCCGGGGCCCGGGCCGGTCCGGTCCGGTCCGGCGCCCCGCCGGCTCGGGGACCGGTTGGCGCCGGGCCCGGGGCGGGGTCGAGCGCGCTCGCTCCTGGCGGGCGATGTTCACCAGGATCCCGGCCGCGGCCATGGTGATGACCAACGACGAGCCGCCGAACGAGATGAACGGGAGGGGGATCCCGGTGACCGGCAGCAGGCCGATGACCGCGCCGATGTTGATCACCGCCTCGGCCGAGATCCACGCCACGATCGCCACCGCGACGAGCGCGCCGAAGTGGTCCGGCGCCCGGGTGGCGGCACGTAGCCCGAACCAGGCCAGGGCGCCGAGCATGCCCAGCACCAGTACCGCGCCGACGAGGCCGAGCTCCTCGCCGATCACCGAAAAGATGAAGTCGGTGTGGGCGTTGGGGAGGTAGCCCCACTTCTGCCGGCTCGACCCCAGGCCGAGGCCGAGCAGGTGACCCGAACCGAGCCCGATGAGCGACTGGACCACCTGGTACCCGGACGTCGACGAGTGGGCGCTCGGGTCGAGGAACGACAGGATCCTCGCCCGGCGGTAGGGGGAGAAGACGGCCACCGCGATGGCGATCCCGAACAGCACCCCGATGACCTTCGCCACCGGCTTGAGGGGGACGCCGGAGGCAAAGAGCAAGGCCAGCGCGATGCAGGCGACCACCAGCGCCGTTCCCATGTCCGGCTGGAGCAGGATCAGCCCGACCGCGCCGGCCGTCGCCAGCAGGAGGGGCCCGGTCATCGTCTTGGGCGGTCCTCCCCGCTCGGCCCGACGGACCAGCAGGTCGGCCCCGAACAGGGTCAAGGCCAGCTTGACCAGCTCGGACGGCTGGATCCGGACCTGCCCGAAGCCGATCCACCGGCTGGACCCCATGGCACTCGTCCCGAGCCCCGGCAACAGGACGACCGCCAGCAGGAGATAGGTGCCGCACAGGAGCGCCGGACTGGCCCGACGCCAGCGCCGGTAGTCGGTCCGCGAGGCGAGCACGAGGGCCACGAGCCCGAGGGCCATCCAGACGATCTCACGGGTGAGGATCGCCCACGGCGTCCCGTAGAGGCTGAGCGAGATGACCGTGGAGGCCGAGCCGACCATCACCGCGCCCACCACGCACAACGCGCCCACCAGGGTCAGCAGGATGGTCGAGGTGGGGATGCGGCGCAGCGTGACCACCAGGCGGGCCACCTCGCGCGGACGCCGGTTGCGGTGGACGGCGGCTGGTCGCGCCCGCCGGCCCCCGGCGGCGTGCCCGGCCGGTCGCGCCGGCGCCCTGGTCGGGACCGGCGCGCCGGCGAGGTCAGGCGGACGCCGCATGGCTCCAGCCTCTCGCACCGGGGAGGACCAGCGGGGGGACCCTCACGTGCCGCGCGAGGCGATGAGGAACTCGCCATAGAAGACCCCGAGCCCCAGGGCGGCGAACAGCCCGGCGAGGATCCAGAAGCGGACGATCACCGTCGTCTCGGGCCACCCGAGCAGCTCGAAGTGGTGGTGGAAGGGGGCCATCCGGAAGACCCGCCGGTGGAAGACCCGGAAGCTGATGATCTGCACGATCACCGACAGCGTCTCGAGCACGAACAGCGCGCCGATGATGGGCAGGAGGAGGTCGAGGTTGAGCAGGAGGCACAGGGCGGCGACACCCGAGCCGATGGCCAGCGAGCCGGTGTCCCCCATGATGATCCGGGCCGGCGCGGCGTTCCACCACAAGAACCCCACGCACGAGCCGGCGAGGGCGACGGAGCACAGCGAGAGATCAATCGCCGAGGCCGGAAGCACGTGGTAGATGCCCTGGTGACGGAAGATCCAGTACCCCATGATCGAGAGAACGGCGAAGCACAGGCTGCCCGAACCTGCGGCGAGCCCGTCGAGGCCGTCGGTCAGGTTCACCGCGTTGGAGGTCCCCACCAGCACGAACACCGCGAACAGCACCCAACCCACCTCGCCCAGGTGGGCCCCCGGGGAGACCGACCGGGTGAAGGACAAGGCGGTCGAGGTATGCGCCCAGTGGACCGCCAGCTCGGCGAAGAGCACGGCGACGGCGACCTGGGCGCCCAGCTTCGCCCGCTTGTTCAGGCCGAGGCTGCGTTTGTTGCGCACCTTCAGCCAGTCGTCGGCGAACCCGACCACCCCGGACAGCCCGACGACCAGCACGACCAGGTAGCCGGTGCGTGAGAAGCGGACGGCGGGCCCGACGTGCCCCATGAAGTACCCCGCCAACACCGCGCCGACGATCACGATCCCGCCCATCGTGGGCGTGCCCGCCTTGGCGGAGTGGGAAGCCGGACCGTCCTCGCGGATGTGCTGGCCGATCCGGCGCCGCGCCAGCCAGCGCATCAGCAGCGGGGTCGTGACGAGCGCCACCCAGAGCGCGACGCCGCCTGACTCCATCAGCGAGAGCACGGGTCAGGCCCGGTGCCGGGGGGCGAGCAGGCGGCGGGCCACCTCGGCGTCATCGAACGGCACGAAGTCGTCCCCGACCTGCTGGTAGGTCTCGTGGCCCTTGCCCGCCAGCACGACGACGTCAGCCGGGGTGGCCGCCACCAGCGCCCCCGCGATGGCGGTGCCGCGGTCCGCCTCCACCACGAGGCGCGCGTTGGCGGTGGCGGCGACGCCGCCGAGGATCTCCCCGATGATGGCATCGGGGTCCTCGTGGCGCGGATTGTCCGACGTGACGACCGCCAGGTCGGCGAGCCGGGCCGCGACGCCGCCCATGAGCGGGCGCTTGGCCCGGTCCCGGTCGCCGCCGCACCCGAAGACCACGATCACCCGTCCGTTGCACTCCGGGCGCCCAGGGACGGGGACACCGGCCAGCGTTCGGGCGGCCGCCAGCACCTCGCCGAGCGCGTCGGGGGTGTGGGCGTAATCGACCAGCACGGTCGGCCCGGTCCCTCCCGAGGGCGGCCAGATCGTCTCGAGCCGGCCCCGGACCGGTCGCGCCCGCTCGAGCCCTTCGGCCACCGTGCCCACGTCGATGCCCAGCGCCAGTGCAGCCTCGGCTGCCAGCAGCGCGTTCAGCACGTTGACCCGCCCCAGCAGCCCCAGCTCGATCCGCTGGCCCCGCCACTCGAACCGGCTGCCGGCCCGCGCCAGCCGGACGTCGGCCAGGCGCTCGGAGGACACCGGCACCACCGGGATGGCCGCCCGGTCGAGGAGCCGGCGGCCCCACGGATCGTCGACGTTGACCACCCCCACCGCCGCGCGCTCGGGGGTGAACAGGGACGCCTTGGCTTCCCAGTAGGCCTCCATGGTGCCGTGGAAGTCGAGGTGGTCGTGACTCAGGTTGGTGAACACCGCCACGTCGAAGCGCAGCGCGTCCACCCGGGACTGGACGAGGGCGTGCGAGGAGACTTCGAGCGCCACTGCTCGCTCCACCCCGTCGGCCACCACCATGTCACGGACCTGGGCGAGGAGCGCCTGCAGCTCTGTGGCTTCGGGGGTCGTGCGGGCTCCGGACAGCGTCCCCACGACGGTCGTGGGCAGCCCGGCGTGGTCCAGCACCGCCGCCAGCAGGTGCACCACCGTGGTCTTGCCGTTCGTGCCGGTGACCCCGGCCGTGGTGAGCGCCCGGGCGGGGTGGCCGTGGACCGTGGCAGCCAGGCGCGCCAGCGACCGACGTGCGGTCCCCGGCGCGACCCGGATACCGACCACGCCGGGCGGCAGGACCATGGGCCGCTCGCTGACCACCCCGACGGCGCCCCGGGCGACGGCTTCGGGGACGTGGCGGTGGCCGTCGGTCGTGCCTCCGGTGAGGCAGACGAAGAGGTCGCCGGGCAGCACCCGCCGGCTGTCGTGCTCGACCCGGTCCACGGCCCGCTCGTCGGGGTCGCCCGCGAGCGCGACGATCTCGATCTCAGCGAGCAGCCGGGTCATCTGCACGGGACGGAGCGGGTCGTCGGGCGGACCCTCGACCGGGCTCGTCCCGGGCGTGGATCGTCGACGCCCCGATGGTACCGGTCCCCGACCCTCACGTGATGTCCTGCGCCTGGGAGGTCCCCGCAGTGCCGGTCGGCTCCCCGCTCGTGGGCGCTCCCGGCGAGGTGGGGATGCGGTAGCGGTGGAGGGCGTAGCTCATGATCTGGGAGAACACCGGTGCCGCCACCGTCCCTCCGAAGATCGGCGTCGGCCGGTCCAGGACCACGATGGCCGACAGCACCGGGTGGTCGGCGGGGGCGAAGCCGACGAAGGACGCCATGTAGGCCCCCGGGACGTAGCTGTCCTTGCCCTGGGTCGGGATCTGGGCGGTGCCGGTCTTGCCCGCCACCGAATAGCCGAGCACGCTCCCGCTGGTGCCCGTCCCCTGGGTCACCACCTGCTGGAGCATCGAGTCGAGCTGGGACGCCGTCGTAGAGGACAGGACCCGGTGCCGGGCCGGCGCCGCCTTGACCGCCCGAGCCGTCCCGTCCGGGGCGACCGTGGCCCTGACCAGCTGCGGGCTGACGAACACCCCGCCGTTCGCGACGGTGTTGTAGGCGTCGAGGACCTGCTGGGCGTTGACCGCGTCGACCTGCCCGATGGGCAGCGAGACCAGGTCGGTGGGCTCCCATTGGGCCGGGCCGGCGAGCAGCCCGGCGGACTCCCCCGGGAAGTTCAGGCCGGTCGGTTGGCCGAAGCCGAGCTTCTTGACCTGCCCGAGCAGCCGGCTCTCGCCGAGCATCTGGGCGATCTCCGAGGTGCCGATGTTCGACGACTGGGCCAGGATCTGGGTCGCGCTGAGGTGCTCGGTCGGATGGGACTCCGCGTCGTGGAAGTTCGAGCCGTCCAGCGTGATCTGGTCGGGCACGCTGAACGGCGTCGTGGGGCTGATGAGGCCGTCCTGCAGGGCGCCGGAGAAGGTGACCAGCTTGAAGACCGAGCCCGGCTCGTAGAGCTGGGTCAGGGCCAGGTCGCTCGAAGCCTCGTTGACGGCGTCGGCGGGCCCGATGGCGATCGGGGCCGCCGACGAGCCGCCGGTTCCCGCCGCCGAGGCTGGACCCGAGGTTCCCGTGGACGTGGTCGCCGAGGCCACCAGGTTGGCGCTCGAGAGGATCTGTCCCGACTTGACGTCCATGACCACCGCGGTCCCGCTCACCGCGTGCGAGGAGATGATCTGCGCCGCCAACGCCTGCTCGGTCTCGTACTGCAGGGACTCGTCGAGCGTGAGCTCGAGCCCCGTCCCGGGGGTGGTGGTGGCCTGCTGGATCGGGTTCTGGGGCAGGGCGACGCCCGACGGCGACTCGAGCAGGGTCTCGGAGCCCGCCTTGCCCGCGAGGGTCGCGTTCTCGCCGTACTCGAGACCGGCCGCCCCGTGGCCCGAGGCGTTCACCGCCCCGAGGACGGGCGCGGCGAGGTTGCCGTTGGGCACGGTGCGGACCGAGTCGGCAACCAGGTCGATGCCCGGAAAGGCGTCGGCGTCGAGCTTCTGGGCAGTAGCGTCGTCGACGTTCTTGGCGAGCAGCACATAGCCGGACGGCTGGTGCAGCGCCTCGGCGAGCCGGCTGGCCGACCGGTGCAGGATCGGGGCCATGGCCCGGGCCTCGGCGCGGGGCTGGTGGACCAGGTAGTCGTCGGCGTAGACGTCGTGGGTGGGCACCGACAGGGCGAGGACCTGCCCGTCGCGGCTGTAGATGCCGCCCCGCAACGCCGGAACGGGCACCGACACGGCCAGCTCGTGGCTCGCCTCGGCCTGGTAGTGGCCCGACTCGAGCACCTGCACCTGCAGGAGGCGACCGAAGAGCACCATGACGAGAACCACCAGGGCCAGGCGGATGAACCGGACCCGCCGCGCCACCACCGCCCTGCCGCGCCGCTCGGCCCGGTAGCGACGCATCGAGAGCGGACGGTCGAGGGGTCCCGGGCGGCCCGGTCGGTCCAGGGGCCGGGCCGGGCGGGCGAGGGGCCGGCCCGGGGAGTCGAGGGGTCGCGGCGTTGCGCGCCGGGGAGCCCCGGCCCCTCGGGGCGCGGCGAGACCCCCCCGCCCCTGGCTCGATCGTCCCGGGGCCCGGCGTACGGTCCCGGGTGGGGGGCTCACCGGGTCCCCGGAGGGCTGGACCCCTTGGTCGCCGCGGTGCTGCCGGCCGCGGGCGACACGGAAGTGGTGGCCGTCGTGCTGCTGGAGGTCGTGGTGCTGGAGGCGGGCGCGGTGGTCGCCGTGGTCCCAGGGGGGTCGGCATACATGCGGGGGGTCGGCACCGGCGTCTCGAGCGAGACGGACGGGAGCTGGGTGATCTGGTCCGGGGCCACCAGGTGCGAGGTTCCCTCGGCCTTGGCCACCACCCGCGAGGGCGCCTCGAGCCGGGCCGTGGTCAGCTCCATCTGCCGATGGGTGGCCTGTTCACGCGCCAGCTGATCCTGACGCTCGGAGAGTCGGAGCTGGCCCCCCGCCAGCAGCGCGTGGGCGATCACCACGACCAGCAGGCTGCCCACCACCAGGCACAATCCGAGGACCGGTGCCCACGAGCGGCGGCGGGACCGGGCTCGGCGCGCCCCGTCGACGACCCGAAGCGGGCCGGCCGGGCTCTGGGGACGTGCCCGATCGGCGGGGAGGGCGGAGGTCGGAGGGGGGCTCGACATGCGCCGAGCCGGCGCAGCAGTCGGAGAGCTCACGCCGGCAGGCGCTCGACGACCCGCAACCGGGCACTGTCGGCACGCCGGTTCGCAGCCACCTCCTCGGCCGAGGCACCCCTCGAGCCGCGAAAGACCAGGCGATGCTCAGCCCGCGCTCCGCACACGCAGGGCAAGCCGGGCGGGCACGTACAGCCGCCGCTCGCCGCCCGGGCGAAGGCCGCCTTCACGAGCCGGTCCTCGCCAGAGTGGTAGGAGATCGCCAGGCAACGGCCGCCGGGCATGAGGAGCTCCAGGGCCACGGGCAGGAAGGCCTCGAGCTGGCCCAGCTCGTCGTTGACGCTGACCCGCAGCGCCTGAAAGACGCGGCCCGCGGGGTGACCCCGTCGGCGGGCCGCCGCCGGAACCGCCCGGCTCACCACCTCGGCGAGCCCGAGGGTGCCGGTCAGCGGCCGGGCTGCCACCAGGGCCCGGGCGATCCTCCGGGCGAAGCGCGACTCCCCATGGGCAGCGAACAACTCGGCGAGCACCGCTTCGGGCGCGCCGTTGACCAGGTCGAGCGCGCTGGCGCCCTGATCGGGGTCCATCCGCATGTCGAGCGGGCCGTCCTGGCGATACGAGAACCCCCGCTCGGCCCGGTCGATCTGCGGTGAGCTCACGCCCAGGTCTACGAGGACCCCGGCCAGCGGACCCACGCCCTCTTCGGCGACCACGTTGCCGAGGTCGCCGAAGACGGCGTGCCGCACCCGAGCCCGGTCGCCGAAGGGAGCCAGCGCTAGGGAAGCCGCCGCCACCGCGTCGGGATCACGGTCGATTCCCAGGACCGAGATCCGGGGAAAGGCGCGCAGGAGCGCCGACGCATGACCGCCCCCGCCCACCGTGGCGTCGACGACCGTTCCGGCCGGCACGGGGGCGAACGCGTCCACGACCTCGGTGACCATCACCGGCTGGTGTTCGAATGCCTGGACCATCCGCAGCCCCTCGACCGGCGAGGTGTACCCGGGGAGTATCCCCGGGAGACCGGCGGGGAAGAGGGCGGAGGAGGAGTCTTCCACCGTGCCGGTCGAGGGGCTGCGCATGGTCCTTGCGGTGTCGTCGTTGCTGGTGCTGCCCGGGCCGCAGCCGTCGGCGTCCTGCCCGCCGGTCACCCGTCCCTCGGGTCCTCGAGCAGCCATCGCTCGTCGGGGCGGACCCGCTCTTCCCAGGTCGTCGGGCTCCACAGCTCCACCCGATCGATGGCCCCGTGCACCAGGACGTCGCCCTCGAGCGCCGCGAATTCCCGCAGGTGAAGGGGAATGGGCATGCGCCCCTGCCGGTCGATCTCCACCTCGTGGGAGGTGGACGCCCACAGGCGGGCCCGATTCCGCTGGGCTCGGCCCTCCGACGACCGCTCGTGGATCGCCTGCATCTGGCGTTCGAACTCGCCCGGGGTCCACAGCGCCAGGCAGCCCTCTTGGTTCTCGGTGAGGTACCCGCCGTGCTCGAAGGCGGCGCGGTACTTCGCCGGAAGGATGACCCTTCCCTTGGTATCGAGCGAGTGCTCGTACCTGCCCACGAAGCCTGCCATCCAACGATGCCCCCACGACGCTCCTCGGAACGCGCCCTAATTCACCATTTCGAACCACTTCGTGCCACTCTATGCCCCACCCCCCCACTGGTCAACCACACGCCCCCCACTCGCTACCCCCGGGCGGCGCCAGGCGGCCCTGGCTGCGGCGGGAGGGCAGGAGCGTGCTTGGGCGGCTCGGTCGAGGTGGAGCCGGCCCGGCTGCGGGCCCGCCGGGAATGAAACCGGCCCCGGGGGCCGGTCGGGTCGGAGCCCTCAGGCAGGGACCGACGTCAGGTAGGTAGTGCCGGCTCTGCCCACGGGGCCCCACCCGGCAGGTGACGGCGGAGCGCCCCCACCACCTGGGCCGGTTGGACGGGGGGGCCGACCAACTCGTCGAGCCCCACCGCCGTCGATCGGACATCGGCCGTGAGCGATCCCCCGTCGGGGCCGGCGGCGGCCGACAGCATCCCGACCCACCTCTCCGGGCTCCAGGTTCGGTAGGCGGCCGAGTGGAACAGCGAGCCTTGCCGGCTGCGCCACTGGGCCACACCGACCACCTTGCGGGTACCGGCGAGCACCTCACCCGGTCCGACGCCGGCAAAGCACACGAGCTCGGACCAGCGGGTGGTCCGCATCGGGCCCCGATGCACCTCGAGCCCACCGATCCCCAGCTCGCCGAGGGCGGACGCCCAGCTGTCCCCCACCCAGTGCGGCGCACGGCCGACATCGGGCTCGAACAGCTCGTCGTCGCTCGGGACCCACAGGTCGACCCAGATCGGATCGAGGCGGTCGACGAACACGGCCCCGCCCCCGCTCCGGCGCCGCTGGACCCCGATCTCCCCGCGCTCCCCGAGGCCGGCGGCCACCACGGACGGCGGCTGGGTGCTCCCCAGGACGAGGGTCGGCCCGCCCGGGGTACGGACCACCATCGCCCTCGTCCCCAGGCGGCGGAACGGCTCGACGTCGAAGTAGCCCGAGGCGTCGACGGGCGTTCGGTCAGCCCTCACGTCGGCGCGCTCCGCCAGGGAGGGTCGGTCCCCTAGGACGCAGTTGCAAGATAGGGCGCCCACGCCGGGTCGATATCGGTCAGCTGGCGGAGCCGCCACAGGTGCCCATCGGGCGCCGCCGGGCGGAACGGCAGCGACCACCCGAGCTCCGACAACAGACGGTCGCCCTTGGCCAGGTTGTCCCGCTTGCAGGCCGCGACCACATTGGACCACTCGTGCCGACCGCCCCGGCTCTTGGGAATGACGTGGTCCACCGTGTCCGCCGGTTCCGAGCAGTACACGCACCTCCCGCCGTCGCGGCGCAGGACCGCCCGGCGGGTCAGCGGTGGGGTCCTCGCCCACCGAGGGATCCGGACCATGTGCGAGAGGCGGACGATGGACGGCACCGCCACCGCCAGGTGGGCCGAGTGGAACACCGTCGAGGTCGGCCGGAACGCGACCGCCTCCGCTCTCCCGCCGAGGACGAGCACCACGGCACGCCGGTCAGAGACCAGAGCGAGCGGCTCGTAGCTCGCATTGAGCAGGAGGACCCGCTCCATCAGGGCAGAGGCTACCGGTCGGCCGATGGCATCCGGCGACACCAGCGGAGGTATGCCGCCACCTCGGGGCCGCGCAGCCGGCGGTCCGGGGCTCCCCGCCCGTCGCCCACCGCCGTGGTCAGCCGGAAGTCCCAGTAGGCGGCATCGGGCAGCGGGAGGAAGGGCCAGCGGGCCCACCACCTCCGGGGCGCCAGGCGGCCGACGGTGCGGACCGCCTCCCACCACAACGTCGGGTCCGCGGCCACGGCGCGCGCCGTCTCGCCGGCCACCCGGACCGCCCGAAAGGGCGCCCGCGCCCGGGGTCCTGACCCAGCGACCGGGCCCCGGGTGACCCGGCTCGGCCGCTCGGCAACCTTCCGGCCGACGACAGGCCTTCGGGTCACCGCTCCCCCGGCGCCAACGCGGGCACGGAGGAGGGGGTGGCGTGCCGCCACGACCGCCAGCCGACCGCACCGGCGCCGATCAACGGGCCTTCGTACCCGAGACCGACCGGGCGGATCTCGGCCGACGCCGCGAAGTCCAGGCCCGCCCGGGCCCGCAGCTCGGCCCGGGCGGAGGCGAAGAAGGGCTCGCCGAACCCCAGGGCGACCGAGCCCCCGACGAGCGCCAACGGCACGTCGAGCAGGCTGGCCACCGACGCCACCGCCCTGCCCACCAGGGTCCCGCACCGCGCCACCACCTCGGGAGAGGCCTCGCGGGGATCGCGGCCGGTCGTGGCGGCGATCGCGCTCCCCGACGCCTCGGCCTCGAGGCAACCGCGACCCCCGCACGCGCAGGGACGACCTTGTGGTTCGACCACCACGTGACCGATGTGCCCGGCGTTGCCGGTGCGTCCATCGAGCAGCGCGCCCCCCGAGACGATCCCCCCACCGACGCCGGTGGAGACGACCATGGCAACGTAGTCGGGTCGACCACGGGCCGCGCCCACCCACCCCTCGGCGAGGGCCAGGGCCTTGGCGTCGTTGTCGACGAACGTGGGGAGCCCGGTCAGCTCCCCCAGTCGCCGGCGGAGCGGGAAGCCGTGCCATCCGGGGATGTTGAGTGGCGAGACCTCGTCGCCCCCCCGGGCCATCGGGCCACCACATCCGACCCCGCAGACCACAGCGGCCGGCGCCAGCGGCGCCACCAGGCCGGCCAGCGCCGCCCAGACCACCCCGGGGTCCGGGCTCACCGGCGTCGGGACCTGGGCCATCCGCTCGAGCTTGCCGACCGGGTCGACGAGGCCTGCGGCCAGCTTCGTCCCCCCGATGTCGACGGCGAGGCAGAGCCCGCCCGGGGACGGGGCGATGCCGAACGGCTCGCCCGCCACCGTCGGACCGTTGCTCAGGGCTCTCGGCGGAAGCGACCGCGCAGCCACTCGCGGGCTTCGTGCACGGCCCCCTCGATCGACCCCCCCTGGCCCTCGCGAGCGGCACCGCCCTTGGGCCGGGTCAGGTCGTGCCAGCCCGCCTTCCCCATCCGGCGCAGGTTTCGCTCGAACACCACCGCGGAGGCGAACATTGCGGCGACGCCCACGAAGCCGACCAGCACCGATCTCGAGTAGAACGCGACGAGGATGGCCACCCCGGCGACGAAGCCCACCGCGGACCACTTGCAGTGTCTACCGGCATGCCGGTAGACGGTCTCCGACCGGACGCGCTCGGCGAACTCGGGGTCCTGCCGAACGAGCGACTCTTCCAGCTCGGCGAGGATGCGCTGCTCATGCTCGGAGAGCGGCACCCTGCTCCCCCTCGTCAACGCACTGCCCTCGCCTCACGGTGAAGGACCTCCTCGAACCCACGACCGGCCTCATGATCGCGCACTTCGTTCCCATGGACAACGAGGCTCCCCGTCGACCAGGGATCTCGTCAACACCCCGAAGGCGTCAGCTCGAGGAGAGTCTACGGCCGTGTAGGGCGAAACCACGCGCGTCAGGCCCGGTGCGGCGGCGAGGCCCGGCGGCGACGCCGCACCACGCTGGCGACCGCCGCCCCCAGGACCCCGGCAACGATCACGACCTCGATCAGCGGTGCGGTGGTGGTCGCCACCCAGAAGTGGATCCGGACGTCCTGCAGGTTGGCCACCGCGAACCAGACGAGCAATGCCGCCGCGATCCCGCTCACGACCAGGCGGAGGTCCCGCCCCCGTCTCGGGGGCGACGGCTCCTCCCCCGGGGCGGCCGACATCCCAGCGGGCTCGCTCACGCCCGGTGGGGCCGCAGCACGCCGGTCGGGCACGACACTCCGGTCCCGCCCAGGCCGCAGTAGCCCGCGGGGTTGGCCGCCAGGTACTGCTGGTGGTACGGCTCGGCGTAGTAGAAGGCGCCCGCCGGGGCGACCTCGGTGGTGATCGTCCCCAGCCCGGCAGCGGCCAGCGCGTGCTGGTAGGCGCCGACCATGGCTCGCGCCTCGTCCGCCTGCGTGCCGTCGGCGGTGTAGATGGCCGAGCGGTACTGGGTGCCGACGTCGTTGCCCTGGCGCATGCCCTGCGTGGGGTCGTGGCCCTCGAGAAACGTCGTGACCAGCTCGCCGTACGAGATCGCGGCCGGGTCGAACACCACCAGCACCGTCTCGGCGTGGCCCGTCCTGCCCGAGCAGACCTCCTCGTAGGTCGGGTTGGGCGTGTACCCCCCGGCGTAGCCGACCGCCGTCGTCCACACCCCGTCGAGCTGCCAGAACAGGCGTTCGGCGCCCCAGAAGCAGCCCATCGCGAACTCGGCCCGCTCGGTGCCCGCCGGGAAGGGCGGCACGATCGGCGTCCCGAGCACCCGATGCGGCCCGTCGATCCGCATCGCCACCCCCCGACCGGTCAGGGCCCGGTCCGGCGTCACCACATCGGCCTTCGTGAACAGTCCCATGGTCGCTCCTTCGCCCCGGGCCGGCGCCCGACGGGCCCGGGCCGGAACCCGAGTCCCCCAGCCTATGACCGGGCATGGCTCCCGCCCACAGATCCCGGGCGCTCCGCGCTCCAACCGCCGGCCGCCCTCGCTAAGTTTTCCTTCGTCTCGCCGTCGGCTCCGGGGGTCGTCCCTCGGGGGCCGAGCCGGTGGCGGCGGGGCGGCGGACCACCCGAGGAGGAGCCAGGCATGGGAACGGGTGATCGGGAGGGGCGGGCCGTGCTCTCGGATCGCTACGAGGCGGTGCGCGCGCTCACCGAGACGCTGGCCGAACCGCTCTCGGCCGAGGACCAGACCGTCCAGTCGATGCCGGACGTCAGCCCCACCAAGTGGCACCGCGGCCACACGTCGTGGTTCTTCGAGACCTTCCTCCTCGCACCGGCCGACCCTGCCTACGAGCGCTTCCACCCCCGGTTCGCCTACATCTTCAACTCCTACTACGAGGCGCTGGGCGCCCGGCACCCGCGCTCGGAGCGGGGCCTGATCTCCCGCCCCGGCGTGGCCGACGTCACCGCGTACCGCCGTCACGTCGACGAGGCGATGGGCGAGCTGCTCGACCGGCCGGCCGACGGGGACCGCCCGGCCGACGAGGATCGCCGCGCCCTGGTCGAGCTGGGCCTCCACCATGAGCAGCAGCACCAGGAGCTCCTACTCATGGACATCAAGCACGTGCTGTCCATCAGCCCGCTCCAACCGGCCTACCGTCCGAGCATCGCCCCGATCAAGCCCGACGCCTCGACCGCGAGCCTCCGGAGCGGCCCCGGATGGTGGGAGCACGAGGGCGGCGGGGCGGCGATCGGTCATCGGGGCCCGGGCTTCGGGTTCGACAACGAGTCGCCCCGCCACACCGTCCACCTGGCTCCCTTCGCCCTGGCCGATCGGACGGTGACCTGCGGGGAGTGGCTCGCCTTCATGGACGACGGTGGGTACCAACGGCCCGAGCTGTGGCTGTCCGACGGCTGGACCCTGGTCCGGCAGCACGGGTGGCGATCCCCGCTGTACTGGTCGCCGGCGGACAACGGGGGCGATGACGTCCCCGGAGGAGACGGCGGACCGGGCGGGGCGACCGGCGGTGACGGCGACTGGCAGATCTTCACCTTGAGCGGGCCCCGTCCGGTCGATCCCTCCGAGCCGGTGTGCCACGTCAGCTACTACGAGGCCGACGCCTTCGCCCACTGGACCGGCTACCGGCTGCCCACCGAGGCGGAGTGGGAGGTCGCCGCCCAGTGCCGCCCTGCGCGCGGGGGCTTCCTCCAGCTGGACACGCTGCACCCCGAGGCTGCCCCGGGCACCCCTTTTGGCGGCGTGTGGCAGTGGACCTCCAGCGCCTACAGCCCGTACCCCGGGTTCCGGACGGCGACCGGCGCGCTGGGCGAGTACAACGGCAAGTTCATGGTCAACCAGCAGGTCCTGCGGGGTGGCTCGTGCGTCACGCCGCCCGGCCACGTGCGGGCGTCCTATCGGAATTTCTTCCCGCCCTCGGCCCGCTGGCCGTTCGCCGGGTTGCGGCTGGCCCGCGACCTCGAGGGGCCCCGGTGAGCCCGCAGTCGACCGTCCAGGTCGACATCCACCTCACCCCCGAGGACTTGCGGGCCGCGCTCGAGCAGGACGTGCGGCGGGGCCTGCAAGCCACCCCCAAGGCGATCCCCCCGGTCTGGTTCTACGACCGGGCCGGCAGCCAGCTCTTCGAGCAGATCACCGAGCTGCCCGAGTACTACCCCACCCGCGCCGAGCGGTCGCTGCTCGAAGAGCACGCCAGGGCCATCGCCCGGCTCGGCCCGTCGGACACCCTGGTCGAGCTGGGTGCCGGCGCGTGCGACAAGACCCGGGTGCTGCTCGACGCCCTTCGGGCCGACGGGCACCTCGTCCGGTACATCCCCTTCGACGTGAGCGACCAGTTCCTGCGCAGCGCCGCCGCAGGGCTGTTGGACGACTATCCGGGGCTCGAGGTCCACGCGGTCGTCGGCGACTTCCGCGAGCACCTCGACCAGATCCCGCCCGACGGGCAGCGCCTCGTCGCCTTTCTGGGCGGGACCATCGGCAACTTCGAGCCGGCCAGCCGCCGGCGGTTCTTGTTCGATCTGAACTGCACCATGTCCGCCGGTGACCGGCTGCTGCTCGGCACCGACCTGGTCAAGGACCGCGAGCGCATGGTCCGGGCCTACGACGACGCCCAAGGCGTGACCGCCGCGTTCAACCGGAACGTGCTCGAGGTCCTCAACCACGAGCTGGGGGCCCACTTCGACCCCGACAGCTTCGACCACGTGGCCCGCTGGAACGAGGACCACCACTGGATCGAGATGCGGCTGCGATCGACCCGTGACCAGACCGTCGCCGTCGACGGGCTGGGGCTGAGCGCCCACTTCGACGCCGGCGAGGACCTGCTCACCGAGATCAGCGCCAAGTTCACGCCCGAGGAGATCGAGCGCGAGCTGCTGCAAGCGGATTTCGTGGTCGACCAGATGTGGGGAGCGGACGAGGGCGAGTTCCTGCTCACCCTGGCCCACCCCTACTGCTGACCGTGCTGCTGACCGTGCCTTTGACTGTGCCCCCGCCGACCCGGCTCAGGGGTGCAGCGCCACCGCCGCGTCAGCCGACGCCACCCGGAAGCTGAAGCTCTCCTCGAGGTAGAGGTTGACCACGGCAGCGTCGTAGCTGTCGTAGCCGATGGAGAGGTCCTGGCCCACGTCGAGCAGGAAGTCGCCCCCGCGCAGGCTGACCACGACCGCGCCCCGCACGCCGGGCGACCAGACGATCGGCCCCTGCAGGATCTGGCGGAGATGGTCGAAGACGACCAGGCCCCCGTGCTCGGTCGTCTCGACGACCCCGGTGTAGCCCTGCGGCCCCAGCGCCAAGCCGTAGGGGCCCCCGATGCCCTGTTCGAGGAGCCGCTCCACCGCCAGGGCGACCCGGCTCGGGTAGTCGGCATAGACGTCACCGAGCGCGATGGCCGGATGCGTGGACGCCTCGGAGATGCCCACGATCCCCGCGGCCGCCCACCCGTGGAGCACCGCCACGTTCTCGGCCTGGGCGATCCGGCGCGCCGCGAGGTCCAGCGCGCTCAGGTCGACGTCCTGGGCGCCGCGCTCGGCGTCGCGCAACTCGTCGCGCTCGAGGGAGAACGACGCCCGGAGCTCGACCAGCGCCAGCACCTGGCGCTGGCGGGCGACCAGGCCCTCGACCGGCACCGAGTCGACGGCGACGGTCCGGCCCAGGTTGGTGGCCGAGCGCTCCCAGCCCAGAGGACCGGCAAAGTCGACCAGCTTGCGGGCCGCCAGTGCCGGCACCAGGCGCTGGCGGCCCTCCTCGTCCAGCTGCTTCCATCCCGACTCGGAGATCGGGGCGTGGCCGCGCAACAGGTGGCTCATTCGTGCGCCCCCCGCAGGCCGCCGATCCCGAGCCCGCCGTCGCCCGGCTCGGCCCGGAGGCCGGCGTCGGTCGCCTCGGCCTCGACCTCGGGGACCGGCTCGGTCGTGAACAGGTACGTTCGGAGGTGGCGGTCGAGAACGGGGTCCTTCCGGCGCAACCACTCGAGGGTCATCACGGCGTGCTCCTTCTCCTCGTCGCGGTTGTGCGCGAGCACGGCGGCCAGCTCGCCGTCCGCGGTCGCGTCGACCCGCTGGTCGTACCAGTCGATGGCCTCGAGCTCCTCCTGGAGCGACGTGATGGCCCGGTGGCGGTCCACCGTGCCGGCTGCCAGCTGGTCCTCGGGCTCGTGCAACCCGGCGCTCTGGGCCATCGGATCTCCTCGGTCTCCTCGGAACGGTTGGCGGGTAGGGATGTCTGGCGGGTGGTCGGCGGCGAGCCCCCGGCGGCGACCCGGGGATCGCGCCGGCCGTGGCGGGTGTACCCGCCCTCACGGTACCCGAACCCGCTTGGACGGGCCGGGCCCGGGCCGTCCCTGCGGCCCGGGCCTCTAGCATCCCGCTGGTGCGACACGATGGGCAATCAGGACCCGGCTCGGTGCTGCTGACGGGCGGGGCCGGCTACCTCGGCAGCCACATCGCGGTGGAGCTGCTGATGGCGGGCTGGGCCGTCACCGTGCTCGACAACCTGCGCAACAGCAGCCCGGTGGCGATCGAGCGGGCGCAGGAGCTGGGCGGCGGCCCCATCTCGCTGCACGTGGGGGACATCCGCGACGCGGCCGCCCTCGACCGGGCGCTCGCGGAGGCTCGGCCCGACTCCGTGATCCACCTGGCCGGGCTGAAGGCGGTCGAGGAGTCGATCCGCCGGCCATTGGCCTACTACGACAACAACGTCGTGGGCACGGCGACCCTGCTGGAAGCGATGGAGCGACACGACGTGCGCGACATCGTCTTCTCGTCCTCGGCCACGGTCTACGGGGAGCCCGAGCGGATCCCCCTCACCGAGGACTGCCGGCTCGGCCCGGTGAACCCCTACGGCCGGACCAAGTTGCACATCGAGGAGATGTTGAGGGACCTGGTCGGCGCCGGTGGCGGCTGGCGGGCGATCCTCCTGCGGTACTTCAACCCGGTCGGGGCCCACCCGAGCGGCCGCCTGGGCGAGGACCCGGCCGGCATCCCCACCAATCTGCTGCCGATCGTCATGCAGGTCGCGGTGGGCCGGCGGGACCGGGTCCAGGTGTTCGGCGACGACTACCCGACCGCCGACGGCACCTGCATCCGCGACTACATCCACGTGGTCGACCTGGCCCGCGGCCACGTCGCGGCGCTCGACGCGCTCGAACGCATCGACGGCTGCCAGACCCTCAATCTGGGCACGGGGCACGGAAGTTCGGTGCGACAGGTCATCCAGGCGGCGTCGGGTGCCGCCGGGCGGGACCTGCCCTTCGAGATGGCGCCCCGGCGCCCCGGCGACGTGGCCGAGTGCTGGGCCGACCCCAGCCAGGCCGAAGCGCTGCTCGGCTGGCGAAGCCGCCTCACCCTGGCCGACGCCTGCCGGGACGCCTGGACGTGGCAGTCCACCAACCCGGACGGCTACCCCGAGCCCGCCGCGCCTCCCCTAACCTCTACTTAAGGTTGAGATTGACGGTTGGGGCTTCGGCCAGACCGGACCGGCGCACACGCCCCTCAGGCGGCGGCGCGCGTCGTCGCTCAGGCGGCGGTGCCGAGGACCGGCACATCGGCCCGTCGCTCGGGCCCGGCCTGGTCGGACCGGGACCCGAAGACCGCACCGAGCATCTGGTCGACGGTGTCGACCAGATGGAACTGCATCTGCCCCCGGACCTCCTCGGGCACGTCCTCGAGCTCCGTCCCGTTGCGGGCCGGCAGGACCACGGTCCGCAGCCCGGCCCGGTGAGCCGCGAGCACCTTCTGGCGCACCCCACCGATCGGCAGGACCCGGCCCCGCAGCGTGACCTCGCCGGTCATGCCCAGATCGGATCGCACCGGTTGGTCCCGCAGCAGGCTGACCAGCGCCGTGACCATCGTCACCCCCGCCGACGGGCCGTCCTTGGGGACGGCGCCGGCCGGGACGTGGAGGTGGAAGCGGCGGCCCCGAAGCTGGCCCGGGTCGATCCCCAGCGCAGGCGCGTGGCTCCGGACGTAGGAGAGGGCGATCTCCGCCGACTCCTTCATCACGTCGCCGAGCTGGCCGGTCAGGGTCAGCCCCTCGGGACCCTCGGCCCCGCTGGCCTCGACGAAGAGGACGTCACCTCCGGCACCCGTGACCGCGAGCCCGGTCACCACCCCGGCGACGTTGGTGCGGTCGGCCACCTCGGTGAAGAACACCGGCCGTCCGAGCCACGTGCGGACGTCGTCGCGGTCCACCCTCACCGGGGCGGTCCGCTCGCCCGCCGCCAGCTTGGTGGCCACCTTGCGCATCAGGCTTCCGAGCTGGCGCTCGAGGGAGCGCACGCCCGCCTCGCGGGTGTACTCGCCGATGATCGCCTGCAGCGCCTCGTCGGTCACCTCCACCTCCTCGGGCCGCAACGCCGCCCGGGCCACCTGGCGTCCGACCAGGTGGTGGCGGGCGATGGCCACCTTTTCGGCCTCGGTGTAGCCGTCGAGGCGGGTCACCTCCATGCGGTCGAGCAGGGGTGCGGGGATGGTGTCCACGATGTTGGCGGTGGCGATGAACAGGACGTCGGAGAGGTCCAGCTCGACCTCGAGGTAGTGGTCGCGGAAGGTGTGGTTCTGCGCCGGGTCGAGCACCTCGAGCAGGGCCGACGACGGGTCACCCCGGTAGTCGGCCCCCAACTTGTCGACCTCGTCCAGCAGCACCACCGGGTTCATGGTGCCGGCGTCACGGATGGCCCGCACCAGCCGGCCCGGCTGGGCACCGACGTAGGTTCGCCGGTGCCCCCGGATCTCGGCCTCGTCACGGACCCCGCCCAGGGCCACCCGCACGAAGCGCCGCCCGAGGGCGCGCGCCACGGACTCCCCGAGCGACGTCTTGCCGACCCCCGGGGGGCCGACCAGGGCCAGGATCGCCCCGGCGCCCCGCTCCCCGGCCACGCTGAGCCCTCGCTCGGTGCGCAGCTTGCGCACGGCAAGGTGCTCGAGGATCCGGTCCTTCACGTCGGCCAGGCCGTCGTGGTCCTCGTCGAGGATGGCCGCCGCTTCGGCAACGTCCAGCCGGTCCTCGGACCGCTGGTCCCAGGGCAGCTCCAGCACGGTGTCGAGCCAGGTGCGGATCCACCCGCTCTCCGGGCTCTGCTCGCTCACCGCCTCCAGCCGGTCGATCTCGCGCTCCACCGCCGCCCGTACCGCCTCGGGCAGCGGGCGCGCCTCGATCCGGGACCGGTAGTCGTCCTGGCCCCCGTCCCCGCCCTCACCGTGCTGGGCGAGTTCCTTGCGGATGGCCTCGAGCTGGCGACGCAGGAGGAACTCGCGCTGGGTGCGCTCCATCCCCTCCTCGACGTCGGTCTTGATGCGCTCGCGCAGCGCCAGGTCAGCCAGCGTCTCGCGCGCCCAACCCAGCACCAGCCGCAGCCGCGCCGCCACGTCGAGCGTCTCGAGCACCTCGACCTTCTGGGCCAGCGACAGGTCGGCCGAGTACCCGGCCAGATCGGCGAGGCGGCTCGGGTCCCCGACCTCCCGCAGGCCGGCCGCCTGGCGCGCCGCACCCCGTCCGAGAAGGATGTTCTCGAGCACGGCCCGGTACTCCCGGGCCAGGTCCTGGACCTCGTCGTCGGGGGCTGGCTCGGTCACCGGCTCCGCCTCCACCCACAGCGCCGCCCCGGTGCCGGGCACGCCGGTCCCGATGGTCGCCCGCTGATCCCCCCGCACGACGATCGCCGGCATCCCGCCGGGCAGCCGGCCGCGCTCGGTCACCTCGGCGACCACGCCGACCGTGGCGTAGCGGCCTCCGACGAACGGCACGATGAGGAGCGTGCCCCCGCTCTCGCCCAGGGCATCCGCGGCCGCCTTGGCCTCGTCGGACTCCAATGCCAGGGTGAAGGTCATGCCGGGAAGGACCACCCCCGAGGTCAAGGGGAGCAATGGGAGGGTCGAGCTCGTTGCGGTCATGGGGGCCTTCCCTTCCGGACCGGGGAGGTCCGATCGTCCATTACGAGTAATCCCGTAATGTAACGCTCCTCGGGACGCCCTATTCCGCCCGCGCCCGTGGCCGACGATCCCTCGATCAGCGGTCCGGGTGCGGAGCGAACACCGTGGCGACCCACCACCCCGTCGGCCGGACGTCGCACAGCAGCCCGCCGGCCCGGCACGTCCAGGCGAGGATCTCGGACGGCTCGGCGGCCGCGGGCACCAACACCACCAAGCCCCTGCGCTGGTGGTCCTGACGCACCCGCCACGAACCCGGTGGATCGAGCCCCTCGGCCCGGAGCAACGGCATCACCGGGCGACCCCGGGCGTGCAGGATCCCGATCGAGCTTCCGCCCGCTCCGCCCGCGCTCCCCCGTCCTCTCCCCGGCGGGCTGGGCATCCAGGTGCACAGGGGTATCGCCGGCGGGGTCGGGCTTCCCAGCACCGCGGCGAGCGTGATGCGTGGGCCCTGGCCGGGCCCTGCGGGCGGCTCGGAGTCCTCCGGGCCCCCGGGCTCGATCGAGGGCACGAGGTTGATCCACCCGTCGCGGGCCCGGCCCAACAGGTCCATGCGGGCCAAGATCGGGGACGGCTCGTCGGCCCGGAACTCGAAGACGTCTCGCCGGCGCGCCATTCGGGCACCCTAACGACCGGATCGAAAGGGGGCGGCCCGGAGCGGGCTACCTGCGATGCTCAGGCAGGACGGAGTCCGGCGTCGAGGGCGATCGCCACCGCCGCCAGCGCCGAGTGGACGTTGAGCTTCTTCTGGAGATTCTGGCTGTGGGTCCTCACGGTGTTGGCCGACACGTGCAGCCGCTGGGCGATGGCACGGTGACCGAGCCCCTCGACCAGCAGGTCGAGCACCTCGAGCTCCCGCTTGGTCAGCACCGAGAGCCGGTCCTTGGCCTCGCGGCGCCCGGTGTCGATCCGCCCCGACAGGAGCCCGGTCAGAAGAGGTGGCGACACCCACATCTGCCCCTTGGCCGCTAGGCGGATGGCCTCGACGAGCTCCTTGACCGGGGCGACCTTCAGAACCAGCCCGAGCACGCCCATCTGGATGGCCGAGGCGCCCGACGCTGCCGCGTCGTCGCACATCAGCATCACCACGGCCGGGCTCGACGGCATCGACTGGAGGTCTCGCAGCGTCTGGCCGCTGTCGGTGTCGTCGAACTGGGCGTCGTAGACCAACACGTCGGGCCGGGCGGTGGCGACCAGGTCGGCCAGCTGTCCCGCCGTCGACGCCGAGCCGACAACCCGCAGGTCGGGCTCGCCGGCCAGGCAGACGGACAGCGACTCGCAGAGCACCGGCTGGTGGTCGACGATCGCCACGGCCGTTTCAGTCATGGTCACAGCTTGCGGGGACGGATCGTTCATCTGCCACCGTCGTTTAGACGAGCTTCGTACGTCAATTGGGGGACGCCCCGGGGGTCGGACGGGGGCCCTGCCTCGTCCCTGCCCGGTCGGCGCCGTCGCCCGCGGGGGCAGGTCACGCCGACATCGCCGGAGCGCCCTCGACCCGGACCATGCCGTTGCGCACGGCGTAGGCGACGAGCTCCAACCTCGAATGGACGTCCAGCTTCACGTAGAGGTGCTGGAGATGGGTCCGCACGGTGGACACGCTCACGCCCAGCCCGGCGGCGACGGCCGACGTGCTCTCCCCCCGGGCCAGCCGGAGCATCACCTCCTGCTCCTTCTGCGTGAGGGACTGGGTGGCCACCCGGCTCGACTGGCGCTGGACGCTCGCCCGCGCTCGCTGCGACCATGCCTTGTCGGGCCCCGTGCGGCCGTGGCTCGTCTTGAACGGCAGGGCGCACACCCGGCGCAGGAGCCGCTCGACCTCGTCGATCCCCTCGGTCTTGAGCGCCACCCCGTCAGCCCCCTCGGCCAGTGCCTCATGGAGGAGGTTGGTGTCCCGGTGGGCGGTGAAGACGACGATCGGCAAGCCGGGCTCGAGCGCCCGGAGCCGCCGCACGGCCGCCGCGCCCTCGTACCCGACGAACTCCAGCTCGGTCAGCCAGACGTCGGCCTCGTGCCGATCGAGCACGTCAACCGCCTCGTCGGGACTGGAGATCCGGGCGAGCACCCGATGGCCGCGCTGGGCCATCAGCGAGGACAGCGCCTCGCTGAACATCAGATGCTCGTCACAGATGATGATCTGCATCGCCTGCTGCTTCCTCCTCGAACCCTGCGAACCACCAATTCGGCCACCGCTCCCGACCCGGGCCCGACGAACCCGATCCGGCGCCGGGCCGTGCGGCGTCGAGGCCGCAAAGACCAGCTCAGCGGGCGAACGACCTCCGGCAACGGGCGTTCGACCCAGCGTCGACCACGATGGGGTGACTAAGGGCATTGACTTACGTCATCGGTCGTAGTGAACGATACGACGAGGCGTTTGCCGTGCCCACCCCGGAATTTGAGCGGCCACGCTGACCCCGACCGGCCCCTGACCCCACAAAATGGCCCTGTCAACCCTGCCAAATAGGGCGCCGGTACCCTGACAATTCTGCGTAGTCCGCCGAGCCGGTCGGGTGTCGCCGGAAACGCTCCGTCCTGCCACCCCCGGAGCGGCCGCTGGCCGCCGGGCACCAACGGTGCGCAGGTGAGGCAGCCAGCAACGGTCCCACCAGGCGCCGGTCGGCGGCCGGACGCCCCGCGCTGAGAGGGCCACGTCAGGCCGCCGACCTGACGGGATCCGCCGCGAGGAGGCCGTAGGACGCAGCTCTCGACCATGGGCGTCGACCCCAGCGGCGCAGACGGAGCGCCGAGCACCACGTCGGGCCTGACGGCCCGCTCGGCCCGGACCCCCGGGCCCTGGTGACACGTGATGAGCCAGCGTCGAGGTGACTGCCTACACGCATGACCTACATCCCTCAGTGGACGTAGAAAGTTCGTGTCCCTGCCGGTAGCTGGCTCCAGGCGTTCCCCGCAGACTGGCTCCATGGCCCCGACCGCCGTCGCCGTGATCGACCGGACACCGGTCCTCAGCGAAGCCCTGTGCGAGAAGCTCGCCGAGGTCTCCGACCTTCGGGCGGTCGCGGCCGACTCCTACATCGACCGGTTCGGCGAGTTCTGCGCCGCCCAACGGCCCGACGTGGTCGTCCTCCACGAGGCCCACGCCCACGCCCACGGCGACAAGCTCCTGAAGGAGCTGGAGGGTGTCCCCGGGCCCCCCGCTCTCGTGCTGCTCACGAATCGCCAGGACCCGGCCGACACGGCCGCCGCCCTGCAGGACGGAGCGTCGGGAGTGGTGCTCAAGATCGCTCCCGAGCTCGAGCTCGCCAACGCGGTGCGGTGCGCGTCACGGGGCGAGATCTGGATCTCCTCACCCCTGCTGGCGCCCATCCTCACCGGCGACGGTGTCCGTGCCCAGGTGCCGGCCACCGACAAGCTGAACGACCTCAGCCCGACCGAGCGCCACGTCCTCGAGCTGATCGGGGACGGATTGGACCGGGGGGCGATCGCTGCCCGGCTCGGGATCTCGCGGCGAGCGGTCGTGAACCACATGCAACATCTCCGATGGCGGCTCGGGCTGCATTCGGACTCCTCGGTCCGCGACGCGGTGCGCGGCACGGGAACACAGGCCTGACGGGGTGAGGCGGCGATGACCACCCTGCCGGCACGGCAAGACCCAGACGGGACGCGCCGCCCCAACGGCGGAAAGCGGAGGAAGGCGGAACCAATGGCAACCCACGTCACTACCGAGGAGACGATCCCCGAGCTCTACATCGACCGGATCGCCTCCAATGGAGCGACGCGCTCGACCACCAACGGGCGGTCTGCCGACGCCCACCCGGCTCCGGCCAGGAAGCGGGCAGCCGGTCGCCAAGCGGCACGGCGATCGACGGTGAGCCTGGTGGTCCCGGCGAAGAACGAGGCGCGGAACATCGCCACCGTGCTCGAGCACCTCCCCGACTGCGTGGACGAGGTGATCCTCGTGGACGGTCGCTCTTCGGATGTGACCCGGCTGATGGCCGAGTCGTGCCTCCCGGACATCCGCATCATCAGCGAGTCCCACCCCGGCAAAGGCAACGCGCTCCGAGCCGGCTTTGCCGCGGCGCAGTGCGACGTCATCGTGGCGATGGACGCCGACGGGTCGATGTCGCCGGCCGAGATCCCGCAGTTCGTGTACTTCCTCGATCACGGCTTCGACTTCGTGAAGGGATCGCGCTTCGTCGGCGGCGGCGGCTCCCTCGACATCACCCCGCTCCGCAAGCTGGGGAACCGAGGCCTGCTGATGCTGGCCAACCGGTTCTTCGACTCTCAGCTGACCGACCTGTGCTACGGCTTCTTCGCCTTCCGCCGCCGGTACCTGGGCCATCTGGGGCTGTCCTCGGAAGGATTCGAGATCGAGACCGAGCTCACGGTGCGCGCCCTTACTTCCGGGCTCCGGGTAGCCGAGGTCCCCAGCCTCGAGATGCCGCGCCGCAGCGGGCAATCCAGCCTCCGGGCCTTCCACGACGGACTGCGCGTCCTGCGGACCCTGCTCGACGAGCGGGCCAAGGCACCCAGCAAGTCGCCCATGGAGCTCGTGCGGCCGGTCCCGTCCGGGCCGACGGACCTTCCCCTCCTGTAGGGCGAGCGATCCTCCTTCTCGACGGCGGGGCGACGTCGCCGCCGTCTGGGCCATCCACCTCGAATCGAACAGGCGAGGACAACCATGCAGCGCGCCACCTCAGTTGACAGCGTCGTAATCGGGGCCGGACCCTACGGTCTGGCTGCATCCAGCCACCTCGCAGCGCGGGGTCTGCGCGTGCGGACCTTCGGCTCCCCGATGGCCGGATGGTCGGACCACATGCCTGCCGGTATGTACCTGAAGTCCACCGCTCGGGACTCGAGCATCGGCGCGCCCCGGTCGGGCTTCGGCATCGCCGACTTCTGCGCCGATCGGGATATCGAGCCCTACGACCTCGGCGGCGGCGAGCGGCCGATCCCCATCGCCGATTTCGTCGACTACGGGCACTGGTACCAGGAGCGTCTGGTGCCGAGGCTCGAGCGGGCCCAGGTCACCTCGGTCTCCGACGCTCCCGGCGGCTTCCGCCTCGTCCTCGACTCCGGCGAGGAGCTGACGGCCCGCACGGTCGTCGCCGCGGCCGGCGTCGCCCCCTTCCCCCATGTGCCCGACGAGCTCCGCCTGGATGGAACTCCCGAGCACTCTGCCAAGTCGCTGGTATCCCACGCCTCCGACCACACGGACCTCACCCTCTTGTCCGGTCGGCGGGTGGCAGTGGTCGGTGCCGGTCAGTCCGCCCTCGAGTCGGCGGTCCTTCTTCGAGAAGCCGGGGCTACCGTTCACCTGCTTGCCCGCACCGACGAGCTGAGCTGGGCTGGCCCACCCGAACCGGGAACTCCGAGCTTCGTCCAGCACCTTCGGATTCCCCCGGCGCCTCTGGGAGCCGGCTGGCCGCACCTACTCCTCACCCGGTACACCGGCGCGGTCCGCTACCTCCCGACCAAGCTGCGTTTGGAGATCGTCCGCCGAATCCTCGGGCCGTTCGGCGCATGGTGGCTCCGCGAGCGCTTCGCCCAGGACATCGACGTCCGTCTCGGGCGCAAGGTGCTCGGAGTCGACCGCACCCGAGACGCTGTCGGGGTGCGGCTCAGCAGTCCGGACGGCGAGGAGCACCTCGAGGTGGATCACGTGATCGCCGCCACCGGCTACCGGGTCGAGGTCGACCGCCTGGGGTTCTTGAGCCCGGAGCTGCGGGCCCGGGTCGCCCGGGTGCAGGGCTACCCGGCCCTCGGGGCGAGCTTCGAATCCTCGGTCGAGGGCCTCTTCTTCAGCGGGCTGCCTGCCGCGGCCACGTTCGGACCCGCGCTTCGGTTCGTCTACGGGTCCACGTTCGCCGGCCGGCGGGTGGCGGCCGGCGTGGCTCGACGAGCGGGATCGTAGGCAAAGACCTCTCTCCGTATTGCCGGGGCGGCTGACTGCATTGCCGGGGCGGCTGACTGCCGCGCCCGTCAGCTCTCGCTTCGGCGGGAGGGAGCGGTCGGGCGGCGTGGCCGTCTTCGGGCAGATCCGAACACCGCACGCAAGCGACTCGTCACCGACATGGCGAGCTGACGGATGGCGAAGGAGACGACCGGAAGAAGGTCGTCGGACGCGAACCACGCCAGCCGGGGACCACGGGACGGCGAGCTGGTCTCGAGCGCTCCCGCTCCCTGGGCCGGCCCTCCGGAGGGCGCGACCACACGGTCGAGCCGTCGATACGCGCGACGGGCCGCCAGGTCGAGGTTCTCCACCACGAAGCGCTCGCCATCCACCTGACCGCCCCCCGGCACCGCCCGACCCGAGAGGTCGAGGTGCATCGCCCTCACCACATCGATGCCGACGTCGTCCTCGAACAGGCGGAACTGCGCCCCCAGGCGGGGGTTGAAGTCGAGGAGGAAATACCGGCCGCTCCGCCGGTCCCACCGCCAGTCCATGTCGAAGATGCCTCGGTAGCCGATCTGCCCACAGAGCGCCCTCGAGGCGGCCAGAAGGACCTCGTTGCACTGGACCTCGGCGTAGGCGGTCGCGCCGAACCGCGGTGGCCAGGACCGTAGCTTGCGACCCGAAAAGGCCACATGAGCCTCGTCGTCGGTTCCCCAGTAGCCGTGGACGATCCAGTCCTCCGACGACTCGTCGGGGAGGTACTCCTGGACGAGACCGCAGAACGGCTCCCGCCACGTCGAGGCCAGCTCGAGCAGCTCGGCTCGGTCGGCCACGATGGTGCTGCCAGTGACGGCCGCCCTTGTGAGCCGCGTCCACGGGTCGGTGTTCTTGACAATCACCGGGTAGGAGGTCTCGTCGACAATGTGCTCGAGCTCCGCCGTACCGGTGGGGAACCAGGTGGCCGGAGTGGGGACGCCCAGTTGGCCACAGAGCTGGTGGAGGCCGCGCTTGCTCGCCAGCTGGCGCACGAGCGCCGGAGGGACGTCGGGGAGCACGAAGTGCTCCCTCAACCGCTCGGCACCCTCGGCCACGAGCACGGCCGCCTCGTCGTCGGTGCACATGAGGACTGGTCGGCAGTCGATCGTCCTGCCCAGCTCGACGAGCCGGTCGAGCAGCTCGTGCTGGGGCTCGGCGCCGCACGAGGGGAAGTCGACCCGGCCGGTGAGGTAGCGCGACAGCGCGGCCGGTGTGTAGCGGTCCTCGGTCACCGCGAATACGGGGACGCCACCGCGCCCGAGCGACCGGATGGCCCCGACGGTGCCGTGGTGCAGGGGGTAGTGACCGATCCGGAAGAGCAGCACCGGCAACGCAGGGTCGAGCGCGAAGGTGAGCCGCGACCACTGGTCGCCCCGGGGGACGCCCATCGAGGGATGCCGCCACCTCGATCGCTCCCGAGCGGCTGCTTCGGCCGGGTTCGACCCCGGGTCGTCGCCCACGACGTCGGGCCCAGCCGGGGGCGAAACGGGCAGCGTCGAATCGATGGTCACCACGGTCGCCTCTCGAAGGCTCCGCAGCTGGTCGTCGGCCACCCGGCGATCCGCCGTTTGGAACCACGATCCCACGCCCGACACCGCCTCATTCTGCGCTGACGTCACCGGAACCGCCACCGCGAGTGGTACGACTTCTCTACGCTCGTTGGACGACGCTCCTGGCAACGACCTGGCCCGAGGGGAGATCGGCCGGGTGGCGACCTACCATGGGGAGCAGGTCAAAGGACGATGCCCCAGCCATTCGATGACATTCAGCCGGTGAGGCCGAGCCGAACACTATGGCCGCCGGCCGCCTCGGACTGGCTGCGGGTCATCGCCGTCACGGTCGGCGGTGCCTGGTTCGGCCTCGCCGATCGGGTGGTGGGTCAGGGCCCGCCGTGGGCGTTCGACCTCTCCAACGTCGCCGCTCTGTGGTTAGCGGCAGCCTTCGCCGCGGGAGCCCTCAGCATCCGGCGACCGGTGGGAGCTGCTCTCGGTCTCGTCTGCCTCCTCGGCGCGCTCAGCGGCTACTACGGGTTCATGTACCAGGTCGAGCACATCACGTCCCTGCACTACCTCCGATGGCTCGCCACACCCTGGGTGCTCGCGGCGTGCGTGGTCGGACCGCTGTTCGGAGCGCTAGGGGCCGACTGGCGGCTCCGGCGGTCGGCCACCGCCGCCATCGCCCTCCCTGCGGCCTTCTGCCTCGAAGGCCTGGGCTACGCCGCCATCCGCGCCGGCGCGAACGTGAGCGACGACGTCGTGCACCTGGCGCTCATCGGTACCGGGACGGTCCTCGGCCTCGCCTTGCTCGGGCTTCGCCGGCGGGGACCGACGTCGTCCCGGACGCGCCCGTGAGCACCGCCGTGCGACCTCACGACCGGGGATCCCCTTGGGAAACCGGGGCCGCCGCCACCCGGGCGTAGAGGTTCTCGATCCGTCCGATGACGGCCGCGCCCGTAAAGCCGCGGACGCGACGAGTAGCGGCCGCGCCCATGCTGGCGGCACGTCCATGGTCCTCGAGAACGTTGGCCATCGCCTTCGCGAGCGCGCCGGGGTCCCCGGGCGGCACCAGCACGCCCGTGACCCCGTCCTCGACCAGATCGGCGATGCCCCCCGATGCCGCCCCGATCACCGGACGGCCCTTGGCCATCGCCTCGAGGACGACGGTCGGGCAGCAGTCCGCCACGATCGAGGGAACGACGACCACGGAGGCCGACGCGATGAGCGACAGCACCTCACGATAGGGCAGTACCCCCGCCAGCCGCCCGTTGGGCGGAATACGGATCGGCGTGTGATCGAACTGCCTTCCGGCCAACACCAGGGGGGGTGGCGCGACCAGTCCCCGGTACGCCTCCACGAGGACTTCAACTCCCTTGTCGCGGGTCAGGTCTCCGACGAACACCACCGGACCATCCGGGTGGACCGGAAGGTGCGGCTCCACCAGGTCTTCGCCGATGAAGTTCGGGATGACCTCGTAGGATCCCGGCTCGAGCTCGGCCCCGCGAGCCACCGCCGAGCTGACCGGGATAAACCGAGCCACCCCGCGGGCTCGAAGCCGGTGGGCCACGAGGTTCGCTCCAACCAGTCCCGCGCCCACGAGGGCTCCGTGTTGACGGGCCGCGCACCGAACGCACCGCGCCAATCCCGGTCCCCCGCAGACCCGATCGTCGCGCATGAGTCGCTTGGTGGTACACAGGTGGCTGTAGTCGTGCAGCGTGTAGAGGATCGGGACCTTCGCACGCCGGGCCGGCCCGAGCGTCGCTCCCACCATCCAGTCGTGGGCGTGGACGACGTCGTAGCGCCCGCGGGCGAGGCGCGTCGACACCCAGCGCGCCACGACCGGATCGCTGAGCGGAATGGCATGGGCACGGGCGGGGTCTTGGTACACGCCCGGAAGGCGCTGCATTGTGGTGCGGACCCGGTGGACCCGTACGCCCTCGTCGTCGTCGACACCGACGTCGCCCGGGGTGACCGCCGTGGTCACCACGTCGACCTCGTGACCGCGTCCGACCAGGCCGACCGAAAGGGTCCGGACGTGACGCTCCTGGCCTCCCACTACCGGTGGGTAGAACTGCGACACCATGAGCACCCGCATCCCTATTTACCCTAATGGAACCACCCGCAGATCCGGCAATCCATACCTGGTCCTACCTGCGGTGCCAACTATGACGTTCAACAAGATGGTACGAATCATGGCGACTCGCGCAGAACGAGAGAACCCTCCGACCGCGGCTTGCGACGCTTGCTGGCTGGTTCGGTTCCAGAGCCGAGACGGTGCCCATGAGATTCGAATGGAAAGGCCGGCACGCAGTCGGTACCACATCCCGGCGTTTCGCCGTCAGGCTCCCCTTGCTCGTCGTGTCGCTGCTGCTCATCGGATTGGTCTGGGGGCTCACGGCCACGGGCTCGGGGGCCAGGGTACGCGGCAACGACTCCCCCGACGATTCCGCCACGACGAAGGCCGACCCATCCACGAGCACGTCGTCCACCGAGGCCGATCCTCGGGCGACAACCGTGCCGAACGTTCCCTTCGCGCTGGCCGCTCCCTCAGGGTATTCGGCGTCGGAACTCACGTTCCAGGACACCTTCGGCGGGACCTCATTGAACCAGTCCAACTGGAACACCTACATCACCAGCAACGGCTCCGGCGGTGCCCCATGGAACTCGAACGGTGCCGGCGGGAGCGGGGTGCAGAACCCGCGCGGGATTACCAGCCTCGATTACGACCTTCCCACACAGCTTTCGGTCGACAACGGGTTGGCCATCATGGCCCAGCAGACCCCCACCCCGGGCGACCTGCACGGCGCACCCCAGAGCTTCAGCTGGCGTTCGGGAGTGATCTCCTCCTACGACAAGTTCGAGACCCTCGGTGGCTACGTTCAGATCGAGGCCAAGGTCCCCACCGGCAACGGGCTATGGCCCGCCTTCTGGATGCTTCCGGGCCCGTCGGGAACGGCAGGTGACAACTTCGAGATCGACATCTTCGAGGGTGGGTTCTTGAGCGGTGCCTCGCCGCCCGACGACGTGTACTCCTGGCACCTCGAGACCCCAGCTGGACCGACCGGCGGCACCACCAACGTCGGCGTCAACGTGACCGCCGGATACCACGTCTACGCCATCGAGTGGGTCCCCGGGCAGTCGATCCGATGGTTCTTCGACGGTCGTCAAGTGGGCGAGCTCACCCGCTCCCAGGCGCCGATCCCGGACGAGCCGATGGAGCTCATCATGAACCTGGGCGTCGCCAGCCCGGCCACCGGCACGTACCGGTCCATCCCCGACGCCTCGACACCTCGCAGCGCCACCATGCTGGTCCACGAAGTGCAGGTCTACCGATGAGCGCGCCCGGAGCTCGCGTGGCCATGGTCGCCACCCGCTATCTGCCCTACCTCGGTGGCGTCGAGCGCCACGTCCACGAGGTGGGGGTCCGGCTCGCGGCACGAGGCGTCGACGTGTCCGTGCTGACCACCGACGTCTCGGGGGCACTGCCCCCGGTCGAGGTGGACGACGGGCTCATGATCCGGCGGTTCGCGGCGTGGCCCGCGTCCCGGGACTACTACCTCTCGCCAGCGCTGCTGCACGCGCTGTGGGAAGGCCACTACGACCTCGTCCACGTCCAGGGCATCCACACCCCGATGCAGCCCCTGGCGCTTGTGGTGGCGCAACGACGGACGATCCCGACCGTGCTCACGTTCCATACCGGCGGCCACTCGAACCGCCTGCGCACCGCCATCCGCCGGCCCCAGTGGGCGGTGCAGCGCCCCGTCCTGCGACGGACCGACCGGCTGATCGCCGTCTGCGAGTTCGAGGCGCAGCTGTTCGGGGCCCAACTCGGCGACAGGGCCTCGTCGATCAGCGTGATCCGCAACGGCGCCGAGGCATTGCCGGTGTCCGCTCGCCCGCCGCGACTGACCGGCGACCCCCTTGTCCTCTCGATCGGTCGGCTCGAACGCTACAAGGGCCACCATCGGGCGATTGCCGCCATGCCACCGCTTTTGGTGCGCCGGCCGGGGGCGCGGCTGGTCATCGTCGGTACCGGGCCCTTCGAGGATGCGCTCCGCCAACAGATCGGCCACCTCGGGGTGCAAGAGCAGGTGACGTTGACCAACTTCGGCCCCGACGAGCGCAGCGAGCTCGGCGCTCTCGTCGCGTCCAGCGACGCTGCGGTCTTGCTGAGCGACTACGAGGCGAACCCCATCGCGGTGATGGAGGCTCTGGCCTTCGGCGTCGACGTGCTGGCGGCCGACACCTCGGGCCTGGCCGAGTTGGGCCGAGCAGGGCTCGTGAACACGATCGACCCCGATGCTTCGGCCGACGCGACGGCGGCCGCGATCGTCGAGACGGCCGAAGCTCACCGGTGGGCCTCGGGCCCCCCGAAACTACCGACCTGGGACGGCTGCACCGACCAGCTCCTCGAGGTGTACGAGTCGGTCCTCGCCCGCAGCGTTGCCCCCACTTGAGGCTCCCGGTCGACTACGTAAATTGCCGTAGCCAGATACTACGTACGGGGGGTCCGGCCTGGTACGAGAGCTGCCATACTCCCTTCATGAGTGGCGGAGTCGGGTCGGAAGGGTCCCGCCCGGCACGACGTTCGTGGTCCGAGCCCCGTCGGCACTGCCGCCCGTCGCTCCGAAACG
>DASYAI010000076.1:0-4049 GCA_036501425.1 Acidimicrobiales bacterium | reverse complement strand
GGGGTCGGCGTCTCCGGTTCCTCTTCGTCTTCGTCGGGTCGCCGGTTGGCGTCGTTGACCGAACCGAGCAGTTCGACGGCTTCATCGGCACGCAGGCCGAACAGCTGGCAGCCCACCAGGGCGGCAGCGAGGTGGGCTGGGTCGGCGTGGGTGACGGTCCGGGCCTTGTCGACGACGAGCTGACCGGTGGCGGCCGGGCAGTCATCGAGGAACAGGACGGCGATGCCGAGGCGCGCGGCGTCGGCCACCAGTGCTTCCCAACGCCCGAGCGACTCGTCGGGCAGCCGGTCGAGCAGGACGAGCAGGGCCGGTAAAGGGTTCTCGGGGTTCTCGGTGCGAAAACGGGCGGCGTCGGGCGCGTCGGCGGCAGTGATGCGACGGGTGCGAGAGATCCGCTCGCCTTCCACCACTCGCGCCACCTGGTCGGTGCTGGCGGCGCGGCGGATGGCGAGGTCTGGGTCGAGGTCGGGCAGCAGACAGTCGGCGAGGTCGTCGGTGAGGAGGACTTCAGCGGCGCCGGGACCTGCCCGCACGATCAGGGCGGCGATGACCGCCCGGACAGCGTCGGAGGCCGTCGGGCCGCAGAGCGCGATCCCGGACAGTTCGGTGAGCTCGATGGTGACGGTGGCGCCGTCGCGGGTGCCGATGTCGAGGCGGCTCGGGTCGAGGCGACGTTGGTCGTCATCGATCGGGAACACCAGAACGGCGCCAGCGCCGGTATCGATGCTGGCGTCGTGGTCTGGTTCAGGTGCGGTCTGGAGGAGGTGGTGAAGGGTTGGTCGGTGCGGTGTCGGGGTGAGGTCGCGGCCGGGCTCGGGGGGCCGGTAGCGGTAGGTGTGGCGGCGTCGGAGCCGCCCGAGGGCCACGGTGGCGAGCACTCCGGCGACGAACGAGCCGGCCACCATCGACCCGGACGGCAGCTGGACCGGCTCGGCGTGGTGGGGAGCACTGCCATTCGTCCTCGCAGCGGACGTCGGCGTCTGGTATGTGGACGTGGTGGGAGAGGTCGCGGCCGGTGCTGTCGTGGTGGCCGGCATTGTGCCCGAAGCCGGCGTGCTGGTGGGCGCCGGGACCGCCGTCGTCGGTGCCGTGGTTCGAGGTGCCGTGGTTCGAGGTGTCGTCACGGGAGGTGTCGGGGCTGGCGGGGGCGCGGTCATGGTGGGGAGGAGGAGGGTCCAGCCGGGGTCGATCCAGTGGGGGTCGGTGAGGGTGACGCCACCGGGCTGGGGCCGTCCCTCGTTGAGTTGATAGATGGTCTGCCATTTGAGCGGGTCGCCCAACTGGCGCTCGGCGATGCCCCACAGGGTGTCGCCGCGTTGCACGACGTAGGTCGACGAGGCGGGCTGGGGCGGCGTCGACGCTGATGCCGGATCGGGGTTCTGTGCGGGAGTGACGTTGGCTGCGGGTGCGGCGTGGAGGGGCCGAGTCGCGGCGGTGAGCGTGGGGTCGTTCACGATGAGCGCGGCGACGGGTTGGCGGGCGGCGGTCGTGAGGCCGTTGCCGATCCCGCCGGGCGGGCCGGTGTGGAGTCCTCGTGGGGCGACGGCAAGGCACGCGACGATGACGGCGGCGACCAGGTGGCCGGTGAGGGGTTGGAAGAGGCCGGCGACCGGCAGGTGGGGGGCGTGGCGCCCGGAGATGGCGGCGGGGATCTCGACGGCCAGGGACGCGACGAGGGTGGCCCAGGTGATCCAGACCACGACGGCGAGGGCGTCGATAAGGGCCTGGTCGGGGATGCCTTGGTGGTTGAGGGCGCGGCCGACTTGACCGGCGTTGGGGATGTGGTGCGGCAGAGGCCAGCCGACGAAGTGCCACAGCGCCCAGGGGATGCCGGCCACGAGCACGGTGAGGAGAGCGAGGGCGCCGACCCCTTTGGCCAGGCGTGCCAGGCGAATCATGGGTTGGCCTGTTCGGCGGTGGCGGTGCCGGTTCCTGAGACCGTCAGGTGGCCGATGCCGGCCAGGGAAAGGATCTGGGTGGGCTGGTTGATGGTGACGGTCACGGTGACCTGCTCGCCGTTGACCTCGACGGTGCCCGTGTGGCCGGCGGCGGCGAGATAGTGCTCGGCGTCGGTGGTGGCTTGGGTGGGGTCGAGGGTGATCTGGCCGGTGGCGCGGTAGCTGGGGATATCGATGGCTTGGGCGCCGGCGCGTGCCGCGGCTTGGGCGTCGTCGATGGCCTGGACTTTGGCCGAGAGGGCGAGGCCGCCGTCGAGGACGAGGCCGGCCATCACGATCAGCGCCGCGGTGAAGATGACGACGAACGCGGTGACCATGCCCGACTCGGGGTCGTCGAAGCGGCAACGGAGCCGGCGCAGGGTCGCGGTCATGACGACACCGAGCGGTACTGGTCGATCACGGACGTGGACGTCGAGCTGATGGCCTGCGACGCGGGGAGGCGTAGCCCGACCAGGTCGGCGAGATTGACGGTGCAGGTGACGGTCACCGCCACTGACCCACCCGGAGCGAACTGGGCCGTGTTGGTATTGACCGTGAGGTCGGCGCAGGTGACGTGATCGGAGCTGAGGGCGGCGGTGGCGGTCTGCTGGGCCATGGAGGTGGCGGTGGCCGTGTCGCGGGCGATCGACGCGGCCCGGGCGGCTTGGGCGGCGGCGCCGTCGACCTCCAGGCGGGCGGAGACGGTGCGGCCGAGAGCGACCACGAACAGGAGCATGAGGATGAGCAGCGGGGTGAGCAACACCAGCTCGGTGGCGACACTGCCTGACTCGTCGCGCAGCCGCCTCGGGCCGTGACGCGTGTGGCCGGTCATGGTCCAATGCCGGCGTTGGTGTAGTTCTCGTTCGGGCCGACCGCCACGGCTTTGACGGGCAGGGTGAAAATTCCGAGGACGCTTTCGGCGTGGCCGGTCACGGTAACGGTGGTGGCGGCGCCGGTGCGGGTGGCGGTGATGCGGGCGTCGGCGAGCACGCTGGGGCCGAGCTGGTTGAGCACGCTTTGGGCTTGGTTCTGGCCGGCCTGGGCGCTCTGGCCTTGCAGGCGGCCGACGGCGACGCCTTGTTGGGCCACGGCGGAGGCGATGTGCTCGGCGTGCTCCCACAAGGCGAACTGGATCACCCCCATGATCAACAGCAACAGCAGCGGGGTAGCGATGACCAACTCGGCGGAGACCGCGCCGCGCTCATCACGGAGCCGGCAACGTGCGAGTCGGTGACGCGCTCGGGGCGGGACGTGGTCCGAACGGCGGCGGCCGGTGGTGGTCACGATGATGCGGCGGCGGCGGTTTCAGTTGCCGCCGGTGGTGGAGATGTTGTTGGCGGCGGAGACGACCTTGGCCACGATGATCCCCACCGCGGTGAGCGCCAGAGCGGCGAGCAGAGCGGTGACGATGACGGCCTCGGTGGAGTAGCCGGCCTCGGGCTCGGCCCGCAGCGCCTGCCAGCGCACGGCGAGAACCTGGAAGAGGTGGCGGATGACGGTCAGCTCAGGGAACATTGTTCTTGTCCTTTCATGTGATGGGCCTTCTTTCTGTTTGGTGACGCAACGTCGAGATTCATGAACCGGAGCACCTCCTAGAGACCGGTGAGCACTTTTTGGACGGCCGGGTAGCCGAGGAAGAGCAGGAACCCGGCGAAGAGCAAGACGACGGGCAGACTCATGCGTTCGGTGGCGGCCTGGTCGGCGGTCTCGGCGTCGGCCAGCTCGTGGGTGCGCAGCGACGCCGCTTTGGCGGCCAGGCTGGAGCGGACCTTTGCCCCTTCGGTCCCGGCGAGGGCGACCGACGCGGCGAGCTCGGACAGCTCGCCGACCCCGAGTTCCTGGCCGAGCCGGCCGAGCGCGGCCCACGGGGTTTGGCGGGCCAGGCGAGCCTGGTCGAGCGCCCGGTTCAGGTAGGCGAACGCCCACCCCGACCCGACCCCCGCCGCGTCGGCCAGGGCGGTCTCGACACCGCCGCCGCCGGCCAGGGCGACCACGACCAGGTCCAAGAAGCTGGACAGGGCGTGGCGGAAGGCTCGGCGCCGGCGGCTGGCCTCGGAGCGGATACCGAGGTCGGGCAGCACGAACCCGGCGGCCATGAAGACCAGCGACGCC
>DASYAI010000075.1:0-5651 GCA_036501425.1 Acidimicrobiales bacterium | reverse complement strand
CCAGGGCCAGCAGCGGCGTGTCAGCAGCGGCGCCTCCTGCTCGGCGAACACCTCGCTCGGGCGAGACCGGGTGCTGCCGTGGATGCGCATGCCCGCGACGTGGGCACACCACGCCTCGGCGCGAGCGCGGCAGTCCGCGAGATCGACGAAGTTCTCGCCGGCGAAGAAGTTCCCGCGGACGTAGTGAACCGCTTGGTCGGGGCAGTGCCCCGGCTGGGGAGCCGGTGCCTTGTCAACGGCCAGTTCGTGGTCCCCGCTGGTGGCCAGGTAAAAGTCCCCGGTCCTGGGGTTGTTCAGCTGGTTGCGACGGGGGTTGCTCCCTTCGTTCGGGCTTGGCGCATGCGATAGGACTCACCGTCGGTGACGACGACGTGGGCGTGGTGCAGGAGCCGGTCGAGCAGGCTGACTGCGGTGGTGTGTTCGGGCAGGAACCGGCCCCATTGATCGAAGGGCCAGTGCCGGCGTTCCGCAGCTCCGTGGCGGACTGGTCGGCGTGAGGGCGGGTTGAGCTGTGCAAACAGGGGTTCGCCCGGTGGCGCGGCGTGTCACTAGGCGAGGCTGGGGCTCGGGTCAGTCGGTGGCGGGGGTGGCGGCGAAGACCCGTGGTGGGTCGGGCAGTCCGAGTTCGGTGAGGATCTTGCGCTGGTCGGGGCTGATCTCGGTGCGCTGGCGGAAGGTACCGGCGGGTCCGGTGAAGCTGCCCAGGTGCAGGCGCTGGAGTTCCTCGCGCATGCCCGGCCAGGTGCGCCCGGTGGTGGTCTCGCTGATGCGGACCAGCAGCAGCGCCAGCCAGCACAGCAGGACGTGGGCGCGGATGCGGTCCTCGCGGCGGTGGCGCACCGGGCGCAGGTCGAGGATCTGCTTCATGTCTCGCCAGCCGCGTTCGACCTCGGCGAGCTGGCGGTAGCCGCGGGCGATGTCCTCGGCGGACAGGTGCGGGTCGGAGCTGCGCAGCAGGTACTTGCCGTCGAGGCGGGTCTCGGCGGTGATGGTCTTGGTGTCGATACGCAGCAGCCCGCCGGGAGTGGTGCGCAGGAACCGGTTCAGTCCGGGCTTGGTCGAGATCTGGCCGCGCAGCACGGCGCGTTTGGTCGCCGAGAGCTGGTCGCTGCCGGCGAGGAGCTCCTCGAGCCGGGCGAGCAGCCGTTCGCGGACCTGGCGGTCACGCTCGGCGGCCTCGGGGTTGAAGCACACCACGAACCGGTCGTCCGCGCCCACCTCGGCGGGCAGGCGCACCTCCTTGACCTGCAGGGTGTCGCCCAGGTGCTGGTAGCGACCCGGGCGCGACAGCGCCGCAGCGGCCTCGGCTGACCCGGAGCGCAGCTTCTCGCCGAGGATGTAGTGCCCGCCGGCGCGCTGCAGGTAGCGGCGGTTGGCCGCGGAGGTGAACCCGCGGTCGGCGACCCACACGATCCGGGCCAGGCTCCAGTCCCGCAGATCGTCTTTGACCTGGCGGATCAGCGCCGAGTCCGCGGTGTTGCCCGGCCAGCACCACACCCGCACCGGGATCCCGGTGCGGGTCACCGCCATCCCCACCACGACCTGGGGCAGGTCGTCGCGATGGTCCTTGGACTTGCCGTAGCTGCGGAACCCCGCCGCACGACCCGCCTCGCCCGCGGCAGCCTCGCCCACCGCAGCCTCGCCGGTGCCCTCGGCGGGTTCGCCGCTGGCGTCGGTGCTGGCGGGGGGCGTGAGCGGCTGGCCGCGGTCGTCGCGAGGCAGCGGCTCGTCGGGTTCGTCGAGTTCGAAGTAGGTGGAGGTGGTGTCGAAGAACAGCAGGTCGACCTCGAGGTTGAGCAGGTCCGCGACCTGGTCGTAGACCTGCCGGGCCAGGGCGTCCCCCACGTCGAGCAGGGCGTCCATCGCCCGGTAGCAGCTGTCCTCACTGACCTCGCCAGCGAGCGTGTCGAACCCGTCGATGGCCACGTCGTGGGCGATCCAGCGGGTTGCGGCGAGCTTGCTGGAGGGCGCCAACGCCCGGTTGGCCACCAGCGCGAACAGCACCCGCTCGACCAGCGTCTCATCCAGCCGGCGGCCGGCGAGCAGCGAGCGGATCGCACAGTCGATGCCCAGGCGCCGCCACAGCCCGTCGAGGACGTAGGCCCCGCCCAGCGGGCGGGACTCGGTGAACGCCAGCCCCGCCTCGGCGCCCGCGGCCAGCGCCTCGCCCGGCGAGAGCAGCCGCGACAGCGCCCCCACCAGCCGACCCACCGCGGCCCGGTCGAGCTGGTCTTCCCGCCCGAACGAGTAGAGCACCTTGGTCCGCGAGACCCCCGCCGCCGCGTCCCACTCGTTGTGCGCCAGCTGCAGGTACCGAACCTGCCCGCGGGCGGTCCGCCGCGTCGACGACTTCACGTACACGCGCTAGACGCTAGCGCCTGCGCTACTGCTCACAGCAGCGACACACCCGAAACCGTGTCACTAGGCAAAGCCGCCGCTGCCGCTAGGGTCCAAGCCCCTGACCAGCACCTTCACCCAGGACCCGGCCCCAGAACCCCAATCAGCTGCGGAATGCGGGCAGTGCGACCCGACGGCCAGTGAGCGGCGTTCGTAGGCGGCAGCGACGAGCCGGAACAGCAGTTGGGCGGCGGTGTCGTCCAGGGGCGCGAGTTGGGTCGGGGACGGGACGCCGTGCAGCCTTTCGACTGTCGGTTTTCCCGTCCCCGCCCGCCGAACCGGACGTGCGCGTTCCCGCGCATCCGGCTCTCCACGTGAGCTTGCCGGTGGGTCAGGTGACGAGTTCGCTGACCTGGCCGACGAAGGCCACATCGTCGTGTCCGGTCTGCCGGAAGACTGCTCCGGCAGGGTCGAGGACATCGATGTTGTAAGGCGTGCTGATCTTCGCTCCGCGGAAGCGGTAGCGCAGTACCCTCATCTTCGCCGGGTTGTAGAGGGTCAAGCCCTCAGCGGTGATGCGGTCGGCGCCGTAGAAGCGCCGTCGCAGTTCCTTCCAGGTCAGGTGCGGATGTTTCCGGCGTATCCAGGACAGCACGCGCCACCAGGCATACCAGCCGAGGTAGGAGAACGTCTGCTTGGACGCGCCGTAGCGGAAGTAGGCCGCCCAGCCCCGCAGGACCGGGTTGATCCACCTCAGCAGTTCCGCCAACGAGAGCGAGGTCGTCCCTCGCCCCGTCATCGTCTTGATCTTGTGCATCACAGCCGCCAAGGTGTACTTGGCGGGATAGGTGAGCACGACGCGACGGCCCGAGCGCCCGGTGCGCCGCTGGATGCGGAACCCGAGGAAGTCGAAGCCGTCGTCGAGGTGGGTGATGTGGGTCTTCTCGACCGAGAGGGTCATCCCCAGTCGCGTGGTCAACAGCTCACCGATCGTCGTCCGGAGCGTTTCGGCGGCGGACCTCGTGCCGTGCACGAGCACGACGAAGTCGTCGGCGTAGCGCACCAGCCGGTAGTTCGGCAGCCCACGTCGGCGTCGTTGTTGACGGCGCCATGGCGGGCTCATCTCGGTGTCCCAGGCCTGCCCGAAGGGCCGGTCGAGCACCGAGAGGTAGATGTTGGCCAGCAACGGGGAGATGACCCCGCCTTGCGGTGTGCCGGTGAGGCTGGCCGCAAAGCCACCATGTTGTTCGACAACCCCGGCCCGCAGAAACGAGCGGACCAGACGCAGCACCTTGCGGTCGGTGACGCGCTCGGCGACCAGGCCCATCAGGACCTGGTGGTCAACGTTGTCGAAGCAGGCCGTGATGTCGCCCTCGATGACCCACTCGTAGTGCGACGGCCTGCTGGTGAAATGGTGAATCTCGGCGATGGCATCCTGGGCGCGCCGACCCGGCCGATACCCGTAGCTCGACGGGTAGAAGTCGACCTCGAAGATCGGCTCCAGGATCAGCTTCAAGGCCATTTGAACGACCCGGTCGCGCAGCGTCGGACTCCCGAGATAGCGGACTTTGCCGCCCTTCTTCGGGATCGTCGTCTGCCGGACCGGGGCCGGGGTGAACGACCCATCTCGCAGCGAGCACCGCAGCTCGTCGAGAAACACGCCCACTCCGCGGGCCTCGACGTGGTGGCGGGTGACCGCGTCCACGCCTGCTGTCCTGGCTCCCTGGTTGCCAGCCACCCGCTCCCAGGCGACCAACAGCGTCGCCTGGTCGCAGACCAAGTTGAACACGTCCCCGAACCGTTTCTGCGGATCGGACCTTGCCCATCGGTGCAGCTTGCGCTGATGCTCGAGTACCCGGCGTTCGGCTCGAGCGCGCTCGAGCTCATCCGGCGCGTCGCTATTCAACGGCGTCCTTCCCGTCATCATCACTGCTGCGGTTCACGCTGTCGCCCTTCCCCATGTGCCGGGCTTTCCCCGGCTCGGAGTACTACGGCGACTCCGCCACGACCCGGCGCCGACAGCGGGCGTCGCGCCTGCCCACCACCCGGACGGTTCCCGGGCGGCGAGGGCAGCACCGGACCGCTTCCCACGTTCACTGAGGACCTCTGCAACGGGGATCGGTGCCCAGCTTTACCCCGACGGCATCGCCCGGACCGCACATCGCAGTCTTGGACCGGACCTCCAACCGCCCATGGGATAGGGACGGTCGGAGAGGACAGGCCATCGGATAGGGCGCTGTCCAGCACCGCAGAGCGGCCCATCCACCAGGTTCGGCAGGCCGCTGACGACTCACGGGGCGTCAACCACTGGTTCAGTTTCCTTGCACCTTCCCGTTCTGGCTTGCGGGCACGAGACCGTCTGGTGGTGCCGTCTCGTCCCTACGTTGTCGAGGCTGCTCCCGACCTCACCCCCGAACCGGGGCTCGGCCTGCCTCCAGCGTCAACCGGCCACTGCGATGGCCAGCGGTGGGCTCCTCCTCCCACACGGTTCCTCAGCGCCTCGTGGCGCACATCTCGACCTCGTCGACGATGCGCTACGTCCTCCGCTGCGCCTCCTCCCGGACCGGGTGGAGCCGCAGGGCGGGATGTCGGCGCCGGTCCTCGAGCAGGCGCGCGCCCGGGCGCTGGCGGCGCTGCGGGCGTTCCGTGACTCCGGCATGACCCCGGCCCCCGAGCCCGACACCGCGACCCTGCGGCGCCTCATGCGCTTCGTCGCGGGCGACGTCGGCGACGAATACCTGCCGCTCATGGCCCACGAGCTCGGAATCCCCGACGACCTCGGCGCGCCCTCGTGGACGGTCGACGAGATCGCGCCGGGCCGCACCCTCGACGTCGTCGTGGTCGGCGCGGGCATGTCCGGTCTGGTCACCGCGCACCGCCTCACCCAGGCCGGGGTGCGGGTCGTCGTGTGCGAGCGCAACGACGACGTCGGGGGAGTCTGGCTGGAGAACGGCTACCCGGGGGCCCGCCTGGACACCGCGAACTTCGCGTACAGCTACTCGTTCGCCCAGCGCCCGGACTGGCCCGAACAGTTCTCCACCCGCGACGACATCTACGCGTACTTCCGCGCGGTGGCCGACGAGCACGACCTGCGTCGGCTCGTGCGTTTCGGTCACGAGGTCACCGCGGCCGTCCACGACGGGACGACCGGGCGCTGGACGGTGACCGCCCGGGACCGCAGCGGCGCCGAGGTCACCCTCGACGCCGATGCGGTGGTCAGCGCGACGGGGCAGCTCAACCGACCCAAGCTGCCCGACGTGCCGGGCCGGGAGAGCTTCGCGGGGCCGGCGTTCCACACTGCCCGGTGGCGGCAC
>DASYAI010000074.1:0-12881 GCA_036501425.1 Acidimicrobiales bacterium | reverse complement strand
GCCCCCGGTCCGACCGATTCCCCCGGTCCCCGCCGCGGCCGGGGATCGACGACCTCGGCGAAGCCCGCCGGGTAGCCGAACGAGAAGTCGAGACCGACCAGCGTGGCGGCGCCGGTGGCGGCCGAACGCCCCAGCAGCTCGGCCAGGTACGAAGCGGCGGCGGCCCGGGTGGGCAGGTTCCGGGTCTCACGGCGCTCCGAGCCCACCTCGCAGCGCCCGACCCAGATGCTGTCCCTGCCCCGGGTCGGTTTGGCGCTGGCACTCCAGTCCACCACGACGATCTGGTCGAACGGGGGGTCCCGGGGCAACGGCACGGTCGGGTCCGGTCGGTGCTCGCCCCGCCCGAGCCGGCTCAGGACCCGACGACCGACCCGGCCAGCAAGGCCCGGCGCAGCAGGTCGAGCGCGCTGATCACGGCGAAGCTGCGCACCTGGTTGCGCGCCCCGGGGACCCGCAGCTCGCGCGCCACCGCCGGGGCGTCGGGCAGGGCCAGGCCGACGAAGACGGTGCCGGGCGAGCGGCCGTCCTGCTCGGTGGGTCCGGCCACGCCGGTGATCGCCAGGCCCACGTCGGCGCCGAGCAGCCGGCGCGCCGCGGTCGCCATTTCGGCCGCTGCCCGCTCGGAGACGACCGGCCCGTCCCCCACCCCGAGCACCGTGCGCTTCACGTCGGTGGCGTAGGAGACCACGCTCCCCCGGAACCAGGCGCTGGCCCCTTCCACGTCGACCAGGCGCGAGGCGATCATCCCCCCGGTCAGCGACTCGGCCAGGCCCAGCGAGAGGCCCCGCTCGATCAGCAGGTCGGCGACGACGCGCTCCATGTTCTGGTCGTCGAGGCCGAAGACGATGTCCCCCAGGCGCTCGGCGATGACCGCCCTCGCTTCGGCCTCCTCGGCGTCGAGCAGGGCCACGGCGCGCTCGCGGGTGGCGGCCCGGGCCGTCAGGCGGCACTTGATCCCCTCGATCCCGCTGGCCAGAAAGGCCACGGTGACCGTCTCACCCTCGGAGGCCGCCAGCCGGGCGTCGAGCTCCTCGATGCGGCCCTCCAATGCCTCGGCCAGGCCCGACTCGCTGGCGCCCCAGGTCCGGATGACCCGCGAGACGATCACGCCCTGCTCGCCCGCCGCCGTCATGCGGGCCTGCAGGTCGGGCAGGATCCCACTGGTGAACATGGCGGCCATCTCCGACGGCACCCCGGGCACCGCGTAGACCACCTGGGAGCCGACCGGGCACACCAGCCCGGGGGCGGTCCCGACCGGTTCGATCAGCGACGCGCCCACCGGCACGTCGGCCTGCCGGGCGTTGTTGGCCGACATGGTGCGCCCCCGCTGGGCGAAGAACGAGGCGATCCGGGCCACGACCGCCTCGTCACGGACCAGGGGCACCCCCATCAGCTCCGCGATCGCGTCGCGGGTGATGTCGTCGTGGGTGGGCCCCAGACCGCCGCACACGATCACCGCGTCGCTGCGCCCGAGGGCGATCCGCAACGCGTCGACGATCCGCTGCTGGTTGTCGCCCACCGCCTGGTGGAAGTGCGAGCTCAGGCCGTTGGCCGCCAGCTGCTCGCCCAGCCAGGCCGAGTTGGTGTCGGCGATCTGTCCCAGCAGCAGCTCGGTACCGATCGCCACGATCTCGACCCTCATGTGGCCACCCCGCGCAGCGCCCGCCGGCCCGACGCCACGTACTGGGCCCCGGTGGCGACCGTGAGGCCCGCCGCCACCCAGACCATCACCAGCTGCAGCCCGTGCTGGTGGGCCAGGGGGGGGACCAGGCATGCGGCGATGGCCAGGTCCTGCACCAGGGTCTTGAGCTTGGCCGAGCTGCTGGCGGGGATCGAGACGCCCCGCCTTCCGGCGTAGGAGCGGTAGGCGCTCATCCCGAGCTCGCGCACGGTGATGAGAGCCACCGGCAGCCAGGGCAGGTCGTGCTCGGCCACCAGGGTGAAGAACGCCCCGAGGACCACGACCTTGTCGGCCAGCGGGTCGAGGAAGGCGCCCGAGCGGGTGGTCCCCTGGCGGCGGGCCAGCCATCCGTCGACGCCGTCGCTGAACGCCACGGTGGCCCCCACCGCCACGGTCGTCCACGAGGCGCCCTGCTGGACGATGAGGACGACGAAGAGCGGGGTGGCGAGCAACCGGAGCACGGTCAGCGCGTTGGCCGGGGTGGCCAGGGCCGAGGGGCCGAAGCTCGGCCGGGCGGCGTCGCTCACGGCACCGGCTCGGCAACCAGGTCGGTGCCCAGGGCGGCGGTGACCACCACGTCGAGGAGCGACCCGGCGGGCAGGCGGCGCGGCACCCGGACGACACCGTCGATCTCGGGGGCCTCATGCACCGAGCGGGCCACCCCGGGCCGGTCGACGAGGACCCGGCGGGTCTGGCCGACCAGCGCGTCGCGGCGGCGGGCGGTGACGGCGTCCTGCAGCTCGGCGCACTCCCGGAGTCGCTCCATGGCCAGTGGGGAGGGTACCTGGTCGGCCAGGCCCACCGCGTGGGTCCCCTGCTCGGGCGAGAAGGCGAAGAAACCGGCCCAGTCGAGCTCGGCGGCGCGGAGGAACTCGAGCAGCCGGTCGTGGTCCTCCTCGGTCTCGCCCGGATAGCCGACGATGAACGACGACCGCAACGTCGCCAGCGGGTCGGCGCGGCGGATGGCCTCGATGCGCGCCAGGAACCGCTCGCCGTCGCCCCACCGGCGCATGGCGGCCAGCAAGGGGCGCGACACGTGCTGGAGCGACAGGTCGAAGTAGGGCACGCCGGTGGCCACGATGGCCTCGACCAGCTCGTCGGTCAGCCCCGACGGGTAGACGTAGAGGACCCGGGTGCGCTCGACCCGCCGAGTCACCTCGCCCAGCAGCGAGACGATGGGTGCCGGGCGGCTCGAACGGCTGCCCGGGGTCCCCGAGGCCCGGCCGCGGCGGTCGCGGCCGAAGGACACCAGGTCCTGGGCCACCAGCACCACCTCGCGCACCGGCGGTCCCCCGGCCGGGGCGCACAGCCGGTCCACCTCGGCCAGCACCGACTCAGGGGACCGGGACCGCTGGACGCCGCGGAACGACGGGATGGCACAGAACCCGCACCGCCGATCGCACCCCTCGGCGATCTTCACGTACGCCCAGGGGGCGGCGGCGGGCGGCCGGGGCAGCTCGAGGAGGTCGAACCCGCCCGGCGCCGGGGCCGACGGCGCGGTGCTCGACGGCGCGGTGCTCGGCGGCGCGGTGCTCGACGGCGCGGTGCGCGGCGGCGCGGTGGGCGGCGGCGCGGTGCGGGCCCGCAGGGTCACCGGCTGCGCTGGCGGTGCCGCCGGGGCGGGCGGTGCGAGGGAGGCCCCGAAGCCTGCCACCAGATCGACCTCGGGCAGGGCGGCGGCGAGCTCGTCGCCGTAGCGCTCGGCCATGCAGCCGGTCACCACCAGGCGGGCCCCCGGCCGGCGGAGGTCGGCCAGCTCGAGCACGGCGTCGATCGACTCCTGCCGGGCCGCCTCGATGAACGCACAGGTGTTCACGACCAGCAGGTCGGCGTCCTGGGCCCGCTCGGCCGGCCGGTAGCCGTCCCCGGCCAGCACGCCGGCCAGCTTGTCCGAGTCGACCTCGTTCTTCGGGCAGCCCAGGGTGTGCAACCAGTACCGACCGTTCGCCACCACGTCTCCTCACCCTGGTCTCATCCTGGTCCGAGCCCCGCCAGCCACGCCCGGGCACCACCCGACCGGCGCCCAGGGCGTTCCTGGGCCCCCACCCTGCCACCCGCTCGCCCCCGGGGTGACCGTGCGCTGTTGGGATGACCCTGGGCACCCGCACCCCCTCGGGGTGACCCTGCCAGCGGAGAGGGAGGGATTTGAACCCTCGGACCAGGTTCCCCCAGTCAACTCATTAGCAGTGAGTCCGATTCGGCCGCTCTCGCACCTCTCCGTTCGACTCGGACCGGCTCCGGACCGCCGCTGGCTGGTGGCGGCCCGGAACGATGTCCCTCGTCGGCCAAAGGGTACCGGATGGACCGAGCACGCCCGGTCCCGCGGCCGGTACGGTTCGGCATCGACGCAGCTACGAGCAGGGGGGTCACCAGATGAGCCAGCCCAAACTGGCGCCGCTGGCCGAGGCCGACTGGACCGACGAGCAGCGGGAGGTCCTCGAGCGGATCTTTTCGGGCGGGGGTCGGGCCCGCAACATCTTCACCACCCTGGTCCGGCGACCCAAGCTGCTGCGGCGGTGGGCGGCGTTCGGCGGCACGCTGCTCGCCCGGGGCGAGCTGCCCGGGCGCGACCGCGAGGTGCTCATCCTGCGGACCGCCCGCAACTGCGCCGCCGAGTACGAGTGGGGCCAGCACGAGCTGGCCGCCCGGGCCCTCGGCCTGGGATCGGGCGAGCTGGCGGCGATCACCGGGGACGCCAGCGCGCTCGATCCGCCCGATCGGCTGCTGGTCCGGGCGGCCGACGAGCTGCACGCCGACGCTCGCCTGTCGGACGCCACCTGGGCGGAGCTCGCAACGCGCTACAGCGAGGGTCAGCTGATCGAGCTGCTCTTCCTCGTGGGCCAGTACCACCTAGTCTCCTTCGCCCTCAACTCGATCGGCGTCGAGCGGGAGCCGGGCGTGCCGGGGCTTCCGCCGCGCCCCTGAGCCTCCCCCCTCGGCGCACGATCGCCGGCCGAGCGCGCCAGGGCCCCGCCCACGGCGCCACTCGGGCGAGGTGGACGGGGCCGCTGTCGTCGCCCCGGGGTCGCCGTCCTCCCGGCGGACCGGGACCGGGCGACACCGCAGAGCTTCGGCGCGCTGCGGGAGTTACTGCGGCGTGCCGCTGCCCGGGATGAGCTTGCCGCAGAAGGGCTTGCCGCTCTTGGGGAACGGCACGTACTTCTTGTTGACGAACTGCACGTACTGGGTGCACGTCGTGGCGGGAGCCTGACCGAAGTCCTTCAGGTTGATGGGCGATGGGGCCAGGCCCTCGTCGGTCCAGTTGGTCACTCCCCGCAGGGCGGAGATGTACCCGGCCCGGGTGAGGTTCTTGCCGGTCGCCTGCAGGCCCTCGATGGTGAGGTTGGCCACCTCCCAGCCGTACTCGGTGCCGAGGTCCGGGATGCCGCCCTTGTAGGCCGGGTCGTACTTCTTCAGCCCGGCCAGCATCACCTTGCCCGCCGCGTTGGCGTAGTTGGTGCCCAGAAAGTACGCCCCGTTCCCCGCCGCCTCGTCGGCCGAGTTGGCGAAGATCTGGTTTGACGGACCCGCCCCGTAGAGGACCTTCACGTCGCTCAGGCCCTCCTGCTGGAGCGAGGTGGAGACGGCCAGGCTCGAGGACAGCACGCACGAGCACTCGGCGGCGTCACAGCCGGCCGTCTTGAAGCTGAGCGCGTAGGTGGTGAAGCTCACCCCGCCCAGCGGCACCACGGTGTTGTCGCAGCTCTGCAGGCCCTCCTGCTTGAGGGCGGCATTGAAGGGGTTGAGCCCCCGGGTCGACGACGGGGTGTTCGAGGCGATGAAGCTGATCTTCTTCGCCCCGATGGCCTTCCAGAAGCCGCCGTCGGTATAGCCCGGCTCGCTCGGGCTGTCGTTGCCCGAGATGTTGAACATGTTGGTGTTGGGCTGCTGGTACCACTCGGGCCCGTCGAGCGAGGACCCGGTCACCGGCACCCCGGCCTGGTTCAGGTACGCCGCGGCGGCGAACAGCAGGGCGCTCACCTCGGAGATCATGAACACGTTCTGGCTCTGGACCAGCTCCTTGGCCGCGGTGGCCGCGCCGGCGGGAGCCGACGTGCTGTCGGACAAGGACCAGGTGATCTTGCGACCGTCTACTCCTCCGGCGGCGTTGAGCTGCTTGTAACGCGCCTCCATAGCCGGAGCCGAGTCGGCGAACGTCGACGAGGCGGCGCCCGTGAGGTCGCTGATGATGCCCACCTTGACCGTCTTGGCGGTGACGCCGGGTGCGCCGGTCGCCGCCCCGGCGCTGGTGGTCACGCTGCCGCCCACGCTCACCAGGACCAGCCCCAGCAGCACCGATGCCGCCAGCGTGCTGATGGCCAGGCGCGCCCGGAGCAGTCCGAACCGATGTCGCACGATCTTCCCCCTCATCTGTCCGAGCCGTCGCGCCCCCCGATGGGGCTCGCTCCCCCCTCGGGGCTCGCGCCGGGACCTGGACGGCTTTCAGATCTCCCCGAGTGCCGGGGGAGAGTAACGGCTTCGCAACGTGATGTCCACTACCGCAACCAATCCGTCGTACGAACCGCCTCGGGGCGCCGGCCGCCCGGGCACCGCGGCGCCACCCACCAGGACGGCCGCCGCCCGTCCGCTCCCCGATGCTCGGCCGTACGAGCCAGGCGGGCGCCGTGTGCCACGCTGGCACCCTGCGCCGGGGGGTCCTGCGCCGGACACCCCGCGACAACAGCGCGATCTTCAGGAGGCAGTCAGCGTGCCCGCATTCGTGGAAAGCGCCCGTGGCCGCATGAGCGAGCAGTTCGTCGTGGGCACCGTCTTCGTCAGCGCCCTGTTCATGAGCATCATGGACACGACGGTGGTGAACGTGGCCGTGCCGACGATCAGCCGCCAGTTCCACGAGGGCAACTCGGCGGTGCAGTGGATCGCCACCGGCTACCTGCTCAGCCTGGCCCTGTGGATGCCCGCTTCGGGCTGGATCGCCGACCGCTTCGGCGCCAAGCGGGTGCTGGTCGGGGCCATCGCCCTCTTCACCCTGGGTTCGGCCCTCTGCGCCGTGGCCCCCTCACTGGCCACCCTGGTCGTCGCCCGGGTGATCCAGGGGGTGGGCGGCGGGATGCTCCAACCGGTGGGGATGGCGATGGTGTTCCGGGCGTTTCCGCCCGCCCAACGGGCCCGGGCTTCGCAGATCCTCATCGTGCCGACGGCGGTGGCCCCCGCGCTCGGCCCGATCGTGGGAGGCGCCCTGGTCCAGCACGCGTCGTGGCGCTGGGCCTTCTTGATCAACCTGCCCATCGGGGTGGTGGCCCTGATCTTCGGGGCGTTGTTCCTGCGCAACGAACCCCATGCGTCGCCGGGCCGGTTCGACGTGGCCGGGTTCGTGCTGGCCGGGAGCGGGTTGCCGCTCCTGCTCTTTGCGATCAGCCAGGGCCCGTCGGAGGGCTGGGGATCGGCCACCATCATCCTCTGCGCCGCGCTCGGGATCGTGCTCCTGACGGCGCTGGTCTTCGTGGAACTCGCGGTGCGAGACCCGCTCCTCGATCTCCGGCTCCTGCACAACCGGCTGTTCCGGGACTGCACGGTGGTGGGGGTGGTGGCGTTCGGGGGCTTTTTGGGAACCCTCTTCGTTCTCCCCCTGTTCCTGCAGGAGGCCACCGGCCGCTCGGCGATGACCTCGGGCCTCACCACCTTCCCCGAAGCGCTCGGGGTCCTCGCCCTCACCCAGGTCGCCGGGCGCCTCTACCCGTCCGTCGGACCACGCCGCCTGATGGCGGGCGGATTGTTGATGATGAGCGCGGTGATCGCCTTGCTGTCCCTCCTCGAGGCGTCGACCAGCCTGTGGCTCATCCGCCTCGCCATGTTCGGGATCGGGGGCGGGCTGGCCTTCGTGATCATCTCCCAGCAGGCGGCGGCGTTCGCCACCGTGTCGCCGGAGGACACCGGGCGGGGCTCGGCCATCTCGGCCGCGGTGACCCAGACCTCGGCCGCCGCCGGGGTGGCGCTGCTCGTCACCGTGCTCACCGCCAAGGCCGGGCGCAACGCCATCCCGGTGCCGAGCGACTTCCACGTGGTGTTTCTGGTGGCGGCGGCGATGCTGCTCGCCGGGTCGGCGCTGGCCCTGCGGATCCGGGACCGCGACGCGGCGGGCACCATGCACGGGGCGTCGGCCGAGGTGGCCGAGCCGTTCACCGGCGGCGGGGATCCCGCGATGGAACGCTGACCGCCCGGCGGGCGGCCGCCGCTCAGGCGCCCGGCAGGCGCTGGCGGTTGGCCTTCGCCGCCTCGACCGTCGCGTGCACCTTGTCCTCGTCCGGCGGCGGGCCGTAGCGGCGGGCGGTGGTGTCGACGTCGGTGGCCTGGGCCCGCAGCGCGCCCACGGTGCACTGCTCCTTGGGGATGTGGGCGAAGGGATCGAAGTCGTAGAAGCGACAGGCGTTCTGCCAGGTGATCTTGTTGATCTCGGCGTCGGTCAGGTCGCCCACCTGGGCGAAGGACTTGGCGAGCACCTCGGGTGACTGCGGCCAGGTCGAGTCGGAGTGCGGGTAGTCGCACTCCCACGACAGGTTGTCGATCCCGATCTTGTCCCGCTCGGTGATCCCCATGGTGTCGTCGATGAAGCAGGTGAGGACCCGCTCCTTGAACACCTGGCTGGGAAGCCGGCCGCCGAAGTCGGCGCCGGTCCAGCGGTGGTGGTGCTCGTAGACGAAGTCGGCCTTCTCCAGCCAGTAGGCGTACCAGCCCACCGCCCCCTCGGCGAGTGCGACCTTCAGGGTCGGGAACTTCATGAACATCGGCGACCACAACAGCTCGCAGGCGAAGATGGCCGTCTGGAAGGGCATGGCGTGGGGGATCACGTCGAACGGTGAGCGGGGGTGCTGCTGGAGCGCACCGCCGAAGTGGAAGACCACGGCGGAGTCGACGTCCTGGCAGGCGGCGAAGGCCGGGTCCCACTCGTCGCCGTGGTAGTCGGGCATCCCGAACCGGAAGGGCTCGGAGTGGAAGGAGATGGCGTGGCAGCCGAGGTCGGCCACCCGGCGGATCTCGCCCGCCACCCACTCGGCGCCGAGCTTGAACCCCGACAGGGCCAGCGGGATGAAGCGGCCCGGATAGGCGCCGGCCCACTCGTGGATGTGCCAGTCGTTGTAGGTCCGCAGCATCGCCGCGACGAAGTCGTCGTCGTCGCTCTGGGTGAAGAACTGGCCCCCGTTGCCGGGCCAGGACGGGAAGTTGAGACCGGCGAGCACGCCGTTGGCGTTCATGTCCCGGACCCGCTGGTGGACGTCGTAGGTCCCGGGTCGCACCTGCTCGAAGGTGGCGGGGTCGTAGCCCCACTCCTCGGGTACCCGGCCGGCCACGGCATTGAGGCCGAAGGAGCCCACCTCCTGGCCTTCGATCAACCAGGCGTCGGTGCCGTTGGCCCGGCGGATGACCTTGGGCGCCCGGTCCTTGTACTTGGCGGGCAGGTTCTCCTTGAAGAACTCGTGCATGCTCGGCGCCTCGACCACGTGATCGTCGACGCTCACGAGGATCATGTCGTTGATGTCCATCGAACCCCCCTCGGGACGTGGCTGCTGGGCCCACGATACCGAAGGACCCGTGGACGCACACGGCGCGCGAAAGTCCGTCCCCCGTTCATGACGAGCAGCGCGCGAAACGGTGAACGCGCCCTCAATACCCGGCCGGAAGCCGTACGGCCAGACTCCCGAACAACTCGTAGAGGACCGGAAGGAGCACCGCCATGGCGACGGCGCCGGCGAGAAACCGGGCCGGTCGGGCTCTCGGGCTCCGGACGAACCGGCGGCCGACGAGCGCGACGACCACCCCCGCGCCCACCCACTCGACCACCGACCACCACGTACCCCCGGCGCCGGCAGGTCTTGGGATCGCAAGTCGGCGGCCCGCCCCCGTCGCGCCCGGCGGGGGGGAACGCACCGATACGACCGGCTCGGACGCGACGATCGAACGCGCCGGCGAGCCCACCAGCCGGGCGCGCACCACCAACCTCGAGGCGGCCGAGTACCGCGGGTTGCAGGTCGTGAGAGTGAGCCAGCCGCCGGCCTCCCCGAGGGGCCCCGCAACGGCCACGTCGTCGGGCGGTACCACGACCGAACCGACGGCCCGGTAGGTCCATGTCCGGCCCGGAACGACAAGATGGATCAGCGCACCGACCGCCACCCCGTCGAGGTCGTAGAACGGGTGGGCGTACGTGGTGCGGTGGCCGGCGATCGCCACGTTGCCCTGCTGTCCTGGGTACGGTGTGCCGGGATAGTGCCCCGGGCCTTCCCGCAGGTCAGCGGTCTCGGTCCCCTGCACGACGACCTGATCGAGCCCGATGGACGGTATGAGCAGTCGGGCGATCGGGGCGCCGTCGGCGACCGCCGGCCACCGGTACGCCGTCGGGGCACTTCGGGCTACCGGACGACCAACCGCCGGGACCCGGCGATGCTCGAGCTGGGCGCCGAGCCGGGCCTGGGCGCCGTGCTCGACCGCGCCGGTGCCCCACTGGAGGTAGGCCCAGAATGCCCCGAGCAGCAGACCGACGAGGGCGCAAGTGATCCCGGCCCCACGGAGAAGCCGTCCGGGGCCCGAACGGGTGGCGTCAGTCGGCACCGAGGAATGGCGCGTCGAAGGCGAAGACTCCCCCGTCGCCCGCAGCCAGCCAGTACCCACCGGTCGCATCGTCGGCGGCGATGCCGACGATGGGCCGGGTCAACACCAGGTTGCCCGTCGAGCCGTGGAAGCCCCCGTCGCCATAGGCGAAGATCCCGCCGTCGGACGCCACCAACCAGTACCCGGCTCCAGAGACCGAGGCCGCCATTCCGACGATCGGTGCGTTGAGTGGACGACCGCCCATCGACCCGAAGAACGGGGCCGCCCCGAAAGCGAAGATCCCGCCGTCGGACGCCACCAGCCGATAGCCCGAACCTCCCGGTGCTCCGGTGATCCCGACGATCGGTGCGTTGAGCGGACGACCGCCCATCGACCCGAAGAACCGGGCGTCGCCGAAGGCGAAGACCCCGCCGTCTCCCGCCACCAGCCAGTACCCGCCACCGTCGGGCGTCGCGGCGAGGTCGACCACCGGCGAGTTGAGCACCCGCCCGCCCATCGACCCGAAGAACCGGGCGTCGCCGAAGGCGAAGACCCCGCCGTCTCCCGCCACCAGCCAGTACCCTCCGCCGTCGGGCGTAGAGACGATGTGGACGATCGGCTGGTCCAGATGAAGGGAATTGGCGCTGCCGAAGAACCCGGCGTCACCGTGGACCGAGATCGCTCCGACCGCGTCGACCAACGTGTAGCCGTTGCCGTCGGGGCTGGAGGCGACTCCGGTCACCGGCGCCGGTAGCGGGCTTGTCGGGGCGGAACCCGACGGATACAACGGGCCCTGGCAGGTCCAATCGACGCCGGTGGCAAAGGGGGCACCGGCAGCGATGGGATCGGTGGGGAACACGTCGCGGGCGTCCTCCGTGCCACCGCCCGCCGACGGGGGCTCTGGCACTGACGTGATGGATCCCCCCGACTGGGCGTACACCGAATCGCCAGACAGCTCCGCCGCCAACCGCTCCTGTCCCGCAGCGAATGCGGTCGGACCGGAATCGGCGAACAGCTCTACCTCCCATGCACGACCCTGGCTGTCACATGCCACACCCACCCCGGCAAAGTCGGATGCAGCAGACAGGACCGCTCCGGCGTGGCCCGGAGACTCCATGAATGCATCATCGGCCCCAGCAGAATCAAAGCCGGGACCCCCTGCATTCTCACCCGTAGACTCATCCTCTCCGGTTAATGGCCCGCTATAGCCCTCCAACGACCCAGTCATCGCCAGGTACTCGGCGGCTGCTTGTGCCGTCTGTTCAAGCGCAGGATCCTGCGCCAGCGCAGGAAGGGTGGTCGTCTGCCCTCCCAGGGGGTAGTCCCGAGCACTCTGGGCACGTTCGATATTCAGCCTGGCCAGCACGTCCGCCGCGAACCCCACCTCGACAGCGGTTGGCGCCCGGTAGGGGCATTGAGCACTCGGACAGGGGGACGTCCAGATCGCCGGGTGCAACGACGCGGACCCCGTACCCGGCGTTACGACCACGATCGCGGCGCCGCACACGACCACGAGGAGCCACGAGCTGAAGGGAAACACTCGCCGCCGCGATCTCGCCCCCGCCGCCCTCATGTCGTGCTCCTCCCGCTGTGCTGCACCAGGTCGACCGTTGGCCCTTGCCCGACCCCTGGAAAGCGAGCAAGTCTCGGCTCTTGGTCGGCCATGAGTGTGACACCTCGTGGTTCGCTCATGATGGCACCGGACCCCGCCTGGACCGTCGCCCGAGCAACCACAGTCCGTTGCCGCCGGTGACGAGGAGCAGCGAGCCTCCGACGAGCAGCAACCCCGGTCCACCCGTGAATGGCAACTGGCCCGGCGTTGGAATCTCCGGTAGGGCGATGCTGGCCGCCGCCGCGCTGGTATCGGTCGTGAGCACCGCCGTGCAGTGATAGCCGACATCGGGCTGGTAACCGGCGGGAGCGGTCAGCTCGTGGAGGCACCAAGAGTGGCCGGCCGGCACGGCGAAGGTGAGGACGCCATTGGTTCCCGTGGTTCCCTGTCCCCAATAGGTGTCGCCTGCCGGGACGGGATCGTCAGTCGGAGGCGCGGCCGTGGGGTAGCCGGAGGGCGCGCTCCCCTGTTCGAGGAGCTCGTAGGTGGCGCCGGGAATCTCCGTGTCGGGCTGGAGCGAGTTGAACTTGGTGGCGGAGATGTGCACGGTCGCAAGGGTCTCGGGCAGCGCGACCGTCAAGTCCCCGGGCGTCGACGTCGACGTGAGGACGGCGGTGCAGTGCAATGCAGGGTCCGGTTGGTAGTCGACCGGCGCCGCGTGCTCCGCCAAGCACCACGCGTAGCCTGCGGGCACCGTGAATGAGAGGTCGCCGGACTGGTTCGTCGTCCTGCGGGCGTACCAGGTATCCCCAGCTTCGGTGGCAGCGTCGGGCGGCATGGTAGAAGGAACGCCTGACGGAGGCGCTGAACCCTCGACGTACAGGTCGTAGGTCGCCCCGGGGATCACCGTGTCTGGGTCGAGGCTGTTGTACTTGTGCGCGAACAGCGTCACCGCTGCCTCGGTGTCGGTCACCGTCAGTGTGGTCACGGGGGCGGCCCTCGTGCTTGTGCCGACGAGCACGGGCGTGCAATGGGGGCTCTGGTCGAGGAGGTAGTCGGCCGGCGCCGCATGCTCGACCACGCAGTATGCGAAGCCGGGGAACTGGA
>DASYAI010000073.1:0-75511 GCA_036501425.1 Acidimicrobiales bacterium | reverse complement strand
GGGGGGCCCTGTTGGTTATCCGGCGAGGCGGGCGCGCCGGACAAGGAGTTCGTCCCGCGTTGGCAGCGCCGGGACGGTCGTCATCGCCCAGCCCGGGCGCGGGCCGGGATTCGCTGCGCCGCCCGACGACGAGCTGCTCGCACTGTGGCCTCTAGGCCCGGCCTTCTGGGATCGGCTGACGGCAATGGTCATCGCCGTGTGGTGCGAACGCATTGCGGCCGCCGACGATCGGTGCCCACCGGCCCGAGCGGCACTCGCGGCAGCGCTCTTCGGGCGGGCGACGGCGGCGGTTCGCCACTGGCTCGGCACCCCCGATGGCCGCACGACGGTGGAGATGATCGCGCCCGACGACGAACCGAGCGTCGCCCGCGGCCACGACGGCATCCACCTCCGACTGCCCTTCTCGTGGTTGCAAGACATCTGGACGGCGGAGCTGCCAGTAGTCCTCGGTCGGTTCAGCATCGCCCTCGTGGAAACGAGCCCCGGGCGCCGACGCGTCCTGACCGTGGACCCGGCGCTGCGCGACGTTCGAGTGGTCACGGTCAGCCTGGACTGACGACCCCGCAGCCGGGCCGGCCTTCGTCGGCCTTCGCCCGCCTTTGTGAGCCTTTATCGGTCCGTGCTCTCCGCCCGTGGTCTGCCTCTACTAGGATGCTAGCATCGAGCCGTGGGTGACGACGACGTCAAGCAGTTCAACGTGTACCTGCCGATCGGGTTGATCAAGCGAGTGAAGCATCACGCCATCGAGTCGGGCCTGTCGCTTTCGGCGCTGGTCGCGGACGCGCTGCGCGCCTACCTCGACGACGCCCAGGGTCAGCTACGCCGACCATCTGCAAAAGGAGACCTTCCATGACGACCGAGGGCATCGAGGCCGTGTTCCTCGAGACCCACAATTGGGGCAAGTCGGCCAAGTTCTTCCAGGCACTCGGGTTCGAGCTGGAGTTCGCCACCGACCATGCCTCCGGCCAGCTCCGTAACGGTGACGGTCCCTTCGTCTTCGTGGCGGAGGTTCCCGAGGACCGCGAGCCGGGCGTGCAGATCGTGCTGAAGGTGGCCGACCCCGACGCGTTCCGCCCCGATCCGGCGGTCGAGGTCGTCACCGGCTTCGAGGACACCCATTTCGGAACCAGGGAGATGACCGTGCGTGACCCCGATGGCCGCATCTGGAGCCTGCAGGCTCCGGCCACGCACCAGCCGCAGCCGCCGGCGTCGTGAGCGACGAGCAGGCCGCTGCGGCGGACCCCACGGCGGTGCGGGTTGCGCTCTGGCGGGCGCTGCACGTTCAGGTCGACCCGCCGCCCCACGTGCTCGAGGACGAGGTCGGCCTGCAACTCGCCGCCCCCGACGACGGCTGGCACCGGCGCCCCGACATGGATCCCGCTGGCACCAGCCGGTTCAGGGCCGCCATCGTCGCCCGGGCGCGCTTCGTCGAGGATCTGGTGGTCGAGCAGTCCGGGCGCGGCGTCGCCCAGTACGTCATCTTGGGCGCCGGTCTGGACACCTTCGCCCAGCGCCGGCCGGAGGTCGCCTCGCGCCTGGCGGTCTTCGAGGTCGACCGGCCCGCCTCCCAGGCCTGGAAGCGCCGCCGCCTGATCGAGCTCGGTCTGGGCGTCCCCGAGTGGCTCCGGTTGGTCCCGGTCGACTTCGAGTCGGACGGGTCGTGGTGGGAGCGGCTGGCGACCGCCGGGTTCGACGCCGAGCGACCGGCCGTGGTGGCGTCCACCGGCGTCGCCATGTACCTCACCAAGGAGGCCAACGCGGCCACCCTGCGCCGGCTCGCGTCGCTCGCCCCAGGGTCCACCCTGGCCATGACCTTCATGCGGCCGCTGGCGCTCGTCGACGAAGCGGACAAGGTCGGCTTCCAGTTCGCCGAGCGGGGGGCTCGGGCATCGGGCACGCCGTTCGTCAGCTTCTACGCCCCGGACGAGATCCTCGCCGTGGCCCGCGAAGCCGGCTTCCAGGACACTCGACACGTCTCGGGAGCGGTGCTCGCCGAGCGCTACTTCGCCGATCGCACCGACGACCTCCGCCCGTCGAGTGGCGAGGATCTACTGGTGGCGACCACCTGACGCCCCGGCGGCGCGACCTCGACGGGCGGCGGTACATTCCGCCCGTGTTCTCCCTTGGGGCCGCTCGGCGTGCGCGCGGCATCGGAGCCGGCCGACGGTGACCGCGCCCCGCGACCACGCGCGGGACGCCGGGGGTGACCCGGCGCTGCTGGCCACCAAGGCAGCACTGCGCCACGAGGTCTGGGAGGCCCTCCGGGCGGCCGGGGCGGCGCGGTTTCCGGGCGCCAACGGGCGCATCCCCAACTTCGTGGGGGCGGAGGCCGCGGCCGAGCGCCTTCGGACCACACCCGCCTGGCGAGACGCGGCCACCGTCAAGGCCAACCCGGATTCCCCTCAGCTGCCGGTGCGCCAGCGGGCGCTGGAGGACGGCAAGACGGTGCTCATGGCCGCCCCCCGCCTGGCGGCCGACGAACCGTTCTTCCTCCTCGACCCGGCGACGATCCACGTGGCGCCCCGCAAGGCCGCATCGATCAACGGTGCCTCCAGCTACGGCCGGCCGGTGGGGATCGACGGTCTGGAGCCGGTCGACCTGGTGGTCACCGGCTGCGTGGCGGTGGCCGCCGACGGCGCCCGCCTGGGCAAGGGCGGCGGGTTCAGCGATCTCGAGTACGCCATCGGGTGGGAGGCCGGCCTCATCGGGCCCTCCACCGTGGTGGCGACGACGGTCCACGAAGCCCAGGTCCTGCGCCGCGGGCGCATCCCGGTGACCGAGCACGATTTCCGCCTCGACCTCATCGTCACCCCGCACCGGATCATCACCTGCAGCCGGGCGGGGCGGACTCGAGGCCCGGCACCCTCGGTGCACTGGGACGAGCTCACCGGGGAGAAGATCGCCGCCATCCCGCTCCTCGGCCGGCTGCGTGGCGCCTGAGCCCCGGCGGAGGCCCAGGGAGTCATCGGGAATGTCTTCGAGGCAGGGCCGTCTTGAAGCCTCGGCCGCCTTCGCGGCGCCGGTGCCCGCGGTGACCGACGGAGGAGGCCCGACCCGCTCGTCGCAGGCCGGACCTTTCCCCCGGAAACGACGAAGCGGCCGCCGGCTGATGCCGACGGCCGCTTCGGACAGCTCAGGATTTAGAGCGGGCGGACGTTCTGGGCCTCTTCGCCCTTACGACCGGGAGCCACGTCGAACTCGACCTGCTGTCCCTCGTTGAGGGTCTTGTAGCCCGACCCCTGAATGTTCGAGTAGTGGACGAAGACGTCGTCCCCCTGCTCGCGGGAGATGAACCCGTAACCCTTTTCCGCGTTGAAGAACTTCACAGTGCCAGTTGCCATGATCTCTCAGTCTGTTCTCGTACGCCCGCAGACAGTCTTGCGAGCAAGCACAGGCTACAACGCGATCGGCTCCCCCGGGTCCGCCGGTGCGCTGGGGGCCGAATGCCCTGACCACGACCCCCGTCCGGCCGCGCCGGGGGATCAGAAGTGCACGGCCACCGGCTCGGCGCTCTGGCCGGCCCGGATGAACAGGCCGGCCACGGCCCCAACCACCGCCACCGCCCCCCCGACGGCCAGCGCCAGGTGGAACCCGGACATGAACGCGGTGTGCGATCCGGCGCGGACGATGGCGGCGGTCCGGGCGTCGAGGTGGTGGGAGGTCGCCACCCGGCCCTGGCCGACAACCGAGGTGTTGGTCAGCAGGTGGCGTGCCCTGGCCGGGGCGAGCCCCAGGGCCGCCAGGGCCCCCGGCAGGGCCGAGGTCGCCTTGCTCGCCACCACCGAGCCGAGGACCGAGGCCCCCAGGACGCCGCCGAACTGCACCGCGGTGGCCTGCAGCCCGCCCGCCAGCCCCGAGTCGTCGACCGGCACGTTCCCGATGATCGCTTCGGCGGACGCCACCACCACCAGCCCGAGGCCCACCCCGAGGGCGACCAGCGCCGGCCAGAGCGCCAGGTAGGCGGAGTGGGGCTCGAGCGCGCTCATGGCGAAGAGGCCCCCCGCCACGAAGAGCATGCCGGTGCTGGTGGCCGGGCCCGGGCCGAAGCGCGAGGTGATCCGGGCCGCGAACAAGCTGACCGAGGCGAACACCAGCGTCAGGGGCAGCGTGCGGCTCGCCGCGGCGACCGGGCTCAGCCCCTCCACGTTCTGGAGGTACAGGCTGACGAAGAACAGCACGGCGAAGAGGGCGAAGAAGCTCATCAGCACCGTCAGCACCCCGAGGGTGACCGATCGCCGGCGGAACAGCCGGGGTGGCACCAGGGGGCTCGCGATGTGCAGCTCGGCCAGCGTGAACACGGCCAGGAGCACCAGGCCGGCGACGAGCAGGCCGAGCACGCTCGGGTTGCCCCATCCCCAGCTCTGGGCCTGGACCACCCCGAACACCAGCGCGAACAGGCCGGCGCCCAAGAGCCCCACCCCGACCAGGTCGAACTGCTGGCGCTCGGGCTCCTTGCTCTCGACCAGCACCGCCGCGCCGACGAGGCAGGTGACGATCCCCACCGGGACGTTCAGGTAGAAGACGCTCTGCCACGAAACGTGCTCGACGAGCAGGCCGCCGACGATCGGCGCACCGGCGATGGCGACGGCCGAGCTGGAGCTCCAGATCCCGATGGCCCGGTTGAGCCGGTCCTCGGGGTAGGCCACCCGCAGCAATGCCAGCGTGTTCGGCATCAGCAGCGCCCCGAAGGCGCCCTGGACCCCGCGCAGCACGATCACCCCGACGATCGAGCCGGCCACCCCGACACCGACCGACGACAGCGCGAAGCCCGCCACCCCGACGAGGAAGACCCGGCGGCGCCCGTAGCGGTCGCCCAGCCGCCCGCCCACGATGAGCAGGACCGCCAACACCAGCAGGTAGGAGTTGGTGATCCACTGCAGGTCGGCCAGCGATGCGTGCAGGCTGGCCGCGATGTACGGGTTGGCGATCGCCACCACCGTCGCATCGAGACCGACCATCACGATCCCGAGGGCCACGGTCACCAGCGTCCAGGTGGGATTGGGCTGGGCGCCGAGGACGGCGCGCTCGCCGGTCAGCTCAGGTGCTGCCTGTCGAACGCTCACCTCGTCCTCCGCGATCGGCCCCGACGTCGTTGCCCGCCGGTGCTCGGCGACCGGTCAGCGACGGTCGGGTCGGCGCCCGGGTGGACGTACGCCGGGCATCATGACACCGATCGCGCCGGCCCCCGACCAGGCGGTCGACGACCTCGGCGGGGCCCGGGATTGGGCGAGCTCCGTCAGGCGAGGATGTTGACGGCCCGCGAGACCACGAGGGCGACCGTGAGCAACGACGCCAGGGACTGGACCGTCATGAGCAGCTTGGCCCAGCCGGTGAGCGGCATGGTGTCGGTCGGGCTGAACGCGGTGGCGTTGGTGAACGAGGTGTAGAGGTAGTCGGTGAACCTCGGGAACCAGTCCGGCGCGGTGGCCGGAGCGGTCATCTGGGGGAACAAGAAATCCGGGGGCCGGTGCACCGAGCTCGTCCGGGCTGCCGGGCCTCCCCGGTCGAGCTCCCAGTACCACAGGCCGAAGACGATGACATTGGTCAGCCAGATGGGGACCGAGGCGTAGACGAGCTGCCGGCCCTGGTCGGCCCGGCCGTAGAGCAGGGCGTGCAGCAGCTCGAGCAGCGTCACCACGTTGGTCAGGTTGATGAGGGCGATCATCGAGATCCCGGCGACCCGCAGGCGGGACTCCTCCTTGGAGATGTGCCCGGGGTTGGTGGCGAGCAGCAGGAGCATCAGCGCCCCCTCCAGTACCGGCAGCAACCATCGGGGGCCCAGGCCGCGGAAGACCCGGTCGGGGAGGAGGATCTCGAGCCCGATGGTCGCCACCACCGCGCACAGGGCGGGCCACCGGGGCTCGTAAGGGGAGGCGACCCCCCACTCGGCCCGGCTCTCCCGAGTGGGCCGCTCGACCTCGTCGTCCACTGGGCAACCCTATCGAGCCCCAGGTGGCGGACCTGGTAACTACCGCCCCGGTGCCCGGTCGAGGGGGCCGGACGGGCGGCCCGGGGCCACCGAGAGCGCCCCGGCGGGCATGCCGTATAGTGGCCGTTCGCCCTCGGGGCGGCTCGGGCCGCTGCCGGTGGGACGAACGAGGACCTGTGGTGCAGCTCGGAGTGCACGCCGCCCTGTCAAGGCGGAGGTCGCGGGTTCAAATCCCGTCAGGTCCGCCCCGGGCAGGGCTCGCCTCGGCGAGTACCCTGACCTGCGAGGTCGGGTAGCTCAGTTGGTAGAGCGCGCGCCTGAAAAGCGCGAGGTCACCGGATCGACGCCGGTCCCGACCACCGCGGAGGCGCCGGTCGGGTGACGCGGCCGCCGGCCGGGTGGCCCCGAGCCACCAGCGCCGAAAGCGTCGGCGCGCTGCAAAGTCGTCTCGGCGCGGTAGTTCTTGGTCGGGCCCCACACTCGCCACCGCTCGTGGACCTCGTCGGGCGAACGCACCACGGTGGCGATTTCGTAACGGTCCTCACCACAGTGGTGGACGCTCCGCCACTCCCCGTGGCGCAGATCGAGGTCGACGAAAGAGCGTCCGTCGGAGAAGTACAGCATCACGGTCGTGTCGCCCCGTCGGACCCATCGGAGGCGTCGAGACGCCGGCCCTCGGTGCGTCCCGAGGTGGAGCTCGCCCACCTCACCGTAGTGGGCTCGCCGGCCGGAACCGGGGCCGAGGTCGGCTCCCGGCCCCGAGGCGGGGGACACCTCGACGAGCGTCGCCACCCCTTCGAACCGCCCACGGGCCCCGGACCGATGATCCTCGATCGACCGCTCGAGCGACCATCTCCCGAGCAGGAAGCTGAGCGTGTCGACGACCTGCATGGCCCCTCGATTGTGGCCCACCGGGTGCCCACCAGGGACCCACCGGGTGCCCACCGGGGGGGGCGGCATGGATCCGGCGGACGTGCGGACCGTCTCGGGGCGGGATTGGCGCCTCGCGTCGCCCTTGGTAGCGTCGGCGCCGCGCCCGTGGACTACGACGTGCGACGTAGTCCCTCCGAGGAGGTCCAGCTCCCCCCATGTCAGCCACCGTCACGCTCCCTCGGCGCCGGCCGCTCGTCCTCGCCGACCTCCTTCCGGGAACGCTCGTGCGCGACCTGCTCCTCGTGGTGGGGGCGGCCGGGCTCGTCGGGGCACTGGCGCAGATCTCGATCCATCTCTCCTTCACCCCGGTTCCGGTCACCGGCCAGACGCTGGGCGTGCTCCTGGCCGGCACCGCGCTCGGTTGGAAGCGGGGCACTGCCGCCATGGTGCTCTACGCCCTGGCAGGCCTGGTCGGCCTCCCGTGGTTCGCCGGCCACCAGAGCGGCTATGTCGCGGCGAACTTCGGCTACATCGTCGGTTTCGTGCTGTGCGCGGCGCTGTGCGGCCTCCTCGCCGAGCGCGGTGCCGACCGCTCCATCGCGAAGTCCGTCCCCGCGATGGTGGCCGGAGAGGTCGTGATGTACGGCGTGGGGGTGATCTGGCTCGCCGTGGACCTTCACGTCGGCGCGGGGAAGGCGATCGCCCTCGGCTTGACGCCGTTCCTCGCCGGCGACGCCATCAAGGCGGCGGTCGCGGCGATGCTGCTACCCGGGGCGTGGAAGCTCGCCGACCGGCGCTGAGGCGGCCCGCCCACGCTCGCTCCCGCGCTCGGGCGCGTGGGCGGTAGGTTCGGTTGCCCTGGGTCGCCCGGAACCCGATGGCGCGGCAGCAGGAGGAGCTGGGGGGATGCCATGACCACGATCGAGCTGCGCATCGACGTCACCGACGCCGTCGGCCTGGGCGTCCCCCTCCAAACGGCGGCCACCGTGGTACTGCCGGACGAGGACGCCTTGGCCAGTCCACCGGTGGTGTGCTTCGCGTTCCCCGGCGGCGGCTACTGCCGGCGCTACTACACCTTCGACATGCCCGACGGGACCGGCGGGGGGCAGGCGGGGTGGCACACCCGGCGCGGGTGGATCTTCGTCGCCTGCGACCACCTCGGCTTCGGCGAGTCGACCATGCCCGAGGGCGACGGCCTGACCTACGACACGGTGGCGCTGGGCAACCGGGCCACGGTTGAGTCGGTCATGGAACAGCTCGAGCGCGGGACGCTGCTGGAGGGCTACCCCCCGGTGCGCGACGCCACGAAGATCGGGATCGGCCAATCGATGGGCGGCTGCTTCACCATCGTGCTGCAGGCCCAGCACGGCGTCTTCGACGCCATCGCCTCGCTCGGCTTCAGCGGCATCCACACCGTGGTGCCCACCCGGCCCGGCTCCCCGCCGGCGGCATGGCCGTGGGTCCTGCGGGGCAGCGACCCGGCCAATCCGACCATCCTCAACCAGGCCGCGCTGGCCCGGGCGGCCGGCGCGGCGCCCGGGGTCTCGGATGGCCCCCCCCACGAGCACCCCTTCACCTGGGCCTTCCACTACGACGACGAGCCGCCCGAGATCGTGGCCGCCGACATGGCGGCCAACGCGGCGACGGGGGCCGAGGACCTCCCCCCGTGGCGGTCGGCCACCACGCCGTCGTGCGGGCTGTTCATGGTGGCGCCGGGGACCGTGGCCACCGAGGCGGCCTCGATCACCACGCCGATCCTGGTCGCGGTGGGCGAACGCGACGTCGTGCCCAACCCCTGGCTCGAGCCGATCGCGTTCAAGAGCTCGCCGGACATCACCGTCTTCGTGTGCGAGCGCATGGGCCACATGCACAACTTCGCCCACACCCGCTACCGGTTCTGGCACCGGGTCCAGACGTGGGGCGACGGGGTGGCGGCCGCCCGACTGCTCGGTTGACTCAGCCGATCGTCCCCGCCCCGTCCTCCAGCCGGAGGCCCTCCCCCGGCCCGCCGGGCTCCTCCGCCCCGCCCCCGACCGCCATCGCCGCCGCACCTCGCCGGGGCAGCATCAGCGCCGGGATGATCGCCAGCGCGGAGAGGCCCAGGCCGAACCAGAAGGTGCTGCCGAAGGCCTGGGCCACCAGCGCCTGGGCGTGGCCGGGCACCACCGAGGTGCCCAGTGAGACGTTGCCCACCCGACTCTCGATCTCGCGCTGGAGCACCACCGCCAGCACGGCGGTCCCGAGGGTCGAGCCGGTCCGCTGGATGATGCTGAGCAGGGTCGTGGCCCGGGGGATGTCGTCGTGGCGCAAGGTGGCGTACCCCGCCGCCATCGCCGGCATGGCGGTGGCGCCCAGGCCAAGGCCCCGCACCACGAGCGAGAGGGCGAGGACCAGCTCGTTGGAGTGGGGCGTCACCTGGGTGTAGGCGATGCTGCCGAGCACCGACAGCACCACCCCGACCGGGACCACCCGGCCGGCGCCGAAGCGGTCGGTGATCCGCCCGGCGTAGCGCATCGAGACCATCGCCCCGAGCTCCTGGGGCCCGAGCAGGAGGCCGGCGATCAGGGGGCTCTGCCCCCGCACGATCTGGTAGTAGAGCGGGAGGACGAACAGGACCCCGAAGATGGTCCCGCCCACGACGAAGGTCGTCGTCGAGGCGGCCCGCAAGGTCCGGTTCGAGAAGAGCCGGAGGTCGACCAGGGGCTGCTCGCATCGCAGCGCGTGGCGCACGAAGAGCGCGACGAGCAGCGCCCCGACCACCACGCTGCCGATGGCCCGGGACCCCACCGATCCCGAGCCGGCCGACGAAAGCCCGTAGAGCAGGATGGCGAGGCCGGGCGACAGGAGGCACACCCCCACGACGTCGAGCCGGCCCGCCCGGCCGTGCTCGCCCTTGGGCAGCACCTTGAACCCCCGGGCGAAGGCGATCAGCCCGATGGGCACGTTCACGAAGAACAGCCACCGCCACGACAGGTTGTCGAGGATCAACCCACCCAGCGTGGGCCCCACGATCGGCCCGAGGAGCATGGGCACCCCGATGACGCTCATCACCCGGCCCATCTGGGTGGGGCCGGCGGCCCGGGCGAGCATGGTCTGCCCGGCCGGCAGGAGCATCCCGCCGCCGATGCCCTGCAGGACCCGGAAGCCGATCAGGCTCGCCGCCGACCAGGACAGGCCGCACAGGACCGAGCCGGCGATGAAGAGGACGATCGAGGTCAGCCAGACCCGGCGGGCCCCGAAGCGCTCCACCGTCCAGCCGCTGAGCGGGATGACCATGGCCAACGCGAGCAGGTAGGCCGTGGTCACCCACTGGATGGTGGCCAGCGAGGTGTGGAAGTCGCCCCGCAGCGTGTTGACGGCGATGCTGACGATGGTGGTGTCCAAAATGGACATGATCGTCCCGAGCACCACCACCAGGGCCACCCGCCGCACCGCCGGTTCCAACCCGGTCGATCGGGTGCCCACCTCCGCGCCCTGCTGCTCCTCCACCACTTCCCCTCCCGGATCCCCTGCGCCGCCGCTGGACTTCGACGCATCCTGCCATCCCCCGGCGGCACCCCGGACCGCAACCCGGAGCCCACCCCGAACCGCACTCCCGGACGCCGGGCCGCCCCGGTCGCCGGCCCCGGTCGCCGGCCCCGGTCGCCGGCACCGGTTGCGAGCGCCGGTTGCCGCCGTCGAGGGCGGTCGCTACGGTCGGCCCCGGCGGCGCGCTGCGCCGGACCACCGGCGCCGCAGACGACGCCGCAAGGAGGGGGACCCGATGCCCGAGACTCCAGCGCCGTCCGGTCAGCTGACCTGGCTGCCCGCCTGGCAGATCCGCGAGATGATCGGCAAGCGGGAGGTCTCGCCGGTCGAGGTGACCGAGCACTTCCTCGACCGCATCGAGGCGCTGGACCCGGTGCTCCACGCGTTCGTGCACGTCGACCGGGCCGGGGCGCGCGACGCGGCCCGTCGGGCCGAGCGGGCGGTGCTGGCGGGGGACGAGCTCGGCCTGCTGCACGGCATCCCGGTGGCGGTGAAGGGCCACATCTTCGTGACCGGTTGGCCGACCTTCGACATGGGTACCCAACGCGACATCCCGGCCGCCCCGTGGGACGACGTGCAGGTCGAGCGGCTGCGGGCGGCCGGGGCCGTCGTCGTGGGGAGCAACACCCTGATGGGATCGGGCCTTCGCCGCGACATGGCGCGCACCGACCAGACCCGGATGTACAACTGGGACGTCGAGGCCCGCAACCCGTGGGACCCCGACAAGGTGCCCGGGTGGTCGAGCTCGGGCACCGCTGCCGCGGTGGCCTCCCGGATGGTCCCGCTCGGGCTGGGCTCCGACGGGGGCGGCTCGACCCGGCTGCCCTCGGCCTACTCGGGCGTGTTCGGGATCGTGGCCACCCCCGGACGGATCCCGTGGATCCACCCGGCCTCGCCCACGCTGGCCATGACCGCCAGCACCGGGCCCATGTGCCTCGACGTGGTCGACGGCGCCCTGGCCACCCAGGCCATGGCCGGCCCCGACGGGCGGGACTTCTTCAGCCTGATCGACCAGCCCGAGGACTACCTGGCCCACATCCACGACGGGGTGGAGGGCCTGCGCTTCGCCTGGAGCGACGACCTCGGCTACGCCTCGATGTACGCCATGGAGGAGAGCCCCCGGGTGATCGCGGCGATCCGCGAGGCCGCCCAGGGGTTTGCCCGCCTGGGGGCCACCGTCGAGACCACCGACCAGTCGTGGGACGATTTCTACGAGGGCTTCATGTTCATCAACCGGGCCTTCGGCAGCGGCGGCCAGGGCACGGGCGAGATGCCCTCCCCCGCCGAGTACTGGTCCGCCATGGCCACCCGGGGCCGCAACGTCGAGCGGTTCAACGCGCTGTTCGAGGACTTCGACGTCCTGCTCACGCCCACCTCCCAGCTGCTCGCCCGGGACGTGGAGGACTGGAACCGCTGCTGGACCGGCGACCAGTCCGGCTTCGCCCACGGGACGTTCGCGCCGGTGTACACGAGCCACGTCATGCTGTTCAACTGGCTCGCGATGCCCGCCTTTTCGGTGCCGTGCGGGTTCGTCGACGGGCTGCCGGTCGGCCTGCAGATCGTGGGGAAGCCGGGCAACGAGACCACGATGTTCAAGGTGGCCCAGGCGTTCCAGAAGGCGTTCCCCCGGACCGAGCGGCCGCCGGTGTCCTGAGGGTTGATTGGCGGAGGGGCGGCGACCCCGTCCTATCATCACCGCCATGCCCCCGCAGATTGTCGTGATCGGCGCGGCGGAGACCGATCGCCTCGGCGTGATCACCGACGTCTCCCCCGTCCAGCTGCACGCCGAGGCGGTCCGCAACGCCATCAACGACGCCGGCATCACCCGCGACGACATCGACGGGGTGGCCTGCGTGGGCGAGGGGCCGGCCGGGCTGGCCAACTACCTGGGGATCACCCCGACCTGGCTCGACGGCACCTTCGTGGGCGGGTGCTCGTTCCTGGTCCACCTCCACCACGCCGCGGCGGCCATCGCGGCGGGCATGGCCAAGGTGATCGTGGTCAGCCACGCGGTGAGCCGGGGCGGTCCGGCGAGCAGCCCGGGCGCGCTCGACCTGGCCAACCTCCAGCAGCAGTTCGAGCAGGTCTACGGGGTCGGGCCGCCCGCCACCAAGTTCCCTCTCGGCGTGCTGCGCTACATGAAGACCTACGGGCTCACCCACGAGCAGCTGGCGTCGGTGGCGGTGGCCCAGCGCAAGTGGTCGTCCCAGGTGCCCCGGGCGATGATGCGGGACCTGGTGACGGTGGACGACGTGCTGGCCTCGCCGATGATCTGCTACCCGATGCACCGCCTCGAGTGCTGCCTGGCCACCAACGGCGGCGGGGCCCTCATCGTGACCAGCGCCGAGCACGCCGGCACGCTGCCGCTGCGCAAGCCGCTGGTCCACGTGCTGGGCGGCGCCGAGTCCTCCGAGTCCCCCCTCGCCTCCCAGATGGCCGACCTGACCAGTGCCCGGGCCTACCGGACCACCGGCAAGCTGGCGTTCGAGCAGGCGGGGATCACCCACGCCGACGTCGACCACCTGATGGCCTACGACGCCTTCGCCCACCTGCCCATCTACACCCTCGAGGACCTCGGGTTCGTGGGCCGGGGCGAGGCGGGCGCGTTCATCGAGGAGGGCCACACCTCGCCCGGGGGCTCCCTGCCGATGAACACCAACGGCGGCGGCCTCTCCTACACCCACACGGGGATCTACGGCATGTTCCTGATGCAAGAAGCCATCCGGCAGGTGCGCGGCGAGGCGGCCGCCCAGGTGCCCGACGTGCACATCAGCGTGGCGCACGGGGTGGGCAGCATGTTCACCTCGGCCAGCACGATCGTCTTCGGCTCGGCCGAGGCCGCGGCGGCACGGGCATGACCGACGCCCCCAAGCGCCCCAAGCCCGCACCGGTGGTGACCCCGGAGACCAAGCCGTTCTGGGACGCGGCCCAGAACGAGGAGCTGCAGATCCAGCGCTGCAACGCCTGCGAGCAGTTCTACTTCTACCCCCGGCCGTTCTGCCCCCACTGCTTCTCCGACGACGTGTCGTGGGTCGTGGTGAGCGGGCGGGCCACCCTCCACTCCTACGTGATCAACCACCGGCCGGTGCCGGGCTGGGAGGACGAGGCCCCCTACGCCATCGCCCTGGTCGAGCTGGAGGAGGGCCCCCGGATGGCCACCAACGTCGTCGGCGTCCCCAACACGCCCGAGGACCTGGTCCTCGACATGCCCCTGCAGGTCTGCTTCGAGGAGCAGGGCGGGATGAAGATCCCGAAATTCACGCCCCGCACCGACTGACCCGGTCGACCCCCGTCTGACCAGGCCGAGCCAGCCGATCAGGCGGGCTCGGTCACCCAGAACGGCCGGCTGGTCTCGAACGCCCGCCGGGCGAAGGTCGCCGGGTCGAGCCGGCGGTGCTCCTCGGAGAGCACCTCGACGCTCACCAGGCCGTCCCATCCCCGCCCGGTCAGGGTGGTCGCGAAGCGCTCGAGGTCGAAGGTGCCCTGCCCCGGCCAGGTCCGGCGCCCGGTGGTCTCGGCCATCATGTCGGCGCCCGACGGCTCGAGGGCGTCGTCGAACTGGACGAAGGCGATGCGGTCGAGCGGGATCGACTCGAGGTCCTCCCACGTGCTCGGGCCCCGGCAGAAGTGCCACGAGTCGATCAGCACGCCCGACCGGCTGGGCCCGATCCGCTCGACCACCGCCAGCGCCTCGGGGATCGACTCGACGGCGCCGGTCGGGGCGAACTCGATCGACAGCTGGGCCCCGCTGGCCTCGACCAGGTCCGCGCACCGGCCCAGCCGGTCGATCGACTCGTCGCTCACCCGGGTGAAGAGCAGCCCGGTCACGAAGCGGGCCCCGAGCGCCTCGGCCCACCGGGCCATGGAGGTGGCCGAGCTCAGCGCCGCCTCGTCGTCGCGGCGGACCACGATGGAGGACAGGTCCGAGCACCGCAGGCCGCGCTGGCGGAGCGCCTCGGCCACCCGCCCGACCCCCTCGGGACCCTCCCCGCCCGCACCCACCATGTCCGCCGACAGGGTGACCGAGGCGAACCCCGCTCCGGCCGCGGCGTCGAAGTACGCGCACAGCTGCTCGAAGGTCTCGAACGGGCCGCCGGCCCCGGCCACCAAGGAAAGCTCCACCGCGCCGATCATAGGGTCGGGCACCCACCGGGCGACGGGCCGCCCGACCACGCCGGCCAACCCCCGCCCCACCGTGGGCCGACCGGCGTCGCAGCGGGCAAAAGGCCCTGCTACGGTCACGCGGCGTGAGCACCGTGCAGCTGCGCCGGTACCAGATCGTGCCCGGCGAGATGGAGGCGTTCGTCGCCTGGTGGCGCACGGTGCGCCCGGCGCGCGAGCAGTACGGGTTCGAGGTGCTCTTCGCCTTTGTGGACGAGAGCACCAACCAGTTCGTGTGGGCGGTCAGCCACGAGGGCGACTTCGACGAGGCCGAGCGCGTCTACCTGGCGTCGCCCGAGCGGGCGGCGGTGTTCGCCGGCATCCCCCAGCGGATCGAGGCCCCGTTCGTCACCAAGGTGCGGGTCGTGCATCCCGAACCCCCGTCCGCCCCGGGCTGAGCCACCCGGGCCGCCCCCGGCCGCGGCTTGGACCCCAGGCCGCCCCCGGCGGCGGGTTGGACCCGGCCCGCCCCGAAGTTCGCTACCCCTGGCCGCCCTCGAAGGCGAAGCCCAGGTCCGGTGCGCCGAGCACGGCCCGGAAGGCCAGTCCCTCGGCCGCCGCCAGCTCAGCGGCGGTGCCACCCCGGTCGACGACCGCCACCAGCAGGATGGGCTCGGCCCCGGCGTCGCGGATCGCCCGGGCCGCCTGCAGGAGCGAGGTGCCCCGGGTGACCGTGTCCTCGGTGACCACCACCCGGTCCCCCGGCTCGAGCGCGCCGGCGATCTGGCCGCCCGCCCCGTGGTCCTTGACCTCCTTGCGGACGCTGAACGCCCGGAGCGCCCGGCCCCTGGTGGCGGCCACCCCGGCGGTGACGAAGGCCACCGGGTCGGCGCCCATGGTGAGGCCGCCGATGGCGGTGGCCTCCGCGGGAACCAGCGAGAGCACGGCGTCGGCCACGAGCAGCATCGCCTCGGGACGGCACACCGTCTGCTTGGCGTCGATGAACCAGCTGCTGCGGCGGCCCGACTTGAGCACGAAGTCGCCCCGGCGCACCGAGTGGCCGAGCAGGTGCTGGCGCAGCGCCTCGAAGCGGGTGGGCGGGAGGGCCGCGCCCTCGGACCCGTTCGCCCCCGACCCGGCCCCTCCGGGCCCGGCCCCTCCGGACGGCGCGTCGCTCACGAGAACCGCACCGCCGCCCCGCCCCCCGGCAGGCCGTCCGGAGCACCGGCGTCCGGAGCACCGGCGGCCACCACCCGGCCGATCGGGCCGGCGGTGTGACCGGCCGAGCCGAGCGCCTCGAGCACCGCGTCGACCGCGGCGGGGTCCACCACGAGCACCATGCCGATCCCGAGGTTGAACACCCGTCGCATCTCCTCGTCCGCCACGTTGCCGAGCCGGGCCACCTCGGTGAAGATCCGGGGCACGGGCCACGAGCTCTGGTCGACAACGGCGACGACCTCCGGGGGCAGCACCCGGGACAGGTTGCCCGCAATGCCCCCGCCGGTCACGTGGGCGCAGGCGTGCACGCCCCCGGCGGGGCCGGCGGACACGGCGCCGAGCACCGCCGGCGCGTAGATCACCGAGGGCCGCAGCAGCTCGTCGGCCAGGCTCCGGTCGGCCCCCGGCCAGGCTGGCCCGTCGAGGGGCCGGCCGGCCAGCTCGAGCAGGACGTGGCGGGCCAGCGAGTAGCCGTTGGCGCGCAGCCCGGGCGAGGCCAGGCCGACCAGGACGTCGCCCACCGTGACCCGCTCGGCGCCGAGCCGGGCGGCATCATCGACGACGCCCACCGCGAAGCCGGCGAGGTCGAGATCGCCCTCCCCCATCACCCCGGGGTGCTCGGCCGTCTCCCCGCCGAGGAGGGCACAGCCGGCGGCCCGGCACCCCTCGGCGACCCCTTCGACCACCGCCGCGATCCGCTCGGGCACCACCTTGCCCACCGACACGTAGTCGAGGAAGAAGAGCGGCTCGGCGCCCACGCAGACCAGGTCGTCGACGCACATCGCCACCAGGTCGATCCCCACCGTCCCGAAGCGACCGGTGTCGCGGGCGACCGCCAGCTTGGTGCCCACCCCGTCGGTCGACGCGACGAGGACCGGGCGCTCGAAGCGCGCCGTGTCCAGGGCGAACAGGCCGCCGAAACCGCCGAGGGCGCCGAGCACCTCGGGCCGCCCCGCCCGGCCGGCCACCGAGCGCAGCAGGTCGACCGTGGCGTCGGCGGCGGCGATGTCCACCCCCGCCCCGGCGTAGGTGGCCCCGGTCGCCGCCGGCGTGCCCGGCTCGCTCATACCCCCGGCAGCGCCGGCTGCAGCGCCGCCGGCTCGACCGGCGCCGCACCGCTGGCGCCCACCCCGGCCGGCGGGGAGCCGGCGACCCGGGTCACGGTGTCGTCGTCGCCGGGGCCACCCCCCGCCCGGAGCCCGGCACGGGTGCGCAGCGGGACGGGCACCGGGTAGTCGCCGGTCAGGCAGGCGTCGCAGAAGCCGGTGCCCGGCGCGTCGATGGCCGCCTTCAGGTTCGGCAGGCTGATGTAGGCCAGGGAGTCGACGCTGAGGAACTCCTCCATCTCGGGCAGGGTGAGGCGGGCGGCGAGCAGCTCGTCGCGGTTCGGGGTGTCGATGCCGTAGAAGCAGGGCCACCGGAACGGGGGCGACGAGATCCGCAGGTGCACCTCGGTCGCCCCGGCGTCGCGCAGCATGCCCACGATGGCCCGGGTGGTGGTCCCCCGCACGATCGAGTCGTCCACCACCACCAGGCGCTTGCCGACCACGTTCTCGCGCAGCGGGTTCAGCTTGCGCCGGACGCCGTCGACCCGGGCCTGCTGGTCGGGGCTGATGAACGTCCGCCCGATGTAGCGGTTCTTGATCAGCCCCTGGCCGTAGGGGATCCCGCTGCGCCGGGCGTAGCCCTCGGCCGCCGGCACGCCCGAGTCGGGCACGCCCATCACCAGGTCGGCCTCGACCGGGGCCTGGGTGGCCAGCAGGTCGCCCATCCGGCGCCGGGTGCCGTGCACCTCGCGGCCCGACAGCCGGGTGTCGGGGCGGGCGAAGTACACGAACTCGAACACGCAGAGTGACGGGCGGGTCTCCTCCACCGGCACCACCCGCTCGGAGCGCACCCCGTCGCCGTCGATGATCACCAGTTCGCCCGGGTCCAGCTCGCGGACAAAAGTGGCCCCGATGACGTCGAGGGCCGGGGACTCCGAGGCGAGCACCCATCCGGACGGCTCGGCCGGGTCGCCGAGCACCCCCAGGCACAGCGGCCGGAACCCCTGGGGGTCGCGCACCCCGTAGAGGTGGGTGGCGTCGAGGAGGACGAACGAGTAGGCGCCGGCCACCCCGGGCAGCACGGCGTGCAGGGCCGGCCCCAGGTCACCCTCGCCGGCCGACGGGTGGCTCTGGGCGAGCAGCTCGGCCACCACGTCGCTGTCGGTGCCGATCATGCCCGGCAGCAAGCCGGCCCGCCGGGCCAGCTCGTCGGTGTTGGTGAGGTTCCCGTTGTGCCCGAGGGCGAAGCCGGTCCCCCCGACGTCGCGGTAGACGGGTTGGGCGGCCGACCAGTCCGAGGAGCCGTGGGTCGAGTAGCGGGTGTGGCCGATGGCCAGGTGGCCCGGCAGGCCCGAAAGGGTGCGCTCGTCGAAGACGGTGGTCACCAGGCCCATGTCCCGCATGACGGTGATGGTGTGGCCGTCGCTGACCGCCATGCCCGCCGACTCCTGCCCCCGGTGCTGGAGGGCGTAGATCCCGTCGAACGTGAGGTGCGCCACCGATCGACCCGGCGCGTAGACGCCGAAGACCCCGCACGCTTCCTTCACCCTTGCCGGCCTCGCTCCACCGTCACTCCTGCCCGTTGCGACAGCTGGGCACCCCGGGCGCGCACGGTCCGACCACGACCTCGCGCCCTCGGGGCCCCTCACCAACCGGTCAAGTCTCCCACACCGGCGCCGGGTGCCGGCGGGCCGGGCAGGCCCCGTCCGGTTCGGTTCGGTGCGGGCCGGGCGGCGCTGGGTGCCGGCGGGCCGGGCAGGCCCCGTTCGGGTTCGGCCCGGGTGCCGGCGGCCCCGGGGCGCCACCAGGCCCCCGGTAAGGTCGCGGGCGCGTGATCGACCTGCACACCCACTCGACCATGTCCGACGGCACGGACCCGCCCGAGCGGATCCCCGAGCTGGCGGCGGCGGCCCAGTGCGCCGCGGTAGCCCTCACCGACCACGACACCCTGATCGGGCTGCCCGCCGCCCGGCAGCGGGCCGATCAGCTCGGGATCCGCTTGGTGCCCGGGTGCGAGGTCTCGTGCGCCTACGGGACAGCAAGCGCCCACGTGCTGGTCTACTTCGTCGACGCCGAGCACGGACCGTTGCCCGACGAGCTGGTCCGGCTCCGGCGCGACCGGGTGGCCCGCAACCGCCGCCTGGCCGACCGCCTGGTCGAGCTGGGGCTGCCGGGCGACTACGAGGAGGTGGTGGCCGAGGCGTCGGCGGAGGAGCGGGTCGGGCGCCCCCACTTCGGGGCGGTGCTCACCCGCCACGGGGCAGCGACCTCGGTCGCCGACGCCTTCGACCGGTGGCTCGGCGACGGCCGCCCGGCCCACGTCCCCAAGGCGCGCGTGGAGCCGGCGCTGGTCGCCCGCCTCGCTCGGGCGTCGGGGGGGGTCGCCGTGCTCGCCCACCCGCTCTCGCTCGGGCTGACCGGCGATGCGCTGTCGGCGGCGGTGGGCGAGCTGGCCGAGGCGGGGCTGGTCGGGATCGAGGCCATCTACGGCCGCTACTCCCCGCCCGAGCGGGCCATGCTGCGCGACCTCGCACGCCGGCACGACCTGGTGGCCACCGGCGGCTCGGACCACCACGGGGCCACCAAGCCCGATCTGACGGTGGGCACCGGACGGGGCGACCTGAAGGTGCCCGACGAGGTCCTCGCCCGGCTGGAGGACCGCCGGCCCGCGTTCGCCTGACGGCGCTAGCCCGGCTCCTCGAGCGCATCGGGCAGGGCGCGCCGCCACGCCCGGCGGATCTGCTCGACCCCGAGGTCCACCAGGACCCGGCCCGCCGACCCGGCCGCCGCCCGCTCACCGCGCACCACCAGGCGATCCCCTCCGGCCCGGCCGAGCACCTCGGCGGCCACGCCGGCGGCGCCGGCCTCGGCCAGCACCGCCGCCGGGTCGGCGGTCGCCACCACGATGCGCGAGGCCAGCTCGCTGAACAGCTCGGCGTGCCCCGCCAGGCCGTCCACCTCCCCCCCGACGCCCGACTGGGCGGCCATTTCGGCCAGGGCGACCCCGAGCCCCCCGGCGGACACGTCGTGGACCCCGCTCAGCGCCGGGGTGCCGCCGCCGACCCCCCGGGCCACCAGGCCGCGCACCAGCGCCGCCACCCGGCCGTGGGTGCCCAGGTCCGGCGGCGCCAGCCACCCCCCCGTGCCCGCGCCGTGCAGCTCGACCGCCCACCGGCTCCCGCCGAGCGGATGCGCCGAGGGGGCAGATGCCGGGTCCCCCGGATCGGGACCGGCGGCCCGGGGGCCCAGCAGCACGACGGCGTCGCCCTCGGCCCACCCGATGCCCGGGGGGCGGCGCCGGAGGACGTCGACCAGCCCGAGCACCCCGATCACCGGGGTGGGGTGGATGTCGGCCCCGCCGCTCTCGTTGTAGAGGCTGACGTTCCCGCCGATAACTGGAAGGCCCAGGGCCGTGCAGGCCTCGGCCATCCCGTCGATGGCGTCGGACAGCTGGCGCATCACCTCGGGGTGCTCGGGGTTGCCGAAGTTGAGGCAGTTGACCACCGCCACCGGGCGGGCACCTACGCAGGCCACGTTGGCCACCCCTTCGGCCACCAGCATCGCCGTGCCGGCCCGGGGGTCGAGCGCGCACCACCGGGGCCCGGCATCGGTGGACACCGCCACCCCCCGCTCGCTCGGGGGCAGGCCCGGACCGGCCAGCCGCAGCAGGGCCGCATCGCCCCCCGGGCCGACCACCGTGTTCAAGAACAGCTGGTGGTCGTACTGGCGGTAGACCCAGCTCGGGTCCCGCAGCAGCGCCAGCAGGTCGGCCCCGGCGTCGGCCGGGGGACCCAGGGCGTCGGGACCGTCGAGCCGGCCACCGCCCCGCCGCGCCCGGGCGGGTGGCGAGGCGAGGGGACGCCGGTAGAGCGGCGCGCCCTCCGAGAGCGAACCGGCGGGCACGTCGGCCAGGACCGGGCCCTCGACGCCGTCGAGCACCCGCAGCCGGCCCCCCTCGGCCCCCGGGGCGGTGACCCGGCCGATCACGGTGGCCCGCACCTCCCAGTGGGCGCACACTGCGAGCACCGCCCCCAGGTCGTCGGGGGTCACGATGGCCAGCATCCGCTCTTGGCTCTCGCTGGTCATGATCTCCCACGGGGCCATCCCCGGCTCGCGCAGGGGCACCGCCGAGACGTCGACGTCCATCCCCATCGCCCCGCGCGCCGCGGTCTCGCTGGTGGCGCCGGCGATCCCCGCCGCCCCGAGGTCCGAGATGCCCACCACCAGCCGCTCGTCGAGCAGGGCCAGGCACGCCTCGATCAGGCGCTTCTCCTCGAAGGGATCGCCCACCTGCACGCTCGGCCGCTTGTCGTCGTCGCCCGGGCCCGCCGACCCGGCGAAGCCGGCCGAGGCCAGCACGCTGGCGCCGCCGATCCCGTCGCGCCCGGTGGTCGAGCCCAGCAGCACCACCAGGTTGCCGGCGCCCGAGGCGCGCCCGAGCACCAGGCGCTCGACCGGCAGGGCGCCGAGGCACAGGACGTTGACCAGCGGGTTCTGGGCGTAGCACTCGTCGAAGGTCAGCTCGCCGCCCACCGTCGGCACCCCGACCGAGTTGCCGTAGCCCGAGATGCCCGACACCACGCCCTCCAGCAGCCAGCGCTGGCGGGGCTGGTCGAGCGGGCCGAAGAAGAGGGGGTCCATGACCGCCAGCGGGCGGGCGCCCATGGTGAAGATGTCCCGCAGGATGCCCCCCACCCCGGTGGCCGCCCCCTGGTAGGGCTCGATCGCCGAGGGGTGGTTGTGGCTCTCGATGCGGATGGCCACCGCGATGCCGTCCCCGGCGTCGACCACCCCCGCGTTCTCGCCCGGACCCACCAGGACCCCCGGACCCTCGGTCGGCAGCCGCCGCAGGTGGATCCGCGACGACTTGTACGAGCAGTGCTCGCTCCACATGACCGCGTAGAGCGCCAGCTCGAGGTGGTTCGGCTCGTGCCCGAGGACCCGGCGCACCGCCTCGAGCTCGTCGTCGGTCAGCCCGAGCGCCCGGTGGAGGGGCAGCGGCTCGACCGGCTCGGCGCGGGCGGCGGACATGGCACGCACACGGTACCCGGGGCGTGCCGGCGGTCTCGCCGGCGGCCGGGGGCCGCACCCCATTTCCCCGGCAAAGTCGGCCCGGGCACCGATCCCATTGCGTCCAAGTCGGCCGATTCGCCACGCTCGCACCGACCGGACCACAGCCCTGTCATTTCGAGCCATCCATGCGGGCGTTTGACCGCCGAAGCGCCGAATCCACGACCCCAATAGTCGTAGAAGATGGCGTACGTATCGTCGTAAATGGGGAGAACCTATTTGCATAAATCAGGCCGGGCCAAGTAGAGAGGGACCATGCCGAGAGAGAAGGCCCGTCCGGCTCGCCGCTCCATGACCCCCGAGCACAAGGCCGCCCTCGCCAAGGGACGCGAGGAGGGGTTGGCCGTCCGCCGCTACCTCGAGGCGCTGGAGTCCTCCCGCCCCAAGCGCGGGCGCAAGCGCACCCCTGCCTCCATCAACCGCAAGCTGGCGGCCATCGACAACCAGCTGAGCGGGGCGGACCCCCTGTCCCGGCTACACCTTTTGCAGGAGAAGAAGGACCTCGAAGAGGAGCGTGAGCGGGCGGGCGACGTGCATGACCTGTCCGGGCTGGAGCGGGAGTTCGTGAAAGTGGCCAAGTCCTACGGCGAGCGCAAAGGCATCAGCTACGGGACCTGGCGCGCCGCCGGCGTGAGCTCGGCCGTCCTGCAGCGGGCCGGCATCGCCCGGACCCGGGGCTGACCTCCCGGCCCCCGACGGGGGCTGATCTCCCGGGCTGCAGACCCCCCGGCCGAAGTGGCCGGCTCAAGCGGCGCGTACGGCCGCGTCGAGGAGGGACCGCAGCAGGACCAGGCCGTCGGTGGACCCGAGCAGCTCGTCCGATGCCCGCTCGGGGTGGGGCATCAGCCCGACCACGTTGCCCGCCGCGTTGGTGATCCCGGCGATGTCGTCGATCGACCCGTTGGGGTTCTCCACGTAGCGCAGGACCACCCGGCCCTCGGCCCGCAGCTCGTCGAGGGTGCGCCGGTCGCACACGTAGCTGCCGGCGAAGTGGTTGATGGGCATGGCGAGCTCGTCGCCCGGCCGGGCCGAGCCGGTCAGCACCGAGCGGGTCGAGTCCACCCGCACCCGCACCGGGGCGCACACGAACCGCAGGTCCCGGTTCTTCTGGAGCGCCCCGGGCAGCAGGCCGGCCTCGGTCAGTACCTGGAAGCCGTTGCAGATCCCCACCACCGGCCCCCCGGCGGCGGCGAACCGGGCGACCGGCTCCATGACGTGCGAGAACCGGGCCAGCGCGCCCGGCCGCAGGTAGTCGCCGTGGGCGAACCCGCCCGGCAGGACCACCGCGTCGAGGTCGCCGAGCGACGGCTCGCCGTGCCAGACCAACCGCGCCGCGGCCCCGAGGCGGCCCAGCGCCGTCGCCACGTCGTACTCGCAGTTGGTGCCCGGAAACACCACCACCCCGACCCGGGTCACGAGGTCGGCGGGCCCTGGGCCGCTCCGGCCCGCAGCTCCACGTCGCAGCGCTCGATGACCGGGTTGGCCAGCAGGCGGGCCGCCAGCTCGGCCGCCCGGTCCCGGGCCCGGGCCTCGTCGGGCGCCTCCACCTCGAAGTCGAAGGACCGGCCCGCCCGCACGCCGTGGACGTCGTCGAAGCCCAACGCCGGCAGGGCACGCTCGATCGTCGCCCCCTCGGGGTCGGCGATGCCGGGCCGCAGGCGCACCTCGACGCGGGCCGAAAAGTTCATCGGCGCGCACCGTACCAGTCGGCGAGGCGCCGGCCGGTCACCCGCTCGTAGGCCGCCGCGTAGCGCGCCGAGGTGGCGGCGACCACCTCGGGGGGCAGCGGCGGGGGCGGCGGGGTCTTGTCCCAGCCGGAGGCCTCCAGCCAGTCGCGCAGCGGCTGCTTGTCGAACGCCGGGGGGGTGGTCCCGGGCACCACCTGGTCGATCGGCCACAGCCGTGACGAGTCGGGCGTGACCACCTCGTCGCACAGGTTGAGGCGCCCCTCCACCAGGCCCAGCTCGAACTTGGTGTCCGCCAGCACGAAGCCGGCCCGCTCGGCGCGCGCCGCCGCCCGGGCGAACAGGGCCAGGCACAGCTCGCGGGCCTCGGCGGCCCGGGCCGGCCCCACCAGGGCCTGGGCCTGCTCGAAGCCGATGTTCTCGTCATGGCCGGTGACGGCCTTGGTGGACGGCGTGAACATCGGCTCGGGCAACCGGTCGGCCAGCCGGAGGCCGGGCGCCACCGGGGTCCCGTGGACCGTCCCCCGGGCCGCGTACTCGCTGTAGGCCTGGCCGGCCAGGTGGCCCCGCACGATGCACTCGAGGGGGAGCATCTCGGCCCGTCGCACCAGCAGGGCCCGCCCGGCCACGTCCCCGAGGGCCCCGACGCCGGGGAACCGCCGGGCGATCTCGTCCGGGTCGGCGCTCACCAGGGCGACCGGGGCCACGTCGGCCAGCGTCTCGCACCAGTAGACGGTCATGGCCGTCAGCACCCGCCCCTTGTCGGGGATGGGCTCGGCCATCACCGCGTCGAAGGCGGACACCCGGTCCGAGGTCACCATCAGCAGCAGGCCGTCGCCGGCGTCGTAGAGCTCGCGCACCTTGCCCCGGTGCACCGGGGTGGGTGCGGCGGCGGGAGACCTCACGCTTCGCCCGGGAGCTCGAGGGCGTCGAGGGCCTCGACGACCCGGCCGGCGTGGCGCAGGGCGCGGGGGAGGTCGAAGGCGGCCGCCAGCTCGGGCGGCCCGAGGGCCACCTCGGGATCGGCGGCCAGCACGTCGCGGAACGGGCGCCGCTCGGCCCACGCGGTGCGGGCGTCGCGCTGGACGATCCGGTAGGCGTCGTCGCGGCCCATGCCCGCCGCCACCATGGCCAGGAGCACCGACTGGCTGAAGACCAGCCCGAAGGAGCCCTCGGTCAGGTTGGCCAGGGCCCGGTCGGGGTGGACCACCAGCCCTGTGACCAGCCCGGTGGCCCGGCGCAGCACGTAGCAGGCCAGCAGGCTGGCGTCGGGGAGCACCACCCGCTCCACCGAGCTGTGCGAGATGTCCCGCTCGTGCCACAGCGCCACGTCCTCCAGCCCGGCCCCGGCGTAGCCCCGCAGGACCCGGGCCAGGCCGCACAGCCGCTCCGAGAGGATCGGGTTGCGCTTGTGGGGCATGGCCGAGGACCCCTTCTGCCCGGCGCCGAACGGCTCCTCCGCCTCGCCCAGCTCGCTGCGGGCCAGGTGCCGCACCTCGGTGCCGATGAGCTCGACCGTCGCCCCGACCGCCGCGCACGCCCAGAGGTACTCGGCGTGGCGGTCCCGGGCGATGACCTGGGTGGCCGGCACCGGCTCGAGCCCCAGCGCCGCGCACACGTGCGCCTCGACGGCCGGATCGACGTTGGAGTAGGTCCCCACCGCGCCCGACAGCTTGCCCACCGCGATCCGCTGCCGGGCCGCCCGCAGCCGCTGGCGGTCGCGGTCGACCTGCAGCGCCCACAGGGCGAACTTGGCCCCGAAGGTGGTCGGCTCGGCGTGCATGCCGTGGGTCCGGCCGGCCACCGGCGTGGCGACCAGCTCGCGGGCCCGGTCGCGCAGGGCCACCAGCAGCTGGTCCGCCGCCGCAACCAGCAGGTCCGCCGCGTCGACCAGGCACGCGCTCAGCGCGGTGTCCACCACGTCCGACGAGGTCAGCCCGTAGTGGATCCACGAGCCTTCGGGGGCCCCGATCCCCTGCTGGACCACGTCGACGAACGCCGCCACGTCGTGGTCGGTCACCGCCTCGCGCTCTTCGACCGCCGCTACGAACGCCGCGTCGACCACCGGGGCCCGCGCCCGGCAGGCGGCGGCCACCCCGGCGGGCACCACCCCCAGCGCCTCTTGGGCCTCGGTGGCGAGCAGCTCCACCTCGAGCCACCGGGCCAGCCGGGCCTCGTCGCTGAACAGCGCCGCCATGTCGGGCGGCGAGTAGCGGCGGATCACCGGGCCGCCCCGGCCCGCCGGGCCGCCCGGTCGGCGATGTCGTGGCGCAGCTGGACCCCGGGCCACCGCAGCTGGCCGGCGCCCTGGTAGGCCCGCCGGCGGGCCTCGGCCACGTCGGACCCGAGCGCGCTCACCCCGAGCACCCGCCCCCCGGCGGTGCGGAAGCCGCCGGCACCCGACGCGGTGCCGGCGTGGAAGACCGTGGTCCCGGTGACCGGCACCGCCAGCTGCCCGTCGTCCCCCAGCCCCTCGATCGGGTCCCCGGTGCGCACCTCGGCGGGATAGCCGGCCGCGGCCAGCACCACGCACACCGCGGCGTCGGGGGTGAAGGTGGGCTCGGTCCCGAGGTGGCCGTCGGCCGCCGAGGCGAGCAGCCCGACCGGGTCCGAGGCGAGCCGGGGCAGCACCACCTGGGTCTCGGGGTCCCCGAACCGCACGTTGAACTCGAGCACCTTGGGGCCGTCCTCGGTCAGCATCAGCCCGGCGTAGAGGACGCCCCGGTACTCGATCCCCAGCGCCCGCAGGGCGTGGATCACCGGGGCCACCGCCAGCTCCATCAGCGCGTCGACCGCCGGGCCGTCCAGCTCGTCCAGCCCCGAGTAGGAGCCCATGCCGCCGGTGTTGGGCCCGACGTCGCCGTCGCCGATCCGCTTGAAGTCCCGCGCCGGGGCGAGGGCCACCGCCCGCTCGCCGTCGCAGATCGCCAGCAGCGAGCACTCCTCGCCCGCCAGGGCCTCCTCGATCACCACCCGCCGCCCGGCGGCGCCGAAAGCCGTCCCCGACAGCTTGGCCGCCACGTCGGCCTCGGCCTCGGCCAGGGTGGGCGCCACCAGCACCCCCTTGCCGGCCGCCAGCCCATCGGTCTTCACGACCCAGGGGCCGGGCAGGGAGCGCAGGAACGAGATCGCGTCGTCCGCCCGGTCGAACGCGCCGAAGCGGGCCGTCGGGACCCCGGCCCGGGCGAGGACATCCTTCATGAACGCCTTGGAGCCCTCGAGCCGGGCGCCGTCGGCCCCGGGCCCGAACACCCGGAGCCCGGCCGCCCGCAGCCGGTCGGCCATCCCGTCGACGAGCGGGGTCTCGGGCCCGATCACGTGGAGGTCGGCCGGGACCTCCTCGGGCGGGGCCGGGGTGGTCACGATGCGGTGACCCTCGGGGCTAGTGGCCGGCATCCCGGGGTTGCCCGGGGTGACCACGACGTCGTCGCTGCGGGCGAGCACCCGGGCCAGGGCGTGCTCACGCCCACCGGCACCGATGACGCAGACGGTCACCGACCCCTCACGCCGAGGCGAAGGAGACGAACTGCTCGCGACCCGGGCCCACCCCCACGATGCGGACCGGCACCCCGATCTGCTCGGCCAGGAAGTCCACGTAGCGGCGGGCCGCGGCAGGCATCTCGGCCAGCGTCGTGGCGCCGGTCAGGTCGCTCCGCCACCCCGGCAGCTCCTCGAAGACCGGGGTCACCTGGTGCAGCACCGACTGGTGGTACGGGGGGTGCTCGTAGCGCCGGCCTCCCGCCTCGTAGGCGACGCAGACCTTCACCGTCTCGAAGGTGTCCAGCACGTCGAGCTTGGTCAGCGCCACCTCGGTCATCGAGTTGAGCCGCACCGCCTGGCGCAGCATCACCGCGTCGAACCACCCGCAGCGCCGGCGGCGGCCGGTGTTGGTCCCGAACTCGTGCCCCCGCTCGACCAGCAGCTCCCCGGTGTCGTCGGCGAGCTCGGTGGGGAACGGTCCGGCGCCGACCCGGGTCACGTAGGCCTTGGCGATGCCGATCACCCGGCTGATGTCGCGCGGACCGAGACCGGTCCCCGTGCAGGCCCCCCCGGCCACCGGGTTCGACGAGGTGACGAACGGATAGGTGCCGTGGTCGAGGTCGAGGAAGGTGGCCTGGGCCCCCTCCATCAAGATGTTGCGCCCGCCGTCGAGGGCCTCGTGGATCAATCCGACCGAGTCACCGACCATCGGGGCGACGCGGGGGGCGTACTGGCCCAGGTAACGCTCGGCGATCTCGTCCGCGTCGAGCGGGAGCCGGTTGTAGACCCGCGACAGGACGGCGTTCTTCTCCTTCAGCGCCACGTCGAGCTTCTGGCGGAAGATCTTGGCGTCGAGGAGGTCCTGGACCCGCAAGCCGACCCGGGTCGCCTTGTCGGCGTACGCCGGCCCGATGCCCCGACGGGTGGTGCCCAGGGCGTTCTTGCCCAGGTAGCGCTCGGTCACCCGGTCCAGCTCCTGGTGGTAGGGCATGATCAGGTGGGCGTTGCCGCTCACCACCAGCCGGGCGGTGTCGATGCCCTTGGCTTCCAGCGCGTCGAGCTCCTCGAGCAGCACCGCCGGGTCGACCACCACGCCGTTGCCGATGACCGGGGTGATGTGCGGGTAGAGGATCCCGCTCGGCACCAGCTGGAGGGCGAAGGCCTCGCCCTCCACCACGATCCGGTGGCCGGCGTTGTGGCCCCCCTGGTAGCGGACGACCACGTCCATGTCGCCCGCCAGCAGGTCGGTGAGCTTGCCCTTCCCCTCGTCGCCCCACTGGGTGCCGACGACCACTGTTGCGGGCACGCTCGTTCCTCCGACCGGCTACCGGTGACAGCGCACTCTACCCCGGCCCCGGCCAGGGGCCCTACTTGCCGGGGCCCTACTTGCCGGGCCCTTCTTCCCAGGGCCCTACTTGCCGGGCCCTTCTTCCCAGGGCCCTACTTGATGGCCAGGGCCCTACTTGATGGCCACCGCGTTGGGAGGCGAGCCGATGGCCCCGGGGGCGTGCAGGGGCGCGCTGGTGAGGAACGCTTCGTAGACGCCGTCGGCGGCGCAGTCCGCCGCCAGGTCCTCGGTCCACCACAGCTCGCCGAGGGCCATCCCGAACTGCCCGATCAGGATCCGGTGCAAGAACCCGGTGGCCGCCGACCGGTCGGGCGGGAACGTCTCGACCGCAAAGGTGTCCGACGCCACGGCGGCGACGTGGGCGTTCCAGAGGTACCGGCACATCTCCTCCCCGCTGGCGATCCCGGCCGACCTCCCGGCCCGGGCGATGCGGGCCCGCTCGCGCGCCGGGCGGCGCAGGTACTGGGCGACGAACCCGGTGTGGACGACCAGGATGTCACCGGTCCGATACTCCAGCCCGGACCGGCGCCGGGCCCGCTCGAGGTCGTCCACGTCGAACCCGGTCGGGCTAAACGGATCGAGCGTGCGGCCCTCGTCGGCGAAGGTCCGCACCATGTCGAGCACGACGGCGCGCCCGGCGATCCCCTGCCGGGCCCAGTGCTCGATCCCGTTGCGCCGGCCGGTCGCCACGTCGTCCTCGCTCGCCCCGTTGTAGAACGCGTCGGGGGTGTAGCCGACGTGGCCGAGCGAGTCCCACTGGCTCGACCCCTGGGGGTAGAAGTTGTCGTACACGTCGTCGAACCCGATGGCGCCCGGCGTGTGCAGCACGTGGTGGCGTGGCGCCCCCCGGCCGGCGGCGACCGGGGGCACGAAGGCGTCGATCGGCGCATCGAGGGGGAAGAGCGCCCCCTTGCGCACCAGCCGGGCAGCGGCCACCACCCGCTCGGGCGTGAGCAGGTTGAGGAGGCCGACGTTGTCCTCGGCCCCGAAGAGCCCCCACCCGCTGCGCCCCCCTTCGGGTGCCGGGGGCAGCTCGTCGTAGCTCGGCACCTCGACCATGGCCGTCTCCTCCACTTCGGGCCCCACCGGCCCGGCTCGCTTCCCTTCGGGCCCCACCGGCCCGGCTCGCCGGGCCCGCTGGATGGAGCGTGCCACAGCGACCGGGTCCCGGCGGCGCCGGTCGAGCCAGCCCGGTAGCGTGAGCGGATGGTCACGGTGCGCGATCGACTCAACCGCCTCCTTCCCGCGGCGCACGTGCGGATCTACCGGGCGAGCGGGGGCCGGGTCGGCGGCTCGTTCGGGACCGCGAACGTGCTGCTGCTCACCACCAAGGGCCGCAAGTCCGGCGTGCCCCGCACCACCCCGGTCAACTACCTGCCCGACGGCGACCACCTGGTCCTCATCGCCTCGAACGGCGGCCAGGACCACCATCCGGCGTGGTACCTGAACCTGGTGGCCGACCCCACAGCGACGATCCAGCGGCGCGGCGAGTCGAGCACGGTGACCGCCCGGGTGGCGACGGCAGCGGAGAAGGCCGAGCTGTGGCCCCGCATCGTGGACTGGTACAAGGGCTACGACGCCTATCAGAAGAAGACGTCACGCGACATCCCGGTCGTCATCCTGAGCCCGAGCCCGTCACCCTGAGCCCGAGCCCGTCCCCCTGAGCTCGGGTCGGCCCGTCACCCTGAGCTCGGGTCGGCCCGTCAGACCCGTCAGACCCGTCAGATGGTGGGAGCGGGTCGCCAGGTCGCCGGACCGACCCGCCCGACCTCGGTGAACAGGTCCCGCTCGTAGACCGCTCCCCACGCCGGGTGGACCAGGGCACGCGCCTGGCGCTGGTAGCTCCAGTTGGTCGGGTCCAGGTCGTGCGCCGCGGCGAAATGGGCCACCGCGTCCTGCCCGTGCCCCGAGCGGTGCAGGTGCTGGCCGAGCTCGTAGTGGGCGGCCGCCGTGGCCGCCTCCGGCGGGAGCGGGCGGCTCCGGGCCACGACCTCCTCCTCGGAGAGCACGAACTCGGACTCCTCGCCCTTGGCCACCCAGTCACGCACCGCGTCGGTGTAGCGGGTCGGGTCGCCGGCGTTGGCGGTCATGGCGGCCACGATCCGCAGCTGGTCCTCGGGCAGCTGGCTTACCATGGCGGCGCGGTCGGGCTCACCCGCTCGGGGCGGCACGGGCGCCGACTCCGGTGGCCGGACGATGACGCCCTTCTCGTCGATCCACATGCCGAGGGGGACGTTGGTGATCCCGAAGCGCTCCACGACGCGGTGCGCCGGGTCCACCAGCGAGGGATGGGTCTGCTGCGCCGCTTCGGCCGCCGGACGGGCCGCGTCGACGTTGGTGTCGAGTGCAACCGTCACGACGTCGAGACCGTGCGGAGCCAGCTCCTCATAGAGGGCCTGCCACGAGGGGAGGTCGCGGGCGCACCCGCACCACGACGCCCACGCCACCATGACGACCTTGCGGCCGCGGCTATCGGAGAGGTCGTAGGGACGACCCTCGAAGTCGGACAGCGTGAGCTCGGGCATCGTCGCCTGATCGATGACGTGATCGGCGGCGGCCGGGCCGAGTGCCCACAAGCCGTGCGCGGGATCGGCCACGACGGGCATGCCCAGCTGGCCGGCGAACGCCTCGAGGTCGACCCGGCCGTCGTCGCGGGTGACCGGCGCCCGCAACGGGATGCAGACGTCCCCCAGGCAGGCGCCTTCAGGCTTGAGCTCCCACCCCGAGTGCTCGCGCAGCTCATCGAGGCTGACATCCAGGCGGTCGGTCAACATCGATCGCTCCTCGCCGGTCCGAGCGCCCCCCGGCCCACGACCGGCACTGCTCGGCTACCTGGCGGCCACGCTAACGCGAGCGCCCGGTGCGGCAGCCCGGGTCACACGACGCAGCTGTCGCCCTCGCAGGCGGCGGTCCCGGCGGAACCGTCAGCCACCGCTGCCATCTCGAGCGGGTGGGACCTGCGCCAGGCCTCCTCCAGCACGTTGAGGAACGTGTCGGGATCCTGCGCGCCGGGGATGCCGAACTTCGAGTCGACGACGAAGAACGGGACCCCGGTCACCCCGATCTCGTGCGCCTCGCGCTCGTCGGCGCGGACCTCGTCGGCGTAGCGGTCACCGGCCAGGATCTCGGCGCACTCGGCGGCGTCCAGCCCGACCTCGGCCGCCAGCCGCACCAGCGTATCGGCCTCACCGATGGCCTCGCCCTCGGTGAAGTAGGCGACGAGGAACCGCTCCTTCAAGGCGTTCTGGACGGCCGGACCCTGCTCGAGGGCGAAGTGCAGGAGCCGGTGGGCGTCGAAGGTGTTCCCCGCCTGGGCCCGCTCGAAGTGGAAGTCCAGCCCCTCGGCGGCCGCGGTGGCGGTGAGCTGGTCGTGCATGGCGACGGCCTGCTCGCGGGTCGTCCCGTACTTCTGCGCCAAGCGCTCGGCGTAGTCACCCTCGCGCCGGGCCGGGGCGTGGGGGTCCAGCTCATAGGCCCGCCAGACCACTTCCACCTGGTCGGCATGGGCAAAGCGTCCGAGGGCCGCCTCGAAGCGCCGCTTTCCCACCGCACACCACGGACACACCACGTCGGAAAAGATCTCTACCTGCATGCTGGCGGTCAACGCCGCGCCCTGGCGGATTATTTCGGCGTCGCCGGGCGAGGGCCCGCGCTAGCGGCAGACGAAGGCCCCGACCTGTCCCTCGACGGGGAACGCACCATCCCGCTCGATGGCCAGTGCGGCCCGCGCCCGCACGCCGTCCACCACCCGATCCCACGAGCCGGGGAGCTCGTGGCCGTAGACGTCGCCCACGCTGGCGACGTACCCCGCGACGACGTCGGGGTCGGTGACCACGGCCCGTCCGGCCCGCTCCGGAAGGATGCAGCGGACCTCCTCGAACGCCACCGCGAGCTGGTCGGCTCCGTTCTGGAGGGAGAACGCCGCCGATAGGGGGTCGATCCACCTCCAGCCGGGGCGCAACGGCTGCGCCGCTTCCTCGACCACCGAGCGCAGCGAGGCCAGATGCCCGGCGCCGTTGGCCACCGCCACGCAGGCGCCTTCTGGTGATAGCACCCGGCGCAGCTCGTGAGCGGCCGACACTCGGTCGGCGACGTGGTAGAGCATGTGCGCCGCCAACACGACGTCGAACGCCCCGGTGCAGAAGGGCAGCCGGACCGCGTCTGCAACGACCACGGCACTGTCCGAGGCGGCGCTGAGCATCCCGGGCGACAGGTCGCAGCCGATCGCCTCAAGGCCGAGCAGTCGCATGGCCCTGAGGTACCGGCCGTTGCCACAGCCGACGTCGAGCACCCGCATTCCCCGCTCCACGCCGGCGATCTTCAGCGTCCACCCGACGACATCGAACGAGGGCTCCTGGTGCTCCCACAACCGCTGGCGGGCTCGCAGGTTCCGATCGGTGGCGTAGTGGCTCCCACGAGACTCGCTCACGAGCTCATTCTCCCCTCTCAGCGTGGAGCGAACTGCCCGTGCGCAGCAGCGATGCGCTTGATGTCCTCGCCGGGGACTCCGGACTCCTCGGCGAAGTCGGCCCACCGCTCCACCGCGGCGCGCACCTCGCGCACCACCCGTCGGTAGCCCGGCACGTTGTTGCGCTCGCCGACCTGGTAGATGTCGTCGAGGTCGATGTGGTCGAACTTGCCGTTGACCGACATGAGGTGCCGCGAGATCCATTGGTTGTTGGGGTTGTAGGCATACATGACGTCGTAAGCCGGCGAGAGCCGCCATTCGGGCTCCGCGCCGCGCAAGAAGGCGAAGTTCTTGGTGTGGTCGTCGTTGTTGACCGCCATGACGTTGAAGACCATGCGGCGGAAGGCCTCGACGATCTCGTCCAGGCCGAGGCCGAGGGCCTTGGCGCTCTGGAGGTACTGGTCGTAGCTGTGGGCCCCCACCAGGTTGTAGTCGAGCTGAGCCAGGCCGCACAGCGAGATGACGTGGAGACGCTCGCCGGCCGGCCCGCGCTCGAAGCGCTTGGTCATGAAGTGCCGGCGCGGCCCTTCGGCGAGGAGCTGGCACGGCATCATGTCGATCCCGGCCGCCCCGGCCATCAAGCTGTAGGCGTACTCGATGCGCCCGTACCCGGTCGTCTCGCCGAGGTCGGGTCCGTGGCCGTCCATGCCCGACCCGCTGACCCCGTCGAGCTTGATGAGCCACTGCTCGAAGCCCTCGACCGGCGCGCCGTAAGCCGAGTCGATCTGGAAGGTGGTGGGGTTGAACGCGACCACAGCCTTGGCTCGGGCTCCTCCGGCGCTCGTCCCCACCGAGATGAGCTGCTGGAGGGCGGCGTGGGTGGCCTCGTCGTCGACGAACTCGCCGCGCACCGCACCGCGGGCTGCGAGCACCAGGTCGGCCAGCTGCACTGCCGTGGGCCGCTCGGCTGTTGCGTCGCGCGCCGGCGGCCGGAATTCGAGCGCGCCCATGGCCCGATCGGCGGCGTAGGCCAGGCGGTCGAGCGGAGTGATGTCTTGGGGCCGCACCCCCTGCTCGGCCATCCAGGCATCGACGAGGGCGTTGCCGAACTTGTCGGGGAGCGAGTCGGCGAGCAGGGGCGGGAGCCCGTAGAAGGTCTCGCGGCGCAGCCGGGGAAACTCGTAGGGCTGCTCACGGAGTCCCATGAAGAGCGGGGCCAGCTCGATGCCGCCGCGGACCCAGTCCCGGTCGTACGCGAAGGCGTACCAGCCGCTGGTCGGATTGAGTGCCACCGCGCCGACCCGCCGGCCCCAGGCCCGAACCTCGATGACGTCGGCGGGTCGATAGCTCACCGAGGGCCTCTCGCCCGTTCGACCGAACGCGGCGGGTGAGGCGTCGCCGGGTCGCGCGCCGGGCGCACCCGCTGTGGTCGCTTCGCCCGGGCCGCCCGCTCACGGGCTTCGAGGAGGTCGAGGGGATTGAAGGCTTCGGGTGCCGGAGCGACGGCGTCCCCGAGCGGGTCGTCGATGCCCAGCGCCCGGAGGACCCGGACCAGGGTGCGCACGGTCGCTCCGGAGCCGCTCTCGAGGTGCTTGAGCGCGCCGAGTGAGACGTTGGCCCGATCGGCGGTCTCGACCTGGGTCAGCCCCTTGTTGAACCGCTGCTGTCGGACTCGCTCACCGAGTGCCTGCTCGAGCTCATCATCCTGCATGGCTCCTCCCGTAGACAGAATAGTGGCTACGTGGCCGATACCGCACGTCCAGTGGATCCGGAGTAGTCATGTATCTGACTTTTAATGGGCTAATACCACTCAATAGACATAATCATGCCTACTCGGTCGGGACCGTCCGAGCCCCGGGATGTTGGGCCGAACGTGGGCCCACGGGCCCGCTGCGCTCCAAAAGGGAGCCTGAGAGGGGATTCGAACCCCTGACCTGCGCATTACGAGTGCGCTGCTCTACCAGCTGAGCTACCCAGGCCGACGACCGCGCAAGGCTAACCGATGGCCCCTGAGCTGGCGGAACGAGCGGTGCCGACGATCAATCGCCGATCGAGCCCAACCGGACCAGCAACGCCTGCAGCAGCAGGGTCTCGTTGGGGTTGTGCTCGAGCGATGCCGTGGCGTCCCCGATGAGCTCGATAGCCCGCTGGTACCCGGGGACCGCGGCCGGATGGTCGCCGGCGACCGCCGCGGCCATGCGGTCTCGGTAGGCGCGGGCCAAGACGCCCAGCCCGACCCGCAGCTCGTGGGTCCGCCACCGCCGCTCCTCGCGGTGCTGGCGGTCGACCACCTCCTTGCGGCCGGGTACGGCCCGCTCCCCGAGCGACTCGGCCTCCGCCTGCAGGGCGGCCAGCTGCTCGGCGTGCCGGGAGCGCAGGGGCTCGAGCGCCGACTCGGCGGCCGCGAGCACCGCGTCGGCCAGCTCGGCCACCACCGACCCGCTGCCGGTGATCCGGGCCGGAAGGGAGCGCCACAGCTCGAGCCGCGCGGCGTATCCGGTGTCGTCCACCAGCAGCCGGGCCCGGTCGACGTCGCCTCCCGAGCCCTCCGCCACCGCCGCCGCCAGGTCGGGGTCCACGCCCGACGCGACCAGCCACTCGACCATCACGCCCCGCGGGACCGGCGGGAATCGGACCACCGCGCACCGGCTGGCGACGGTCCCCAGCTCAGGGGGGATCTCCTCGGCCAGCAACACGAACACCGTCGGCCCGGGGGGCTCCTCGATCGTCTTCAACAAGGCCGGGGCGGCCCGCTGGGCCAGGTGGACGTCCTCGACGACCAGGACCTGCCGGGCCGCCTCGAGCGGGCGCCGCTGGGCGAGCGAGACCAGCCGGCGGGCTTCGTCGACTCCCAGCGCCGCCCCGGTCCGGGCCATGACGACCAAGTCCGGATGGGTCCCGGCCAGGGCCCGGCGGCAGCTGCGGCACGTGCCGCAGCCACCTCGGGGGCACAGGAGCGCGGCGGCGAACCCGCGGGCCGCCGGGCCGGTCGCCGACCGGTGGCCGACGAACAGGTAGGCGTGCACCGGCGATCCGGCCGCCCGCCGCAGGACGGCCACCGCCTCCGGCTGACCGACGACCTCGTCGAAGAGCGACGCCGCCCCCGGGGCGATCCGAGACGGCGTCGGGACGGTCACGCCGCTCACCCGACCGCCGGTCCGGGCCAGCCGAGCCGGTGGCGAACACCCTGCGCGATCGCCACTGCGACCTGGTCGACGGGGCCCGACCCGTCGACCACCAGCCAGCCGGCGGGATCCTCGGCGGCCAGCCGCCGGAAACCGTCGGCGACCCGGGCCCGGAAGTCGTCGCCCAGGGCTTCGAGCCGATCGGGCCTACTCCGTGCCATCCGCTCCGCCGCCAGCTCGAGCGGCACCTCGACGAGGACCGACAGGTCGGGCCAGCGGCCGGTGGCCGCCCAGTCGACGACGTCGCGCAGGCCCGAGCCGTCGAGCCCGTGACCCCAGCCCTGGTAGGCGAGCGTGGATCCCGAAAAGCGGTCGCTGACGACCCAGCGGCCCGCCTCGAGCGCCGGGGCCACCACCTCGGCCAGGTGCTGGGCGCGGTCGGCCGCCAGCAGCAGGGCCTCGGCGCGCGGCACCGGCCCCTCGCCGGGCGACGAGCCCAGCACCAGCTGGCGGATCCGGTGACCCAGCGCGGTGTCCCCGGGCTCGAAGGTCAACAGGGCACCGGTGGCCCGGGCCAACCGCTCGGCTTGGGTGGACTTCCCGCACCCGTCAATCCCCTCGAGCGCGATCAGGCGCCCGGGCGCCCGGGGAAGCCGGTCGTTCACTGCTCCGCTGGCGGAGTCGCCTTCGTCGCGGAGGTGGCCTTCGATGCCCTGGTCGTCTTGGCGGCTTTTTTGGCCGCGCCGGTCGTCTTGGTGGCCTTCTTCGTCGTCTTGGTCGCCTTGGCGGCCTTCTTGGTCGCCTTGGTGGCACGGCGGCGACCGGCGGGGGCGGCGGCGCGGCGGTCGGCCAGGAGCTCGGCCGCCCGCTCGATGTCGATGGTCTCGACGTCGTCGCCCTTGCGCAGCGACGCGTTGGTGGTGCCGTCGGTGACATAGGGGCCGAACCGGCCCTCGCGCAGCACTACCGGGGCCCCCGAGGCGGGGTCGGCCCCGAGCTCCTTCAACGGGCCGGCGGCCTGACGGCCCCGGCGGGTCTTGGGCTGTGCGAACACGGCGAGCGCCTCGTCGAGGCTCACCGTCAGCAGCTGCTCCTCGGACTCGAGGCTGCGGGTGTCGGTCCCCCGCTTGAGGTACGGGCCGAAGCGCCCGTTGTGCGCCACGATCTCCTCGCCCGTTGCCGGGTCGTCACCGACCTTGCGCGGGATGCGCAGGAGGTCCAGGGCCTGCTCGAGGGTGAGGGCGGCCGGCGTCATAGTCGCGAAGAGCGACGCCGTGCGGGGGCGCGCCGCTCCCTCGCCCGCGTCGCCGAGCTGGACGTACGGCCCGAAGCGCCCGGCGCGGACCGCCACCGGCAGCCCGGTCTCGGGATCGTTGCCCAGCACGCGGTCGTTGGACGGGGCGGCGAGCAGCTCTTCGGCCCGGTCGATGGTCAGCTCGTCGGGCGCCAGGTCGTCGGGGATCGAGGCCCGCTCCTCGCCCCGCTGGAGGTACGGCCCGTAGCGGCCGACCCGGACCACGATCTCGGCCCCGTCGTGGTCGACCCCGAGGGGGATGGAGTTGATCTCGCGGGCGTCGATCTCCCCCAGGTGGGTCGCAACCGCCGCCTTCAGGCCCAGCTGCCCGGTACCGTCCGTGGTCCCGGCGGCGCCCCCGGTGGTCGTGGCGGTGCCGCCGTTGGTGGTGCCGCCGTTGGTCGTGGCGCCGTTACTGGTGCCGCCGTTGGTCGTGGCGCCGGCGCCGGGACCGGCGACGAGGCCGTTGCCGAAGTAGAACCGGCTGAGCCACGGCAGGGCCTCGCCCCGACCGTTGGCGATGTCATCGAGGTCGTCTTCCATGGCGGCGGTGAAGCCGTAGTCCACCAGGTCGCCGAAGTAGCGCTCCAACAGGGCGACCACCGCGAACGCAGTGAAGCTGGGGACCAGCGCCGTGCCCTTCTTCCACACGTAGCCCCGGTCGAGGATGGTGGCGATCACGCTGGCGTAGGTGGAGGGGCGCCCGACCCCCAGCTCCTCCATGGCCTTGACCAGTGACGCCTCGGTGTAGCGGGCCGGCGGCTGGGTGGCGTGCGACCCCGGCTCGAAGGCGATGGGCGTCACCCGGTCGCCGACGGCGAGCCGCGGCAGCACCACCTCGCGGTCGGCGAGCTCGGCGTCGGGGTCGTCCTCGCCCTCGACGTACGCCCGCAGGAACCCGGGGAAGGTGATCACCCGACCGCTGGCCGCGAACTCGACCGGCGACCCGGCCAGGGACCCGGCGGCGGGGGGCGCCACGGCGCCCAGGCGCACCTGGGCGCTCGTGCCGGTGGCGTCGGCCATCTGCGACGCGACCGTGCGCTTCCAGATCAGCTCGTAGAGCCGGAGCTCGTCGCCGTGCAGGCTGGCACCCGCCTCGTCGAGGGTCCGGAAGGCGGTGCCCGCCGGCCGGATGGCCTCGTGGGCCTCTTGGGCGTTCTTCACCTTGCGCTCGTAGCGGCGGGGGTTGGGGGGCACGTACTCGGTCCCGTACAGGGCGGTCGCCTGGCTCCGGGCGGCCGACAGCGCCTCGTCGGAGAGCGTGGTCGAGTCGGTCCGCATGTAGGTGATCCAGCCCTGCTCGTAGAGGCGCTGGGCCACCTGCATGGCCCGCTGCGAGCTGAAGCGGAGCTTGCGCCCGGCCTCCTGCTGGAGCGTCGAGGTCATGAACGGGGCGGCCGGCGAGCGCCGGTAGGGCCGCTCGGTGACCGCTGTGACCGAAAACTCCTGCCCGACGAGCCCGGACGCCAGGGCGGCGGCCTCCTCCTCGGCCAGCACCCGCACCTGGCCCGGGTGGCTCTGGGCGCCCAGCTCGTCGAAGTCCCGCCCGCTTGCCAGGGCGGTGCCGGCCACCGAGGCGAGCGAGGCCCCGAAGCTCGCCGGCTCTCCCGCCCGCTGGGCCGAGGTGCTCGGGGCCGGTGAGGCGAACGTCCCCTCCACCCCCCACCAGCTGGCCGAGCGGAAGTGCATGCGGGCCCGCTCGCGCTCGACGACCATCCGGGTGGCGACGCTCTGGACCCGCCCGGCCGAGAGCCGCGGCATGACCTTGCGCCACAGCACCGGCGAGACCTCGTACCCGTAGAGCCGGTCGAGGATCCGGCGGGCCTCTTGCGCGTCGACCAACCGCCGGTCGAGCTCCCGCCACTCCTCGACCGCCCGCCCGATGGCCGCCGGGGTGATCTCGTGGAAGACCATGCGCTTGACCGGGATACGGGGCGAGAGCACCTCGTAGAGGTGCCAGGCGATGGACTCGCCCTCGCGGTCCTCGTCCGTCGCCAGGTAGAGCTCGTCGGCCGTCTTGAGCAGCCGCTTCAGGTTGGCCACGACCGACTTCTTCTCGCTCGAGACCACGTAGAGCGGCTTGAACCCGTTGTCCACGTCGACGCCGAGGCGGGCCCAGTCCTCGCCCTTGTAGGCGGCCGGCACCTCGTCGGCCCCCCGGGGCAGGTCCCGGATGTGGCCGATGGAGGACTCGACGATGAAGTCGGCGCCCAGCATGCCGCCGATCGTGCGCGCCTTGGCCGGCGACTCGACGATGACCAGGGCCTTACCCACGGCCGCACCGGGGCTTCGCGAACCCCTGACCCCACCGGGCCCCGGCACGGCGCTCCGGCCCCACGCCCGGCGCACCGCCGGCCGGGACGGATCGAAATGTCATAGTGCCGCCAGGCTGAAGGCAACCCATGGTCCGTGTCAAGAGCGCCCCCTCCCCGCCGGGTCCCGGGACCCCCCGAGCGCCGACCCGGGACCGGGTCCCGGCCGGTTCAGTCGACGTGGCTCGCCACCGGGGTGGCCGTCTCGACGACCACCGGCTCGCTTCCGGCGACGCCCTCGGTCCGGCGCTTGGAGAACGCCACCGCGGCCAGCAGCACGACCAGGGCGGCGGCGGCGATGGCCAGGCGGGCGCCGGTGTTGTGGCGCAGCGTGATCACCGCCGGCAGGATGAGCAGCGACACCAGGTTCATCACCTTGATCAGCGGGTTCAGCGCCGGCCCGGCGGTGTCCTTGAACGGGTCGCCCACCGTGTCGCCGATCACCGCCGCCTTGTGGGCTTCGGATCCCTTCCCGCCCTCGTGGCCGTCCTCGATGAACTTCTTGGCGTTGTCCCACGCCCCGCCCGAGTTCGAGAGGGTGTTCGCCATCAGCTGGCCGGTGAGGATGGCCGCCGCCAGAAAGGCCCCGAGCGCGAGGTAGTTGATGCCGAAGCCCACGATCACCGGCGTGAGGATGGCCAGGAGCGCCGGGGTCGCCAGCTCGCGCTGGGCGGCGGCGGTGCAGATGGAGATCACCCGCCCGTACTCGGGCTTTTCGGAGTAGTCCATGATCCCGGGGTGCTCGCGGAACTGGCGTCGCACCTCTTGGACGACGGTGCCGGCCGACCGCCCGACCGCCCGGATGGCCAGGGCCGAGAACAAGAAGGCCACCGAGCCGCCGATCAGCAGGCCGATGAAGGTGGTCGGGTTGCTGACGTTGATCTGGGTCAGATGGTTGGTGAACAGCCCGTTGGTGGGCAGGTGCAGCTGTGACCCGACGGTCTCGATGAACGACGCGAACAGCGCCACCGCGGCGATGACCGCCGAGCCGATCGCCACGCCCTTGGTGATGGCCTTGGTGGTGTTGCCCACCGCGTCGAGGCTGACCATGACCCGCTCCGCCTCGCCGGTGAACTCGCCGGACATCTCGGCCACCCCGGCCGCGTTGTCCGACACCGGGCCGAAGCTGTCCTCGGAGACGATCATGCCGGTGGTGGCCAGCAACCCGATGCCGATGAGCGCCACCAGGTAGAGGGACAGCTCGATGTTGCCCCCGCCCAGGCCGACCGCCACCCCGATGGCGATGGCGATGGCGATGATCGCCCAGACCGAGGACTCGAGGCCGATGGCGATACCCGACAGGACGGTGGTGGCGGGACCGGTGCGGGCCGACTCGGCGATCTCGCGTACCGGCGAGCGCTCGGTGGAGGTGAACTGCTCAGTGATCTGGCTCGCCACCAGCGAGAGCACCACCCCGGTGAGCACCGCCCAGAACACCTTCAGGTCGTGCACGTAGTACTGGGCGACGAAGAACGCCCCAATGACCGTCAGCAGCGCGGCCGTCCAGAAGCCCCGGTTGATGGGCGTGAGGGCGTTGCGGTCCTGGTCACGGGCGCGGACCAGGAGCACGCCGACCAGCGAGGCGAAGATGCCGATGGCCGGGACGATCAGCGGGTACAGCACGGCCGGCGTCGGGTTGTGGTGGATCGTCCGGAACGCCTCGTAGCCCAAGATGAGCGACGAGATGATGGTGATCTCGTAGGACTCGAAGAGGTCGGCCGCCATGCCGGCGCAGTCCCCGACGTTGTCGCCCACGTTGTCGGCGATCGTCGCCGCGTTGCGAGGATCGTCCTCGGGGATGCCGGCCTCCACCTTGCCGACCAGGTCGGCCCCGACGTCGGCCGCCTTGGTGAAGATGCCGCCGCCGACCCGCATGAACAGGGCGAGCAGCGACGCGCCGAACGCGAAGCCGATCAGGACCGCGGTCGCCGAGTTCTGGAAGATGATGACGATGGCGGTGGCCCCCAGGAGCCCCAGGCCCACGCACAGCATCCCGGTCACCGCTCCGGTGCGGAAGGCGACCTGCAGGGCGCCCTTCATGCCCCCGCCGCGCGACGCCGCCGCCGCGGTGCGCACGTTGCCGCGCACGGCGATGCTCATCCCGATGAAGCCGGTGAGGCCCGAGAAGGCGGCGCCGAACAGGAAGCAGATGACCCGGTAGAGCCCGGCCTCCCCGAAGTTCAGGGCCACCGTGTTGTCGGGCCGGGTGACCTTGGTCGCGGTGAAGAAGATGAGGACGGCCAGCGGCACCACGATGATCAAGATGGTCCGGAACTGGCGCTTCAAGAACGCCTCGGCACCCTCTTGGATGGACGCGGCGATCTCGCGCATCTTGACGGTGCCCTGGTCGGCCTGGAGCACGTTGCGGGCGAGGAGCAGGCCGGCGACGATGCCGACCAGCCCGGCCACCATGGCGACGACCAGCCAGGCCCAGTCCGAACCACCCAGGTGGAAGGCTTGGTACCCCCCTTCCGCAACAAGGGCGTGGATCATTCCTGGTGTTCCCTTTCTCGTCCTGCAGCCGGCCTGCCTGCAGCCATCGTTCTCCTGCGTGGGGGGCGGCGTCCGGATCCCCGACCCGGGATCCCCCCCGCTTCGCGCGTCGTCAGGAGCGCCACCGCCGCCCGGGCCTGGGGGAGGCTAGCCAGTCGGCGGCCCCGGCGGCAACTACTGGTCCGGCGGCGGCCGGGACGAAACCGGGTGGTCCCGACCCGCCGCGGCCCTCGGGGTCACCCCCCAGAAGGCTCAGGGTCCCCATCCGGCCCCGCCACGAGCTCGTAGTCGGGGTTGAGGATCGCCAGCCGGCGGCCCCACGACCCCACCATCCCCTCGGCCACGAGCCGGGCCCCGGGCTCGATCCCCGGGATCCGGGGCCGACCCTGGAAGACGAGCAGCAGCCCGCCCGAGCCGTCCGCCAGCGTGCACTCGAGATTCGAGGTGCCGGACCGGGGCTGGACCCGCACCGAGGTGACCCGGCCGGCCACCCGCACCCGCTCACGCCAGCGGACCTCGCCGATGGGCTGGGCGTCTCCCGAGCGACGGGCCAGCTCGCGGTCCGCCGGGCTGGGGCGCAGGTCGCGCTGGCGGGCCCGGGACCGCTCGGCCCAGCCCGGGCCCTCGTCGGCATCCGCCGTTGGCGGCGCGTTCCGACCGCCCCGGGCCCCGGGGCCCGCCGGAGCGTCGGCGCTCGCCCGGGCGTCGGCGGCGGCGCCCTCCACCACCCGGCGGTAGAACCGTCCCCGCTCGGCCCAGGACCCGGTCAGGTTGAACGGGACGATCGTCGCGCTCACGTGGGGGATCTGGCTCACCACGGCGGCGATCTTGTCCGCCGTGCGGTCGTGGAGGAACCGCTCCCAGGCGGCGGTGAACCCGCGACGCGGCAGCAGCACCGTGCACTCGGTGTCGCCGTCGGCCACCGCTCCGGCCACCAGCTCGACCGCCGCCCGGGCGAGCCGGCGGTCCGGGCACTCCACCACGTCGAGGGGCAACCGGGACAGGCCGAGCCGGCTCCACTCATCCTGCAGCTGGCGGGACACCTTGCTGTCGATCTCGAAGTGGACCGCCCGCAGGTCGTCGGGGGTGAGCGTCCGGGCGTACTGGATGGCCCGGGCGGCTGCCATGTCGAGGTGGTCGACCAGCACCACGACGACGTGGCGGCGCAGGATCGGCGCCACGCTGGCCCGGGCGGCGCCCACCTCGAGCTGGACCTGCTCGAGCTGGTACTGGTGGTGGAGTCGCAGGAGCAGCGCCACCCCGAGGGGCAGGATGACCACGATCGCCCACGCCCCCTCGGTGAACTTGGTCACCACGATGATCACGTCGACGACGAACGACAGCACCGACGCCGTCCCGTTGATCGTGGCCCGCCGCCGCCAGTGGGGTTCGCGGTTCGAGAGGTGGAACTTCACCATGCCGGCGCCGGCCATGGTGAAGCCGGTGAACACGCCGATGGCGTAGAGGGGGATCAGGCTGTCGACCTTGGCCTTGGTGATCACCAGCAGCACGATCGACACCACGGTCAGCAGGAGGATCCCGGTCGAGAAGACCAGCCGGTGGCCTCGCTTGGTCAGCTGGCGCGGGAGATAGGAGTCCTCGGCGGCGAAGCTGGCGAGGAACGGGAACCCGGTGAAGCTGGTGTTGGCCGCCAGCACCAAGATGAGCACCGTGCTCGCCTGGAGCAGGTAGTACAGCGCCCTCCCGAGGCCCCCGGTGCCGTAGACGTACTTGGCGATCTGGGACACCACGGTCGGGGTGCCGGCCTCGAATGGCACCGGGTGCACCACCGCCGCCAGGGCGCTGATCCCCATCACCAGCGACCCGAGGATCAGGGCCATGACGATCATGGTGACCCGGGCGTTGCGGGCCTCGGGCGGCCGGAACACGCTGACGCCGTTGGAGATGGCCTCGGTGCCGGTGAGCGCCGAGCCCCCCGACGCGAACGACCGCAACAGCACGAACAGGCCCACCCCGTAGAGGAGGCCGCTGCCCCGGTGGCCGATGCCCACGGCACCGGCCAGGTGGATCGCATGGGGGTGGAGCTGCCCGGCCACCGCCCGCACCGCTCCGACGCCGATCAGCACGGCCATGTTGGCCACGAACAGGTAGGTGGGGACGGCGAAGACCTTGCCCGCCTCGCGCACCCCGCGCAGGTTCACATACGCGATGAGCACCACCAGGGCGATCGAGATGGCCGTGGTCCCCGCCGTGAGCACCGGGAACACCGACGTGGCGGCGGCCACCCCGGCGGCCACCGACACCGCCACGGTCAGCGTGTAGTCGATCAGCAGCGAGACGGCGGCCACCTGGGCCACGTTGGGGCCGAAGTTCTCGCGGGCCACCACGTAGGCACCGCCGGCCTTCGTGTAGACCTTCACCACCTCCAGATAGGAGAGGGTGACGAAGGCCAGCACCACGATCACCGCCAGGGTGACCGGGATCACCAGCGAGAAGGCCGCCACCCCGATCACCTTCACCAGCGGGATCAGCGCCTGCTCGGTGGCGTAGGCCGACGAGGAGATGACGTCCGAGGAGAGCACCGCCAGGGCGGTGGTCTTGCTCAGCCGCTCCGAGCGCAGCTCCTCGGTGGTGAGCGCCGGCCCCAGGAACTTGTTCTTGAGGCGAGATCCGAGGGCCTCGGGCAAGGCCGGCGATCCCTCGGGCCGCTGGAGGAACGAGCGGCCGCCCGCTCCGGGGGGTTCCGGCCCCGGCGCCCCGGGCTCCAGCGCGCCGATCCCCCCGCCCCTCGCCCCCTGCCGCGGGGGGACCGTCACGCGGTCACCCGGCCCAGGAGGCGTGTCCACGGCCTCAACGTAGTGCGGGTGGCCACCACCGACGGTGGGCGGGGCGGCCGCGGGGGCGGCTTTGCATTCGGGGGTGCTCCGTGTTGCACTGTGAAGGTGCACGTGATCGTGGTCGGGTGCGGCCGGGTCGGGTCGGGCCTCGCCCTCTCCCTCACCGACGAGGGCCATACCGTGGCCATCATCGACCGCCGGCGGCAGGCCTTCCGGCGGCTGCCCGACCGCTGGCCCGGCCAGCAGATCGTCGGGTCGGGGTTCGACCGCGACGACCTCGAACGGGCCGGGGCCAAGGCCGCCGACGCGCTGGCCGCGGTGACCAGTGGCGACAACACCAACATCCTCACCGTGCGGATCGCCCGGGAGTCGTACCACATCCCCCACGTGGTGGCCCGGATCTACGACCCCCGGCGGGCCGAGATCTACCAGCGCCTGGGCATCCCGACCGTGGCCACGGTCACCTGGACCATCGACCAGGTCCACCGTCGGCTGCTGCCCGACGTGATGGTCGGGGACTGGTCGGATCCGAGCGGCCGGCTCACGCTGATGACCCGGTCGCTGCCCGCGTCCTGGGCCGGGCGCCGGGTGGGCGAGCTGGAGGACCCGGGCCGGATCGCCGTGGTGGCCGTGACCCGGGCCGGCGAGCCGCGTCTCGACGGGCGCAGCCTGGTGGGCCAGGAGGGCGACATCCTCCAGCTGGCGGTGGCGGGCGACGGCGCACGCCTGCTGGCCGAGCGGCTCGACGGGGTCGACGGCGCCGAGGGGACCAAGGCGGCGGCCGGGCAGGCCCGGTGAAGGTCGCGATCGCCGGCGCGGGGAGCGTCGGCACCGCCATCGCGGGCGACCTGCACGCCAACGGCCACGACGTCATCGTGTTCGAGCAGGATCCCGAGCTGGTGGAGCGGCTGCGCGAGACCCCGGGCATCACCTGGATCGCCGCCGACGCGTGCGAGGTGTCCTCGTTGCAGGCGGCCGGGATGGCGGCGGTGGACGTGGTCGTGGCGGCGACCGGCGACGACGAGGACAACCTGGTCATCTCCCTGCTGGCCAAGCAGGAGTTCGCGGTGCCCCGGGTCGTGGCCCGGGTGAACCACCCCAAGAACCAGTGGCTTTTCAACGAGAGCTGGGGGGTGGACGTGTCGGTCTCCACGCCCCAGCTGCTCACCGCCCTGGTCGAAGAGGCCGTCTCGGTGGGCTCGCTGGTGCGGCTCCTGCAGTTCCAGGGCGGGGCGGCGCACCTGGTCGAGGTGACCCTGGCCGACGACTCGCCGGCGGCCGGCACCGCCATCGCCGACCTCGGGTTCCCCCGCGAGGCCACCGTGGTGGCGGTGGTCCGCGACGACCGCCTGGTCGTGCCCCGGGGCGACACCGTTCTGCAGTCGGGCGACGAGGTGTTGGTGCTCGTCACCGCCGACGCCGAGCAGGCGGTCCACTCGCTGTTCATCAGCGTCTGACCGGCGGCCCTGCCGCCGATCGGGCGCCGGGTGCCCGTAGCATCGGCTCGTGGCAGACGACCTCCACCGCCCGGTGGCCGCGGCGTTCTTCGATCTCGACAAGACGGTCATCGACCGCGCCTCGATCGTCGCCTTTTCGGCCGCGTTCCGCAAGGGCGGGCTGATCAGCCGGCGGACGATGCTGCGGGCCCTGGCCGCCCAGCTCCGCTACGTGCGGGCCGGGGCGGACGACGAGCGCCTCGGCGAGATCCGCGAAGCCATGCTCCGCCTGACCCGGGGCTGGGACCGCCAGCAGGTCCGCGACATCGTCCGTGCCTCCTTGTTACGGACCGTCGAGCCGATCCTCTACGCGGAGGCGGTGGAGCTCATCGAGCAGCACCGTCGGGCCGGCGAGCGCGTCTACCTGGTGTCGGCCTCACCGGACGAGATCGTGGCGCCGCTGGCCGAGCTGCTGGGCGCCGACGGCGCCATCGCCTCCCAGGGGGAGGTCGACGACGCCGGCCGCTACACCGGCGCCATGACCACCTACGTCTACGGCGCCTCGAAGGCCAGCGCGGTGGTCGAACTGGCCGCCGCCGTCGGCATCGACCTGGCCCGCTCGACCGCCTACTCCGACTCGGCCACCGACGTGCCGATGCTCGAGGCGGTCGGGCGCCCGGTGGTCGTGAACCCTGACCGGGCGCTCGCCCGGATCGCGCGCCAACGGGACTGGGAGGTACGCCGCTTCACCAAGCCGGTCGGACTGGGAAACCGGGTGTCGGCCCGGACCCCGGTGGTGACCGGCAGCCTTGCCCTCGCCGGAGCGGCCGTCTACCTGTGGCGGCACGGCCCGCGTTCGCGCACGCAGAGCCAGCTCAGATCGGCGACCTGAGCCAAGGGCGACAGCTACCCCAGGCTCTCCCGCCGGACCTCCGGGCGCTTCGGCCTGCCGGCGTCCCCGCCCGGAGGCGACTCAGGCGCTGCGGATCCGCTTGGCGGCCACCAGGCCCAGCGCAACCAGCACGGCCAGTACGAGGAGCTTCTTCATGGCGCCAGGTTACCCCTGACGCCACGCGCCGCCCGGCATGGCCGAACGAGCCGGCCCACCGGGATCGGGATCGACAGCCCGGCGCCGATCCGGCGCCGGGCCGCTCAGACGGTCAGGAGGTCGCGGGCCCCGGTGTCCGAGGAGGGGTGCCGGAGCTTGGACATGGCCCGGGCCTCGATCTGACGGATGCGCTCGCGGGTGAGGTTGAAGTGCTCCCCCACCTCCTCGAGCGTCCTCGGCTCGCCCCGGTCCAGCCCGAAGCGTAGGCGCAGGATCTCCCGCTCCCGCTCGTCGAGGGGCGAGAGCAGGCGCCCGATCTCCTCGGGCAGGAGCGCCACTGCGGCCACCTCGAAGGGGGACTCGGCGGAACGGTCCTCCACCACGTCGCCCAGCTCGGCGTCGCCGTCCTCGCGCAGGGGCTCGGAGAGCGAGAGCGGCTCGGCCCGGAAGCGGAGCGCCTCGACCAGCTTGTCTTCGGGCATCTCGACCTCGATGCCCAGCTCGGCCAGGGTGGCCGGGCGACCCAGCTTGAGCTCGAGGCGCGCCTGGGCCTTCTGCACCCGGGCCAAGGTGTCGCCGGCGTGCACGGGCAGCCGGATGGTGCGACCGGTGTTGGCGATCCCCCGGGTGATCGCCTGGCGGATCCACCACGTGGCGTAGGTGGAGAACTTGAACCCCTTGCGCCAGTCGAACTTCTCGACCGCGTGCATCAGGCCGAGGTTGCCCTCCTGAATGAGGTCGAGCAACGGCAGGCCCGACGCCTGGTACTTCTTGGCGATCGACACCACCAGCCGAAGGTTGGACTGCACGAAGGTCTGCTGGGCCTGCTCGCCCTCGAGCACCGCCCGGCGGAACTCGCGCTTCTTGGTCGGGGTGAGCGTCTTGGCCGCCTTGGCCATGCCCTCCTCGGCCTCCCGCCCGGCCTCGATGGCCTGGGCGAGCCGGACCTCGTCGTCCTTGGTCAGCAGCGGGTACTGGCCGATATCGGTGAGATAGAGCCGGACGAGATCCTCGTCGTCGCGCTCAATTCGTTCCTTTGCCAAGTTTCCCGCGCCTTCCCTAGTATGCTGGCCGTTGCCCGCAGGTGCTCCGCACCAGACAACGGCACCGATCCCGCCTCCCGCGCCGAACGCGCAAGCCGGTGTGACGACAGTTTACAGGGCGCGTCAAGAGCACGAACGGGCCGGGGCCGGAAGGTTGCCCGGGTGACCGTTGGGGGTCGGGGCCCGACGGGGTCGAGGGCGCGAATTCCCTGCTCTCAGGCCCTCGTGGGCCGGTCGGGCCAGGGCGCGATCCCCAGGCCGGGGGCCGCGTCGACGATCGAGCGCTCCAGCCCGCGCTGGGTGGCGGCGGCCAGGTCGGCCAGCTCTCCCCGGTCGATGCGGGCCTCGAGCAGGGACTCTCCCGCCTGCCCGGTCTCGGTCTCGTCCCGGAGCACCAGGGTGAGGGCCCGGATCGTGGGCCCGTCGGTCGCCGGGTTGGCCAGGGCGCGGTGCGCGGAGTAGGTGGCGATCAGCCGGGGCACCACCACCCGGTAGAGGGCGGCGAGCCGGCGGACCTCGGTGCCCCCGGGGGACGTTTCCGGTTCCGCATCGACCGATGCGAGCTGGTCCAACAGCGCCTCTGCGCCAAAACCGGGCGCCACGGTGAGCAACTCGGCGTCGACCTGGTCGAGGACCGGAAGGCGATCGGCCCACAGCTGGGCGTGCCAGCCGTGCCGGTGGCTCGCCTCGAACAGGTGCAGCTGCACCTCGGGGTCCGCCGAGCGCGCCGACCAGGCTCCGGTCAGCTCGAAGAGCCGGTGCTCGAGCCAGCGGTACCCGCCCAGCCGGGCTGCCGCCGAATGCAGGTCGAGACCGAGGCCCGATGGGCCGCTCACGACACCACCGCACCGGCGCCCGGCGACGAGCGGTAGCGGTTGGTGATCGGCATGCGGCGATCCTTGCCGAAGGCCTTCGTGCTCACCCGCACACCGGGTGGCATCTGCCGCCGCTTGTACTCGGCCCCGTCGACCAGGCGGACCACCTGATCGACGACGACCGGGTCGAAGCCGTCGGCCACCAGCTCGGCGGCGGTCCGGTCCTGCTCGACGTAGGCCCGCAGGACCGGGTCGAGCACCTCGTAGGGCGGCAGGGACTGGTCGTCGCGCTGGTCGGGACGCAACTCGGCCGAAGGCGCCTTGTCGATCACGGCCCGGGGGATCGGACCGCCGGCCCCGGCCACCTCGGCCACCGCGTTGCGGTGGCGGCACAGCTCGTAGACCAGCGTCTTGGAGACGTCCTTGATCACGGCGAAGCCACCGGCGGAGTCCCCGTACAGCGTCGAGTAGCCCGTCGCCATCTCGCTCTTGTTGCCGGTGGTGAGCACGATCCACCCCCGGTCGTTGGACACGGCCATCAGCAGCAGGCCGCGCAGGCGCGACTGGAGGTTCTCGTCGGTCAGGCCCCGGGGCGGCCCCCCGAGTACGGGGGCGAGCAGCTCGGCCGCCGCCGAGTGGGCCGCCTCGATCGGCACCACCCGCAGGTCGATCCCCAGGCGCCGCGCCAGCTCCTCGGCGTCGGTCCGCGAGCCCTCGCTCGAGTAGCGCGACGGCATCGAGAGGCCGTGGACGTGCGCCGCGCCCAGGGCGTCGACCGCGACGGCGGCCACGAGGGACGAGTCGATGCCGCCCGACAGGCCGATCACGGCGTCGCTGAACCCGTTTTTGGTGAGGTAGTCCCGGGTGCCGAGCACGAGGGCCTGGTACACCTCGGCCGCCGGGTCGAGGGGTTCGGGGACCGGGCGCGCCGGGAGCGGCGGGCGGGCGGGCACATGCGCCCCGAGCGCCGTGGCCCCGAGCGCCGTGGCCCCGAACGCCGTGGTCCCGAGCGCCGTGGTCCCGAGCTGCGCCGGCACCCCGTCCGGCGCCGGCGCGGAGCCCGGCCGGCCCTCGGGCCCGGTCAGATCGACGCAGAAGAGCTCCGGCGTGAACTGGCTCCCGGCGGCGAGCAACGCCCCGTCGGCGGCGACCACCAGGCTCGCACCGTCGAAGATCAGCTCGTCTTGACCACCGACCTGGTTGACGTAGGCGATGGCACAGCCCGCCTCCTCGACGCGGTGCCGGAGCAGGGCCAGGCGCTCGGCCCGGCGACCGATCGAGTACGGCGACGCGTTGAGGTTCACGACCACCTGTGCGCCCCCGGCGGCCAGGGCCCGTACCGGCCCCCCGTCGAACCAGACGTCCTCGCAGATCGACACGCCCACCCGCAGCCCGCCGATCTCGTAGAGGTGCAGGGGCTCCTCGCCGGGCTCGAACCACCGCTCCTCGTCGAAGACCCCGTAGTTGGGCAGCAGGCGCTTGCGGTAGACGCCGACCACCACCCCGCCGGCGCACACCGCGGCGGCGTTGGCGAGGCGCCCGGCCGGGCTGCCCGCAAGCCGGTCGTCCCCGACCGCCCGGCCCGCCGCGGGGGCGGGGGGCCCGACCCGGTCCACGAAGCCGACGACGGCGGCGCAGCGGCGGGTGGCGGTGGCCACCTTCTCGAGCGCCACCAGGTTGTCGCCGACGAAGCCGGGCTTCAACAGCAGGTCCTCGGGCGGGTACCCGGTGATCGCTAGCTCGGGGGTCACCAGCAGGTCCGCTCCCTCGGCCTCCGCCCGGTCCAGGGCGTGCACGATCCGCTCGGCGTTCCCGTCGAGGTCGCCCACCACCGTGTCGAGCTGCGCGACCGCAAGGCGCAACGAGGCCATTTCGAGATGCTAGCGGTGGCCCTCGATACCCGGAAGGCTGCCCGAAGCGCCCCTGACAGGCCCGAACGGCGTCCCGTCGCTCGGCCCCGGCACCGGGCCGACCACGGAGTTCATGGCCTGTTCATGAACGGGAAACGGCAGCGAAACCGAGCGCTGCCAGGGTGGAGCGGGCCCGAACGGCGACCACTCACCATGCTCCGGCACCTCCGCGGGGCAGCCGGAGCACTAGCGTCCGCAGGCGCAGGCCGCGTAGGGACAGCGAGAAGCGAACCAGACCACGAAGGACCGGAAGGACCGGCGGGCGGGCACCGACCGCCTCAGCACCACCGGCCGGGCCCCAGCCGTACCGCCGAAGCGACAGACAGATAGGAGCACCCGTGAGCTACCAGGCCGAGTACATCTGGATCGACGGAACCGAGCCGTCGCCGCTGCTGCGCAGCAAGACCCGGATCGTCGCCGACGGCAAGGAGCCGGGCATCTGGGGCTTCGACGGATCGAGCACCAACCAGGCGCTGGGCCACGACTCGGACTGCGTCCTCCAGCCGGTCTTCGTCTGCCCGGACCCGCTGCGGCGGCCGGGCGACAAGCTGGTGCTGTGCGAGGTCCTGCTGACCGACTTCACCCCCCATCCCTCCAACACCCGGGCGCCGTCGCTGGCGGCGGCCCAGAAGTACGCCGACCAAGAGCCGATGTTCGGGATCGAGCAGGAGTACACCTTCTTCCAGGAGGGCCGGCCGCTCGGCTGGCCGGTGTCGGGCTACCCGGCCCCGCAGGGGCCGTACTACTGCGGCGTCGGCGGCGACAAGATGCCCGGGCGCGAGATCGTCGAGCGGCACACCGTGGCGTGCATCGACGCCGGGCTCTCGATCGAGGGCACCAACGCCGAGGTGATGATGGGCCAGTGGGAGTTCCAGATCGGCGTGCTCCCGCCCCCGCTGATCGGCGACCAGATCTGGATGGCCCGGTGGCTGCTGTTCCGCATCGCCGAGGACTTCGGGGTCTACGCCACGCTCGAGCCCAAGCCGGTCATGGGCGACTGGAACGGTGCCGGCGCGCACACCAACTTCTCGACCAAGGCCATGCGGGAGGACGGCGGGTGGGACGCCATCATCGCCGGCTGTGAGGCGATCGGGAAGAACGTCGACGAGCACGTTCGCAACTACGGCGTGGGCATCGAGTCCCGGTTGACCGGCGCGCACGAAACGGCCCACTTCTCCAAGTTCAGCTACGGCACCTCGGACCGCGGCGCGTCGATCCGCATCCCCTGGGCGGTGGCCAAGGAGAAAAAGGGATGGCTGGAGGACCGCCGCCCCAACGCCAACATGGACCCCTACGTGGTGAGCCGCCTGATGGTCCAGACGGTGTGCGGGGCGGCAGCCGGGGACTGAGCCGGGCGGGCAGCGCCGCATCGGATTGCCAGACGCAGCGGGCCCGGCGGGCCCGCTGCGGCGCGCCGGGGCGCCCGATCCGCCGCCCGGGCGCGTTCCCCCGGACGCCGGCTCGTCGGTAGCCGCCCGGACCCGAGCCACGTGACCGGACCACCGGTGGAGTCTGCGAGACTGCTCGGATGCAAAGCCAGCGGGACTACGTGTTGCGCACGGTGGAGGAGCGGGGCATCCGCTTCGTCCAGCTGTGGTTCACCGACGTCCTCGGGACGCCGAAGGGCTTCAACATCACCCCGGCCGAGCTCGAGAACACGTTGGCCGAGGGCATGACGTTCGACGGATCGGCCATCGACGGGTTCAGCCGGGTGCAGGAGGCCGACGTGCTCGCCCGGCCCGACCCCAAGACGTTCCAGCTCCTCCCCTGGCACGGCCAGGGAGCGACGGTGGCCCGCGTGTTCTGCGACATCGCCAACCTCGACGGCACCCCCTTCGAGGGGGACCCCCGCCACACGCTGCGGCGCACGCTCGAGAAGGCCCGCGCCGCCGGCTACACGTTCTTCGCCGCGCCGGAGATGGAGTACTTCTACTTCGCCAACGCCGACCCGCACCAGGTCCCCCGGGGGCTGGACTCGGGGTCCTACTTCGACCTGACCGTGGCCGACCTGTCGAGCGACCTTCGGCGCCGCTCGGTGCTCATGCTCGAAGAGATGGGGATTCCCGTCGAGCACGCCCAGCACGAGGACGCCCGCAGCCAGCACGAGATCGACCTGCGGTACACCGACGCGCTCACCATGGCCGACACCGTCATGACCGTCCGCATGGTGGTCAAGGAGCTCGCCCGGCAGGAGGGGGTACACGCCAGCTTCATGCCCAAGCCGCTCGCCGGCGTGCAGGGTTCCGGCATGCACACCCACCTCTCGCTGTGGGAGGGCGAGCGCAACGCCTTCGTGGACGACGACGACCCTTACGGGCTTTCGGTGGTGGCGCGCCAGTTCATCGCCGGGCTGCTCCACCATGCCCGCGAGATCACCGCGGTGACCAACCAATGGGTGAACTCCTACAAGCGACTGGTCAGCGGCTACGAGGCGCCGATCCACGTCAGCTGGGCCCGCAACAACCGCTCGGCGCTGGTCCGGGTGCCGGTGGTCAAGCGGGGCAAGGCCGAGTCGACCCGGATCGAGTACCGGGCCCCCGACAGTGCCTGCAACCCCTACCTGACCTTCGCCGTCGTGCTGGCGGCCGGCCTGCGCGGTGTCGAGAAGGGCTACGACCTCCGCGCCGAGGCGGACGCCAACTTGTTCAGCCTCGACCAACGCGAGCGGGCCGCCAAGGGCATCGAGTCCTTGCCGAGCAGCCTCAACGACGCGGTGGACCAAATGGAGCGCTCCGACCTCCTCGCCGAGACGCTCGGCGACCACGTCTTCGAGTGGTTCATCCGCAACAAGCGTGAGGAGTGGGACGCCTACAAGGCTCAGGTCACCCAGTTCGAGCTCGACCGCTACCTCCCCCTGCTGTGAGACACCGGGACCCAACGCCGCAGGGCCGGCAGGGTCGCTGACCAAGCCGCCCGACACGCCACCCCATGGAACCGCTCCTCTGCTTCCCCGATCCGCTTCCGGCGGAGCTGGCGCTCTCGCTGGGCCGGGCCGGCTACGGGTTCCGGAGCGTGTCGAAGCCCGAGCAGGCCGACGGCGACGACTCGACCGGGGTCGAAGGGTGGCTGGGGGGCGTGGTCTCGGCGGTCGGCGACCTCGCCAGCGCCATCGCGCTGTGCCGGTACGTGCGCCGGCGGGAGGTGCCGCTCAGCCCCCTGCTGCTGGTGGTGTCAGTGGACCAGATCGGCGACCTCCAGCTCCGAGACGACCTCTTCGACGACTTCTGCGTGCTGCCGGCGGGCGCCGGGGAGCTGGCGGCACGCCTCGAGCACCTGCTGTGGCGGGCGGGCCGGGGGTTGCGCCCCGAGCTCATCGAGTACGGGCCGCTCCAGCTCAACCTCGAGACCTACCAGGCCGCGGTGTCCGGCCGGGTCCTGGACCTCACGTACATGGAGTACGAGCTCCTGCGCTTTCTGGCCGCCCATCCGGCCAAGGTGTTCACCCGCGAGACGCTGCTCAGCCGGGTCTGGGGCTACGAGTACTACGGGGGCGCCCGCACGGTGGACGTCCACGTCCGGCGGCTCCGGGCCAAGCTGGGCGAGGAGCACGCCCACCTGATCCAGACGGTGCGGTCGGTCGGCTACCGCTTCGGGCAGGTGGGCTGGGTCCCCGGGATCGCCCAGCGGGGGGCCGAAGCCCGGGCCTGAGACCCGGGCCCGAGGACGGCGGCTCGACCGATCGGAGCCGCTTGGGACCGGGCGCGATCGTCCCCGTCGGCTGCAGGGCCCTAGCGCTCGGGGCGGAACGCCCAGGCCTCGACCTCGACAACCGCCCCGAGGGGGAGGGCGGCCACTCCGACCGCCGAACGGGCCGGGGGCTCGTCGCCGAAGGTCGACGTCCAGATCCCGTTGACGGTCGCCAGGGCACCGACGTCGACCACGAAGACGGTCGCCTTCACCACGTCGGCGAGCCCGAGTCCCTGGTCCCCCAGGACCTCCGCCAGGTTGGCCAGCGCCTGGCGCAGCTGGGACTCCACGTCGGGACCCACCAGGGCGGCGGTGCCGTCGGCCCCCGGCGCCACCCCGATCTGGCCCGAGGTCACCACCCACTCGCCGGCCCGACGGCTGGGCGCATACGGTCCGATGGCCGGGCTCATCGGGGCAGGCTACCGCTGGGCGGTGGGCCTCACCGTCGCGTGGGCCAGGTGGGGGGCAGCCCTTCGGCCGCCCAGGCGGCGGCGGCCGTCGCCGCGAACACCGCGTCCGAGCCGTTGCGGGGCCACCCGTCGCTGCGGTGCACGGTGAGCTCGACCTCGGGCATCTCGAGCGCGTTGAGGATGCCCAGGGACCGGATCGTGAGGTCGAGGACCTCGCCGTCGTCGTCCACCGCCACCCCCTCGCTCCAGACCCACCCGAGAGCCTGGTGGACCGCACCGGTGCAGTAGGAGCGGAGCACCACCTCGTCGAGGACCTCGCCCGCCCAGACCTCCACCTCCACACCCCCGTCGCCGCGCACGGCCACCCGGGCCCGACCCCCGCCGGGGGCCCGGACGTCGACCGGCACCCCGGCGCCCACCGTGCCCTGGCGCCAGACCCGCCACGCCGCCCCGAGGACCGCCGGCTCGACCCAGCCCACGCCCCGCAGCTCGGCGCTCACCGGCGGGCCGACGACCGGGACCTGCTCGAGGCGGAACCGGGGTTCGACCGCCGCCAGCCGTTCGGCGAGGGCGCCCAAGTCGGCCCCGCCGGGACTGGCCCCCACGCGCACCACGCCGTGCCCGTCGGCCGCGACCGCCATCGCCACCGGTGGCCGTTTGGGCCCCCAACGCCCGACGTCCTCGCGCGACCACAGCACGCGCACCGGCCGACCCAGGGAAGCCGCCAACCGCCGGGCCTCAGGTGCCACCGGCGACGACCGCTTGCCGCCGAACGCTCCCCCGGCGGCGAGCGGGGAGGCGGCCCGCCGACCGTCGATCGACCAGCTGGCATCGGGCTCGAGGTACGCCGGCTCGACCCAGGTCGTCCTGAGGGTGAGGGCCCAGTCCCCTTCGGGGACCGCGACCGGATGGCGCACCCCGACCGTGCTGTTGCGGCCCTGCACCTTGCCCACCGCTCGGCGCGCCGCGCCGCGATCGGGCGCCACCAGGTAGTCGCCCGAGGCCGACCGGACGGCCACCAGGGCGCCCGGAGGTGCCCGGTCGTCGGCAAAGCCCCCTCGCCCGAGGACGGCGCCCACCCCGGTCAGCTGGGGGGTCCCTCCCTCGAGCTCGGCCCGCCACGCCGAGCGCAGGGGGTCCCGACCGGCGGCCGGCGGAGCGGCCTCACCCGAGCCCGGAGCGATCCCGAGCACCGCGCGGGCGGCGTCCACCACTCCCTGCCAGCCGGTACACCGGCACAGGTGGGCCAACAACGCCGATCGCACGTCGCGCTCGGTCGGCGGTCGGGGCCGGTCGGCCAGAGCCGCCAGGCGCAGCACGATGCCGGGCGAGCAGAACCCGCACTGGCTGGCACCGTGGTCGGCGAAGGCCCGTGCCCACCGCTCGAGCAGGTCGGGAGCGAGCCCCTCGAGCGTGGTGATCTTCCGGTCGGCGACCCGTCGCAGCGGCGTCACGCAGGCGACGCGGGGGGCGCCGTCGACCAGGACGGTGCAGCACCCGCACTGTCCCTGCGGGCTGCACCCGTCCTTGACCGACCGGACCCCCAGGACCTCACGCAGGGCATCGAGCAGGGAGCAGTCGGCCGCGGGGGCAGCCACGACCGCCGGGCGGCCGTTGAGCACGAGAACTACGGCCGGGGCGGCCCCCGGCGATGCCGGCTCGCCGGCGGGCGAGGTCAGGGGCGGCTCAGCTGAAAGATGACCCGCAGCCACACGTCCGGGTGGCATTGGGGTTGGTGATGTGGAAGCCGGCTCCCTGCAGGCCGTCGCTGTAGTCCAGCGTGGCCCCGGTCAGCAGCTCGGCGCTCGACGGGTCGACCACCACCTTGACCGTGCCGAACTCCCGCACGATGTCGTCGGTGGCCAGCTCGCTGTCGAAGAACATCTCGTAGCTGTAGCCCGAGCAGCCGCCCGGCTTGACCGCAACCCGCAGGGCCAGGGCGTCGCCTTCCTCCTGCGCCAGCAGCTCGGCCACCTTGGTCGTGGCCACGTCGGTCAGGGACACCGGTGCCGGCTTCTTGCCGATGCTCACCGTCGTCATCGCCATCGCAGTCGCCTCCTCGTCGCCGTCGCCACCCTGGCCGGCCGCTCGCTGCGCCCACCGCCCCGCAGAGGGTCGGCGCACCGATGTCCCGATGTTACCGGGCCCCGAGGGCCGAGGGCACACCGCAGAGCGGGTCGGGCCGCCTCACCAGGTAGAATTCTCATCGTGCCGGCCCCCGGACCCCCCTCTCGAGACGACATCCTCGCGGCCTTGCGAGCGGTCGTCGACCCCGAGCTCGGGGACAACGTGGTCGACCTGGGCATGGTGCGCTCGGTGGACGTCGCCCCCGACGGGACGGTCGAGGTGGTGGTGGCGCTCACCATCGCCGGGTGCCCGCTGCGAGCGCAGATCGAGCGGGACGTGGTCGGCCGGATCAGCCCGATGCCGGGGGTCGGGGCGGTGAAGGTGCGCACGGGCGAGATGGACGCCGCCGAGCGCCAGGCGGTGATGGCGCGGGCCCGCCGCAACGCCCGGGACCACGCCCCGCCGACCGCGGTGCCCGACAGCGCCCGGATCCTGGCGGTTGCCTCGGGCAAGGGCGGGGTGGGCAAGTCGTCGGTGACCGTCAATCTGGCGGTCGCCCTCGCCCGCCGCGGCCTGGTGGTCGGGGTGCTCGACGCCGACATCTGGGGGTTTTCGGTCCCCCGCCTGCTCGGCATGGACGGGGCGCTGGAGGCCCGTGACGGCAAGATGGTGCCGCTCGAGCTCCCGGTGGGCGACGGCCTGCTCCGGGTGCTCTCGATGGGGTTCCTCGCCGACGAGGACCGGGCGATCATGTGGCGCGGCCTGGTGCTCAACCGGGCGGTGCAGCAGTTCCTGCAGGACGCCCATTGGGGACAGCTCGACTACCTGCTGATCGACCTGCCCCCCGGCACGGGCGACGTCCAGATGGGATTGGCCCGGATGCTGCCGCGCACCGAGATGGTGGTGGTGACCACTCCCCCGCTCGCCGCCCAGCTCGTCGCCGCCCGGGCGGCCGACATGGCCCGCCGGGGCTACCTCAGGGTGGCCGGGGTGATCGAGAACATGAGCGACTTCACCTGCGAGCACGGCACGACCTACGCCCTCTTCGGGTCGGGCGGCGGAACCCGGCTGGCGACCGAGCTCGGGGTGCCGCTGGTGGGCACCATCCCCCTCCATCCCGACCTGGCCAAGGGCGGCGACGACGGGCGCCCGGTGGCGCTGGGCAGCGGCGAGCTGGCGACGGTCTTCGCCGAGCTGGCCCGGACCCTGGCCGAGGACGTCGCCCCGGTGATCGAGGCGGGCGGCTGCACGGGACGGATGCTGGCCAACGTCGCCCGGGCGCTCGAGGCGCAGGCGCCCGTCCCCGGCTGACCCTCATCGGAGCACCGCGAGCTCCGGGCGTCCGCGCCGGGCTCGGACCCGGCCGATCGTGCCGTCGGATCCCCGGGTGCCGTCAGGTCTCCGGATCCACCGCCACCCACCACGAAGCCAGCTCGGGATCGTCCGGCTCGGCGTCGGTGGGGCCGGCGTCGGTGGGGCCGGCGTCGGTGGGGCCCGGGCGGTCGAGCCGCCGGACCGCGCCGTCGGCCTCCAGCTTGCGGAGATGGGCCCACAGCGAGGCGCGGCCCACCTTGCGGTGCTCGTCGTCCACGTCGGCATAGACCAGCCGGACGAGCTCGTCGATGGTCGCCCCACCCAGGCTCCTCAGGGCGCCGAGGACCAGGGCCTCCCGTTCGAGCCGGTGGGCGACGATCCCCTCCACACTGGCCACCGGATCGCCGATGATCCGGCCGTGGCCCGGGGCGATCGCCGCGAGTCGGGGATGGAGCGTCACCAACCGGCGGAGGCTGCGCAGGTACTCGGCCATGTCGCCGTCGGGCGGGCGGATCACGACGGTCGACCCGTGCATGACGTGGTCGCCCGAAAGCAGCAGGGCGATCGGTTCGACCAGCCAGCACAGGTGGTTCGACGCGTGGCCCGGCGTATGAACGGCACGCAGCGCCACGTCACCGCTCCGCAGGGTCCAGCCGTCGCCCACGGACCGGTCCGGGTGGAAGCCGTCGCGCTGATCGAAGCCGATCACCTCGGCGCCCGTGGTGCAGGCCAGCGGGGCCGCTCCGGGCGCATGATCGCCATGGGTGTGGGTGACCAGCACCCACCGCACCGATCCACCGCCGGCGCCGGCTGCCTCCACCACCGCGGCGAGATGCTCGGCGTGGTCGGGCCCAGGGTCGACCACCGCGACGTCGTGGGTCCCCACCAGGTAGGTGTTGGTGCCGGGCCCGGTCATCAGGCCCGGGTTGGGTGCGGTCAGCCGCCGTACGCCGGGCGCGATCTCGACCGGCACGCCGACCTCGACACCGGGGCCGACCCCGAGGTCGAGCATCGCCCTCACCGGAGGCGGGGAGGCAAGCCGGCTGCCCCGGGAGGGTCGCCGGGCAGCACGACCCTCGCGCCGTGGAAGTCCCTGACCATGAGAGGAGGGCCCGACGGGCGGGGCGGCTCGGCCCCCCGCTCGTGGCCGGCGACCTCGGCCGCCCCGGCGCCCCCGGCACGCCGCACGGCCTCGACGAGCGCGCCGGCACTCGGAAAGCCGCTGATGGCGCTCAGGCAGCGGGCGGTCGGGAGCACCACGTCGATCTCCCCCGCCCGATGGCGCCGGAGGGCCTCCTCGGGCGAGATCCAGACCTCGTCGACGATCTCGCGGTCGTCGCGGCGCGGCGACTGCCCATGGGGTGCGAGGGTCACGAAGAACCGGGTGTCGTAGCGCCGGGGCGAGCCGGCCGGCGTGACCCAGTGAGCGAAATAGTGGACCCGGTCGAGGGCCAGCTGGAGGCCCTCGCCCCGGCACAGATCGAGGAACGACAGTCGCCCGGCGTTCACCTCGCGCCGCAGGTCCTCGTAGCGCGCCCGCTCCTCGTCCCGCTCGAAGGAGAGCATCGCCGAGCGCCCGGACCCGCGATATGCCAGCAGCACGCCGGCCTCCTCGAAGCACTCGCGCAGGGCGGCCACCCAATAGGCCCGGCCGCCGGGGGCCAGCCCGAGCACGGCCGAGGCCACCTCGTCGGACAGCGCCGCGACCTCGGGTCCGGCCGTCGCCACGTCGTCGGTCGGGTCCACCCCGCCCCCGGGGAACACGTGGGCTCCGCCCACGAAGTCGGCCCGCTCGCTGCGCCGCACCATCAGGACCTCCAGCCCACCGGAGACGACGGTGTCGGCGACGCGGTCGGCCTCGCCCGGCCGGGCGGCGGGCGCGGGCCGGTCGCGCACCACCAGCAAGGTGGCGGCGGGGCGGGGCACGACCGGCAGGCCGGTCGCGGGCGGCTCGGCACCCGGTTCTCGTACCGGCAGACTCGGACGGGCCATCGCCCGGAGGCTACCGCCATCGGGGGTCCGACCCCCCGTGGCGCGGCCCCTCGTCTACGCTGGCGACGCGCCGTCCGAGCAGCATGAACGGCCTCGGCGCCGGTCCGTCCGAATACCGCGAACCGGGAGGAGAGCGCCCGCGCAATGCCAGACGACAGGAACCCGACCGGAGGTCGGTCGGCGTCGGACAAAGAAGCGAGCCGCCGCCAGAGCCGGGCGGTCTCGGGGAAGCAGGCCGCCCGGTCGGTAGGGACCAGCTCCAAGCGCGCCCCGGGAGCACGACGACCGGCGCAGGCCGAGCCCGACAAGTCACGCGACCCGCGCTCGCGCCCCGGCGGCGGCACCGGTGGGGCCAACGGGCGAGGTCAGCGCCCTGGGACCGCCGGAAGCGCGGGGCGCAACGGTCAACGAGGCCCTGCGGGCGGGGGACGGGCCGCGACGGGGGGCGCCAGGGCGAGCAGCTCCGCCGGCGGCTGGCGAGGGCGATCGCGCTCCACGCTGTTCACCTGGGGGGCGGTCGGGGTGGTGATCGTGGTGGTCGCCGTGCTGGTGATCGTCAACGTGACCCACTCCAACACCCCGACCTCGACCGGCGGCCCGACGCAGTTCACCCCGGTTCCGGCCTCCATGGTCCAGTCCCTCCAATCCATCCCGACCTCGGTGTACGACAAGGTCGGCGTCACCTCGACTGCGGCGCCCGTCACCGCACCCACCGCGGTGAGCGGCACGCCGTCGCTGACCGTGGATGGCAAACCGGGCGTCTTCTACCTGGGTGGGGAGTTCTGCCCCTACTGCGCCGCCGAGCGGTGGGCCATCGTCACCTCGTTGGCGCGCTTCGGCACCTTCAGCGGACTCGGGGAGATGTCGTCCTCGTCCTCGGACATCGATCCCAACACCCAGACCTTCACCTTCTACAAGACCTCGCTGAACAGCACCTACATCGGGCTGAACGCGGTCGAGCACTACAGCAACATCCCCGACACCGCGACGGGCTACTACACGCAGCTCCAGCCGCTCACCAAGGCGGACCAGAAACTGATCAGCACCTATTACTCGAGCAAGTACCTTCCCGGGGTGACCGACAACAGCCAGGTCGGGATCCCGTTCGTCGACATCGGGAACAAGGTCTTCGTGTACCAGTCGTCGCAGTACAGCCCGTCGATCCTCCAGAACCTGAGCCGCCAGCAGATCGTCTCGGGCCTCGACGACCCGACGAACCCGGTCACCCAGGCGATCATCGCCTCGTCCAACTACCTGTCGGCGGCCGTGTGCGCCGCCGATGGGGCCCAGCCGGCGGCGGTGTGCAAGAGCAAGGGCGTGAGCGAGGCCTCCAAGGCCCTCAAGCTGACGAGCTGACCGGTCCACCAGTGCAGTCCGACGTGCGGTCGACCCTGAGCGCGTTGCTCGGGCGAGGCGGCCTCAACCAGGGGCTCGAAGAGCCGGCCCCCCGCTCGGCTGTAGCACTGAGCCTGGCGTTCTCGCTGGCCGGGCTCGGGATCTCGGTATACCTGACCGTCGCCCACTTCGTCGGCACCCAGGCCCTCGTCTGCTCGGACCAGGGACTCATCAATTGCGCCAAGGTCACGACCAGCGCCCAGTCCCACTTCCTCGGGATGCCGGTGGCCGTGCTCGGGCTCGCCTTCTACCTCGCGATGACCGCCATAACGGTGCCCCCCGCCTGGAGGAGCCCGGACCGGCGGCTCCACGTGGCGCGCCTCGCGATGGTGATCGTTGGGATGGCGTTCGCCCTCTATCTCGTCTCGGCCGAGCTGATCATCATCGACAACATCTGCATCTGGTGCACGGCAGTCCACGCGGTGACCTTCGTGCTCTTCGTCACCGTGGTGGCCACCACGCCCCGGATGCTGGGCTGGGGCGACCAGACCCGCCGGCGCGCCTGAGCCGCCCCGAGCCCAGCTCCGCCGGGCCCGATCGGCCCGCCCGGCTTGCTCAGCCCGCTCGCCGCTCGATCAGAACCTTGCGCTCGGTCTCGTTCAGCCCGCCCCAGATGCCGTGCGGCTCACGGATGCGGACGGCGTACTCGAGGCAGTCCCGCCGTACGTGGCAGTCGGCGCAGATCGCCTTCGCCCGCGCCTCACGGCTGGCCTTCTCTTCCTTGCGCTCGACATGACTCGGCGGAAAGAACGCCGCCGCCTGCGGCCCCCGGCAGGCCGCCTTGGCCTGCCACAGCTCCCCTACCGACCGGATCGCAACCATGTACCCAACCCCCTCCCCCTTACCCTGGCCAGGGTAGCCCTGGCCTCGCGCAACAAACAAGTAGCACGACCAGGGGGTTCGCCGCCTCCACCGGCCCGCGTCCCCCACCCGACGCTACGCTGACCACGGATGGAGATCGCCGCGTTCTGCCGACAGAGCCGGGTGGTCGTGGTGGCCGGGAAGGGCGGCGTCGGCAAGAGCACGGTGGTGGCGGCGCTCGGACGGATGGCGGCCGATGCCGGCCTGTCGGTGCTCATCGTCGAGTTGGAGGGCCGGCCGGGCATCGGCGAGGCGTTCGGCGGCAGCGAAGCCCTGGGCTACGACGAGTCCGACCTCTACCGGGCCGGGGGCGGGGCGGCCGGGGGCGGGGCGGTCGTGCGGGCCCGGCGGATCACCCCCGACGACGCCCTGCTCGAGTATCTGGCCGACCACGGACTGCGGCGGGTCTCCAAGCGCCTGGTCTCGAGCGGGGTGCTCGACATCGTCGCCACCGCCATCCCCGGCATCCGCGACGTCCTCGTGCTCGGCAAGGTCAAGCGGCTCGAGCAGGACCAGGTAGCCGACCTGGTGGTGCTCGACGCCCCGGCGACCGGCCACGCCGTGACCTTCTTGACCTCGGCCCGGGGCCTCCTCGGCGTGGCCCGGGGTGGCCCGGTGCGGACCCAGGCCACCGAGGTGGCGGCGCTGCTCGCTGACCCGGCCCGGTGCCAGGTGATCCTGGTGACCCTCCCCGAGGAGATGCCGGTCAGCGAGACCATCGAAGCCGCCTATCTGGTCGAGGACCGCGCCGGAGTTCGCCTCGGGCCAGTGGTGGTGAACGGGTTGACCGCCCTGACCCCCGGGCTCGGGGTCCCCGCGGCCGAAGCGGCCCGGGCAGCCGGGGTGCACGTCGACCCGGCGGAGCTGCACGCGCTGGAGGCGGCGAGGCTGTTCCGGCTGCGGCGCGCCGAGCTGCAGGCCGAGCAGGTCGACCGCCTCGCCCGAGAGCTGCCGCTGCCCCAGCTGCGCCTGCCGGCTCTGCTCAGCGGCTCGGTGGGGCCGGCCGAGCTGGCGGTGCTGGCCGACGCCCTGGCCGCCGAGGTCGACGCCCTGGCGCCCGAGCTGGCGAGCACGTGAGTGCCGGGGGGCAGTTCGGCGCCCTTGGCGCCCTGGCCGCCGGGCGCCGGGTGGTGGTGTGCTGCGGACCCGGCGGGGTGGGCAAGACCACGGTGTCGGCTGCGGTCGCCCTGCGGGGGGCTGCGCTCGGCCGGCGGGCGTGCGTCGTGACGGTCGACCCGGCCCGGCGCCTGGCCGATTCGCTCGGTCTCGAGGCGCTCTCCAACGTGCCCACCCGGGTGGAGGGTCCGTGGCCCGGCCAGCTCGACGCCCTGATGCTCGACACCAAGGGCACGTTCGACGACCTCGTCGAGCGCTACGCCCGCTCGTCCGAGCAGGTGGCGGCCATCCGCGCCAACCGCGTCTACCAGAACCTGGCCGGCGCCCTGTCGGGCACCCAGGAGTACATGGCGATGGAGAAGCTCTACGAGCTGACCGCCTCGGGCGACTACGACGTCGTGGTGGTGGACACCCCCCCCAGCCGGAGCGCCCTCGACCTCCTCGACGCCCCGCAGCGGCTGACCCACTTTCTGGGCAACCGCCTCTTCCGAGCCCTGCTGCTCCCGACCAAGGCCTATCTCCGGGCGGTCAGCGTGGCCACCCGGGCGCTGCTGCGGACCATCTCGACCGTGGCCGGCGCCGAGATCGTCCAGGACGCGGTGGCGTTCTTTCAGGCCTTCGAGGGCATGGAGGAGGGCTTCCGGGCCCGGGCGGCGGCCGTCCACCAGATGCTCACCGATCCGACCACCGCCTTCGTGGTCGTCACCTCGCCCCGGCCCGATGCGGTGGCCGAGGCGACCTACTTCGCCGAACGCCTAGCCGACCGCCACATCTCGCCCGCCGCGCTGGTGGTGAACCGGCTGCAACCCCGCTTCGACCAGACCTCGGGTGGCCCCCCTCCCGTTGGCGGTGCCGGTGCCCGCGGGGTCGCGTCAGGTGTCGGCGGCGCCGGCGGGGCCGGCGGGGCCGCGGCAGGCGGCGACCTCGAGGTACTGGTCCGCAACCTCGCCGAGCTCACCGCGATCGCCGACGAGCAGGCGGTGGCGCTGGCCGGGCTGGTCGCCCAGATGGCCCCGGCGCCGGTCGGCCGCGTCCTCTTGCAGGGTTCCGACGTCCACGACCTCGACGCCCTGGCCACGGTGGCCGGACAGATCTTCGGACCCGGTGACGACCAGCCCGGTGGGCCCCCCGTCGACTCACGTCCGATCGCCCGCGAAGGGCCCGCGTCCGGTCGCGACGGCATCGGATAACCTCACCGTGTGCCAACCATCGTGGTGGCCAGCGACGCCCCCAGCGTCCGGGCGGAGATCGTCTCGGTCCTGAGCAGCCCGCGGGTGACGATCGTCGAGGCGTCCTCGGGGCCCCAGGCCCTCGAGCTGGCGAGCCAGCTCTCGCCCGAACTGGTGATCGTCGACCTGCAGATGGGCAACATGGGCGGGATGGCCGTCTGCCTCGAGCTGCGGCTCCGCGAGAGCTACCTCGACGTCGAGCCGGTGGCGGTGCTGATGCTGCTCGATCGGCGGCCCGACGTCTTCCTCGCCCGCCGCTCGGGGGCCGAGGGCTGGCTGGTGAAGCCGCTCGACCCGATCCGGCTCCGCCGGGCCACCGCGGCACTGCTCGACGGGGGGGCGTACGAGGACGAGTCCTACCGCCCCGTCCCGGTGCTCGTCGGCTCGGGCAGCCCGCCTCCCGCCGGGTCGCTCGGCGCCACCTGAAGCGCGTCGTGCGCCGGCGACGTTCGAAGCCCCCAACGGGGCCGCCACGGGCGTGGTGGCGGCGGACCGAGCGCACCGACCAGCCGCAGGGGCCCGCGGACGAGGAGGGATCGGCGGGCGAGCAGGAGCGGCTCATCCTCGAAGCCCTGTCCGACCTGCGCCAGCGCGACGTGCGCGAGGTGATGACGCCCCGCGTCGACGTCGTCGCCCTCACCATTCCGGTCCAGGCCGAGGACGTCGCCAGGGCGGTGCGGGAGTCGGGCCACAGCTGCTTTCCGGTGATCGGCGACGACCTCGACGACCTGGTCGGCGTCCTCTTCGTGAACGACTTCTTCCGCAGCGGGCGGCTGTCGGAGCCCGACGGCCGGAGCGAGCCCACCGCGCTGGACATCTCGCGCCGGCTCCGGACGGCCTACGTGGTGCCCGAGTCGCTGGGCGTGCTCGAGGCCCTGGCCGCCATGCGTCGCGCCCGGCGCGCCTTCGCCGTGGTGGTCGACGAGTACGGCGGGACGGCGGGAGTCCTGACCGTGAAGGACCTCCTCGAGCCGCTGGTCGGTGATCTGCGGGACGAGTTCGACGCCGGCGACGAGGCGCCGGCCGTACGTGTCGACCGCAACCGGTGGCTGCTCGACGGGCGGGCCAGCGTCGACGACATCCGGGACCTGACCGGGATCGACATCCCCGAAGGGCAGTACGTCACCCTGGGCGGCTTCATGTTCGACGGCTTGGGCCACATCCCGGCGGAGGGCGAGAGCCTCCGGAGCAACGGCTGGGAGCTGAAGGTCGTCGAGATGGAGAAACGGCGCATCGCCAAGGTGGTCGCCCGGCCCGAGCGCCAGGGGGCCGAGGCGCCCGGGGACACCCCGGTCGAGCGGGCCAGGGCCGCGCCGCCCCGGGCCCGCGGGCCCGAGCCCAAGGGCGCCGGGGTGACCGTGAGCGATCGGAGCCGGTCGAGGTAGTCTTGCACTCCGGTCCGCTCGACAGGCGGGGCCGAGCAACGGGCTGTGGCGCAGTTTGGTTAGCGCGCTGCGTTCGGGACGCAGAGGTCCCCGGTTCAAATCCGGGCAGCCCGACCACGAAGGGGGCGGTTCGTCGGCGCCGGCCGACCGGGCCGCCGCCTCGAACCGCCGCCGACCCGCGCCGGGCTCCGAGGAGCGGTCGGGGCGCCGGCCGAGCCAGACAGGAGCAGCGAGTTGACCACGCCCGAGTCCCCGTCACTGGACATCCCCGCCGAGGTGCTCGCCGAAGTGCCCGAGTTCACCGCCGGTACGACCGCCGTCGTCATCGTCGACTTCCAAGGGGTCGTCCTCGGCTTGAACGGTCCGGCCGAGGAGCTGTTCGGGATGGAGTCGGGGGACATCGCCGGCGAGTTCGTCGAGATGCTCGTGCCCAGCAACAAACGCTGGGGCCACCAGGCCTACCGGCGCGGCTACCTGGCCGAGCCTCGGGACCGCGAGATGGACCCGGGCCTCTACCCCGAGGCCGAGACGGCCGAGGGCGAGCACGTCCCCATCGCGGCGCGGCTCCAGCCGATCCGGGTGGAGGGCCGCCTCTACGTGGCCGCGCACATCACCCGGGACGACAGCCCCCGGCCCGAGTGACCGCGAAGGGGCGGCGGGGCGATGGAGCCCGCCCGGCCGGCTTCAGCGGCGCCGGCGGGTGACCCGGCGCAGCACCTCGTCGTAGGCGGCCAGACCCTCGCGCAGCAGGCGGGCCTCGGGCCCCGAGGCGATGCCGACCCGCTCGGGCACCACGCCCCAGATCGGCACCTTTTCGGCCGTCCACCATTCGACCGCCTCGTTCAGGTCGTTGGTGCCGAGCCGGGCCGCGCACAGCACGAGCCCGGCCGGGATATCCGAAGGGATCAGCTCGAGGGTGGCCGCGACCCGGGTGTACTCGATCCCACCGGCTCGGGTCGGGATGACCACCGCGTCGGCCAGGCCGATGGCCGCCCGCACGATGCGCTCGTCGCCCGGGGGGGTGTCGACGACCACCACGCCCTCGGTAGCCGCCATCGCCTTACGCACCGTGCGCTCCGAGGGTGCCTCGACCAGCTCGACGCCGTCCAGCGGGTGCTGGTCGCTCCACTCCGCCGCCGACGCCTGGCGATCGGCGTCCACCAGGAGCACCGGTCCGAGGGCGCGCTCGGCGGCCGCGGCGGCGAGGTAGACGGCCGTCGTGGTCTTTCCGACCCCACCCTTCAGGTTGCTCACGACGACGTTCATGCGCGAATCACGTGCCCGGGCCCTCTGGCGTGGGTCGCGGTCCGTGCCCGACGCGCCACGGGCAGATCCTAGCCAGGCTCCCCGGGGGAACGGCAGATGCGACCGGGCCCGGCGCGCCGGCGGCGAGCCACTTCCGGGCGCCGGATGGACCCGCGCCGCCAAGCCCCGGCCGGCGGGCGCTCAGCCGGTGCCCGGAACGAGCGGGCAGCACACCGCCCACAGTCGCCACGGGTCGGCAATGCCCCGCAGCTCGTGCTCGCCCCGGTCCTCCAGCTCGATCCCCGAACCGGCGACCAGGTCGGCGACGGTGCGCGAGACGAGGATCTCCGACGGCGCCGCCAGGGCGAGGATCCGGGCGGCGATGTGCACCGCCAGCCCGCTCACGTCGTCGTCGGCCACTTCCACCTCGCCGGCGTGCAACCCGGCCCGGACCTCGATCCCGAGCGGCTCGACGGCGGCGTTGATCGCGCAGGCGCAGCGGATCGCCCGTGCCGGCCCGTCGAAGGTGGCGAGGAAGCCATCGCCGGTGGTGGACACCTCGTGGCCCCGGTAGCGGGCGAGCTGGGTACGGACCAGCGCGTTGTGCTCGCTCAGCAGCGACTGCCACGCCCGATCACCCAGGGCGGCCGCCCGGAGCGTCGAGCCCACGATGTCGGTGAACAGCACCGTCGCCAGCAGGCGGTCGGTCTCGCGCTCGCGGCGGGTGCCGGTCAGGAACTCCTCGAGCTGGCCGAGGACGACGTCGGCCGCATCGCCGAAGAAGGCGACGTCGGAACCCAGGCCTTCGACGAACCGGGCGTCGGCGAGCCGGTCGGCCACATACCGGGACTGGGAGACCGGCGGCACCCCGGGGCTGCCCCCCGACAGGACCAAGGTGCGGGCGCGGACCAGAGGGAGCGCCTCGCGCACGTCGAAGGCGAAGCTGTAGTGGAACTGGGCGGCGGCGGACCGGGGGGTGGCCGAGGCCCGCTGGAGCCGGGCGATCGCCCGCATCATCCGGGCGTCCTCGCCCATGCTCCGCAGCGCCCGCTTGGCGGCGAAGCGCGGGGTGCCCCACTCCTGGCGGACCGTCTCCTCGACCCGTTGGACCTCGTCGGCGGTGATGCCTTCGGGGTAGCCCGGCGCCTCCAACGTCCTGGCCCAGGGGTTCCACAGGACCAGATCGGTAGTGCGCTCCGGGGAGCTGGCGGCGAGCAGCAGCGCGGTGGCGCATGTCTCGTAGCTGGCGAGCAGGGCCGCCCGCTCCGAGCGCACGGTGTCGAGCACCACGCGGGCGTCGTCCACCCATTGCTCCCACGTCGGCGCCGACTCGAGGGCCATCGGGTCCGACGCCCCGGTCCCCCGCCGGTCGAACAGGACGAGCCGGGTGAACGACGCCAGCCGCTCGAGGAACCGGGCCGCCGGTGGCACCTCCCAGACCAGGTCCACCTGGTTGCCGAGCCCCCAGAGGACCAGCAGGTCGATCGGCCCGTTGCCCACCACCTGGAACGCCACCTGCCCGTCCCCCGAGTAGGCGTAGCGCGTCTCGGGGACCTCCATCGCCAGAACCGTAGACGTTCGTCGGCCCGGCGCGGCGGGGCGGCAGCGCCCCGGGCCGCCGCGGGGCGGCAGCGCCCCGGGCCGCCGCGTGGCGGCAGCGGCCCCCGGCCGCCGCGTGGTTCACTCCGGGGATGCCCACGACCTCCCCGGCCGCCCGGCGGGCGGCCGCCCGCGAGCTCGAAGAGGCCGGGTTCGTCGACGTGGGCGAGGACGTGGCCGAGCTGGCGGACGCCGCCCGGGGCGACGACACGATCCTGGCGGCCCTGGTGGCCCGCCGCAAGACGGGCGAGCCCCTGGCCTGGATCACCGGGACGACCCGGTTCTGCGGACGGTCGATCGCCGTGTGCCCGGGCGTGTACGTCCCGCGACCCCAGAGCGAGCCCCTGGCCAAACGGGCCGCCCACCTGCTGGCGGACCACTGCCTGGCGCACCGCGGCGGGGCGGTCGGCCTGGCGCACCGCGGCCGGGCGGTCGACCTGGGCACCGGCAGCGGCGCCCTGGCCCGGGTGCTGCTCGACCGGTGCCCCGGCGCCTCGGTCATCGGCACCGAGCGGGACCCGCTGGCGGCGGCGTGCGCCCGGCGCAACGGGGTGCGCGTCGCCGAGGGGGACCTGTTCGACGGGGTGCCCGCAGCCTGGCGCGCCACCGTCGACGTGGTGGTCGGGGTCCTGCCCTACGTCCCGACCCGTGAGCTCGCGTTCTTGCCCCACGACGTGCGCGCCTTCGAGCCCGAGGGGGCGCTCGACGGCGGGCCCGACGGGCTGGCGATCCTGCGGCGAGCCGTGGTCCAGAGCGCGAGCTGGCTCCGGCCCGGGGGCCACCTCCTCGTCGAGATCGGCGGGGACCAGCCCGACGCCGTCCCCGAGCTGCTGGAGGAGTCCGGCTTCGGGGCGCTCGACATCCTCTACGACGCCGACGGCGACGCCCGGGGCCTTCAGGCGGTGGCGGCCGTCGCCGGGCGGTGACCCGCCGGCGCGACCCGGCGGTCAGCTGTTCGGCCGGTCCCCGGAGGGCACCTCACCGCCGGGGCGGGGCTCCTTCGGCAAACCGAGCACCCGCTCACCCACGATGTTGCGCTGGATCTGGTCCGAGCCCCCGTAGATGGGCGGCCCCTGGGCGAACAGGGCGTGCTCGACCAGCGCTGCGTGGTCCTCGATCCCGCTCTGGGCCTCGAGCGCCGCGACCGACTGGTCGTCGTAGGCGTGGAGCATCCCGGCGGCGCCCAGCACCGCGAAGGTGACGTCGCGGCCGAGGCGCCGGGTGTGGTTCTCGGCCATCTTGGCCAGGTTGGCGATCCCCGGCAGCGGGCGGCCCGACTCCTGCAGGGCCCGGGCTCGATGGCTGTTGCGCGACCGGAGCTGCTCGAGCACGTAGAGCACGACCAGGTCCTGGCGCAGCCCGGGGTCGAGGGCATAGCCGAGCGCCCGCGCCGCCTCGGCCAGCCGGGCCGCGTCGGGCTCGAGAGCCGAGGGGGCGGCCGGCGCGCCGGGGGAATGGGCGAAGTCGCCGGCGCGTCGACTCAGGTTGCCGGCCAGAGGTCCCGCCGGCGCGCTGGCGCCCGCCTCGTCCCCTCCCGAAGCGGCGCGCTCGAAGGCCAGGGTGGTACCGGCCACCGGCCACCCGTTACCGGCTCCCCCGACGAGGTCGGCTGCGGGGACCCGGACGTCGGTGAGGAAGACCTCGTTGAACCGGGTCCGTCCGGTCATCTCGCGCAGCGGCCGGACCTCCACGCCCTGCTGGAGCATGTCGACGAGGAAGAACGAGAGGCCGGCGTGCTTGGCCGCGTCGACGTCGGTGCGCGCCACCAACATGGCCCGATTGGCGATCTGGCCGCCCGACGTCCACACCTTGTGGCCGTTGACCACCCACTGGTCGCCGTCGCGCACGGCACGGCACTGCAGGCCGGCCAGGTCCGAGCCGGCCGACGGCTCGCTGAACAGCTGGCAGTAGGCGTCGGTCCCCGTCACGATCCCCGGCAGGTGACGGGCCTTCTGGTCGGCGGTGCCGTGCTCGAGCAACGTCGGTCCGACCAGATCCGGGCCGAAGCCCCTCGGGGCGGTCACGGCGCCGAACTGCCGGATGGTCCGGGTCACCGCCCGCGCCTCGGTGGGCAACAGCCCCCGGCCGAACCACTCGGGCGGCCAGTGGGGCTGCGACCAGCCCGAAGCGCCGAGCCGGGCCCACCATTGGGCCAGCGTGAGCTCGGGGTCCCAGCGCTCCGCCAACCAGCGCTGCAGCTGGTCGATCGGTCCGGCCACCTCGGCCACCCGGAGGGACCTCAGTACCCTCGACCGCTGCGACGCCGGCGCCGGTTCATGGCCAGGATCCTGAGCAACTTACGGAAGATGAGGCCCATCGGCTCCCCCATGGTGGCCCGGTCCGGCACCGGGCGCGTCGGCTAGCGACCACCTTTCCACAGATGGAGTCGCGCCGTGCCGCGCCGATGGTCGCCACCGCACCGATGGTCGCCACCGCACCGCTCTCGCGGTACCCAGGCACTTGCGAAGCAATCGCATCTGGGGCACAGTGACCGCGTGGCTCCCCCGGTCCGAGCGCCAGCAGTGCGGGGCGCACTATGAGCGGCCGGCTCCGGGTCCTGCGCCATGCGCTGAGCCCGGGCGAATGGGCCCGGGTTGCCGCGATGGTGGCGGCAGTGATCGTCCTGTTCGTGCTCGGCTTTGCCCTGCTGTTCGCGGCCGCCCCGCACCACTACCGACTGTCCAAGACCGAGGTCTTCGGCCTGGGAACGGGAGTCCTCGCCCTCACCCTCGGTATGCGCCACGCCTTCGACGCCGATCACATCTCGGCCATCGACAACACGACGCGCAAGCTTATGGCCGAAGGCAAGCGACCCATGAGCGTCGGCTTCTTCTTCTCGCTCGGTCACTCGACTGTGGTGCTCGTCCTGGCGGTGCTGCTCAACTTCGGCATCCGGGCCCTTGACGATCAGCTCAAGGACGGCCGGTCCACGCTGCACAGCGTGACGGGCATCGTCGGCACCTCGGTATCGGGGACGTTCCTCTACCTGATCGCCGCCCTCAACGTGATCGTCCTGGTGTCGATCGTGAAGGCCTTCGGGGACCTGCGGGCCGGGCAGTTCGACGAGGACGAGCTCGAGCGCCAGCTCCAGCAGCGCGGGCTCATGAACCGGTTCTTCGGTCCCGTCGCCCGGCGGGTCGACACCCCGTGGAAGATGTACCCGGTCGGCATGCTGTTCGGGTTGGGCTTCGACACCGCGACCGAGGTCGCCCTGTTGGTGCTGTCGGGCACCGCGGTGTCGAGCGGGCTCCCCTTCTGGGCCATCCTGTGCCTGCCGATCCTGTTCGCGGCCGGCATGAGCCTCTTCGACACCCTGGACGGCTGCTTCATGAACTTCGCCTACGGGTGGGCGTTCTCGCGCCCCATCCGCAAGGTGTACTACAACATCGTCATCACCGGGTTGTCGGTCGCGGTGGCCTTCCTCATCGGCACGGTCGAGCTGCTCGGGTTGTTCGGGTCCGAGCTCAACCTGAGTGGCGGGTTCTGGACCACCATGGCCAATTTCAACATCAACACCGCCGGCTTCGTCATCGTCGGGCTCTTCGTGGCGACCTGGGTCCTGGCGCTGTTCATCTGGCACTTCGCCAAGATCGAATCGAGGTGGGAGGGCGGGATGGTCGACCGGGGGGCGGCGAGCGTCGATGCCCCCGACATGGTCGATCATTGACCGGCGCCACGGCGCTGGGTCCGACCGGCGTGGCGCACCGGGTCGTCGCCAAGTTCCTGTCGGTGGCGAGCCCTCGGGCGCTCGGATAGCTTCCGTACCAGCGGCTCGGAGGCGACAGCCCCGAGACCCGAAGGAGAGGAAGAGCGTCATGTCCACGACCGTTTTGGACCTTCGTCGCTTCAAGGACGAGGGTCAGCGCTTCGTCATGCTCACCTGTTACGACTTCCAGTCGGCCCAGATCTTCGACGAGGCCGGCATCCCGCTGATGCTGGTCGGTGACACCTTGGGCATCTTCGTCCTCGGCTACGACACCACCCTGCCGGTGACGATGGACGCGATGGTGCATCACTGCCGAGCAGTCTCCCGTGGCGTCCGCGACGGATTGGTCGTGGGCGATCTGCCGTTCGGGTCCTACGAGGTGTCGGTTGCCCAGGGAGTCGACAACGCCATCCGGCTGGTGAAGGAGGGCGGCGTCGCCATGGTGAAGTTCGAAGGAGCCGACGTCCCCCTGATCGAGGCCATCACCTCAGCCGGGGTCCCCGTCATGGGCCACCTCGGCCTGACCCCGCAATCGCTCAACGCCACCGGCGGGTACAGGGTCCAAGCCCGATCCGAGGAGGCGGTGGTGCGGCTGCTCGACGACGCCCGGCGGATCGAGGGGGCCGGTGCGTGTGCCCTCGTTCTCGAAGCCGTCCCCACCGAAGCGGCGAAGCGGGTCACCGAGGCGGTCGGCATCCCGACCATCGGGATCGGAGCCGGGCCGTACTGCGACGGCCAGGTGCTGGTGAGCACCGAGATGCTGGGAATGAGTGCCGGTCACCGCCCGAAGTTCGCCAAGCGCTACGCCGATCTGCGCACGCAGATCGCGTCGGCGGCCGTCTGCTTCGCCGAGGAGGTGGCCAAGGGGGAGTACCCCGACCACGAGCACTCCTACGACTGGGCCATCCGATAGCGGATTCTCCGGCCGACTGGGCCATCCGGTAGCGGATTGGCCACCGGCTACACGCCGGCGGACAGCTCCGCCTCCGCCCGAGCGTCGTGGATGTCGATCACCACGTCGTCCGGCTCGGGTCCCCGCTCGAGGTCCGCCTCGATGGCCGAAAGGATCCCGGGTCGCCGACGGTGCACCACCGAGAGCCAGACCGCTCCCGTCACCATCCACGCCAAAAAGATGTACGGGAAGAGCCGGACCGGATAGGGCGGCAGAGGGTAGAAGCTCCCGATCGTCGGAACCAGGAGGCAGACGAAGGCCACGACGGCCAACCCGATGTGGGTGGGCCGTAGCTCTCCGATCTTGCGCAGGTAGACCGGAGCGGCGACGGTGATCAGGAAGTAGGCCAACAGGAAGCCGAACGCCGCGAGGGTGCCCGCGTCGCCGAAGGTGGTCAGGGGGTTGGTGAAGGCCTCGAGCACCGTCGGCACCACGAAGATCAGCGCCACGTAGACGGTGATGGCGACGTGGGGGGTCCGGTTGGTGGTGTGCGTGCGCCCCAGGTGCCCGGTGAAGATGCCGTGGCGAGCCATCGGGTAGATGATCCGCGAGCCGGCGTTGAGGCAAGAGAGCGAAAGCCCGAAGAAGCTGATCATCGCACCGATGGACAGCGGGATCTTGAACCAGCTCACCCCGTAGACCTGCGAAAGCGTGTTGAGCGGTGCCGCCAGCGAGGCCAGCGACGCGTGGCCCCGGGTGCCCGCAACCTCTACGTAGCTCATGAAGACGAAGAACGCCCCGGTGGCGAGCAGGCTCCAGATGACCGCCTTGGGGACGTTCCGGCGCTGGTTCCTGGCCTCGGGAGTGAGAGCCGTCGCGCTCTCGAAGCCGACCAGGGAGAAGATGCAGGCGACGACGGCCAGCGCCATGCCGTGCAGGTGGATGCCCTTCAGTTGCGTCTGTCCGGTGTCCAGCGAGAAGCCGTGCTTGAACAAGATGATGCAGGCCACCGCCACGATACAGGCCACCGATGCTGCCTCGAGGAACAGCGTCAGGATGGACGAGACCCGGATGTCCTTGAAGGCGATGAACCATCCGACCACCGCGCTGACGGCGAAGAAGACGATCGGGTTCACCGAGCCGTGATAGCCGAGGGCATCGAGGAGTTGCTGGCAGAAGACGGCGAAGCCGCACATGCCGGCCACGGCGATGAAGAGGTACGACCAGATCAGGGTCCATCCGGAGAACACGCCGGCACTCGCCCCGAGTCCCCGGCCCGTATAGGCGTACATGGTCCCCGACGACGACGACCGCTTGGCGAACTGGTTGAGGCAGAGCACCACGAAGAGGAGCATCACCGTGCCGAACCCGTAGGCGAGCCAGGTGCCCTCGCCGGCGTTGGAGAATGCCAGCGGGATGATGAGCACCGCGGTCATGGTGGGAGAGATCAGGGCCACCGATTGGGCGAACAGTGCCGGGAAGCCCAGCACGTTGCGGCGGAGGCCGACCTGCTTTTGGGAGGTCGGGGGGGCGGTGGCGGTGCGCGTGACGGTCATGGGCGGGGCGACTCCTTGTGCCTGGTGGTGCGTACCTTGGTGCTGGTTCCGGGACGGTCTTCGGCGGCGCTAGGCGGGGAACGACTGGTCCTCGAGC
>DASYAI010000072.1:0-4983 GCA_036501425.1 Acidimicrobiales bacterium | reverse complement strand
CCTTCTGCCCGGTGGTCCGAGGCGCCGGCCTGAGCGGGGTGGAGTTCGACACCGCCCTCGACGCCAAGGTCCGGGTGCCCTGCGCCTGACGGGGGGCGGCGAGCCGTCTGCGCCGGGGGCGCCGGGGTCGGGGTCGGCTCGACCGGAACCGGAGCTTCGCCGCTAGCCTCGCCCCCATGCCTGGTGCGACCGTGGGCCGCCGTGGACGGTGGCAGCCGCTGGCCGGCCGGAGCCCCTGCACCCGCCGGATCACGCTGTTCGGGAACCCGGTGCTCCACCGTCGGGCCGAGCCGGTGAGCCACTTCGACCGGTCGCTCTGCCACCTCGTGGACTCGATGTTCGCCACCATGTACGCCACGCCCGGCGGGGTGGGTCTCGCCGCCCCCCAGATCGGCATCGGGCTGCAGGTCTTCGTCTTCGACTGCGGGGGCGACGACATCGGGTACGTGATCAATCCCCGGCTCTCCGCCCTCCACGGCGAGACGCAGGAGGGGTCGGAGGGATGTCTCTCGATCCCGGGGATCCGGCTCGAGACGCCGCGCTACGACCGGGCCGAGGTGCGGGGCCTCGACGTCGACGGGGCCGAGGTGGAGGTCTCCGGTTCGGGCCTGGTGGGCCGCTGCCTCCAGCACGAGACCGACCACCTGGCCGGGCGACTCTTCGTCGACACCCACGCGTCGGCGACCCGCCAGGCCGCCCAGCGGGAGATCCGTGCCGCCCCCTGGTTCGGGGACGCGTCGTTCGACCCCGAAGGTCCCGGTCCCGGGTAGGGCCGGTCCCACGCCACGCCGAGGAGGTCCCGGGATGCCCGCGCCCGACGGGCGACCGACCGACCGGGCCGGCCGGACCGACCGGCGAGAGCTGGTCTTGGGCTCGGGGTCGGCCGCCCGGCTCCGCCTCCTTCGAGAAGCCGGCCTGCGCCCGGCGGTGATCGTCAGCGGGGTCGACGAAGACGTCGACGCCGTCGACACCCCCTCGGCCGTAATGGCCCTGGCGGAGCGCAAGGGTCGGGCGATCGTCGATCGGTGCCCGGATGCCCTCGTGATCGCCTGCGACAGCCTGCTCGACCTCGACGGCCGGCGGATCGGGAAGCCCTCTGATCCCAAGGAGGCGGTCGAGCTCTGGCGGCGCCTGTCGGGGCGCTCGGCGTCGCTCCACACCGGTCACTGGTTGACCGACACGCGGACCGGGTCGGTCGCGGTGGACATGGCCCGCTCGACCGTGCGGTTCGCCACGCTGTCGGAGGCCGAGGTGCGGGCGTACGTTGCGACGGGCGAGCCCCTCGGGGCCGCCGGGGGCTTCACGATCGACGGCTACGGATCGGCGTTCGTCGAGTCGATCGACGGATCGTCGAGCAACGTCCTCGGGCTGTCGATGCCGCTCTTCCGGCGGATGCTGCTGCGGTTGGGCATCGACATCACGCAGCTGTGGTGGCCCTGAGCTGGTAATCGACCCCGTCGACGGCCCGGGGCGGGCGATCAGATCTCGAGCGGGGGGCCGGTGATCGCCAGGCGCTGGCTGTCGGCGAACCGCCGCACCCTCGACAGGGCGAACAACGACGCCGGCATGGTGCACCAGAGGTTGAAGAACCGGTAGGTGAACGTCCCGGCGATCGCCGCTGCCAGCGGGGCCCCGGCGCCGGTGAGGGCCAGGATGAGGAGCACGTCGATGACGCCGGCCCCGCCCAGGGGCGCCGATCGCCGCGACAGGACGTAGCCCACCCCGTAGCCCAGGATGAGCGCCGGCAGCGACATCGCATAGCCGAACGCCGACATCCCCGCCCACAGGGCCAACAGCTCACCGGCGGAGAACAACGCCATGCCGAAGAAGGGCGAGCCGCGGCGGACCGGGCCGCCGGGTCCATGCGGGGAGCGGAGCATCCAGACGCCCTCCAGCACCACCCCGGTCCAGTACCGCCAGCCCCTCCCGTCCTCGAAGCGGGCCCGGAACCGGTGGGCCAGCCAGAGGGCCGTCGGCGCGCCGACCAGCGGGCCGATCACCCAGGGCAGGCTGTAGCCGACCGGCGGGCCCCAATGACCTCCCACCGCCAGGGCCACGACACCGGTGACGCAGGCCCCGACGGCCAAGGGCGCCATCTCGATGGCCTGCAGGGCCGCCAGCCGGACGTCGGACTCCCGATGGTCGGTGCCGGTCGCCCGCATGACGTAGCGGTCGATCGCCGTACCGCCCCGGTGGAGGAAGGCGCCGAACCCGGCAGTGACGACGCCGAGACGGGCGCGGCGTGAGACGTTGTCCGTGCCGGCCCAGATGACCTGGTCGAATGCCATGCGGTAGCCGAGGAAGGCGAGCAGCACCCCGCCGGCGGAGACGGCGATCCACGGGGTGTCGACCGAGGCCAGGACCGACACCATCCGGTGGAACCCCACGATCGACGCCATACCGACCGCCGCACCGAGCGAGAAGAGGGCCACGAGGACGACCGACAGGGCGGTGGAGACCAGATGCCGGGGGGCCGGAGGGCTCAGGATGGTGGCGAGGGGGCTGGGCATCGTCGCTCGTTGGACTGGGGGCCCCAACATACCCTCGACCCTCTCGAAGATACCCGCGAGGTGGGCGCTCGGGGGTCCTGGATCGAGCGATCCCTGGTCGAGGTCATCCGCTCCGCCAGCTCGAGGTCATCCGCCCCGTCAGCTCGACGGCACCGACCTCGCCGAGGACGTCGGCGAGCCCCGGACCGGTACCGTGAGGTAGGTGAGGGATGCGGGCGCACCTTCCGACCGGCTCTCGCTCGCGCCGGGCGAGCAGCCGCCAACGGGCCCGTCACCCGCACCCCGGCGCCCCTGGCGCTCCGGCAGGGTGCTGTTGGGGGGAACCGTCGTCGTGGTCCTCGTGCTCGCCCTCGTCGCCCTGTTCGTGATCGACGTGCAGCTGGCCGGGCGGCCCGACGTCAGCCCCAAGGACGTCGACGGCGCGGCCGGCCAGAAGGTGAAGGCGGCCATCTCCCACCTCGAGGCCCAGCCGCCCACGGCCTCGACCGTCTACCGGGCCGTCCGGCCGGGGGTGGTGCTGATCGAGGCGCAGGATGGCGCGTCGGGTCCCGAGGACCTCGGGACCGGGATCGTCACCGACACCCGGGGCGACATCCTCACGGCGCTCCACGTCGTGCAGGGCGCGTCCACCATCGAGGTCACCTTCGCCGACGGGACGGCCTCGACGGCGACCGTCACGTCCTCCGACCCCGGCCACGACATCGCCGTCCTGACGGCTGAGCGGCTGCCCCAGGGGATCGAGCCCGAGGTCCTCGGAGCGAGCGCCCAGGTCGGCGACGAGGCGTTCGTCGTCGGGAACCCCCTCGGCCTCGGCGACTCGCTGTCCGCCGGGGTCGTCTCCGGGCTCGATCGCTCGTTCACCCTGGCGACCGGGGGCGTCTTGTCGGGGATGATCCAGTTCGACGCCGCGGTCAACCCGGGAAGCTCCGGCGGGCCGCTGCTCAACGCGAAAGGTCAGGTGATCGGGATCGTGACGGGCCTCGCCAATCCCTCGGGAACCGACGACTTCGCCGGCATCGGCTTCGCCGTGCCCATCGCCACCGCCGGCCAAGCCGCCGGCGCGCCGTCCAAATGAGGCTGCCGCCCCCCGGGGTCACCAACGGGTCTGCCGCCTCCCTCGAACAGGTGCTCTACCACGTCAAGCGGGTCATCGTCGGGCAGGACCCGCTGCTCGAACGGATGGTGGTGGCCCTGTTGGCCAAGGGTCACCTGCTGGTCGAAGGCGTGCCCGGGCTGGCCAAGACGCTGGCCGTCCGGACGTTCGCCGACGCGGTCGGCGTCGAGTTCCAGCGGATCCAGTTCACGCCCGACCTGGTGCCGGCCGACATCGTCGGTACGAGGATCTACAACCAGAAGCTCGGCGAGTTCGAGGTGTCGCTGGGCCCGATCTTCGCCAACCTGATCCTCGCCGACGAGATCAACCGGGCTCCGGCCAAGGTGCAGAGCGCGCTGCTCGAGGCGATGCAGGAGCGCCAGGTGACCATCGGCCGCGAGACCCACCGCCTGCCCGATCCCTTTTTGGTCATGGCGACCCAGAACCCCATCGAGTCCGACGGGACCTATCCGCTCCCCGAGGCCCAGATCGACCGGTTCATGCTGAAGGTGCTGGTCGACTACCCGACCGCCACCGAAGAGTTCGTCATCGTCGAGCGGATGCTCGCCGGGCTCGAGACGGTGGGTGAGGTGATGGGCCCCCGCCAGCTCCGCGACCTTCAGGAGGCGGTGCAGAAGGTCTTCGTCGATCCGACCCTCATCGACTACGCGGTACGGGTCTCGGCGGCCACCCGGGACCCCTCGTCGGTCGGGCTACCCGAGCTCGCCCGCTACGTGACCTACGGCGTCAGCCCCCGGGCCTCGATCTACCTCGTCGTCGCGGCACGGGCACTGGCGCTCGTGCGGGGCCGCTCGTACGTGCTGCCCGAGGACGTGCGCACGATCGCTCCCGACGTGCTCCGCCACCGCCTGGTCCTGTCCTACGAGGCCCTCGGCGACGACGTCGGTGCCGACCAGGTCGTCGACGCCGTCCTGGCGAGCATCCCCCTCCCCACTGCCGTGCTCCGAGACGTGAGCCCGTAGGCCGGCGGGTGGGCGATGGCGGACCAGACCCCCCAACTGGTGCCCGAACGGGTCCTCCACCGTCTCGAATGGCAGGTGATCCGGCGGCTCGAAGGGCGTCTGCAGGCCGACTACCGCACGTTGCTCCGGGGGCAGGGAACAGACTTCCGTAGCCTGCGCGGCTACGAGTGGGGCGACGACGTCCGCAACATCGACTGGAACGTCACGGCCCGGACCAACGAGCTGTCGGTACGGGAATTCATGGAGGACCGGGAGCTCACTGCGTGGCTGCTGCTCGATCGGTCCCGGTCGATGACGTTCGGCGCGCTCGAGCGGACCAAGGAACAGGTGCTGTTCGAGCTCGCGGCCACCCTGGGCCAGCTGTTGGTGCGGGGCGGCAATCGGGTCGGCGCCGTCG
>DASYAI010000071.1:0-2036 GCA_036501425.1 Acidimicrobiales bacterium | reverse complement strand
AGGTCGTCGGCGGCGATCCGGCGGACCTCGCAGATCCGCACCGCCGTGGCCAGGCGGTCGGCGATCTGCCACAGGGCGTGCAACGCGGGCACGGCGTGCTCGACGGGCAGCAGGTACTCCGACTGGAGCTCGTCGCCCGCGCTCGGGGTGAAGTCGGGCCGGAAGTGCGGCAGCCGCTCGAACCACGGGCCGGGCACGCCCAGCTGCTCGGTGCAGGAGTCCGCGGCCACACCGGGCACCGGGTTCCGCGCCTCCCGAGCGGGCGTGGCGGTGAACCACGGTTCCTCGGCGACAGCCGGTGCGGGTGTGGTGCGTGTGGCGGGTGAGGTTGCCGTGGCACGTGAGATGCGTGGGGCGTACGGGTCGTCTTCGACGAGGCTCTTGATCCAGAGCTGGGTGAGGCGGGGAGCGCGCCAGTCGGTGAACATGCTCACGCTGTAGCCGGACGCCATGATGGCCGTGAAGTGGTCGTCCAGGACCTCGATCGGCAGGTCCTCGTAGACCCGCTGGGCGATCTCGAAGGACGGCACGACCGACACGATCAGGCGGGTGACCACGCCGAGGGCGCCCAGGTGCACGACCGCGCCGGGGAAGTCAGCGCGGGACAGCTCCACCACGTCGCCGTCGGCGGTCACGAGCTCGAGGCCGGTCACGGCGGCGGACAGGGACTGGTTGGCGGACCCGGAGCCGTGGGTGCCGGTGGCGGTGGCGCCGGCCACCGAGATGTGCGGCAGCGACGCCATGTTGCGCAGCGCCAGGCCCTGGTGGTCCAGGCGGGCGGCCAGGGTGGCGTAGCTCAGGCCCGCTGACACCCGGACGAGGGAGTTCGCCGAGTCGACCTCGACCTCGAGTGGCAGGTCGGCCAGGCTGACCTGGGTCCCGGGTGAGTCGGCCATCTCGTTGAAAGAGTGGCCGGTGCCGAGCACGCGGACCGCGGGGGCCCGCCCGACGACGGCGCGCAGCTCGCCGAGGGTGGCGGGGCGGTGGAACTCCGGCGCGGTGAAGGCGATGTTGCCCGCCCAGTTGACCCGCTGCCCAGCACCAGCAAAAGCGGTCACCGTGGCTCCGTCCAGGTAGAAGGCAAGGGGCCGCCGTACCACAGCTCGATGATCTGACGGGCGATGGAGACTGGCGGGGGCAGCGCGATCTCGCGGGCCTTGATCGCGGCCACCAGCCCTTCCCGGCTGAACCAGAACGCCTCGGCGATCTCCTCGGCGTCGGGCACGATGTCCTGGCCGGCCGGGGCCTCGGCCCGGAAGCCGAGCATCAGGCTGCGCGGCATCGGCCACGGCTGGCTGCCGACGTAGCGCACGTCGGTGACCTTGATCCGGACCTCCTCGTCGACCTCGCGGGCGACCGCCTGCTCGGCTGACTCGCCCGGCTCGACGAACCCGGCCAGGATCGACACCCGCTTGCCGGGCCACGCTACGTTCCGGGCCAGCAGGCAGCGGTCGTCCGGGTCGGTCACCAGCATGATCACGGCGGGGTCGGTGCGCGGGAAGTGCTCGGTGCCGTCCACCGGGCAGCGGGTCGAGTGCCCGCCGGGCCCGGGCACGGTGGGGGTCCCGTCAACCGGGCAGTGCGTGTGCGTGTCGTGCCAGTTGGCCAGGGCCACGGCGTGGGTGAGCAGGCCCGCGTCGCGGTCGCCGAGCAGCGTGCCGGCTTCGCGCAGGTAAGCCGGGCGCACCCCGGAAGCCTCGGAGCCCCCGTCGGGCGCGGGCGGCAGCGCCGCGGAGACGCCGAAGTACACCACCCCGTCGTCGTCCTGGCCGAGCAGCAGCCGGGTGCCGGCCGGGGCGTCGCCCGGCGCGACGAAGACCAGGTCCATCCGGTCCCCGCCGTCGCGCACCAGGGCCTGGCCGGCCGAGACGACGAGCACCCGGCTGGCCGGGTCAGCCCAGGCCGCGTCGAGCCACTCGGCGTCGGCCCGCCGGTCGGTGACCCGGTCGACCGTCCCCCGCGACAGCGCCAGCGACGACTGGTCCAGCAACTCCTTCGGGATCACTTAATACCCGCAGTGGCTAGCTCGTCCCACA
>DASYAI010000070.1:0-4848 GCA_036501425.1 Acidimicrobiales bacterium | reverse complement strand
ACTGTGGCACGTGGCGCTCGATCCCACCAAGGACTACCGGCGCATCGGCTGACGACAAGAACCCTGGTCTCCGATGTCGCGAGACATCACACTGGCAGCCCCAACGGGATTCGAACCCGTGTCTCCACCTTGAGAGGGTGGTGTCCTTGGCCACTAGACGATGGGGCCTCACAGGGAACGGGCTACCACGATGGCATCCCGCTTCCTGAGCTCGGGGGGAAGGACTCGAACCCTCAATAACTGGACCAGAACCAGTCGTGTTGCCGATTACACCACCCCCGAACGGGCGAAGAGCAGGTTAGTCGAGACCCGGGGAGCGGTCGGCAGCATCCGACCGACGGGCCACGCCCCCTCCCCCTACGACCCGGTCTTCGGGGCCGCTGGCCGGCGTCAGCCCAGAGCGATGTGAAGCTGGTTCAGGTGGTGGTACCCGATGACCCGGCCCATGCCCACGCCCACCATCTCCTTCAAGAAGTAGGGCGCCGTGGACCAGCCGGTGATGGGGGACGTCCTGGTCGGGGTCGGAAAGGGCTCGAGGCCGAGACCCGACGCGATGGCCATGCTCCGGTCCTCGTGGAAGGGGTCGGTCACCATCAGGGTGACCAGCGAACCCCCGGCCGCCTTGACGATCGGGGCGGCATCGGCCACGTTCTCATAGCTGTCGGATCCCCCAGCCTGGCGGATGTCGGCCGCCGGCACGCCGGCGGCCTCGAGGTAACGCGCCCCGGCCTGGGCCTCGGTGTAGACGTCGCCCTTCTCCTTGCCGCCCGTCACGACGACCAGGTGGGCGTAACCGGCCCGTTCGAGCAGCGCCGCCTCGTCGAGCCGGGCCTTCAGATCCGGTGACGGCACCCCGTCGTACTGCGCCGCCCCCATGACCACGATCGCCCCGGCCCGCTGCGGCCCGTAGCGGCGCGACGTCAGCCAGACCTGCACCAAGGTCACCGCGAGGTAGAGAACCACCACTGTGACCAGCAACGACGCCAACTTGAGCACCAGCCGCAGGGGCCCGAAGAGCATCAGGCGCCCGTCGGCTGCGAGATCCGGGTGATCGCCGCACCGAGGCGGCGGAGCACCTCGGATCGGCCCAGGATCTCGAGGGACTCGAAGAGCGGCGGTCCGACGGTCCGGCCGGTGACCGCCACCCGGATCGGAGCCTGCGCCTTGCCGAGCTTGCGCCCGTGCGCCTCGGCCACCGCCTGGGTGGCATCGTGCAGCGCGCCCGAGTCCCAGGGCGCCTGCTCGTAGGCGGCGAGGGCGGCCGCCAGGATAGAGGCGGCTGCCGGGTCGCGCGCCACCGCCCGTTCCCAGCCGTCCGGGTCGAGGTCCGGATCGGCACGGAAGAAGAAGTCGACCATGGCCCGCACCTCGCCCAGCACGGTCACCCGCTCCTGGACGAGCGGGGCGATCCGGGCGTAGGTCTCCGGGTCGAACCGCTCGGGGGGCCAGGGGGGCCCGGCGTCGCCCGGCGACCACTCCCCCGGCGCCGGGCAGACCCAGGGTCGGGTGGCGTCGACGAACTCGTCGGCGGTCAGGCCCCGCACGTACTCGCCGTTGAGATGGGTGAGCTTCTTCACGTCGAAGAAGGCGGGGGCGTGATGCACGTCCTCGAGCCGGAACGCCGTGACGATCTCCTCGAGGGGCACCATCTCGGCGTCCCCCGGCGGGCTCCAGCCGAGCAGGGCCAGGTAGTTGCGGAACGCCTCGGGGAGGAACCCCTGCTCGCGATAGGACTCGACGGCGACCGGGTCGTTGCGCTTGGAGAGCTTCTTGCGCTGCTCGTTGACCAGCATCGGCAGGTGGGCGAACACCGGCAACGGGATCGGAGCCGGGTCGTGCCCGGCGACGGCGTCGAGGGCCTGCCATAGCAAGACGCCCTTGGGGGTGGTCGGCAGGAGGTCCTCGCCCCGGATCACGTGGGTGATCGCCATGTCCCGGTCGTCGACCACGTTGGCCAGTACGAACAGCGGCTGGCCGGTCGACTTCACGCACACGAAGTCCTCCATGGCCCGGTGGGGGAACCGCACCTCGCCCCGGATCACGTCGGTCACGACCGTCTCACCCTCGTCGGGTGTCCGGAACCGGAGCGCGCTGCGGGCAGAGCGCTCGAGGCCGCGGTCCCGGCAGTAGCCGTCGTACCCCGGCGTCGGGTTGTCCTTGGTCCGGGCCTCGACGTCCTGGCGGGAGCAGTCGCAGGCGTACAGCACACCGGCCTCCCAGAGCCGATCGACGGCGGAGGCGTAGCGCTCGCTGCGCGCCGACTGCAGGTAGGGCCCCTCGTCCGGGGACATCCCGAGCCACGCCATGGCCGAGACGATGCCCTCCAGCCACTCGGGCCGGTTGCGCTCGGTGTCGGTGTCCTCGATCCGCAGGACGAAGGTGCCCTGCTGCTGGCGAGCCACCAGCCAGTTGAACAGGCAGGTACGGGCGCTGCCGACGTGGAAGTAGCCGGTCGGCGACGGCGCGAACCGGACCCGGGGGCCGCTCAAGCGCGGGCCACCGCTAGTCCTCGGCGAGCGAGATCGCCCCGGTGGGGCAACTGCGCACCGCCTCTTCGAGCCGGGGACGCAGGGTCTCGGGCGGGTTCTCGTCGAGCACGTAGAGATAGCCGTCGTCACGCACCTCGAACACCTCGGGCAAGATGCCCATGCAGACGGCGTTGCTCTGGCACAGATCGAAGTTCACCGAGACCTTCACCGCTCGACCTCCCGTTGCGACCCGTCGACCGGTTCAGCATACCGGTGGGCGTCGGGCGTCCCAAGCTCCCCGGCGTCGGCGAGGAGCTGGGTGAAGAAGGCCCGGTCGTGCAGGATCGGCACGTCCGACAGGAACATCTTGCCGTACCGCTCGAAGTACATGAGCTGCTTGCCGAGCAAGAAGGTGGCCCGGTCGAAGTCCGACAGCGTCCCTCCGGCGTCGTCTGCCATCCGGCGCAGCCGGCGCTGGGCCCGCAACCGGTGCGCCAGGGCGCCCGGCGTGCGCCGGTGGGCCTCGATGCCCTGGGCCCGGGCCACCTGCAGCTGGGTCGTCTGCATCACCGCCGCCAGGCTCACCTCGCCGAACGGGCGGTTGAGGGTCGGTTCGATCAGGCTCCGCACGAACAGCGTGAGCTGCTCGTTGTCCAGCCCGACCGCATCGGCGATGGCCGGTCCGTAGGTCGAGGTGATGTGGGCCGTCACGTCGGCCCAGGCCGATTCGTCGCCCAGCGCGCCGGCCAGCAGCCGGACGAAGAACCGGTGGGTGTCGGGGTCGAGCCGCCCGACGATGCCCCAGTCGATCACCCCGATGCGCCCGTCGCGCAGCACCAGCATGTTGCCCGCGTGGACGTCGCCGTGGAAGGCGCCCCACCGCACGGTGGTGAGGAAGAACGCCCGTACCACGGCCTCGACCAGCGGCGCCGGGTCGACCCCGAGCGCCTCGACCGCCCTCAGGTCGTCGATGGGCACCCCGTCGAGGTACTCCATCGTGAGCACGTTGAGACCCGACAGCTCGGGGTAGGGCTCGGGCACGACGACGCTCGGGAGGGAGACCTCCTCCCCGAGGCGCCGGAAATGGGCCAGTGCACGGGCCTCGTTGCGCAGGTCCATCTCCTCGCCCAACTGCTCGCGGAACCCGTCGACCAGCTGGAGGATCGAGCCCGCCATCTGGTCGCCGGTCTGGCGGACGACCAGCCCGATCACCGGCATCATGAGGCACAGGTCGCGCGACGAGTCCCGTTCGATGCCCGGCCGCAGGACCTTCACCGCCACCTCGGTCCCGTCGTGCAGTCGTGCCCGATGGACCACGGCGATCGACGCCCGGCCGATGGGGTCGGGGTCGAACTCGGCGAAGGCCTCGTCGAGGGGCATCCCGAGGTCGTCCTCCACCCTCGCCCGGACCGAGGGGAAGTCGACCGCCGGGCCGGTGTCGAGGCAGGAGCGGAACTCGTTGGCCACCGCCTCGCCGAACATCGCCGGCGAGGAGGCGATGATCTGGCCGAACTTGATGAAGGTGCCCCCGAGGTCCTCGAAGATCAGCCGCAGCTGCCGGGCGAGGACCGGCGCGGGCACTCGGAGCGCCCGCTCATGGAAGGCCTGGCGCAGCACGAACGGGGCCAGGTGCCGGGCGGTCACGCCGGCGATCACCGCACCCCGCCGCACCAGGTCCATCCGGCTTGGGTCGGGCAGGCGGCGCGGCCAGATCCGAGGCGCTCCGCCACTCACGGCCTCGGACCGCCAGCTGTCCGACAACCGGCTCGTCACGCTCGAAGGCTAGGCGACGATCCGCCCGGCGCTTCCGTCCCGGCGGGCGGCCTCGGGCAGCCCCGTTCCCGTGAGCCCCGGGGCCGACCGCCTACCCGGGGTCGGGGAAGGAGAAGTAGGCGGTCACACAGTCGGCCGGCGACACGGCAGCCACCAGGTCAGAGCTGCCATCGCGGTACACGGCCAGGTCCAGGGCGGGGGGTGAGACCGAGCCCAGGCAGGTCGTAGCAGGGTCGTCGGTCGAGAAGGCGGTCAGCTGAGCGGGCAACGGGGTGCCCAGCGGGCTCGGGACGGCAGACGGCGATACCGGGGTCAACACGACCGACTGACCTTGGTACTTGCCGCCGTAGCTGTACGGCGCGGTGGTCGAGGTGGTGGTCGTGCTGGTCGACGACGATGCCGCAGGAGCACCGGTCGTGGTGGTGGCCGACGCAGCCGTCGACGGGGGCGGCGGCCCGGCGGTCGGCGACGCAGCGGCGCCGGGGACCAGGGTGGTGGCGGTGGTCGGCGGGGTGGCGCTCGGCGGTGACGTCGTGGTCGAGCTCGGCCCCGAGGCCGTGTCGCGCTGGGGCGGGGCGAAGCCGTCGAGGGCCGACAGCATCGCCGG
>DASYAI010000069.1:0-39604 GCA_036501425.1 Acidimicrobiales bacterium | reverse complement strand
GACGGTGAGCCGGCCTGTAGGCGGGGTTCTGTCCAGCCCCTGACGGGGCCTGGGTGGCCATCCATCTACGCGGCCTACCTGGGGACTGCGACCTCTGCGAGGCCGCCGGGCGGGCAACCCATGTCCCGCGCTTGACCTTGCTCCGGATGGGGTTTGCCGAGCCGACCTGGTCGCCCAGGCCGCTGGTGCGCTCTTACCGCACCGTTTCACCCTTGCCTGTGCGGGCTCTCGCCCGCCATCGGCGGTCTGTTCTCTGTGGCACTTTCCTGCGGGTCGCCCCGACTGGCCGTTAGCCAGCATCCTGCCCTGTGGAGCCCCGACCTTCCTCAACCGGGTCGGGCCGGTGGGCCCTCGCCGATCGCGGCCACCCGGCCGGCTCACCGTCGGATCCAGTCTGCCATCCCCGCCCGGCGACCGGGGCGGAGATGGGCCCGCTGCCTGCCCGGTGCCCGGGGGCGTTCGCCGCGTGGCGCCAGGACCGGCGCGACCCCTGGGTAGGGTGTGCCTCGTGGTCCTCGAAGCCGACGGGCCGGACGCTCACCCGGATCCGCTCTCGATCGCCGAGCTCTACGGGCAAGTCGACGCGGCCCTGTCGCGGGCGTTCCCCCGCCATCGTTCCCTGTGGGTGCGGGGCGAGATCCAGAGCGTGTCCGACCAGGCCCGAACCGGCCATTGCTACATCGACCTGATCGACCCGGACTCCGCGCGCGACCGCCAGTCGCCGGTGCTCCGGGTCAAGTGCTGGCGCACCAGCTGGGCGCCGCTGCGGGCCACCCTGCGCAAGGAGGGCATCGAGCTCTCGCCGGGGATGGTGGTGATGCTGCGGGGCACGCTCGACTTCTACCGGGCCCGAGCCGAGATCGGCTTCATCATGGCGGAGCTCGACGTCACGTCACTGCTCGGTCGCATGGCCGCCCAGCGGGCCGCGCTGCTGCGCGCGCTCGAGGCCGAAGGCCTGCTCGAGGCCAACCGCCGGTTGACCGTCCCGGCGGTGCCGATGCGGATCGCCCTGGTGGGCAGCCCGGGCACCGAGGGGTTCGGCGACTTTGTGGGCCAGGTCGTCCAGTCGGGTCTGGCGTTCCGGATCGGGGTGGTCCCGGTGGCCGTGCAGGGGACGAACGCCCCGCGCGCCGTGGCTCGCGCCCTGGCCCGAGCCGTTCGGGGCCCGTGCGACCTCATCGTCCTGGTGCGGGGAGGCGGATCGAAGGCCGACCTCGCGACGTTCGACACCGAGGCGGTGGCCCGGGCGGTGGCGACCTCCGCCGTGCCGATCTGGACGGGCATCGGCCACACCGGGGACCAGTCGGTCACCGACATCGTGGCCAACCGCTCGTTCGTGACCCCGACCGAGTGCGGTCGGGAGCTGGCGCTGCGGGTGGGTTTGTGGTGGGACGAGCGGGTCGCCGGGCCGGCGAGCGTGGTCGGTCGGCGGGTGACCGAGGTGCTGACCGCGGCGGACCACCGCGATGCGCTGGCCCGGGGCCGCCTGACCGGGGCGGCGCGGCACCAGCTTCGGGCCCACGGGGTCCGGCTCGCCGCCCGGGCCGACCGGCTGGCCGGCGACTCGCGGCGGGTGCCCGACGCCGAGCGCCAGCGTCTGGCGGAGCGGACCGCGCGGCTCGAGCCGTGTGCCGAGGGGCACCTGCAGGGTGCGGCCGAACGCATCGACGGGTGGCGGCGCCTGCTGGCGGCCTACGACGTGACCCGGCAGCTCGAGCGGGGCTACACGCTGACCCTCGACGCCTCGGGTGGCCTCGTGCGCAGCGGCGCCGGTCTGCGGCGGGGCGATCCGCTCGTCACCCTCTTCGCCGACGGCTCGGTGGCCTCGGAGGTGTCGACCGACGGGCCCGAGCCGGGCGGGGCGCCACGAGCGGGCGGTCTCCCGACGTGGCATCACGGCCCGACCCGGGCGGGGGAGGAGGGATCATGAACCAGCGACGGACCGGACCGAATGCTCCGGGCGGTCCTCCGGTGGGCGAGCTCAGCTACACCGAGGCGAGCCACGAGCTGGACGAGATCGTGGCCTTCTTCGAGCAGCGGGAGGTGGACGTCGACCTGCTGGTCGCCCGGCTCGAGCGGGCCACGGAGATCGTGGACGAGCTCGACCGCCGCCTCCGGCGGACTCGGGCCCAGGTCGAGGAGCTGGTGCCCCGGCTCGAGTCGGCCATCTCGCTCCCGACCGACGCCGACCGACCGTCCGACGAGCCGCCCGTCACCCACCCGGCCGAGCCCCCCGGCGCGCCCGGTGGCGACCGCATCGACGCGGGCGATCCGGTCACCGGCAGCGGGCTCCCTTCCGACCCGCACCCGGGGCTGTTCTGATGGGGCCGCCCGGGGCGGCCGAGCCGGTGGGCGGCCCGGAGGAGGGCGGCGGCGAACGGCTGTACTTCCGCCAGCTGCTGTCGGGGCGCGACTTCGCCGACGGCGACATGATCGCCCACCAGATGGTGAACTTCGCCTATCTGATCGGGGACCGGGCCACCGGCGAGGCGGTGATGGTGGACCCCGCCTACCGGGTGGGCGATCTGCTGGACCGGCTGGAGGCGGACGGGATGCGATGCACCGGCGTCCTCGCCACCCACTACCACGCCGACCACGTGGGGGGCGCCATCGCGACGTGGTCGATCGAGGGTATCGCCGAGCTGCTCGCCCGGGTCGACGTGCCGATCCACCTGCAGCGGCCCGAGATCCCCTGGGTCGAGCGGACCACCGGGGTGGGAGCGAGGCAGCTGGTGGGCCACGACAGCGGCGACGTGGTGGAGGTGGGGCAGATCGCCATCGAGCTCCTCCACACCCCCGGCCACACGCCCGGGAGCCAGTGCTTCTTGGTGGAGGGCCGCCTGGTCGCCGGGGATACCCTCTTCCTCGACGGCTGCGGGCGGACGGACCTGCCGGGCAGCGACCCGGGCGCGATGTACGAGTCGCTCACCACCCGGCTGGCCCGGGTGCCCGACGACGTCGTGCTCTTCCCCGGCCACCTGTACTCGCCCGAGCCGTCCGCGACCATGGGGGAGACCCGTCGCCGCAACGTGGTGTTCATGCCCCGTTCGGCCGCGCAGTGGCTGGCCATGTTCGGCGGCGGATGAGCCCGCCTGCCGCCGCCGGGGACCCGCTGCCCCTCGACGGTCGGGTGGTCGTCATCGGGGCGGGGCTGGCCGGGCTGCGCGCCGCCGAGGCGCTCCGGGCAGGAGGGTTTTCGGGGTCCCTCGAACTGGTGGGCGACGAGCCCCACCCTCCCTACGACCGGCCGCCCCTCTCCAAGCAGGTGCTCGCCGGCACCTGGCCGCCCGAGCGGACGACGTTGGTCGATGGTGCCCGGCTGGCCGAGCTCGGGATCCACCACGAGCCGGGGCGCGCCGCCGCCCGGCTCGACGCCGAGGCGCGCCGGGTCGAGCTGGAGGACGGGGCGGTGATGGAGGCCGACGGCATCGTCGTCGCCACCGGTGCCCGGCCCCGGTCGCTGCCGGGGGCAGGGGCGGGCGAGCAGCTGGTGCTGCGGACGCTCGAGGACGCCGCCATCCTCCGGGCCCGGGTGGAGGGGTCGGCCGGGGCCCACGTCGTGGTGGTCGGCGCGGGGTTCATCGGCTCTGAGGTGGCGGCCACCTGCAAGGGGCTCGGCTGTTCGGTCACCGTCCTGGAGGTGGCGAGGACGCCGTTGGTGGCCGCACTGGGCGAGGAGGTCGGCGCGGCCTGCGCCTCGATGCACGAGCGCAACGGGGTGGAGCTGCGCACCGGCGCCGCGGTGGTCGCGTTGACGCCGCTGGGCCCCTCCGGGGTCGCCGGTCCGCCGGCGGGCGAGCCACCGGCGGGCGACGGACCGGCCGCCGGTGGGTCTGCGGGCGCTCCGACGCAGGTCGAGCTGGCCGACGGCAGCTCGGTCCGGGCCGACGTGGTGGTCGTCGGTATCGGGGTGGTACCCACCACCGGCTGGCTCGCCGGGTCCGGGCTGACCCTCGACAACGGCGTGGTCTGCGACCACGCGCTGTTCGCCGCCGACGGGGTGGTGGCGGCGGGGGACGTGGCCCGCTGGTCCTGGCGGCACGACGGTCGCGAGGAGCTGGTGCGCATCGAGCACTGGCAGGTGGCCGCCGACGCCGGCGCCGCCGCGGCGGCGGCGTTGCTGCACGGCCGCGCCGCCGCCGCCGACTTCGACCCGGTGCCCTACTTCTGGTCCGACCAGTACGGCCTCAAGGTCCAGATGGTGGGCCACCCCGGTCCGACCGACGAGGTCGAGGTGGTCGACGGGACGCTCGCCGACGAGCGCTTCGTGGCCCTGTACGGGCGGGCCGGCCGGTTGACCGGCGCCGTCGGGATCGGCCGGCCCCGCCAGCTCATGGCGTACCGCCCCCTGCTGGTGGCGGGGGCGACGTGGGAGGAAGCGCTCCGGGTGCACCGGGGGTGAGCGGGCTGGCCTTGCGCAGGCGCCGGGCGCGGCGTCGCAGCCGGACCGCCGCCCGGGTCAGGGCCCGGCGCTCGGCCGGGCCGGGCTCGGCCCGGCCGTAGGCGGCCTGCTCGGCGTGCCAGGCCAACAGGCGGGCCGGGGTCTCGAGCCGGTCCCCGGGCGGCCACTGCCGGTCGAGGTTGGCGCCCACCGCCACCAGCGGGTCGTGGTCGCCGACCGCCACGCCGCCTCGCCGCGCCGCGCGCACCAGCTCGTTGGTGATGGTGGCCGGCCACGTGGCGGGGACCCGGCGCCGGCGCCGGTGCCAGAGCACGGCGATGGAAGCCAGGGCCATGGCGGCCACCGTGGGTAGCACGGGGATCCGGCGGACCTCGGCGCCGAGCGCGTGGCCCAGTGCCCGGGCCGGAGTGGGGTTGGCTGCCGGAACCTCCGCCGTGGGGTCGAAGCTCTGCCAGCCGTAGCCGGGGAACCACACCTGCACCCAGGCGTGGGCGTCCTTCGCCTCCACGTCGTAGAGGTCGGTGATCGGGTTGAACGAGCCCGGGACGTACCCGGTGGCCTCGCGGGCGGGGATCCCGAGGGACCGCAGCATGACCGCCAGGGCAGTGCTGATCTGCTCGCAGTAGCCCCGGCGGTTGCCGAAGAGGAACTCGGTGACGGTGTCCTGTCCCTTGGCCAGCGGGGGGATGTCGGTGGTGTAGCGGGTGTGCGAGCCGATCCACGCCTCCAGCGCCTGCACCTTGTCGTAGACGTCGGGCGCCGACGCCGTGATCCGTTCGGCCAGCTGCTGCACCCGGGGGTAGGGGTGGGGGAGCTGCGTGTCGGCGGCCGCCTGGGCGGGGTCGAGCCGGGCGCCGCCGGGGGCGCCCGAGCGGGCCTGGCGCAGGTCGGCGGCGGTGGCGGTGGAGACGGTGGACTCCACGGTGTAGACCGAGCCCGCCCCCATGGTGGTGGCCGTGCGCATCGTCCCGTCGTCGGCGACGAAGAGCCGCGAGGTGGGGAACCAGACCTCGGTGGCGTCGGCGGCGTGGAACACCAGGTTCGGGCCGGGCTGGGCCAGGTAGAAGGTCTGGATGTCCCGGACCCCCCCCGATGCCTGGTCGGCCGGCACCGGGACGGCGAACGGCGGTCCGTACGTGAGGGCGTGGAAGGCCGTCGTGTGCGCGGGCACCGTCTCGGTCCAGCTCTGGCCGCTCCAGTCGTCGAAGGTCTCGGCGATCCAGAACGACGGGCGCTGGGCGCGCACCCGGACCACCACCTGGTTGCCGAGCGACCCCCGGATCGCCGTGTCGAGGGGCCCGGCGAAGCCGAGCAGGCCGCCGACCCGGTCGGGCCCGGTCGCCGACCCGCTCCGCAAGGGCTCCGACCCGTCCGAGCCCCCGCCGACCAGGCCGCCCGAAGAGCCGAGCGGGATGTCGTGGGCCAGCGAGGAGGGGAACAGGACGGTGCTCGAGGCGTGCGGTGGCGGCAGGAGGGCCACCAGCCCCACGCCGACCACCAGCACCCCGGTGAACGACGAGAGCACCGGGCGGAGCCGGACCGGCGCGCCGCCGGCCATCGAGCTCCACATGGCGCTCAGCCCGGCGATGCCGATCGCCGCCCACACCACGACGTAGATCCCGAACGTCGAGTCCACCGCCTGCGCGGCGGCCACCGCCATCAAGGTGGCGGACCCCGCCAGCGAGAATCCGAGGTCGCGCCGGGACGGCACGTCGAAGGCGTGGGTCACCTGGATCCAGGTGAACAGCACGGCGAGGGGGCCCTCCACCGAGGAGAGGTCCCCGATGGTGGTGCGGGCGGAGACCGACACGAAGAACCAGACGAACGCCCCCGAGACGGCGACGGCCAGGCCCAGCTTCAGCCAGGGCAGCGGGTTGCGCCGGCGGTGGTAGGAGAAGACGTTGCCCAGCGCGACCAGGATCACCGCCCCGACGGCGGTGCTCGCACCGAGCTCGCCCTGGGCCCAGCAGGCGGCGATGGCCACGGCGACCGTCCCGGCGGCCGACATCCGGAAGAGGATCGAGTCCTCCGGCGGCCCGGGCTCGTTGGCCCGCCGGACCCGGTCGACGAAGCTCACGGCGCAGCGGGCAGCCTTGCCCGCCACCCGGGCGCCACGGCCCGGGCCAGCCGGCGGCCGGCGTCGAGGACGCCGGTGACGGGTGCGGCGCACTCCCCGTCGGCCTGCAAGGTGACCAGCTGGACCTGGCGGCCGGTCCCGAGCAGCTGCGCCAGCGTGGCGAACGCCGCCTCCGCCGCCCGCTCCGCCGCCTCGGGCTCGTCGGGGAGGTCGACCCGGATGGTCACCGGGCGCGACAGCGGCCCTTCCATCTCGCGCACCATCAACATGCCGGCGTGGGCGGTGGCCGGCCAGTGCACCCAGTGGCGCTGGTCCCCGGGCTGGTACGGGCGAACGCCCCGGGGTTCGCCCACCCGGCCGGCCACCGGGCGGCCGGCGTCGTCGCGCCGGCGGATCTCGGCGAGCTGTTCTGCGCTCGGGAGGGTGGCGCGCGGGGCCACCAACACCGGCCGCGGCAGGGCCAGCCGCAGGTCGCGGTGCCACCACAGCAGGCCGAACGGCGCCGCCGACGCCACCCGAACGGCGCACGACTCCAGCTCGCAATGGCGCGTCGCCACGATGCCCAGGGTGCCGGGGTTCCGGCCGTCGAGCAGGCAGGCCTCGCCCACGGGGACGAGCGGCGTCACCCGGAGGGGCCGGTTGGCGAGCAGGCGCACCGAGACGGTCCGCCCGGCGACGCCGTCGATCGGCGCATCGAGCGCCGTCAGGCGGACCCCCCAGGTCAGCGCGGCCGGGGCGAGCAGCCCGATCCCGAGGAAGCCCGCCAGCAACGCGCCGAGGGCCTGGACCCAGCCCGAACCGCTGTTGTGGGCGACCGCCGCCCAACCGCCCAGCGCCAGGACCGTCCCGGTGACCGGGACCAGCGCCCGGGTGGGTCGGGGGAACCGCCGCGCCGCCGGCCGGGCGCCGGGCCGCACCTGCCGGGGGTCCGGCCGGCGGCTGCTCATGGGCGCGGTGCTGGGAGGGACCCGAGGATCTCGTGGACGACCGACTGCCCGGCGGTGACGCCGTCGGTGACCAGCCGATGGGCCAGGCTGGGCACGGCCATGGCCTGAAGGTCGGCCGGGGACACGAAGTCCCGTCCGTACAGCAGGGCGTGGGCCTGGGCCGAGCGGACCAGGGCCATCGACGCCCGGGGGCTCGCGCCCAGCCGGACCGCCGGGGCGCGGCGGGTGCCCCGGCAGATGGCCACGGCGTACTCGGCCACCGGTACCGCCACGTGGATGCGCCGGGTGACTTCGATCAGCGCCACCCACTGCTCGACGGTGCACACCGGGCGCAGCGTCGAGAGTGCCGGTCGGCCCCCTTGCTGGAGCGTGAGGCGGGCCTCGGTCTCCGCGTCGGGGTAGCCGAGAGGCGTGGACACCGCGAACCGGTCGAGCTGGCTCTCCACCAGCGGGTAGGTGCCCAGCTGCCCGACGGGGTTCTGGGTCGCGATGACCAGATGGGGGCGGGGCAGCGCCCACGTCTCGCCGTCGACGGTCACCTGCTGCTCCTCCATCGCCTCGAGCAGCGCCGACTGGGTGCGCGGTGGCGTCCGGTTGAGCTCGTCCACCAGGACGACGTGGGCGAAGATCGGCCCGGGGCGGAACTCCCAACCGGTGGTCTCCTGGGAATAGATCGAGACGCCGGTCACGTCGGTCGGCAGCAGGTCGGGATGCCCCTGGACCCGGGACAGGCGGGCCCCGAGCGAGTGTGCGAGGGTCCGAGCCAGGACCGTCTTGCCGACGCCCGGGACGTCCTCGAGGAGGAGGTGGCCGCCCGCCAGCGCGGCGACGACGGCCACCGTGACGGCGTCGGACGCGCCGAGCAGGACCCGCTGCAGGTTGGCGTGCACGCCGCGCGCCAGCTCGACGTAGTCGTCGATCGGCCGTCGGGCCTGGGTGATCGCAGTGGTCGTCGTCATCGTGCTCTCCGGGGCCGGCCGTGAAAGGGTCGCGCGTCGTGGCTCAAAAGTCGATGGCCGACAGCTCGGGGATGGTCCGCTCGGCGCGCCGGCGGACCTCGAGCCACCGGGCGCGGTCACGCTCGCGGTCCTGCGCCGTGGCCCGCGGCTCGACCGTCCGGGCCGGCACGTAGGCCGCGGCCAGGTCGTCGGGCCCCCCCCACCAACCGGTCGCCATGCCTGCCAGGTGGCCTGCTCCCAGGGTGGTGGCCTCCAGCTGGGCGCTGACCTCGATCGGGCGCCCGGTGGCGTCGGCGAGCGCTTGGACGAAGACGTCGTTGGCCGACATCCCGCCGTCGATGCGCAGGGTCTCGATGACCGTGCCGGTGTCGGACTCGGCCGCCTCCAGCAGGTCGGCGCCCCGGTGCGCCACCCCCTCCAGCACGGCCCGGACGATCTGGGGCCGGCCGCTGCCGATCGTCAGGCCGAGCAGGGTGCCCCGGGCCCCGAAGTCCCACACGGGCGTGCCGAGCCCGAGGAGGGCCGGCACGAATACCAGGCCGTCGGTGTCGGCGCACCGGGCGGCCACCGCGGCCGACTCGGCCGGGTCGGCGATGATGGCGAGGTCGTCGGCCAACCACTGCACGCTCGAGCCGGCGGACAACATGATCGCTTCGGTTCCCCAGACCGCGGCGCCCGAACGCTGCCAGGCGACGATGGGGAACGTGCCCCCCGCCGCCCGGTCGAAGGTGTCCGGAGCCGCGGCGCCGGTGCACACGTCGAGCATTCCCCCGGTGCCGAAGGTGGCCTTGGCGAGGCCGGGCCTGGTGCAGCCCTGGCCCACCATCGACGCCTGCTGGTCGCCTGCCAGGCCGCAGATCGGGGGCGCCCCCGGTAGGGACTGGGCCTCGCCGACCACGCCCGACGAGTCGACCAGGGTCGGCAGCATGGCCGGCGGGATGCGCAGGGCGTCGAGGACCCGGGCATCCCATTCCCGGGCGTCGGGTTGGAGCATCCACGTGACGGCGGCGTTGGTGGGATCGGTGACGTGGACGCCCCCGCGACGACCACCCGAAAGGGTCCAGGCCACCCAGGTGTCGACCGTCCCGAAGCACAGGTGGTCGGCGGCGCGGGCCCGGTCGGGGTCGACGTCGTCGAGGATGGCCGCCACCTTGGTGGCGGACGCGTTGGGGGGGAAGCGGAAGCCGTCGGCCTGCATGGCCAGGCAGGTCCCCACCGTCCGCAGGTCCTGCCAGCCGATGCCCGGGGCCACCGGCTCGCCGCTGTCCCGGTCCCACACCACGGTGGTCGCCCGCTGGTTGGCGATCCCGACCCCCTCAACCGGCCCCGAGGCCGCCAGCGTGGCGGCGGCGAGATCGAGCACGGCCGCCGCGATCGCCACGGCGTCGATCTCCACCAGCCCGGGGAACGGCGAGCGTGCCGGCAGGGCTCGCCGGTGGACGTCGGTCACCTCGCCGTCCGGCCGCACCACCGCGGTGCGGACCCCCGAGGTCCCCACGTCGACGACCAGGACACCCGAGGCCACGACCCCAGCCTCTCACAAGGCGCGATGTACGTGGCCCGATGGACCTGGCCCCCCGACCGGGCGCCGATGGACGTGGCCCGCCGACCGGGCGCCGATGGACCTGGCCCCCCGACCGGGCGCCGATGGACGTGGCCCGCCGACGGGGCCCGATGGACCGGTTCGAGGTTTTTCGACAATTGCTGGTAAACAACAATGGTTGGTGATAAGATCGGCCCATGCGGTCGCCCGAGGAGCTCACCGCGGTGTTCCGCACCCGGGGCCTGAAGGTGACCGCGCAACGGCAGTGCATCTTCGGCATCCTCGACGGCAACGTCGCCCACCCCTCGGCGGAGAACGTCTACGAGGCGGCACGGGCGCAGGTGCCGACCATCTCGCTCAAGACCGTCTACCAGACCCTCTACGAGCTGGCCGACCTCGGCGAGATCGCGGTGCTCGACCTCGGCACCGGCATGGTCCGCTTCGATCCCAACGTCGAGGCGGCGCACCACCATCTGGTGTGCCGGGCCTGCGGCAAGGTCCGGGACGTCGCGGTCGATTCGTCGGTGTTGGTGTTGCCGCCCGAGGGCGAGCACGGCTACGACGTGGGCTCCACCGAGGTGGTGTTCCGGGGCTTGTGCGAGCGCTGCCGGCCCGGGCCCGGTGTCGCCGAGGCGCGGCGTCCGGCGGGCACCATGACGGACCACCCCCTATCCATCAGCGCACCAAAGGAGTAGAGAGCCAGATGGCAACATTGAAGGATTCCAAGACCGAGGAGAACCTGAAGACGGCCTTCGCCGGTGAGAGTCAGGCCAACCGCCGGTACCTCTACTTCGCCCAGAAGGCGGACGTGGAGGGCTACCCCGACGTGGCCGCGCTGTTCCGCTCGGTCGCCGAAGGGGAGACCGGCCACGCGTTCGGTCACTTCGACTTCCTGAAGGAGGTGGGGGACCCGGTCACCGGCGTTCCCGTCGGTCCCACGACCGACAACCTGAAGTCGGCCATCGAAGGCGAGACCTACGAGTACACCGAGATGTACCCGGGCTTCGCCAAGACGGCCCGCGACGAGGGCTTCGACGAGGTCGCCGAGTGGCTCGAGACGCTGGCCCGGGCCGAAAAGTCCCACGCAGGCCGGTTCCAGAAGGGGCTCGAGTCCGTCTCCTGACCCGTCGCCGGTCGGCGGGCCGGATGCGACTCGCTCGACGTGGGGCCACCGGAGGGGCGCGGCGCCGTCGCTCCGGTGGCCGCCGGTCGGGTCGACCGACGGGCCCCGAGCTGCGAGCATCAGGAGATCGTGATGGCTGAGCTCACCGATTCGCCAGGGCCGCGCGTGGCGGCCGGCCGGGTTGTGCGGCCGGCCCGTCCGCTGGGCCTCGCCGACGTGCTCGACCAGCGGGCGTACGAGCGGGCCCGCGACGCGTACCGGGCCGAGGTGATCGCCCTCAAGCGTCGCCGGCGGGTGGCGGTCGGGCCGCTGGTGTCGGCCGTCTTCGAGTGCTTCGACACGGTGCGCTTTCAGGTGCACGAGATGGCCCGGGCCGAGCACATCCTCACCGACGAGGGGATCCAGAGCGAGCTCGACACTTACAACGGGCTGCTTCCCGTCGCCGGCGAGCTTTCGGCCACCGTGTTCCTCGAGCTGACCACGCCCGAGGACCTTCGCCGCTGGCTGCCCGAGCTGGTCGGGGTCGAAGGCTCGCTCGTATTCGAGCTGTCCCCGGTCGGCGAGTCGGGTCCCGGCTTCGCCGTGCGAGGGGTGCCGGAGGCCGCCCACGCCGAGGCGCTGACCCGCGACGAGGTGACCGCGGCGGTCCACTACGTGCGGTTCCCGTTCAGCCCGGCCGAGGTCGACGCCTTCGCCCGTGGTCGGGCGGCGTTGGCGGTGCGGCATCGCGCCTACCAGGCGGTCGCCGAGCTGGCGGACGCCACCCGTGACGAGCTGCTCGCCGATCTGCGGGGGGAGTGCTTCCCGCTCCCGTTGCCCTGAGGCTCGGGCGGCTCGACGGCGCCCGGCGGCGCTCGACCGCTCGACGGCGCTCGAGGCACCCCAGCCCGGGCGCGGCGGCGGCCCATCTGCCGACCGTTCCGTCCGACCGGCTGAAAGGCCCCTGGTCGGGGACGCGCCGCTCGCCATCGACCGGCTCATGCTCGGCCTTTACAGGCGCTCGGCAGTGGTCCATAATTGAGGCCCAACCGAGGGGGTCCCGCCGAGGCGGACAGTGACCGGGACCGTTGCGGTTGGTTCATCCAATTTTTTGTTCACCCCTCACGAGGAAGTGTTTTCCATGAGTGCCACCACGTGGCGCAAGCACGCCGCCTGCCGGGGCCTCGATGTCGCGGCCTTCTACCCGGACCCCGAGGTGGAGGCGGACGCGGCCGAAGGCAAGGAGATCTGCGCCGAGTGCCCGGTGCGCCAGGCATGCCTTGAGCATGCGCTGGCCCATCGCGAGCGGGAGGGGATCTGGGGGGGAACCACCGAGCGGGAGCGCCGCCGCATCGTCCGCCAGCGCCGCAAGTCGGCCTGAGCGGTCGCTTCGCCGGCCTGCCTGGTCGCCGACCGGCTCATGCCCCTGCTCCGGTGAGCCGCAACGACGCGCGTCGGCGCGGCCGCTGGTCGTTCCATCCCCGTTGCTGCCCGATCGGGTCCGACGCCCGTTGCCGCCCGAAGGGACGAGCCTCGAGGTGACCTTCGAGGAGCTGGGGGGGTGGCCCGCCGTGCTCGGCCGTGCGCTCGCCGGCGAGCCCCTGAGCGGGGTCGAGGTCCAGGTGGTGCTGGGCGAGGTGCTCGGCGGCCGCGCGTCGCCGGCCCAGATGGGCGCCTGGCTCGTCGCGCTGCGGGCGAAGGGCGAGTCGCTGGAGGAGATGACCGGGCTGGTCGTCGGCATGATGGCCCACGCCGAGCCGCTCGAGCTGCCTGGCGATGCCGACGTGATCGACGTGGTCGGGACGGGCGGTGACCGGCAGTCGAGCATCAACGTCTCGACCCTGGCCGCACTGATCGCCACCGGGGCCGGCGCCCGGGTCTGCAAGCACGGCGGGCGGGCCGCATCGTCGTCGGTGGGCACCGCCGACGTGCTCGAAGCCCTCGGGGTGGAGGTCGGGCTGGGCCCGGCGGGGGTGGTCCGGTGCCTGTCGGAGGTGGGGATGGCCTTCTGCTTCTCCCAGCGCTACCACCCGGCGATGCGCTTCCTGGCGCCGATCCGCCGCGAGCTGGGTGTCCCCACCATCTTCAACTTCCTCGGCCCGCTGGCCAATCCGGCCCGGGCCCGTCGACAGCTCGTCGGGGTGAGCGACCCGTCGATGGCGCGTCACATGGCCGAGGTGCTCGGCGCCGGGGGCAGCATCCGCTCGATGGTCGTGTACGCCGACGACGGGCTCGACGAGCTGAGCGTCACCTCCCCGACCACGGTGATCGATCTGCGGGGCGACGGCGAGGGCGAGTTCGAGCTCCGCAAGCTGCGGGTCGATCCGCAGGCGCTGGGGCTGGCCCCGGCCACGCTGGCCGACCTGCGCGGTGGCGACGCCAGCTACAACGCCGCGGCGATCCGGGCGGTGCTGGACGGCGAGCGCGGGGCTCGCCGTGACATCGGGGTGCTGAACGCGGCAGGGGCGCTGGTGGTGGCCGGGCTGGCCGGCGACCTGCCCGAAGCGCTCGGAGCGGCCTCGGCCGCCGTGGACGACGGGCGGGCGGCCGCCGTCCTCGACGGGCTCGTCGCCGTGTCGCAGGCCGCCGCCCGGAGCGTGGCCCCGGCCTAGCCCGGGCGGGTGGTCCAGGCCCACCCGGTTCGCGTGCGCCCCGCGGAGCTGGGTCCGACCGCGTCTGGTGCTCGGGCCCGACCATCGGGTGCTCGGATCCGGGCGGATCCGGCATGTGTCGAACGGCCGGCCGCTGGGTCCCCCGCGGCGTGCCCGCTCAGCTCAGCCGGCGCTCCAGCTCGTCGACCGCGTCGAGCAGCTCGCTCGGGATCCGGTCGCCGAAGGCGGCGTAGTGGTCCCGGATCAGGGGCACCTCGGCCCGCCACTCGTCGGGCTTCACCTCCAGCAGCCGCTCCATGTCCTGGGCCGACACGGCCAGCCCGGTGGTGTCGATCGCGCCGGGGGCCGGCACGTGCCCGATGGGGGTCTCGACGGCGTCGCCCTTTCCGACCACCCGCTCGAACACCCACTCGAGCACCCTGGAGTTCTCGCCGTACCCGGGCCAGAGCCACTTGCCGTTCTCGTCCTTGCGGAACCAGTTGATGTAGAAGATCTTCGGCAGCTTGGACTCGTCGGCGCCCTTGCCGACCTCGAGCCAGTGGCGGAAGTAGTCGGCCATGTTGTACCCGCAGAAGGGCAGCATGGCGAAGGGGTCCCGCCGTAGGTTCCCCACCGCGCCGGCGGCGGCGGCGGTCGTCTCGGATGCCATGATCGAGCCCAGGAAGACCCCGTGGGTCCAGTCGAAGGACTGGAACACCAGCGGCACGACCGAGGCACGGCGGCCGCCGAACAGGATGGCCGAGATCGGCACGCCCCGCGGGTCCTCCCACTCCGATGCGATGGCGGGGTCCTGCGCCGCCGGAGCGGTGAAGCGGGCATTGGGATGGGCGGCCGGGGTGCCCTTGTCCGGCGTCCACGACTCGCCCCGCCAGTCGGTGAGGTGCGCCGGCGGCTCGTCGGTCATGCCCTCCCACCAGACGTCCCCGTCGTCGGTGAGGGCGGTGTTGGTGAAGATGGTGTTCGCCTCCACCGAGAACATGGCGTTGGGGTTGGTGTGCGAGTTGGTGCCGGGGGCCACCCCGAAGAAGCCCGACTCGGGGTTGATCCCATAGAGGCGCCCGTCGGGTCCGAACTTCATCCAGCAGATGTCGTCACCGACCGTCTCGACCTTCCACCCCGGAAGGGTGGGGATCAGCATGGCCAGGTTGGTCTTCCCGCACGCCGACGGGAAGGCGCCGGTCACGTACCGGGTCTCGCCCTCGGGCGACGTCAGTTTCAAGATGAGCATGTGCTCGGCCAGCCAGTTGTCGTCGCGGGCCATGACCGAGGCGATCCGCAGGGCGAAGCACTTCTTGCCCAGCAGGGCGTTGCCGCCGTAGCCCGATCCGTACGAGATGATCTCGCGGGTCTCGGGGAAGTGCACGATGTACTTGTTGTCGGCGTCGCAGGGCCAGGGCACGTCCTGCTGGCCCGGCTCGAGCGGTGCGCCCACCGAGTGCAGGCACGGGACGAACTCGCCGTCCCCGAGGACCTCCAGCGCCGCCGCGCCCATCCGGGTCATGATCCGCATGGACACCGCCACGTAGGCGGAGTCGGTGATCTCCACCCCGATGTGGGCGATCTCGGACCCGAGCGGACCCATCGAGAAGGGCACCACGTACATCGTCCGGCCCTTCATGCACCCGTCGAAGAGCCCCCGGAGCTCGGCCCGCATCTCGACCGGGTCGCGCCAATTGTTGCTCGGCCCGGCGTCGATCTCCGCCACCGAGCAGATGAACGTGCGGTCCTCCACCCGGGCCACGTCGCCGGGGTCCGAGCGGCACCAGTAGCTGTTGGGCCGCTTGGCCTCCGAAAGCCGGGTGAAGGTCCCGCTGTCGACGAGGAGCTGACAGAGGCGGTCGTACTCCTCGGCCGACCCGTCGCACCATTCGACCCGGTCCGGAGTCGTCAGCGCGGCGACCTCGTCCACCCAGGCGAGGAGCTTCGTATTCGTGGTGGGGGGCATACGGCTCAACTACCTCCTGTGCTGCGAGCGGATCGACCGAGCGGATCGACAACTTCGCCTTCGCCAAGCGCCTGACCGTTTCGACCAATGCTAGGCATTGGCGTTGGTGCAACCCAAACCGCGGGCCAGCGGGCGAGCGTCGACGCGGCCCGACGATGCTCCGGGCCCGCCGTCGTCCCGGGGTGCGGCCACCGCCGGGGGACCGGGACCACCGGGGCCGGGTCGCCCGGCGGGGGCCCGAGGGGCGCTCGAGGCCGACGTGGTCGCCGCGATCGAGCGGGGGGTCCGGGACCGCTTCGGGACCCCTCGGGCGGGGGAGCTGTGGATCGGCGACGACGCGGCGGTGGTGCAGGCGCCGCCGGGCGCCCTGGTGCTGGCGGCGGACGCGGCCCTCGCCGGGGTGCACGCCGACCTGTCCCTGGTGAGCCTGGGTGACCTGGGCTGGAAGGCCATGGCGGCGGCGATCAGCGACATTGGCGCCATGGGGGCGCGCCCGCTCCACGCGCTGGTGACCATCGGGGTCCCGGGCGGGGTCGACGTGGCCGAGATCGTCTCGGGAGTGCTCGACGCCGGTCGTGAATGGGGGTGCACCGTGGTGGGCGGCGACCTGACCCGAGCCGACCAGGCGCTGGTGTCGGTGGCGGTCACCGGCGCCCTGGACGAGCCCGACGGCGCGCCGGTGACCCGGGCCGGGGCGGTGGCCGGGGACGCGGTGTTGGTGACCGGCCCCCTGGGCGCGTCGGCGGCCGGGCTGCGGCTCCTGCAGGCCGGGGCCGGTGGGCGGCCCGAGGAAGCGCTGCCCCAAGGGCCCGAAGGCGTCGCCGGGAACCTGCTGGCGGCGCACCGCCGGCCCCGGGCTCGGGTCGCAGAGGGGCGCGCCGCCCGGTTGGGGGGGGCGTCGGCCATGATCGACGTCTCCGACGGGTTGTCGATCGACCTCGAGCGGCTGGCAGTGGCCTCGGGCGTGGGGATCGCGCTGGTCGGCGTGCCGGTCGCTCCGGGAGCCACCGAGGAGGAGGCGCTCGGCGGAGGGGAGGACTTCGAGCTGGTGATCGCCACCGGCGACCCCGACCGGCTGCTCGGCCAATTCGCCCGGGCGGGGCTGCGACCGCCGTTGCCCATCGGCACCTGCACCGCCGACCCGTCGGTGCGCACCCTGCGCGGGCGGCCGCTGCCCCTGACCGGCTGGCAGCACGAGCTGGGTTGAGATCCCGGTGAGGCCCGGGTGGGTCCCGGCGGGTCCCCGAACCCCGGTGCCGGGCCGGCGGCCCGGGGCGTCAGCTGGCGGCGGGGACCTGGCGACGCGGCGGCTTGACCACCTTGCCCGAGCGGAGGCACGAGGTGCACACGTTGAGGCGGCGCGGCGTGCCGTCGACGAGGGCCCGGACCCGCTGGACGTTGGGGTCCCAGCGCCGCTTGGTCCGGCGGTGCGAGTGGCTCAGGCTCATGCCGAACGACGGCTTCTTGCCGCAGAGCTCACAGACAGCTGCCATGGGGTCCATCCTCCTCGGGGGGCCCGGTCGCGGGCCGGAAGCGACGTCATGGAGCGGTCGCTGAACGGGCCGAAGGTTAGCATCCCAAGCCATGAGGCCCCTGGCGGCGCTGGCCCCAGCCGACGTCCGCGACGCGATGCTTACCTACCGCGACGTGCTCCGGACGCACCAGCAGGCGGTGAACGCCCTCAACGTGTACCCGGTGCCCGACGGGGACACCGGCACGAACATGGCGCTGACCCTCGAAGCCGTGGTCACCGAGCTGGAGGGGGTGGAGGCCGGGGCCGGCCTGCCCGAGGTCTGCAAGGCCATCGGGCACGGCTCGCTCATGGGGGCGAGGGGGAACTCCGGGGTAATCCTGTCCCAGCTCCTGCGCGGCGTGGCCGAGCGCTGGAGCGGATGCGAGACGGTCGGGCCCCTCGACGTGGCCGAGGCGCTGGTGACGGCGAGCGACCTGGCGCGCCGGGCCGTGGTGCGGCCGGTCGAGGGCACCATCCTGACCGTCGCCCGGGCAGTGGGGGAGGGCGCCGGGCGTCTCGGCGCACCGGGGGATCTCGTCGGGACGCTCGAGGCCGCCCGGGTCGCCGGGGCCGACGCCCTCGCCCGCACCCCCGAAATGCTCGACGTCCTCAAGCGCGCCGGGGTGGTCGACGCCGGGGGGTCGGGGTACCTGCTCTTCGTCGACGCCCTGCTGACGGTGGCCGACCGGCGCGCCCTGCCGGACCCTCCGGCCGACGCCGGTCTGAGGGGGCCGGTGCCGGCGCCGACCGCCGCGGCCGGGCACCCATCGGGGGTCGGCGGGGTGGCCGATCTCCGCTACGAGGTGATGTACCTGTTGGAGGCTCCGGACGAGGCCATCGAGGCCTTTCGCGAGGTGTGGGCGGGGATCGGGGACTCCATCGTGGTGGTGGGCGGGGAGGGCCTGTGGCAGTGCCACATCCACACCGACGACGTCGGGGCGGCGATCGAGGTGGCGCTCGACGCCGGCCGGCCGTCGTCGATCCGGGTCACCGACCTGCACGAGCAGGTGGAGGAGGAACGCTGGGTCCGCGAGGCGTCGGCCGAGGCGGCTGGGGGCGGAGCGCCGAGGCCCGCCGCCACGCCCCCGCGCACCGGGGTGGTCGCGGTGACCACCGGCGACGGCATCGGTCGCATCTTCCGCTCGTTGGGGGTCCACCACCAGGTCCCGGGGGGCCAGTCCGCCAATCCCTCGACCGCCGAGCTCCTCGCCGCCGTCGAGGCGGCGGGCTCGCCCGGGGTGGTCATCCTGCCCAACAACAAGAACGTCGTCCCGGTCGCCGGCCAGGTCGACCGCCTCGCCACCGCGTCGGTGGGCGTGGTCCCCACCGGCAGCGTCGTCGAGGGGTTCGCCGCCCTCCTCGCCTACGACCCGGGGTCGTCCCTGCAGGACAACCTGACCGCGATGGCGGCATCGTCGGTCCGAGTGGTGCCCGCAGAGGTCACCGTCGCCGTGCGCGACGCGCAGACCGACGCCGGCCCGGTCCACGCCGGGGACTGGATCGGCCTGTCCCGCGAGGGGGTCGTCTCGGTGGGCCCGACCGCCGCCGCCGTGGCGTGCGGTCTGCTCGACCGCCTGGTCGGGCCGACCCACGAGCTGGTCACCCTCATCGAGGGGGAGGGGGCCACCCCGGCCGACACCCGACGGATCAGCGAGTGGCTCCACGACGAGCGACCGGCGGTGGCGATCGAGGTCCATCACGGGGGCCAGCCCCTCTATCCCTACCTGCTCGGGATCGAGTGAGCCCGGCCCGGACCACCTCTGTGGCCCCAGCCGAGGTGGCGGGCCGCCGGCTGCGCCAGCTGAGCGAGCTTCCGGTCGGCCTGCTCGCCGGGGTCGGCGCCAAGCGCGAGGCGGCGCTCGGCGACTGGGGGGTCCACAGCGTGCTGGACCTTCTCACCACCTATCCCCGCCGCTACATCGACCGCAGCCGCCAGGCCGACCTGGCCGGGCTGGCAGTCGGCGAGGAGGCGGTCGTCCTGGCCGAGGTGCGCGACACGCGCAGCCGGCGTACCCGCAACGGCCGGACCATCGTCGAGCTGCGGGTGCACGACGGGACCGGTGGTATGACGGTCGTCTTCTTCAACCAGCCTTGGCGGACCCGGCAGTTGGCCGCCGGCTCCGAGGCGCTCTTCTTCGGCAAGCTCGAGGAGTACCGGGGTGGTCGCCAGATGACCAACCCGGTGGTCGACCTGGTCGTCGGGGTCGAGGGCCGCGACGGGGGACGGGACCGGACCGGACGGGTCGTGCCGGTCTACCCGGCCTCGGCCAAGGCGGGACTCACCAGCTGGGAGCTGGGGACCTGGGTCGGCGAGGCGCTCGAACGGGCCGGCCGGCTGGCCGACCCGGTCCCGGGACACTGGCGGGACCGGCTGTCGCTGGAGGACCGGACCGCGGCGGTGCGGGCCATCCACCTTCCCGACGCCACCGCCGACGTGGCCCCGGCCCGACGGCGCCTGGCCTTCGACGAGCTGTTCCGGCTCCAGATGGCGCTGGTCCTGCGGCGGCGGGTGCTCGAGCGCACGGCCCGGGCGATCCGGCACGCCGTTTCGCCCACCGAGCTGGTGCCATCCCGTCCGGCCGACGCCGCCGAGCCTCCGACGCTGGTGCGCTCGCTGATCGAGGGCCTGCCCTACGAGCTGACGGCGGCCCAGCGCAAGGCACTCGCCGTCGTCTTCGCCGACCTGGCCGGCCCGCTGCCGATGCACCGCCTGCTGCAGGGCGACGTCGGTTCGGGCAAGACCGTCGTCGCGGTGGCGACCATGGTCGCCGCCGTCCAGGGCGGTCACCAGGCCGCCCTGATGGTTCCGACCGAGGTCCTCGCCGAGCAGCACCTCATGAGCGTGCGCGAGCTCCTCGAGGGCCTGACCCTGGTCGACCCGGCCCGTCTGGGCGGTCGCCGGCCGGTCACCGTCGCCCTCCTCACCAATCGGACCTCGGCCAAGGAGCGGGCCCGGCTGCGGCTCGGGCTGCTCGACGGATCGGTGGACGTGGTGGTCGGGACCCACGCCCTGCTGACCGACGACGTCGAGTTCTCCTCGCTGGGCGTGGTGGTGATCGACGAGCAGCACCGCTTCGGGGTCGAGCAGCGGGCGGCGCTGCGCGAGAAGGGACGCGCCGAGGGGTCGGAGGGCAACGACCCGGACCTGCTCGTGATGACCGCCACCCCGATCCCGAGGACGGCGGCCATGGTGGTCTTCGGTGACCTCGACCTCACCGTGCTCGACGAGCTGCCCCCGGGGCGCCAGCCGGTCCGCACCCACTGGGCCCGCACGCCCGAGGCGGTGGCGTCGGCGTGGGCGCAGGTCCGCCACGAGGTCGGGGCCGGGCACCGGGTGTTCGTGGTGTGCCCGCTGGTCGAGGGCTCCGAGCGGGTGGTCGCCCGATCGGCCGTCGACGAGCTCGAGCGGCTGGGATCCGGGGTGCTGGCCGGCCTGCGCCTGGGCCTGCTGCACGGCCAGATGGCGCCGGCCGACAAGGAGGCGGCCATGGCCAGCTTTCGCAGTGGCGAAATCGAGGTCCTGGTGGCGACCACGGTCGTCGAGGTGGGGGTGGACGTGCCCGAGGCCACCGTGATGGTCGTGCTCGACGCCGACCGATTCGGCATCGCCCAGCTCCACCAGCTGCGGGGCCGGGTGGGACGGGGCGGGCACCCGTCGTGGTGCTACCTGCTCGCCGAGGGGTCGACACCCGGTGCGGCGGAGCGGCTCGAGGCGCTGGAGGCGACGTCGGACGGGTTCGAGCTGGCCGAGGTCGACCTGCGGCTCCGGGGTCAGGGGACGATCCTCGGCGCCCGCCAGAAGGGTCGGAGCGACCTCAAGCTGGCGTCGCTGCTCCGCGACCGCGAGCTGCTCGACGCCGCCCGGGCGGTGGCCGAGGATCTGACCGCCGGGGATCCCCAGCTCGAGGGGCACCCGGTGCTCGCGGACGAGATTCGGCTGTTCCTGAGCGACGAGGAGGCGGAGTACCTCTTCCGGAGCTGACAGTGACCATCAGGTACACGGACAGTCGGGCGCACAGACCATCGGCTACACGGACCATCGGGTGCACGGGCGATCGGGTGCACGGGCGATCGGAGCAGGCCAGGGTGGGGTCCGGGGGTACGGTGCGGGGGGTGGAGCCCGGGCCGGTGGGGACGTGAGCGCCCCCCGGGGGGCCATGCGGGTGATCGGCGGGCGCAGTCGGGGGCGGCGGCTGAGCGCACCGGTCCCGGTCGACGTCCGGCCCACCTCGGACCGGGTGCGCGAGGCGATCTTCGACATCTTGGGGTCGCTCGGCGGGGTGGAGGACCTCGTCGTCGCCGACCTGTTCTGCGGGACCGGGGCGATGGGCATCGAGGCGCTGTCGCGAGGCGCCCGCTCCGTCGCCTTCGTCGACCGGGCGCCGGCGGCGCTGGCGGCGGTGCGGGCCAACGTCGCCGCGGTCGGCCTGGCCGACGAGCGCTGGACGGCCGCGGCCGGGGTGCTGCCCGGCTGGCTGGGGTCGGCGACCCGGTTCGACCTCGTGTTCTGCGACCCTCCGTACGCCTTCGATCGTTGGCCCGAGCTGCTCGCCTCGCTGCGGACCCCGCTGGCGGTGCTCGAGTCGTCCCGCCCGCTGGAGCTGCCACCGGAGTGGACGGTCACGAAGGTCCGCCGCTACGGCGGTACGCTCGTCACCGTGGCTCGCCCGATCTCCTCCGCCGACGGGTCCCCGAGGGCCGGCGGATCGTGACCGACGGCATCGCGGACTGCATCGTGAGGACTGCATCGTGACGACTGCCCTGTTCCCCGGATCGTTCGATCCGTTCCACAACGGCCATCTGGAGGTGGTGGAACGGGCCGCGCTCCTCTTCGACGAGGTGGTGGTGGCGGCGGTCCGCAACCCTCAGAAGAACAACCCGATGTTCGACCTCGCCGAGCGGCGCGAGATGCTCGAGGAGGCCACGGCGCACCTGCCCGGGGTGCGCATCGTGTCGATGGCCACCCTGGTGGTCAACGTCGCCCGCGAGGTCGGGGCCACGGCCATCGTCAAGGGGCTGCGGGCGGTGTCGGACTTCGAGAACGAGCTGCAGATGGCCCAGATGAACCGGCAGCTGGCCGGGGTGGAGACCCTCTTCATCCCGACCAGCTCCCACCACTCGTTCATCGCGTCGAAGCTGCTGCGCGAGGTGGCCCGCTTCGGCGGGGACGTGTCCGAGTTCGTGCCCAAGGCGGTCGCCGCCCGGCTCGTCGCGAAGTGTGAGGGGGGGGACGTCCGTCGCTCGGAGGGCCCATGAGCGATCTCTACGACGAGCCGGGCGCGGTCGGCTCGGTCACCGACGACGATGACGAGGTCCGGGTGGAGGACCTGGTGCGCCACGCCATCGACGTGGTGGCCACCGCCAAGGCGATGCCCCTCTCCGCGTCGGTGCTGGTGTCGCGCGACGAGGTGGTCGACCTGCTGGAGGGGGCGCTCGAGCGGCTCCCGACCGAGCTGCGCGAGGCCCGCTGGATCCTGCGTGAGCAGGAGGAGCTGATGGCCGAGCGCCAGCGCGAGGCGGCGCAGCTGATGGAGGACGTCCGGGCCCAGGCGGAGCGAATGGTCTCGCGCACCGAAATCGTCCGGCAGGCCAACCAGGTGGCCCAGCGCATCTTGAACGATGCCAACGAGGAGGCCCGGCGGGTCCGCCACGAGGCCGAGGACTACTGCGACCAGAAGCTGGCCGGCATGGAGATCGTGCTCGACCGGATCCAGCGCACGGTCAAGTCCGGCCGCGAGAAGCTGCAGGCGACGTCGCCGCCGATGGAGAGCCCCGAGCGGGTGGCGGCCGAGCTCGGGCCGGGGGAGGACGGGTTCTTCGACCAGGACCTCGCCTGAGAAGGTCCGGTCCAGTGGTCCCCGGGAGGTCTTGACGCAGGAAGTCTTGGCTGAGGAGGTGGGTATGCCGCTCGATCCCTTTGTGGTCAACGTCGCCCGGCTCCGGCGGAGCCCCGGGGCCCGCTGGCACGAGGTGCGCTCCGGGCCCTTCGATCCCGACGGCTCGCTGCGGCCGGCCCCCGGTGCCAGCACCGTCCCCGAGGGGGGCACCGTTCGGTGCGACGTCTGGTTGGAGCCCTACCCGGGCGGGGTCATGGTGACCGGCACCGTGCATGTCGCTTGGGAGGGTCAGTGCCGGCGCTGCACGGCGCCGGTGGGCGGTGAGCTCTCCGTGGTGGTGCGCGAGCGCTTCGTCGCCCGGGGGGCGCCCGCTCGGGAGGCGCCCGCTCGGGAGGTGCGGGTCCGAGCCCCCGGCGGCGTCGGCGGCGTCGGCGGCGTCGACGGGGACGAGGAGGCCTACCCGATCGTCGACGACCGGCTGGACCTCGGTCCGCTGGCGCGCGAGGCGGTGGTGCTCGAGCTCCCCCTGGCTCCGTTGTGCTCGGAGACCTGCGCCGGGTTGTGCCCCTCGTGCGGGGCCGACCGCAACCACGAGCAGTGCCGCTGCGTGGCGCCGCTCGACCCCCGGTGGGCTAGTCTCTCCGTGCTCGCGACGGCTCCGGGGCCGGAGCCGTCTGCCGGGCACGCTCGTGAGGCCCCCTGACCGGTCGCTGCGGGCGTCAGCCGGCCCGGCCAGTGGCCGGCCCCCGATCCCGAGGTGAGCGCGCATGGCCGTCCCGAAGAAGAAGTCGTCGAAGGCCAAGGGCCGGAGCCGTCAGGCGGCGAACTGGCGGTTGGCCCGACCGGCCCGCAGCGTCTGCCCCCGATGCAACCAGGCCAAGGTGCCCCACGTCGTGTGTCCCAGCTGCGGCTGGTACAAGGGTCGCCAGGCGGTAGAGGTCGACTAGGTGAGCCGACCGGGGGCGCGCGCCGAGCGGCCGCCGCTCGGCGGGCTTCCCGTAGCGCTCGACGCCGCGGGCGGCGACAAGGCGCCGGTGGCGGTGGTCGAGGGGGCCCGCCGGGCGCACGCCGAGGGGGTGCCGGTGGTCCTGGTCGGTCCGCCGGAGCTGGTGGGGGACCCGGGGCCGGTGGCCCTGGTGGCCTGCACCGAGGTCATCGCGATGGGCGAGGACCCGGCCCAGGGGGTACGGCGCAAGAAGGACTCGTCCCTGGTGCGGGCGGCCGAGCTGGTCCGCGACGGGACCGCGTCGGCCATGGTGAGCGCCGGCAACACCGGTGCGGCGATGGCCTCGGCCCTGTTGCGCATGGGCCGGCTGGCCGGCGTGCTGCGACCCTGCATCGCCACGCCGATCCCGCGCTTCGGCGGCCAGCCGGCGGTGCTGGTCGACTCGGGGGCCAACGCCGAGTGCACCGCCCCGATGCTGGTCCAGTTCGCCCTCATGGGCGCGGCCTACGCCACCGAGCGCTACGGGATCGCGGCGCCCCGGGTGGGCCTCCTGTCGATCGGCGAGGAGCCGGGCAAGGGGACCCCGCTGGTCAAGGAGACCTTCGGGAAGCTCAGCGAGCTGGCCGACCGGGGCGAGCTGGTGTTCGCCGGCAACGTCGAGGGCCGGGACCTGATCGGGTCGCCGGTGGACGTGATCGTCACCGACGGGTTCACCGGCAACGTGGCGCTCAAGACGCTCGAGGGGGGGATGCGCTACCTCCTCGACGCCCTCATGGCGGTGTTCGGCACCGACGACGAGACCCGGGCCGCCGCGGCCGCTCTGCTGCCGCACCTGGGTCCCATCGCCGCCCAGCTGGACCCCGACGTCACCGGGGGTGCGCTGCTCCTCGGGGTGGACGGCGTCTGCGTGATCAGCCACGGGTCGTCGTCGGCGGTCGCGATCGCCAACGCCGTGCACGTGGCCCACGAGCTGGCGGCGAGCGGCTTCGTGGACCGGGTGCAGGTGGCCGTGGCGGCCGGGGGGCGCTCCGAGGTGGCGGCGTCGGGGACCTGACCCCGGGGGCCGCGCCGTTCGGCCCGCCCGGCGCGTGGGCCGAACCGGGCCGGTAACATGGCGCCTCAGCAGCAGCGATCGGCAGGAGCCCTGGTGCCCGCAGAGACCCACATCGACCGAGCCCCGCTCGACCGCCAGGCCGTGTTCGAGCTGATCCGGGACCAGCTCTCGGACATCCTCGAGGCGGACCCGTCGACCATCACCGAGGGGGCGTCGTTCGCCGAGGACCTCAACGCGGACTCGCTGGCCCTGATCGAGCTGGTGGAGGCGCTCGAGGAGGAATTGGGCGAACGCAGCGTGGGGTTCCGGATCGACGATGAGGACCTCGAGGATCTCCGGACGGTGCGCGACGCCGTCGACTACGTCGTCGCCAAACTCGGAGCGAGCTGACCCGGGCCCGGTGGGGAACGTCCACCACGGGGCGGCCGAGCTGGCGGCGCGGCTCGGGCACGACTTCACCGACCCCTCGCTGCTCGAGCTGGCACTGGCCCACCGCAGCTGGTGCGGCGAGCAGGACGACGCCGAGTCCAACGAGCGGCTCGAGTTCCTCGGCGACGCCGTCGTCGGCGTGGTGGTCGCCCAGACGACCTACCTCGAGTACCCCGACTACCCCGAGGGCCAGCTGGCCAAGATCCGGTCCGCCGTCGTGAACGCCCGGGTGCTGGCCGAGGTGGCCGGGGAGCTGGGGATCGGGGACGTGCTCCTGCTCGGCAAGGGCGAAGAGGCGTCGGGCGGGCGCACCAAGACCTCGATCCTGGCCGACGCCCTCGAGGCGGTGATCGGGGCCGTCCATCTCGACGGCGGCTGGGCGGCCAGCGGGCCGTTGGTCCTCGGGCTCCTGGGCGAGCGCATCGACCGGGCGGCGGCCGAGCCGGACGACTACGACCACAAGAGCCGGCTGCAGGAGCTGGCGGTCCGGCGGGGCACCGGCACGCCCCGCTACGTCGTGACCGGATCGGGCCCCGACCACGACCGTCACTTCGTGGCGGAGGTGCTGGTCGGCGGCGTGGCCCGGGGGGTGGGGCACGGGTCGTCGAAGAAGGACGCCGAGCAGGAGGCCGCCCGCAGCGCGTGGAGCGACCTCACCCTCAGCGTCGGTCCGGGCGCCGGGGATCGGGAGCCGAGGCCCGGCGATGCCTGAGCTGCCCGAGGTCGAGACCCTGCGCCAGGACCTCGCCAAGGAGGTCGTCGGCAAGCGGATCAAGGCGGTCGCGGTGGCCAACGGCCGCTCGGTCCGGCGGCACCCGACCGCCAAGCACTTCCGGGCCCCGCTCGAGGGTCGCACCATCAAGGCGGTGGCCCGGCTGGGCAAGTACCTGCTCGTCGGCCTCGACAGCGGCGACACCTTGGTGATCCACCTCGGGATGAGCGGTCAGCTGCTCCGGGTCCGCAGCCCGAAGGACCCCAAGCCCAAGCACACCCACGTGGTGATCACCTTCACCCAGGGCGGCGAGCTCCGCTACGTCGACCCGAGGACCTTCGGCGAGATGTTCGTGTCGACGCCCCCGCCCAAGCCCGACGGTGGCCCGGGCGCGCCGGCGCTCGGGGCCGCCGGCTCACCGGTCGACGGGGCCGCCGTCCGCCGCGCCATCCCCGAGCTGTCCCACCTGGGGTTCGATCCGATCGAGGACATGATGAGCTGGGACCGCTTCGCCGTGCTGCTCCGCCAGCGCCGGGCGGGGCTGAAGGGGCTCCTCATGGACCAGTCCTTCGCCGCCGGGATCGGCAACCTGTACTCCGACGAGATCCTCTTCGCCGCCGGCCTGCGCTACGACCGGGCGTCGGACAGCCTGTCGACCACCGAGGTCCGCCGCCTCTACCGGGCCATGGTCGAGACGCTGGCCGACGCGATCAAGCACCGCGGCTCTTCCCTGGCCGACGAGCAGTACCGCGACCTGTTCGGTGAGGTCGGCGACTTTCAGGGCTCGCACCAGGTCTACGACCGCGAGGGCCAGCCCTGCCGGCGGTGCCGCAACCCGATCGTGCGGACCAAGGCGGTCGGCCGCTCCACCTACCTCTGCGAGCACTGCCAGGTCTGAACCGCCCGGTTCGTGCGCCCTGCGGGGGTCGACCGCCGGGCGCCCGGGGGTCCCGGGGTGCGGCGCGGCGTGGTTGGTAGGGTCGCCCCGATGTTCCTCAAGTCCCTGGCGATGAAAGGCTTCAAGTCCTTCGCCGACTCCACCGTGCTGGAGTTCGAGCCGGGTATCACGGTGGTGGTCGGGCCCAACGGCAGCGGCAAGTCCAACGTCGTCGACGCGGTCACCTGGGTCCTCGGCGCCCAGGGTCCGCGCTCGCTGCGGTCCCAGAAGATGGAGGACGTGATCTTCGCCGGCACCTCGGCGCGTCCGGCGCTCGGGCGGGCCGAGGTGTCGCTCACCATCGACAACGCATCGGGCCGGCTTCCCGTCGACATGGCCGAGGTGACCATCACCCGCACGCTGTTCCGCTCGGGCGACAGCGAGTACGCCATCAACGGCTCGCCCTGCCGGCTCCTCGACATCCAGGACCTGCTGTCGGACTCTGGCGTGGGGCGCCAGCAGCACATGATCATCGGCCAGGGCCAGCTCGACACCGTGCTCAACGCCCGGCCCGAGGACCGGCGGGCGGTGATCGAGGAGGCGGCCGGGGTGCTCAAGCACCGCCGCCGGCGAGAGCGGGCGGAGCGGCGGCTGGAGGCGACGGGCGAGAACCTCGAGCGGCTGGCCGACCTGACCCGCGAGGTCCGCCGCCAGATCCGACCGCTCGAGCGCCAGGCGGCGGCGGCCCGGGCCCACGCCCGCCTCGACGCGGAGCTCCGGGCGCTGCGCGTCCACCTGGCGGGCGCCGAGCTGGCGGCGCTGGCCGAGCGCCGCCGGGCGGCGGCGGCGTCCCACCAGGCGGTGGAGGGCGAGGAACGGGCGCGGCGGCTCGAGGTCGAGGAGCTGGACCGCACCGCCGAGGCGACGGCGGCCGAGCTGGCTTCGCGGCGCGAGGAGGACCTGGTCGGGCTGCTGGGCCGGCTCCAGGGGCTGGTGGAGCGGTCGCGGGGCATCGCCGACGTGCTCCGCGAGCGCCGGGCGGCGGTGGGGCAGGCCCTCGACGCGGCGGCCGACCAGGACGTGGTGTCCACCCTCGAGGCCGAAGGGGCGCAGCTGGCGAGCGAGCTGGAGGGGGCGCGGGCGGCCACCGACGCCGTCGGCCCCGAGCTCGAGGCACTGGCGGCGAGCGACACCGCGCTCGGGGCCGACGAGGCCGGCCACCGCCAGACCTGGGGCGACGGCGCCGAGCTGCGCCGGGCCGAGGAAGCCCACCGGAGCGCCCTCGCCCGGGTGGAGCTCCTCGGCCGTACCCTCGAGCAGGGGCGCTCCGGTCTGGAGGGCAGCCGCCGGCGGGCCGAGGCGTTGGCCCGGCGGGCCGAGGCGCTGGCGACGGCAGCCGAGCAGGTCGAGGACCGCAGCGCCGCCCTGACGTCGGACCGGGCGACGGTGGAGGCGGCGCTCGAGTCCGCCGACGCCGAGGTCGATCGGCTCGAGGCGCGGGCGGTGGCGGCCGAGCGGGTGTCCTCGGAGGCCGAGCGGGGGCGCCACCGCAGCGCGGCGCGGGCCGAGGCGCTGGCTCGGACGCTCCACGAGCTGCACGGCGCCGCGGGGGGCGACGTCCTGGCGGGGGTCGACGGGGTGGTGGGCACGCTGGTCGACGTCGTCGCCATCGACCCCGGATGGGAGGGCGCGTTCGAGGCTGCCGCCGGGGCGGCGGTGGCCGCAGTCGTCGTCCAGGGCCAGAGCGCCGCCCGGGCGGTGCTCGGCCGGCTCCGGGGCCAGGGCGTGACCGGCGCCATCCTGGCGTCGGGGCGGGGCGGTGACGTTCGGCCGGCGCCGGTCGTGGCGCCCGGGGAGGTGCCGGTTCCCCGAGGGTCGGCGGAAGCCGCCCGCCCGTTGCGGCCCCGCGTCCGGGCCCGGGCGGAGTCCCCGGCCGTGCGGGCCGACGTCGAGGCGGTGCTCGACGTGCTGCTGGCCGACGCGGTGCGGGTGGACGACTGGGAGGTCGCCCTCGACCTCGCCCTCGAGCGGCCGGACCTGGTCGTCGTGACGAGCGAGGGCGACCGTTTCGCCGCCAGCGGGTGGCGGGTGCGCTCGAGCCAGGCCATGGTGACGGCGGCCGCGGTCGAAGAGGCCGAGCAGCGGGCGGTCCAGGCAGCCGAGACGGCCGACCGGGCGGCGAGCGCCCTCGCCGAAGCCCGGCGCCTGGCCGACGCGGCCCGGCGGGCCGCCCTCGAGGCCCGCCGGGCGCTCGACCGCCACCAGTCCGCCGCCAGCGCCCTGGCCGCCGACCGGCGCCGCGCCGTGGCCGATCAGGAGCGGGTCCGGGCAGAGCTCGCCGCGGCGCTCGAGGAGCGGGACACCGCGGCCCGCCGGGTGGACGCCGACGCGGCGGCCCTCGAGGCGGCGGGGGCCGCGGTGCCCGACCTCGCGGCGGCCGTCATGGCCGCCACGGCCCGCGCCGAGGAGGCCGGTGCGGCCCGCCGGGTGCTCGACCGGCGCCGGGCTGCCCTGGCCGAGCAGCGCCACGAGGTCGAGCTGCGCCGGGCCGAGCTGCTCGAGCGCCGCCGGGTGCTCGAGCAGCGGCTGGCCGAGGTGGAGCGGCGCCTGGTGGGCCACGCCGAGGAGCGGGAGCAGGCGGCGGTCCGCCGCCGCCGGCTCGAGGCCGACGCCCGGGCCCTCGTGCGGCTCGAGCCCCTGGTGATCGCCGAGCGCGACCGGCTGGAGGGCGCGCTGGCGGCGCTCCAGGGGGACTATCGCAACCAGGTGGAGGCGGTGCGGGCGAGCGCCGCCCGGCTCGAGGCGCTGCGCCGCGAGCGCTCGGCCGCCGAACGGCACCTGTCGGAGCTGGCCGAGCGGGCCCGATCGCTGGCGCTGACGCTGGCCGAGGTGGACATGCGGGCGGACGCACTGGGTGACCAGGTGCGCCGCGAGCTCGGCTGCGCGCCCGAGGACACCTTGGACGCGTCCTCGCCCGACCTGCCCGAGGGGGTGTCGGCGGCCGAGCACGTGCGGGCCCTGACCGAGCGGCTCGGCCAGCTCGGACCGGTCAACCCGCTGGCGCTCGACGAGCTGTCCGTCCTCGAGGAGCGCCAGCGGGAGCTCGACGCCCAGGTCGACGACGTCCGCTCGGCCCGGCGAGAGCTGCAGGCGGTGGTCCGGGCCCTCGACGAGGAGATCATGTCCTCGTTCGCCGCCGCGGCGGCCGACGTGAACGAGCACTTCTCCACCCTGGTGGAGGTCCTGTTCCCCGGGGGCACCGGGCGCCTCGTCCTGACGGACCCCGGCGACCTGCTGGGCACGGGGGTCGAGGTGGAGGTCCGGCCGGCCGGCCGCAACGTGCGGCGGGTGTCGCTGCTGTCGGGTGGCGAGCGCTCGCTGGTCGCCCTGGCGTTCCTCTTCGCCGTGTTCCGGAGCCGGCCGTCGCCCTTCTACCTGATGGACGAAGTGGAGGCCGCCCTCGACGACCCCAACCTCACCCGCTTCCTCGGGCTGGTGCGCGCCTTTCGCGACGAGGCGCAGCTCATCGTGGTCAGCCACCAGAAGCGGACCATGGAGACGGGCGACGCGCTCTACGGGGTGACCATGGCTCCGGGCGGGTCGTCGCAGGTGGTCAGCCAACGCGTCGGCCCGCGGGCGGCGGCGAGCAGTTGACCCGCCGGGGGCCGCGCCGGCGCGCCGACGGTAGGCTTCGGCGCGCGTGATCGCCTTGTGGATCGTCCTCGGCGTGGTGGTGCTCGTGGCACTGGTGGGGACGGTGGTCGGTCTCCGACGCCGCCGCCCCACCCCCCCCGACCCGCCGTCCACGACGGTGCCGGCCCCCCCGGCCCGCGCCGGGCCGGCCCCCCCGGCCACCCGCTCCCCGGCGACCCGGGGACCGCCGGCCCCCTCCCCGCCTTCCCCTCCGGGACGACCGCCGGTCCCCCCGGCCCGGCCGGCCACCGAAGCGCTCCCGGGCTCCGACGCGCTCCGAGTACCCGAGCAGGTTCCCGGCCCGCCCGAACCCGAGGAGCCCCCCACCTTCCGCGAGCGCCTCGGCAAGGCCCGCGGGCTGTTGGCGGGGGTCGTCGGGACGATCCGCGAGCGGGGCACCCTGGCCGAGGACACCTGGGACGAGCTGGAGGTGGCGCTGCTGCGGGCCGACGTCGGCGTGGCGACCACCGAGGCGTTGCTCGAGGACCTGCGCCGACGGGTGCGGGCCCGCGAGCTGGCCGCCGGGCCCGACCTGGTCGAGGCGCTCCGCATGGACCTGGTCGGCCTGCTCGCCGTCGATGGCTCCGGCGACGGAGCGGCGTCCACCGACGGAGCGGCCTCCACTGGGGTCTCCTCCGCTCAGGGCACCTCCGCTCAGGGCACCTCCGCTCAGGGCACGGCGTCGGGCGATGGCCGGGGGCTGCGCTTCGACGAGGAGCCCGGCGTGACCAACGTGTGGCTCTTCGTCGGGGTCAACGGGGTGGGCAAGACCACCACCGTGGGCAAGGTGGCCCGCCAGCAGGTGCTGGGCGGGCGCTCGGTGCTCCTCGCCGCCGGCGACACCTTCCGAGCCGCCGCCGGGGAGCAGCTCGAGACCTGGGCCGCCCGGGCCGAGGTCGACGTGGTGCGCGGTGCCGAGGGGGGCGATCCCAGCTCGATCGTCTTCGACGCCGTCCAGCGGGCGTCGAGCCGGGGCAACGCCCTAGTGCTGGCGGACACCGCCGGACGCCTGCACACCAAGGTGAACCTGGTGGAGGAGCTGAAGAAGATCCGACGGGTGGCCGACCGACCGCCGGGTCGGGTGACCGAGGTGCTCCTGGTCCTCGACGCCACCACCGGCCAGAACGCGCTGCAGCAGGCCCGTCAGTTCACCGAGGCGGTGGCGGTGACCGGGCTGGTGCTGACCAAGCTGGACGGTTCGGCCAAGGGCGGCATCGTCATCGCCGTGCAGCGGGAGCTCGGGATCCCGGTGAAGCTGGTCGGGCTGGGCGAGGGTCCCGACGACCTCGTCCCCTTCGATCCCGAGGCGTTCGTCGATGCGCTGCTCGGGTGAGCCCGCCCACTCGCCGTCGGTGGCGCTGAGCCACCCGGCTGCCCGGTAGCCTTTCGCTCCTCATGTTCGACGCCCTTTCGGACCGACTCGAACGGGTCGCCACCCGGCTGCGCGGCCGGGGCCGGTTGACCGACGCCGATCTCGACGAGGCCCTCCGCGAGATCCGCAACGCGCTGCTCGAGGCGGACGTCGAGCTCGGGGTGGTCCGGGGGTTCACCGAGGCCGTGCGGGCCCGCTGCGCCGGGGAGGCGCTCTCGAAGAGCCTGACCCCGGGCCAGCAGGTGATCAAGGTGGTGCACGAGGAGCTGGTGGAGGTCCTCGGCGGCGAGACCCTCCGGATCACCTACGCCTCGCGCCCCCCCACGGTGGTGCTTTTGGCCGGGCTGCAGGGAGCGGGCAAGACGACTGCCGCGGCGAAGCTGGCCCAGTGGTGGCGCCAACAGGGACGCAACCCGTTGCTGGTGGGGGCCGACCTCCAGCGCCCGGCGGCCGTCGAGCAGCTGCGGATCATGGGCGCCCAGGCGGGGGTCACCGTCTTCAGCGAGCCGACGGACCCGGTGTCGGTGGCTCGGGCCGGGGTGCAAGAGGCCCGGCGGATCGGGCGGGACGTCTGCATCGTGGACACGGCGGGCCGCCTCGCCATCGACGAGGCGCTGATGGAGGAGGTCCGCCAGATCTCCGAGGTGACCAGCCCGCACTACACGCTGCTGGTCGTCGACGCCATGACGGGCCAGGACGCGGTGGACACCGCGCTGGCGTTTCACCGCACGCTCGAGCTCGACGGGGTGATCCTCACCAAGCTCGACGGCGACGCCCGCGGCGGGGCCGCCCTGTCGGTGAAGGAGGTAGTCGGGCGGCCCATCGCCTTCGCCTCCACCGGTGAGCGGCTCGGCGATTTCGACCTCTTCCACCCCGACCGCATGGCGGACCGGATCCTGGGCATGGGCGACGTGCTGTCGCTCATCGAGCAGGCCGAGCGCACCATGGACCGCGACACGGTCGAGCAGTCCGCCAGCCGCATGCTCGAGGGCCGCTTCACCCTCGAGGACTTCCTCCAGCAGCTCCAGCAGGTCCGCAAGCTCGGGTCGCTCGGGGGGGTGCTGAAGCTCCTGCCGGGGATGTCCAAGGAGATGCGCCAGGCCGCAGGGCAGATCGACGATCGCGAGCTCGACCGGGTCGAGGCGATCGTGCGCTCGATGACCCCGGCCGAGCGGGACGACCCGTCGATGATCGACGGGTCCCGCCGGGTGCGGGTGGCCCGGGGGAGCGGGCGCAGCACCCAGGAGGTCAACGCGCTGCTCAAGCAGTTCCGCGAGATGCAGAAGATGATGAAAGGCATCGGCGGCGGGGCGATCCCCGGCGGGGGCGGCGCGGGGATGGGTCGCATGGCCGGCCTGCTCGGCGGTCGGGGGGCGTTGGGTGCGGCCATGGGCGCCGCTCGGGGCGGCGACCGGGGAGCCGACCTGAAGGAGCTGCTGGCCACGGCCGGGCAGGGCGGCGGCCTGGGCGGGGCTCCGCCGGGGCTCCCAGGTTCCGGGCGGTCGGCGAGACCGGCCGCCGCGGGCGGGGGCGGGGGCGGGGGCGGGGGCAAGAAGAACAAGAAGAAGGGTGGCCGGGTCACCCCGCCCAAGGGTCGTTGAGCCGCCCCGGGGCGACCGGTCCGGTGGCGGGTGGGCGAAGCTCGGGCCGGCGCGTGGGCGCGGGCTCGTGCAGACCTGCGACAATGGGGGGTCGTTGGGGAACATGGAGGGATTGATCTCGTGGCAGTGAAGCTCCGCCTGGTGCGGATGGGCAAGAAGAAGCAACCCACCTACCGGGTGGTGGCGGCGGACAGCCGGTCGCCACGCGACGGGCGGTTCCTCGAGATCGTGGGGGTCTACGCCCCGCGCGGTCGCTCCACCGCCGACCGGGCGGCCGTCGTCGAGATCGACAACGCCAAGGCCGTGCGGTGGCTCTCGCAGGGGGCCCAACCGACCGAGCGGGTGGAGAAGCTGCTGCGCACGTCGGGGGCGTGGGACGAGTTCGCCGCGGCGAGGGCCAAGTGAGCGGTCCGGCCGACTACGAGGACGGTGACGTGAACGTCGTGACCACCGACTACGACGACGGTGACGTGAACGTGGCGGCCACCGACTACGAGGACGGCGACGTGAACGCCGTGGGCGACGCCGGCCGGGGCCCGGTCGACTCGATCGGGAACCGCGCCCCTGGTGGCACCCCGAACGCCGTGCTCGCCTACCTGGCCCGTTCGCTCGCCAACGAGCCGGCGTCGGTGCAGGTGGACGTCGAGGAGCGCGCCGGATCGGTGCGCCTGCGCCTCCACGTGGGTCCCCAGGACATGGGCAGGGTGATCGGGCGCCGGGGCCGGACGGCCCAGGCGATCCGGGCGCTGGTCGGCGTGGCGGGTGCGCGCGACGGGGTGCAGACCAGCGTCGACATCGTCGACGACTGAGCCGCCAGGCTGGGCCGGCCCGCCGATGTCGCCCGAGCTGCTGGAGGTGGGACGGGTGGTCAAGCCGCACGGGCTCGCCGGCGAGGTGGTGGTCGAGCTCTGGACCGACCTGGCGACGCGGGTGGCTCCCGACAGCGTGCTCGAGTCCGACGCCGGTTCCCTGCGGGTGCTGTCGTCCCGGCCGTTCGGGCATCGCTTCCTGGTCCGGCTCGAAGGGGTGGGCGACCGCCCGGCTGCCGACGCCCTGCGCGGCGCCGTCCTGCGGGCCGCCCCCGAGCCGCGGCCCGGCACGTTGTGGGTCCACGAGCTCGTCGGGGCGCAGGTGGTCGACCTGAAGGGGGCGGTGCTCGGGCGGGTCGACGCGGTCGAGCCCAACCCGGCCAGCGACCTGCTGGTGCTCGAGGGGGGCGGCCTGGTGCCGCTGCGGTTCGTCGTGCGCCACACCGCGGGGACCCAGGTGGTGGTCGACGTGCCCGACGGCCTGCTCGACTAGGTCCTGGCCCCGCGAGGCATCCGGTGCGCATCGACGTCTTCACGATCCTTCCCGATGCGCTGTCCGGCTATCTCGAGGCCGGGGTGCTGGGCCGGGGCCGGCGGTCGGGGCGCATCGACGTCCGCCTCCACGATCTGCGGGCGGGCGCGCTCGACGCCCGCCGATCGGTCGACGACGCACCGTTCGGGGGCGGGGCGGGGATGGTGCTGATGGCCGAGCCGCTGTTCGCCGCGGTCGAGCAGGTGGAGAGCGCCCAAGGGTTGCCCCGGCCGCTGTTCCTGCTCGGACCGGGGGGTCGGCCCTTCGACCAGTCGGTGGCGACCGAGCTGGCAGGCACCCCGGGGTTCTCGCTGCTCTGCGGCCGCTACGAGGGGGTCGACGAGCGGGTGGCCGAGCACCTGGTCGACGACGAGCTGTCCATCGGCGACTACGTCCTGGCGGGCGGGGAGCTGGCGGCGCTGGTGGTGGTCGAGACGGTGGCCAGGTTGGTGCCCGGCGTGCTCGGCAACGAGGACTCGGCGGCCGACGAGAGCTTCGGGGACGGGCTGCTCGAGCACCCCCACTTCACCCGGCCCTGGGGGTTCCGGGGCTGGGCGGTACCCGAGGTCCTGCGATCGGGCGACCACGGGGCGGTGGCCCGTTGGCGGAGGGCCCAGTCCCTGCGGCGCACGCTCGAGCGGCGGCCCGATCTGGTGGTGGCCCGGGGGGGGCTCACCCCCGACGAGGTGGCCCTGCTGGTCGAGCACGGCGAGGTGGAGCTGCTGGTCCGCCACGGCTACGATGGCCAGCTCGGCCCACCGGCCTGAGGTCCGAAGGACGTTCCATGCACCCCACCGAGATGATCGACCGCGACAGCTTGCGAGACGACGTCCCCGATTTCCGCCCCGGCGACACCCTCAAGGTGCACGTCCGGGTGGTCGAGGGCACCCGCGAGCGGGTCCAGGTCTTCCAAGGGGCGGTCATCCGGCGCCAGGGTTCGGGCGTGCGGGAGACCTTCACCGTGCGCAAGGTCAGCTTCGGGGTCGGGGTGGAGCGGACCTTTCCGGTGCATTCGCCGACCATCGCCAAGCTCGAGGTGGAGAGCCTCGGGGACGTGCGCCGGGCAAAGCTGTACTACCTGCGGGGCCTGTCCGGACGGGCGGCGAAGATCAAGGAGCGCCGGACCCCGCGCTCGTGAGCGGACGCCGGTGCCCCTGCGGTCCCGCCCTCGGACCTGTTGGCGGCCGCCGTCCGTCATGAGGGGACCCGTGCCATGAGCGAGCTCGCCCGTCTGCCATGAGCGAAGAGGACCTGGAGCGCTACGAGGCCGAGATCGAGCTGGCCCTCGTGCAGGAGTACCGGGCCGTCCTGCCGATGTTCTCCTACGTGGTGGAGACCGAGCGGCGTTTCTACCTGGCCAACGAGCTCTCGATGACCGTCCGGGCCGATACGACGCCGGCGTGCGTCGAGCTCGAGATCAGCGATGCCTGGGTGTGGGACATGTACCGCCCGGCCCGGTTCGTGCCGTCGATCCGGGTGGTCACCTTCCGGGACGTCAACATCGAGCGCCTCCCCGAAAAGGAGCTCTGAGCCGGCTGGCGCGCCGGGCCGCGACCCGGTCCCCGGTCCGGCCCGACCGTTCCTCCCGGTGTCCCGAGCCACCATCCGCGCCGGTGCGGCCGGGGAACGTCGGGCCGCCAACTGGTACCTCGACCGGGGATACGAGGTGCTCGATCGCAACTGGCGCTGTGCCTCGGGCGAGATAGATCTGGTGTGCGCCCGGACCGGCGTCCTGGTGATCTGCGAGGTCAAGACCCGCCACACGGACGCCTTCGGCAGCCCGCTCGAGGCGGTCACCTTCGCCAAGCAGCGCCGGCTGCGCCGGCTGGCCGGGGCCTGGCTGGCTCAGCACCCCCGTCGCTGGGCCCCGGTGCGCTTCGACGTGGTCGCCATCGCGGGGGCCGGGCTGGAGGTGATCGAGGGCGCCTTCTGAGCGTTCCGTCCGATGCCGCCGTCCGATGCCGCCGTCCGATGCCGCCGTCCGGGGTCGGCGCCGGACCCATCTGGTCCTATAGTCGGGTCAGGTCTTCGGCCAGGTCCGGGGCGCCCGCACCGTGTCGTCCCGACTGGCGCCGGGAGGAGGTGGAGAGGCGTGCTGAACGGCGTGCAGGGCATGGTCGGGGGGACCGCCCTCGTGACCAAGCTGATCGGCGGCCTGCATCGTCCGGGCTCGGTGCGGGCTCGGGGCGAGGAGTGGCTGGCCATCCCGCTGGACCCGTCGTCGACCATCGAGCCGGGCACCAGCGTCGTCGTGGCCGACGTCGAGCGCGGGCTGCTGGTGGTGTACCCCGCCGAGGGCGGGTGAGCCGGTGAGGTCGAGAGGGCCCGGGTGACGAGGAGAGGGGAGCGATGATGCTCGCAAGCGCATCGGTGGTGGCGGCCGTGGTGGTCGTCGTGGTGGTCGTGGTGCTGGTGGTCCTGACCGTGCTGGTGCGCTCGATCAAGATCGTCCAACAGGGCAGCGTGGGGGTGATCAAGCGGCTGGGCGAGTTCCGTGCCGTCGTCCAGCCCGGCGTCCACGTCCTGGCCCCGTTCCTCGACCAGATGGTGAAGGTGGACCTGCGTGAGTTCCCGCAGACCGGCGACAAGCAGTCGGTCATCACCAAGGACAACGTCTCGTTGTGGGTGAGCGCGACCATCTTCTGCCAGGTGATCGACGTGAAGGCGGCGCTCTTCGAGATCAACGACTACCAGCTGGCGGTGGACCAGCTCTCCCTGACCGCCCTGCGGGCGGTGTTCGGCGAGATGACCCTCGACCAGTCGCTGTCCGAGCGCGAGACCATCAACGCCCGGATGCAGGACCACATGGCCGACGCCACCGTCAAGTGGGGGGTGCGCCTCAACCGGATCGAGATCCTCGACATCACGCCGCCGACCAACGTGCTGCAGGCGATGTCCGAGCAGAAGGAGGCCGAGCAGCACAAGCGGGCCATGATCCTCAAGTCCGAGGGCGACCAGCAGGCGGCCATCAACTCGGCCGAGGGTCACCGGCAGGCGACCGTGCTGGAGGCCGAAGGGAACAAGCAGGCCTCCATCCTCGCCGCGGAGGCACAGATGAAGGTGCTCGAGCTGCAGGCGGAGGGCGAGAAGAAGGCCCGGCTGTTGCGGGGCCAGGGAGAGGCGGCCGCGCTGGCAGCCATCGACGAGGTGGCCATCAACCCCAACACGCTGGCGGTGCTCCAGCTCCGGGCGCTGCAGGACGTCGCCGCGGCGCCGAACTCCAAGGTGGTGGTGCCCTACGCCTCGGCCGGCCTGGTCGGCAACGCCGAGGTTCTCGTCCAGGCGCTGCAAGACGCCGGAGCGCCGGCCGGGCCCACCGGCGGGGGCTCTCGCAACGGGGTTGCCGGGGCCGTGCCGCGGCCCTGAGCTCCCCTCCCTGGATCAGGGGCCCGCTCTCCCGGTCCTCTCGGCTCTGGTCAGCCCGGGGAAATCAGATCAGCACGTGGAACCGGTGGAGCTCGAACACCCATTCGGCGACGAGGAGGGCGAGCAGCACCGGCACCGGCACCCGGATGGTGCGGGGTCCGCGCCCGCTGACCGCCAGCAGGGCCAGCCCGACGACGACCAGCCCCAGCGGGGCGGCGCCGATCGCCCGATCGAGGTGTCCCCCGAGGGCAGCCCGGACCGAGGTGGTCAGCCCGCAGAACGGGCAGGGGACCCCGGTCAGGCTCCGCAGCGGGCACGGAAGGCCCACCGAGCCCGGCAGATGCGCGAGCACCGCGCCGCCGGCCAGGAGCCCCAGTGCCGAGCGCCGAGCCCCTCGGACGTCGAAACGGTAGCCGGGGGGCGCCAGCGCTCCTGGCGCAGCTGGCGCAGCTGGCGCAGCTGGCGCCGTCACCGTTGCTGGGGTGGAGCGAGGGTGAACCGCTGGGGCGGCACCGGGATCACCACGGTCCCCATGACCTTGTCGCTCAGGGTCTGGCGGTTGGCGTCCCACAGCGGGAACAGCCACCCGATGTAACAGATCAAGCTGTCCAGGAAGTGGGCGATGGCCCGAACGACGCCGAGCCCGCCCCCGATCACCTCGCCCGACCTCTGGCTGACACATTTGATCCCGGCCACCCGCATGCCGGGCGACTGCCCGGTCTGGCCGACCTGGATCGCAAGGTAGACCGACAGGGCCAGCAGGGCCAGGTAGGCGAGCGCCAGCACGAAATGGGCCGCGAGGCCGATCACGTAGAGCGGGACGGCGACGACCAGCTCGATGCCGGCGTCGATGAGCAGGCCCTTGGCCCGGGTGCCCCAGTCGGCCAGGTCATCCGACGGCGGCGGGTAGCCGGGGACGGCGCCCCGGGGAAAGGAGCCCTCGGGCGGGTAGCCCGGGGGCGGGAGACGGCCTGGTGGTGCGTAACCGGGGGGAGGGGGATAGCCGGCTACCGGCGGTGGCGGATACCCGGTGACCGGCGGAGGGGGCGGGTACCCGGCCGTGGGAGCTGGCGGAGATCCCGGGGGCGGGGGATAGCCGGCGACCGGCGGTGGCGGATACCCGGCGACCGGCGGTGGCGGATACCCGGCGACCGGCGGTGGCGGAGCCCCTGGCGCAGGCGGTCGGGGTGGCGGGGGATACCCGGCGACGGGCGGTGGCGGAGCGCCTGGTGGGCTCGGTCGGGTCGGATCGGACCGGAGCGGGTCCGCTGCGTCA
>DASYAI010000068.1:0-26084 GCA_036501425.1 Acidimicrobiales bacterium | reverse complement strand
CGTCCAGTCGTCCACGACCGACGTCCACAGCCTGGAGCAGGCGTTGGTCGAGAACCTCCACCGCGAGGATCTCAACCCGCTCGAGGAGTCGGCGGCCTACCAACAGCTGATCGACGAGTTCGGGTTCACCCACGAGCAGGTTGCGGTCCGGGTGGGCAAGAGCCGTGCGGCGGTGACCAACACGCTCCGGCTGCTTCAGTTACCGGCGGGCGCCCAGCGCCTGCTGGCCGAGGGCGGGATCACCGCCGGCCACGCCCGGGCGTTGCTGGGTTCGCCCGACCGGGGGCTCCAGGAGGAACTGGCCCGGCGGGTGGTGGAGGAGCAACTGAGTGTCCGGGCGGTCGAGGAGATCGTGCGGACCGGCGGGATCAGCTTGGTGCCCGAGTCACCGGCGCCCCCGGTGGTTGGTCGTACCGCTGGTACGACCAACGGTACGACCGGTTCGGCGCTGTCGCAGCGGCGGTTGCCGGAGCCCGGGCTGCTGGAGCTGGAGGAGCTGCTCTCCGAGCATCTCAGCACGAGGGTGAAGGTCGACCTGCAGAACCGCAAGGGGCGTCTGGTGGTGGAATTCGCCACGCTCGAGGATCTCGAGCGGATCTACCGCGCCATGATCGGCTCGGGCGGGCCCGAACGGTCACTGGAACCTTCACTTGATCCGTCGGCCGAGCTGGGGGCTTGACCAGGACTTCGGCCTCTCGTCGGAGCGGCCCGGCACGTGACCGGTCCGGATCCCACCGCGGCGGTGACCGTGGAACGGACCCCGCGCCTCCACCCGATGATCAGGGCGGGAAGTCTCTTCCACAACATCATGCACAGGTTGTGGATTGTTACTTTGGCCCCCCGTGAACCTGCCCGACACCTTGCGTTCAGTGGTCGTTCACCGGGGTCACACCGGGGCGACGGGCCGGTGAACTGGGTCGACGGTGCCTCGGTGGGCGCCGGGGGAAGCCTCAGTCCCAGTGGGCGGCGGCCCAACCACTGAGGGCGCTCACCAGGCTGCCGGCCAGGGCGGCTCCCTGCTCGACCACCGCCGTGGCCGGTCCAATCTCGACGATGACTGCCGCCATGCGGGTCTCGCGCAGTACCGGCAGCGACATGCCGTGCACCCCCCGGTCCGGCACCCCGACGGCCCCGGGGACCGCCTGTTGGACCAGCTCGGCCAGGCGTCTTCCACCGGGCGACTCGTAGCGGTACCCGGCGTAGAAGGCGGTGCCGCACCCCGGTTCCGCCGGGTCGAGCCGGAGCCCGAGGTAGGCGTCCACCGCGGCTCCGTTGGCCTGCAGGGCCTGGGTGGAGCCGTCGGGGTGGTGGAGCTCGGTCACCCGCGCCCCGGCGGCGACCAGCCGGCGCCTCAGAGCGGCGACCGTGGCGCCCAGGCCGCCGGCCTCGCCCACCGCGACATGGCGTCCGGTCAACGTCGGTGGCGCGTGGCGGAGCTCGTCGCGCGCTCGCACGGTGGAGACCAGTTCGGGGTCCTGGTGGCGGGTGGGCATCCGGAGGAGCTCGCGGAAGGTCACCAGGCCGACGATCCCGTCGACCGGCTGGCCGGAGTTGCGCTGGAAGTCGGCCACCGCGGCCGACGTCAGCGGGCCGAAGATCCCGTCCACCCGGCCGGTGTCGAAGCCGAGCGCCCCCAGCCGTTGCTGGACCTCGGCCACGTCGTCGCCCCGCAGCATGGGGGAGCGCAGGTACAGCAGCCGGTCGCCGAGCCGGAAGCCGGCCTCGACCAGGGTGTCCCAGGTCTGGCGGCCACAGATCCCGTCGACCCGCAAGCCCCGGCGGTGCTGGAAGGCTTCGACACCGGCTCGGGTGGCCGGGCCGAAGCAGCCGTCGGGGTCACCCGCCGTCTCGATCCCGAGCGCGCCCAGCCGCTGCTGGACGTCACGGACCGCCGCGCCGACGTCCCCGCCCCGGAGGGGCAGGACGTCGGTGAGCGGGTCGTCGCTCAGAGGTACGCGGAGAGCTCTTGGAGGAGCTGTCCCTTGGGCTTCGCCCCGACCAGCCGGGCCTGGGGCTCGCCGTCCTTGAACAGGATCAGGGTCGGGATGCTCATCACGTCGTACCGGCGCGTCACGTCGAGGTTGTCGTCGATGTTCAACTTCCCGATCTGCAGCTTGCCCGCCTGCTCGTGGGCGATCTCCGCCAGTACCGGTGCGATCATCTTGCACGGACCGCACCATTCGGCCCAGAAGTCCACCAGCACCGGCACGTCCGAGCTCTTGACATGCTCGTCAAACGTAGCGTCGTTCAGTGTCACGATCTCTTCACTCACGGTGACCTCCCGTCCTGCCGGTCAGTCCGGCGCATGCATGTGAACGCCGCCGGCCACGTTCGTGTTCCCGGGGCCGGCGGCCCGCCCAGGTCGTGGCGGCGTCGGGGCCCTCACGCCCCCCGAGACTCCAACCATCGCTCGGCGTCGATGGCCGCCATGCAGCCCGAGCCGGCGGCGGTGACCGCCTGGCGGTAGATGTGGTCCTGGACGTCGCCGCAGGCGAAAACCCCGTCGACGCTGGTCCGCGAGCCGCCGAACGTCTTGATGTAGCCGTTCTCCTCCAGCTCGAGCTGACCCTTCACGATGCCGGTGTTGGGTTCGTGGCCGATGGCCACGAAGAGCCCGGTCACGTCCAGCTCGGACGCCGTCCCCGAGACGGTGTCGCGCACCCGCAGCCCGGCGACCTTGTCCTCGCCCAGCACGTCGATCACCTCGGTGTTCCACAGGAACTCGATCCGCTCGTTCGCCCGGGCCCGGTCCTGCATGATCTTCGACGCGCGCAGCTCGTGGCGCCGGTGCACCACGGTGACCTTGGTGGCGAACCGGGTCAGGAACAGGGCCTCCTCCAGCGCCGAGTCGCCGCCGCCGACCACCGCGATCTCCTGCTGGCGGAAGAAGAAGCCGTCGCAGGTGGCGCAGGTCGAGACGCCCCGCGCCAGCAGCCGGCGCTCGTTGGGCAGGCCTAGCATCAGGGACCGGGCCCCGACGGCGACGATGAGCGCGTCGGCCAGGTAGGTGGGCTCGGGGGGGTCGGGGTCGCCCACCCAGACCCCGAAGGGGGAGCCCCCCGCCAGGTCGACCCGGCTCACCTTGGCCACGCTGAGGTCGGCCCCGAACCGCTCGGCCTGGGTGCGCATGGCCAGCATGAGCTCGGGCCCCATCACCGCGTCGGGGAAGCCGGGAAAATTCTCGACCTCGGTGGTGAGCATGAGCTGGCCCCCCGGCTGGTCGCTGGTGGAGGACGGCTCGCCTTCGATCACCATGGGGGCGAGCTGGGCCCGAGCCGTGTAGATGGCGGCGGTGAGGCCGGCCGGCCCGGACCCGGCGATCAGGACGTTGCGACGTTCGGGCACCGGACGGGGCTCAGCGATCGGGTGTGGGGGCGGAACGCTTGGACCAGGCGAGCAGGCCGGCGGCGACGAGCACCGCGCCGAGCAGCGCGTCGGAGGCCCACACCCGGCCGGCGAAGGCGTACACGTCGAGCAGGCGGACCAGCGCGACCGCCCCGAGGACGAGCGCGACCGAGCCCAGCACGGCGATCAGGACCCCGAAGACCACCGCCCGGGCGGCGACCACCAGGGGCCGGATGGCCTTGTCGTTGACCGTGGTCACCACCAGGTCGATCGTGTCCACCGCCTTGGCCGACAGCTCGGACGTGGGCGGCGCGCCGGCGCCGGGCGTTGTGGTGGCGGCGCCGGGCGTCGTGGTGGCGTCGGTCACCGCCACCTCCCGTCCCTGGTGGTGTGGCTCGGAGGCCGGCCGATCATGGTCGCAGGCTAGTCGCGCCCGGCCCGGCCGACGGCCGCTGATAGCACACGCCCACGGTGCCGGGCCCGGCGTGGGACCCGACCACCGGGCCCAGGTCGACCACCACCATCTCGTGCTCGACCTGCACCGGCTCGAGCATCGACAGCAGGACCCCGATGTCCGGCGCGTTGCCGTCGGCCACCGCGAGCCGGACCAGCGGCCCCGCCGCGCGCACCTTGTCCGCCAGGTACTGGAGCGACCGGGCGCGGGTGCGCTGCCGCGACTCCTGGGCCACGACCCCCTCCCGCACGGCGATGACCGGCTTGATCGAGAGCATCGATCCGAGCAGCGCCCGGGCCCCTCCGATGCGCCCGCCCCGCTGGAGGTGGTCGAGGGTGTCGACCACCCCGATCACCTCGGTGCGGGCCATCTCGTCCTCCAGCCGGGCCACGATCTCGGGCAGGGAGCGCCCCTCGTCGGCGGCGTCGGCGGCCGAGAGTGCCAGCAGCGCCTGGCCGACGGTGACGGTTCGGGTGTCGAGGACCTGGACCGGAACGCCGAGGGGGTGCTCGGCTGCGGCCAGCGCCGACTGGTACGTGGCCGAGAGGAGGGAGGAGATGGTGAGGCAGAGCACGCCGTCGGCGTCCTCGGCTGCTGCTTCGAAGGCGGCCGCGAACGCTCCGGGCGACGGTGCGGCGGTGGTGGGCAGCTGGGTCGCGCTCCGGCAGCGACGCCAGAACTCCGCCGGTGAGAGGTCCTGGCGGTCGACGAGCTCCTCGTCGCCGAAGCGGATGGTGAGCGGCACGACCGAGATCCGGTGCCGCCCGGCCAGCTCGGGTGACAGGTCACACGCGCTGTCGGTGACGATCCGCACGCCGCTCATCGGGGCGAGAGTCTGCCACGGCCTCAGTGGCGGGGCCGCGTCCGCACCGCGCCGGGCGGGGTGGTGGTGCCGGCGATCCACACCGGGCCCCGACGAGCCCGGGCTGCCCGGGCGGCGCGCCGGGCCAGCAGCACCGCCGCCCCGGCGAAGGCGGCCCCCCCGGCGGCGCTCGCCCCGAGCACCCGGAGCACCAGAAGGGGCAGGCTGGTGCTGCCGCTGAGGTTGGAGACCACCAGGACGACCACCGCCATGGCCGCGGTGCACACGGCGACCGGCCCGAGCGGGGCCCAGGTGCGCCAGGGGGCCAGCGGCCCCAGCCAGCGGCGCAGGACGGCGATGCCCACCACGGCGGCGGCGCTGTAGGCCAGGGCCAGGGCGAGCGCCAGGCCCCGCACGCCGAGCGGTCCGACCAGGGCGACGGCCAGCACGATGTTGAGCCCGTTCTCCACCAGGTAGAGCCAGAAGGCGACCTTGGTCCGCTGCATCGCCTGGAGGACCCGGACGACGTAGAGGAAGGCGCAGAAGCCGGGCAGCCCGACGGCGAAGACGGCCAGGGCCGAGCCGGTGGGCTCGGTCTGGGTCACCGAGGTCGACCCGTGGGCGAGGAGCAGGGCGGCGGCTGGCCTGGCCAGCAGCAGCATGCCGACGGCCGCCGGGATGATGATGACCAGCACCGCGCGGAGCCCTCCGGTCAGCCGCTTGCGGAACCCGGGGAGGTCCTGGCTGCTCCATCGGGTGGCGAGGTCCGGGGTGACCGCGCTCATGATCGAGACGGCCACCACCGCGTAAGGCATCTGCAAGAAGGTGTAGGCGTAGGTCCACGAGGACACCGGGTCGGGCCCCGAGGCGCTGCCGGCCAGGGCCAGGGTCACGAAGAGGGCCACCTGGTTCGCCACCACGAACCCGAAGGTCCAGGTGCTGAGGTGCAGGATCGTGCGGACGGCCTCGTGCCGGGGGTCCCAGCGCCACCGCAGCAGCGGGTACCTCGAGCCTCGGAGGCTCACCAGCAGGAGGACCGCCTGGACGACCACCCCGGCGGTGGTGCCCAGGCCCAGCAGGAGGAGCTCGCCGTGGTTGTGCGACACGGTGACCAGCGAGGCCGGGCCGTGGGCGGTCACCTCGTGGAACCACAGCAGCACCGCGATGCACACGACGTTGTTGGCGATCGGCACCCACATGGGGGCGACGAAGCGCCGGCGGGAGTTGAGCAGCGCCGTCGTGAGGCTGATGAGCCCGTAGAAGAACACCTGGGGGACGAACCACCGCAGCAGGCTGGTGGCGACCGAGCGCTCGTGGAGCCGGGCGGCGGCGCTCAGGGCGCCGTGCGTCGGGTCGAGGGCGGTGACCGCGGTGATGACGACCGGGGCGGCCAGCCAGAAGACGAGGGTCGCCGCGGCGAGGACGACGATCGACAGGCTGATCACGGCCGAGATCGCCCGCCACGCCTCGCGCTCGCTGCGCGAGGTCAGGCGGTCGACGAACACCGGGATGAAGGTGGCCGACAGGACGCCGCCGAGCACCACGTCGTAGAGCATGTTGGGGGCGGTGTTGGCCAGGTTGTACCCGTCGGCCAGGTGGTTCGAGCCCAGTGCCGCCGCCAGGGCCACTACGCGCAGCACCCCGGTCAGCCGCGAGACGGCCGTGCCGACCCCCATCAAGAGGGTGGCGCGCTGCAGGCCACCCCCCCCGGGGCCCTCTGGGGCGGTCTCGGGCGTCCCCACCCCGGGGGCGAGCGGGGGGGAGCCGCCGACCGCGCCCGGACCCGGGTCGGGCCCGGCGCCGACGGGCGGCCCGTCGCTGCGGGCGTGCTGGGGCGCGCGGGCGGCGGGGGAGGGCCCGCCCGGCGGCCGGTCCGCCCGGTCCTGGCTGTCCGCTCGCCGGCTCATCGCGGGCTCACTCGGCGAGGCCGGAGGGCACACCGCGGGGCCCGGGGGTGCGGCCCCGCCCACCCTGGCGCCGCCCGCGACGCCAGGTCCTCACCCACCATGCGAGGAGCACCGCCGCGGCGACCAGGGTCAGCACGATCCCGACCACCGAGGTGGCGGTGGAGCGGATGGTGATCTCGCCGTGGGCGATCACCAGGGGCGGCGCACCCGGATCGGCGTGCGGCGCCACCAGGGCGATCCGCAGCGGCAGGTCGCCCGAGGTTCGTGCGACGACGGCGACGGCGGCCGTGTTGGTGGCCCGGTCGATCCGGTAGGCGTCGAGCGTCGACCCGTTGGGGAAGGTGAACTTGTCGCTCGTGAGCTGCACGTCGCCCACCAGGCTGTACTGGGCGCTGGAGAGGAAGGTCACCGGGATGCTCCCGGTCCTCGACGTCAGGGTGATGGTCCGTACCGTGGACAGCTGCACCTGGGCGAGCTGCGCGCCGAGGGCTGCCTCGTAGATCCCGACCGCCCGCAGCCCGCCGGAGGCCCCGAGGTCGTCCGACTCGCTGGCGAGGAGCAGGTCGTCGAGCGACGTCAGCACCGGCGGAGCCCCCCGCACCGCGCTGTCGAAGGCGTCGTTGCGCTGCCGGGCCATCGACACCCGGTCGGCCAGGGGAACCGACATGGCGGCCCCGCCCGTCCCGGTGACCGTCCGCGCCGCCGGCGCGCCGTTGGTGCCCGCCGGCACCTGGGTGAAGAACTGGTCGAGGGTGACCGCGCTCACGTTGGGGTTCTGCGAGAGACCGGCCAGGACGGCGGCGACGAACCGACCGTCGACGGCGCGGGTCGGTGCGACGGCGACGACGCCTCGGGGAGCCGCGTCGTAGGGGCTCTCGTACTCGATGAAGGCCAGGTCGGCCAGGAGCTGCTGGGCGGCGAGCACCGGGTCGCTGCCGACCCGGTCGAAGTGGGCGTCGAGCCCGGTGTCGGCCGCGGCCGCGCTCACCGCCGGGCCCCGGCCGGCGGTCAGGGCGAACGGTTGGGTGACCCCGTAGCGGTCGGCGCTCGTGTCGAGCGCGCTCTCGGGGATCACGACGTGCGCTACCCCGGCGTCGGCCATCCCGGCGGCGAGGGCGCCCGAGGGGGCGCCGGGCGAGACCCACGGGGAGGTCGCGACCGGGTCGGTGTGGATGCCCGACCGGACCAGCGCGGCCGAGCCGACCTCCATCTGGTACGTGATCTCGCCGGTGAGCCCGGCGCCGGCCAGTGCCCCCAGGTCGACCGGGACGAACGGTGCGCTCGGGATCTCGACGTCGGCGGTCGACGAGAGCGATGCCAGGCCGGCGACTGTCTGGTGATCCGCCGCCGAGCCCCCGGCCAGTCGCTGCACGGTGTGGGGATCCACCAGCAGGGTGGTGGGGACGTCCGGCTGGCCGGCGACGGCGCGCACCGCGCCGGCCAGGCGGGTGGCCGCGGCGGTCGACGGCGAGGAGAGGGCGGCGGTCGGATCGGTGGTGCGGCGGACCTGCACCGGCGTGGCGACGGGCAGCACCAGGGCGAAGCGGAGGGGATCGGCGCTCGGCTGCTCCACGTAGGTCAAGAAGGTGTCGAGGCGGGAGAGCACCGGACCTCCGGCGCGCGCCCGGAGGGCGACCACCACCGGGTAGACACCGCTGCATGGCGTCGCACCGCTGCAGTCGAGACCGAGCGCGGTGGTCGACGAGCCGAGCGGCACCGACCGGGTCCCGACCTGCAGGTCGACCGTCTGGGCCGTCGGCGACCCCGGGTCGGCGATCGGGCCGAGCTGGTCGATCACCGTGCCCGACGGGGTGCCCGCCAGGGCCTGGGCGAAGCCGGTCCTCGTCACGAGGCGCTGGTAGACGGTCACGTAGAGGGCAAGGCTTCCAGACTGGCGCCCCCGGTGGGTGACCACGCTGAGGGAGAAGCCCGGCGCAGTCGGGGTCACCCAGGCGCTCTGGCCGGCCAGCTCGAGGGCGGTCCCTCCCGCGGCGGCCGGGGCGGTCGCGGCCGCCGCACCCGGGGTGGCACCGGCGGTGGTCGCCGCGCCGGCGGGCGGGTCGAGCGCGGGGAGGAGCCCGAGCGACGTGCAGGCGACGAGCATTCCGGAGGTCACCAAGGTCGCCCAGATCACGAGTGCCCCCGGCCCGAGCGCCCGACCGAACCGCGAGGCCACCGGGCAACGCTAACCGTTGCCGGGAGCTGAACCGTGACGCACTACCGTGGTCTGGTGCAGTCCACGGCGGTCCCCGAACGCTTCGCGCCCTTGGTCCGCGTCACCTCCGAACTGGCGGAGCGGTTCGCGGCCGCCGGCCACGCCCTGTACCTCGTGGGGGGGTCGGTCCGCGACGCCCTCCTGGCCGCAGCGCCGGCCGCCGGCCCCCTCACTTCGGACATCGACCTCACCACCGACGCCAGGCCCGAGCGCATCGAGGCGATCGTGACCGGCTGGGCCGATGCGGTGTGGACCCAGGGCAAGCGGTTCGGCACGATCGGTTGCCGCCGGGCCGGGGTGGACTACGAGATCACCACCCACCGGGCGGAGGTCTACCGCCCTGACTCGCGCAAGCCCGATGTCCGTTTCGGCGACCAGATCGAACAGGACCTGTCGCGCCGGGACTTCACCGTCAACGCCATGGCGCTCCGGCTACCCGACCTGACCCTGGTCGACCCGTTCGACGGCATCGGGGACCTCGGGGCACGGCGTCTGCGGACCCCCCTCGACGCCGACGTCTCCTTCGCCGACGACCCGTTGCGGATGCTGCGCGCCGCCCGATTCGCCGCCCGCTACGGGCTGGTTCCCGACGACGACGTCCTCGCCGCCATGCGTGCGGGGCGCGAGCGGTTGGCGATCGTGTCGCCCGAGCGGGTGCGCGACGAGCTCGACAAGATCATGGTGCTGGAGGTCCCCTCGCGTGCCCTGGGGCTGGTGGTCTCCACCGGGCTGGCGGGGGAGTTCCTGCCCGAGCTGCCCGGGCTGGCGCTCGAGCAGGACCCGATCCACCGCCACAAGGACGTGCTCGGCCACACGCTGGCGGTGGTCGACAAGACCTCGCCGGACCGGGTGCTCCGCCTCGCGGCGCTGTTCCACGACGTCGGCAAGCCGCGGACCCGCGCCTTCCTCGACGGCGGCGTCACCTTCCACCACCACGAGGTGGTGGGCGCCCGCATGACCCGGGCCCGGATGACCGCCCTGCGCTACCCGAGTGAGGACATCGACGTGGTGGCGCGGCTGGTGGAGCTCCACCTGCGCTTCCACACCTACCGGCTGGGGTGGACGGACCGGGCCGTGCGGCGCTACGTGCGCGACGCCGGCCCGTTGCTCGACCGCCTGAACGAGCTGACCCGGTGCGACTGCACCACGCGCAATGCGGCCAAGGCCCGCGCCCTCGACCGGCGGATGGACGAGCTCGAGCGCCGGATCGCCGAGCTCCGCCAGCGCGAGTCGCTCGACGCCATCCGACCCGACCTCGACGGTACACAGGTCATGTCCCACCTGGGCATCCCGCCCGGCCGGGCCGTGGGGGAGGCTCTGGCCCACCTGCTCGAGCTGCGGCTCGACGAGGGCCCGCTGGGAGAGGACGAGGCCTACCGGCGGCTCGATGCCTGGTGGGCCGAGCGCCAGGGAGCTACCGGGGGGGCGAGCCGCTAGAAGTGCCGGGGGCGCGGCTCGGCGAGCCCGCCCAGCACCGCCGCCAGACCGGCCGCCTGACCTGCCATCGCCAGATCAGCCCCAGACCCGCCGGCGTCAGCTCGGAGGACCCGGGGACCAGCTGGGACCGGCGTCGCCCCGCGCGAAGTCCTCCACCATCTGGAACGCCTGGTCGTCGTGGTACTGCACCGGGGGCGATTTCATGAAGTACGCGCTCGGGCCGAGCAGCGGCCCGCCGATGCCCCGGTCGAGGGCCAGCCGGGCGCAACGCACGGCGTCGATGATGACCCCGGCCGAGTTGGGCGAGTCCCACACCTGCAGCTTGAGCTCGAGCTCGAGCGGCACGTCGCCGAAGTTGCGGCCCTCCATGCGGATGTAGGCCCACTTGCGGTCGAGCAGCCAGGGCACGTGGTCCGACGGTCCGATGTGGATGTCGTCGGCCGGCAGCGGGGTGTGCTCGATCTGGCTGGTCACCGCCTGGGTCTTGGAGATCTTCTTCGACTCGAGCCGGTCCCGGTCGAGCATGTTGCGGAAGTCCATGTTCCCGCCCACGTTGAGCTGGTACGTGTGGTCGAGCGCCAGGCCGCGGTCCTCGAACAGCCGGGTGAGGACCCGGTGGACGATGGTGGAGCCCACCTGGCTCTTGATGTCGTCGCCCACGATGGGCACGCCGGCCTCCGCGAAGCGCGACGCCCACTCGGGATCCGAGGCGATGAACACGGGGATGGCGTTCACGAAAGCCACCTTCGCCCGCAGGCAGGCCTCGGCGTAGTACCGCTGGGCCTCCTCGGAGCCGACCGGCAGGTAGGAGACGAGCACCTCGGCCCCGGAGGCCACCAGCGCCTCGGCCACGTCGACCGGCGGTGCCGGCGACTCGTCCACGACGTCGCGGTAGTAGCGCCCGAGGCCGTCGAGGGTCGGGCCCCGCTGGACGGTGATGCCCAGCTCGCCCACCTCGGCGAAGCGGATGGTGTTGTTGCGTCCGGCGAAGACGGCCTTGCCCAGGTCGGTGCCGACCTTGCTCGCGTCGACGTCGAAGGCGGCCACCGGCGTGAGGTCACGGACGTGGTAGCCCCCGAGCACCACGTGCATCAGGCCGGGGACGACGTCGTCGGGATCGGCGTCGCGGTAGTACGAGATGCCCTGCACGAGCGAGCTCGCGCAGTTGCCGACTCCGGCGATCGCCAACCGGATGGTGCTCATGGTCGTTCTCCTCCACGTCGGGTTCCGCTCCAGTCGGGCGACTTGGCGCCGGTCCCGACACTGATCTGCGACCGCTCGGCGTCGATCAACCGATCGATCCAGCGGATGTCCTGCTCCATCCCCTCGGCCGTGTGCTCCATCACCGAACGGGCGTAACTGTCCAGCGAAGCCCCACCGGTCGCCGCCCGGACCTCGCCCAGGCGCTGGCCCAGCACCCCCCGGCGTCGCTCGAGCAGGGCCACCCGGGCCTGGGGGGCCAGGTGGCGGGCCAGGCTCACCCGGAGGCCGAAGCTCCGGGCGTCGTCGGCGCCTTCCCCCGCCAGTAGCTCGGCGAAGAGGCGCCGCCCCTCGTCGGTGATCGTGTAGACCTTGCGGCCCCGCCGGCCGCCGCGCGGCGGGGCCGGCCGTCGCCGGGCCCGCAGCACGGCCAGCTCGCCGCTCAGCGAGCCGGTGGGGGGCGTCGGCGCGGGCGGTGCGGTCGGGGTCGTCTCCTCCGTCGTCACCGCGCCGGCCGCCTCGAGCCGTCCGAGCGCGGGGTACAGCGAGCCGAACGAGACGTTGACGAGCAGGCCCAGCTGTTCGCGCACCCGCCGCCGGATCTCGTACCCGTGCAGGCCCCGGTCTTCCAGCAAGCCCAGGATGGCCAGATCCAGCATCTGGTCAGTATATCGATCCGATATAGCGGCGTGTCCATACCGATCGCCGGACCCCTCGCCGGCCGGACCCGTCGGCCGGCCGGCACCGTCGTCGACCGTCGCCGCGGTCGGGGTCCGGACCTCCGGTGCCTCGCGATCTCGCCCGCCGGCGGTAGCCTCATGCCGTGACCGCGACGTCCGGACCCGGGGAGCCCCGGCCCGACCCGGCCCCGGCGGGCGACGCCCGGGTCGAGTACCGCCTGGCGCGCAACGCGGTGGTCCGTGACGTCCAGCGGGGCAAGCTGGGACGGGTGGACGTCTGCGACGCCCATCCCGAGCTGCTGCGGGCGGCGCGCAACGTCGGGCAGGCCACCGGCGAGAGCTGCCCGATCTGCAATGTCGACGAGGTGGTGGAGGTGACCTTCGTCTTCGGCGCCCGCCTGCCCCCCGGCGGCCGGTGCCCGGGCTCGGCCACCGAGCTCAACCGGTTGAAGCGACGGGTGGACCCGGTCACCTGCTACGCCGTCGAGGTCTGCCCGTCCTGCGCCTGGCACCACCTGGCCCGGCGGTACTCGGCGGGCGGGCGCAACGCTCCCCGGCGCCGGGCCGTCGGCGCGGCGGCCGGCGGGACCACCCCGACCCCGGGGGCCCGGAAGCGTTCGTGACCGCCGTCCCCGGCGCCGGAGCGTCCGAGCGCCGGGCGCTCACCGTCCCGGCCGTCCGGGCGCACAAGCGGCGTGACGGGGCCGAGCCCCTGGTGATGGTCACCGCCTACGACGAGCCCGGGGCGCGCATCGTCGACCGGGCGGGGGTGGACCTGGTGCTGGTCGGGGACTCGGTGGCGAACAACGTCCTGGGCTTTGCGGACACCTTGCAGGTGGACATCGACGACATGGCGCGTCACACCGCTGCCGTCGCCCGAGCCCGCACGCGCTGCCTGGTGGTCGGCGATCTGCCGTGGCTGAGCTACCACCTCGGGACGGACGACGCGGTGCGCAACGCGGCCACGCTCGTGCGCGCCGGAGCCCGGGCGGTGAAGCTCGAAGGTGGTGTCGAGCGGCTGCCCGTGGTGGAGGCCATCGTCGGCGCGCAGATCCCGGTGATGGGGCATCTGGGCCTCACCCCCCAGTCGGTGCTCGCCATGGGCGGCTACCGGGTCCAAGCCCAGCGGGTCGATGCGGCCCAGGCCCTGCTCGGGGCGGCCGAGGCGCTCGTGGCGGCCGGCTGCTTCGCCCTGGTGCTCGAGGGCGTGCCCGAGCTGGTGGCTCAGGCGGTGACGGCGGCGGTGGACGTGCCGACCATCGGGATCGGCGCCGGCCCGCACTGCGACGGTCAGGTGATGGTCTTCCACGACCTGCTGGGTCTGGGCGCCGGCCCGCCGCCCCGCTTCGCCCGGTCCTACGCCGACCTGGGCGAGGTGGCCGCGGCGGCGGTGGCCGAGTACGCGGCCGACGTCCGCTCGGGCCGGTTCCCGTCGGCCGACGAGAGCTACCACGCGTCCGAGGAGCTCCGCCGGGCCCTGGGCGCGGGCCCCGTGGGGGGCGGCCGCGACCTGAGCTAGCATCGGTCCCCGGCGGCGCGCCGCGAGGTGCGGCCGCAACAGTTTCGGGTCCGGCATGCCGGGCTCCAGACCCTGCCCCAGACGAGGGGCCCGAGCGCTGGTCGCCCGGTCCGGAGGGAGGTGCCGCGGATGCGGCCGTACGAGGTCATGATCATCTTCGACGCCACGGCTGAGCCGTCGGCGATCCAGGGCGTGGTGGACCGGGTGCTCGAGTCCATCCGGGCCACGGGTGGCACACCCGGCACGGTGGACCGGATGGGCCGTCGTGCGTTCGCCTACGAGGTGAACCACAAGCGCGAGGGCTACTACGTGGTCATCGAGCTGACCGCCGAGGTGGCGACCATCGACCAGCTGGACCGCATGCTCCCCCTGGCCGACGAGGTCGTCCGCCACAAGCTGGTCCGCCTTCCCGACAAGGTGGCCGGCCGGCCACCGCGCGCCGGTCGTCCGAGCGCCCCCAAGCGCGCCGCCGCGAGCGCCTAGCCCGGCCGGATTGCCGGGCTCGAACCGGTGATCCCGTCCCCCCTCGCCCACTCCGACCTGTACATCCGACCACCGACCACGAGCAAGGTACGAGCGATGCCCAATGACAACAGCGTGACCCTCGTCGGCAACGTCACCCGGGATCCCGAGCTCCGGTTCACCAACACCGGCCAGCCCACGGCGACCTTCGGGTTGGCCGTGAACCGGCGTTGGCAGAACCGGCAGACCCAGGACTGGGAGGAGGCGACGAGCTTCTTCGACGTCGTGTGCTGGCGCGAGATGGCCGAGAACGTGAGCGAGAGCCTCGGCCGAGGCTCTCGGGTGGTGGTGACCGGCCGGCTCGAGCAGCGGAGCTGGGAGACGCCCGACGGCGACAAGCGCTCCAAGATCGAAGTGGTCGCCGACGAGATCGGGCCCTCGTTGCGGTGGGCGACGGCGCAGGTCACCAAGAACGAGCGGCGCGGGCCCTCCGACGGGCCGCGCGCGGCGTCGCGGGCGCCGGCCCCGGCCCCGGTACGCGAGGAACCCGGCTACGGCTTCGACGAGGAGCCCTTCTGATGGCCCGCAGCAACTACCGCGGCGGCACCGCCCGCCGGACGTCGCCCAAGGACCTCAACCGCCGGGTGAAGAAGAAGCCGTGCGCCCTGTGCCGTGACCACATCGAGTGGGTCGACTACAAGGACGTGCCGTTGCTGCGCAAGTACATGAGCGATCGCGGCAAGATCCGCTCACGCCGGGTCACCGGCAACTGCGCCCAGCACCAGCGGGCGATCGCCAGCGCGATCAAGACGGCGCGCGAGGTGGTCCTGCTGCCCTACACGCAGCGTACGGTGACCGAGCGCCCCGGTGGTCGGGGCGGGCGTGGCGAGGGTCGCGGCGGGCGTGGCGAGGGTCGCGGCGGCGAGGGTCGGGGCGGCGAGGGTCGGGGCGGCGAGGACCGGCCCGATCGGCGGCCACCGGCACCCGAAGCCGGTGCCGGTACCGGTGCGGGTGTTGTGGGCGCGGTGCCCGAGCCGCCCATGGCCGAGGTCGTCGTGCCGGCGGGTGTCGCCGGAGGCGATGAGTGATGCGGGTGGTGCTGCGGACCGACGTGCCGGGGGTCGGCCGGCGTGGGGACATCGTCGATGTGGCGGGCGGGTTTGCCCGCAACTACCTGCTGCCCGAGGCACGAGCCATCCCGGCCACGGCCGGGGTGGCGGACCAGGCGGCGGCGATGCGCCGGTCGCGAGATCTGCGTGAGGCCCGGGACCGCGAGGCGGCAGAGGCCAAGGCGGTCGTCCTGGCGGGCGCGGTCCTCCCGTTGTCCGTGCGGGCGAGCGGGGCCGGCCGGCTCTTCGGGTCGGTGGCGGCTTCCGACGTGGTGGAGGCGATCCGGACCCAGAAGGGCGTGGAGATCGACCGCAAGAACATCGCGCTCGACGAGCCGATCAAGGCACTCGGCGACTACGACGTGCCGGTCCACCTCTTCGAGGGCGTGTCCACGGTGGTGACCCTGCAGGTGGTCGCGGCGGGCTGACGCCGGGGCGCGGGTCCCGTCGTCGGGACCGCGTGGCCGTTCGGATCGGGCCGGTGGGCCCGGTCGTTGTGACAACCGGGCGCGACCATGCCGGGGTGCCTCCGTCGACGTCCTCGCCCGGCCGGTTGTCCACACCCGCCGCCGTCCGCCGGGAGCGACGTCGGCGCGCTCGGGATGCTGCCCCGGACGTCGTGGCGTTCGCTTCTCCCCAACGGCCGCTCGCCCGTCCACCGTTGGTCCACATGGGATGTCGCAATCCCCAGCTCGCCCGGCACAATCCCGGGGGCAATCCCCAGCTTGCCCGTCGCAATCCGGGGGGCAATCCCCAGCTTCCACGCCTTACGCCCCACAGGGCTGTTCCGTCAGGGTAGGGGCACGATGGTCCAAGCCTACGAAGACAGCCGTCCCCGCCAGCTCCGTCCGGCCCCGGCGGCGTCGCGGGTCCCGCCGCACAATCTCGAGGCCGAGGAGTCGTTGCTGGGCGCCATGCTGCTCTCGAGCGACGCCGCCTCGGCGGCGTTGGAGCGTTGCGGGCCGGGCGACTTCTACAAGCCGGCGCACGCCCACATCTTCAGTGCGGTGTCGGCGCTCTTCGAGCGGGGGGAACCGGTCGACGCGGTGACCATCGCCGACGAGCTCCGCCGCTCGGGGATGCTCGAGATGGTCGGCGATCCCTCGGTGCTCGTGTCGTTGCAAGCCAACACCCCGTCGACCGCCAACGCGGTGCACTACGCGCAGATCGTGGAGGAGCACGCCCTGCTGCGCAAGCTCGTCGGGGTGGCGTCGGAGATCGCCGAGCTCGGCTACAGCGTGCCCGAGGACGTGGTCGGGGCGATCGACAAGGCCGAGCAGATGGTGTTCGACGTGGCCCAGCGCCGCACCACCGAGAGCATCGCCGCGCTGCGCGACCTGCTCATGCCCGGCCTCGACCGGATCGAGGAGCTGTCCCAACGGCGCGACTCGGTGACCGGGGTCGCCACGGGGTACCTCGACCTCGACCGGATCCTGGCCGGGCTCCAGCCGTCGAGCCTCACCATCGTCGGCGCCCGCCCGGCGATGGGCAAGACCAGCTTCGCCCTCGGGATGCTGGCACACGTGGGTATCGAGCTGCACCGGCCGGCGCTGCTCTTCTCGCTCGAGATGGGGCATCTCGAACTGACCCAGCGCATCCTGGCGTCCGAGGCGCGGGTCGACGCGCAGCACGTGCGCACCGGGCAGCTGAAGGAATCGGACTGGGGGAAGCTCGGCACCGCCGTCAGCCGGCTCAGCGACGCCTCGATCTTCATCGACGACAACCCGAACCTGACGGTGATGGACATCCGCGCCCGGGCCCGCCGCCTCCGCCAGAGCGAGGGCGATCTGGGCCTGGTGGTGGTCGACTATCTCCAGCTGATGACCGGCCGGGCCCGGGCGGAGAACCGTCAGGTGGAGGTGGCCGAGATCAGCCGTGGCCTCAAGATCCTCGCCCGCGAGCTGGAGGTGCCCGTGGTGGCGTTGTCCCAGCTGTCCCGCGGGCTCGAGGCTCGTCAGGACAAGCGGCCGATGCTGTCGGACCTGCGAGAGAGCGGCAGCCTCGAGCAGGACGCCGACGTGGTGCTGTTCATCTACCGTGAGGAGCAGTACGACCCCGACGCTCCGATCGACCGCCGCGGGGACGCCGAGATCATCGTGGCCAAGCACCGCAACGGCCCGACCGGTTCGGCGCACCTGCTGTTCCTCAACCAGTTCGCCCGTTTCGAGAACATGCGCCGGGTCTGAGGGCCGCTCGGCGCTGCTCGCTCGATCCCTGGGGCTCGGATTCCGGGGCTCGGTTCGTCGGGCTCGGATTCCGGGGCTCGATGCTCGGGCTGGCCTTCAGGCCGGTGGTGGGCTCGGCGCACGCTCGGGCAGGGTGCGGTGTTGCCGGAAACCGGGCAGCACGGCCACCAGTACCGCCGCGCCCAGCACGCAGGCCAACCCGCCCGAGACGATGGAGATCTCCGGGCTGAACGCCGAGGCCACGCCCCCCGCCTCGAAGTCGCCCAGCCGGGGCCCGCCCTGGACTACCGCCATCTGGAACGACGACAGCCGGCTCCGGAACTCGTCGCTCACCGAGGTCTGGATGATGGTGTTGCGCAGGACGGCCGAGATCACATCGGCCCAGCCCGCCACGGCGAGGAGAATCAGGGCCGCCCACAGCACGTGCACCAGGCCGAAGGCGGCGATGGCCAGGCCCCAGACTCCGACGGCGAGGGTCACGCCCCAGCCGCGCCGCCGCAGCCCGCTCACCCACCCGGTGGCGACCGCGCCGAGCAGCGCGCCGACGCCGGGGGCCGCGTACAGCAGGCCCAGAGTGGACGTGCCGCCGTGGAAGACCGACACCGCCAGCGCGGGGAACAGGGCCCGTGGCATGCCGAACACCATGGCGTTGATGTCGATCAGGTAGGCGCCCCCGATCTGTTGGCGCCGGCGGACGTAGCGGAACCCTTCGAGCATCGACCCGACGCCGGGGCGGCGCACGCCGGGCGCCGGCGGGATCGGTGCCATCAGCATGCAGGACGCCACCACGGCGAGGAACGACAGGGCGTCGATGAGGTACACCGCCGCCAGACCGGTCGCCGAAAGGAGCACTCCCGAGCAGGCCGGCCCCACGATGGTGCCCAGCTGCATGAGGATCTGCATGAACGCCAGCGCCGCGATGAGGTGCGTCGCCGGCACGAGGGACGGGACGGCGGCGTTGCGCGCCGGGTTGGCCAGACCGCTCAGGCCGGCCGCCAGGGCGCTGAGGAGGTAGAGCCCGACCAGCGACGGGTGCGGTCCGAGCGCGTTGAGCGCCAACCCGCCGCTGGCCGCCGCCGAGCCGATCGAGGTGACCAGCATGAGGGCCCGGCGGTCGTACGCGTCGCCGAGGGCGCCGCCGACCAGAGAGCCCACGATGAGCGGGACCAGCTGCGCCAGGCTGATCGCGCCGACCTGCAGCGACGAGTGGGTCTCGGCGAAGGCCTGGTAGGGGATCGCGACGGCGGTGAGCTGGCTGCCCAGGGTGGACAGCAACTGCCCGCCGAAGAGGAGACGGAAGTCGCGGCTCTCGCGCAGCGGGGCGGTGTCGACCAGGATCCGGGGCATAAGGCGACGTGGGTGGGGTTGGCAGCGCGGGCGGGCGCAGCCGGCCCCCTCGGGCTGCCCGGGGGAACGCCCGGGCGCCGCTCAGCCGGTGGCGGCCCGCTCCCGCAACAGGGCCAGTGCCCGATCGGCGTGGGCCGCGAAGGCGATCTCGCTCCGGATCACCCCGAGGACGCGACGATCGGTGTCGACCACGAACGTCACCCGGCGGTTACCGAGCTTGGCGATCGAACGCCGGGCCCCGAACTGGGCCGCCACGGTGAAGTCGGGGTCCGACAGGAGCGGGAAGTCGAAGGAGTGCTTGGCGGAGAACTGTTTCTGCTTGTCCACCGGGTCGGCACTGATGCCCACCCGCTGGGCACCGACGGCGGCGAACTCGGCCGCCAGGTCTCGGAAATGGCAGCTTTCGCGGGTGCAGCCGTAGGTCATCGCCCCGGGGTAGAAGAACAGGACGACCGGCCCGCCGGCGAGCAGGTCGCTGAGCCGCCGGGGCCGACCGTCCTCGTCGGGCAGCTCGAAATCCGGAGCGAGGTCGCCCACACGCACCCGGCCACCCTAGCGTCGGGTGGTCCGAGACGCTCAGGTCACCGCGTCAGGGCTCGAACCGGAACCCCACGCCCCGCACCGTGACCAGATGGCGCGGGTTGGCCGGATCCGGTTCGATCTTGCGCCGCAAGCGCCTCACGTGGGTGTCGAGGGTGCGGGTGTCCGACAGGTCCCGGTCCCACCAGAGCCGGTCGATGCACCAGTCGCGGGTGACGACCTGACCAGCGTGGGCCAGCAGCAGCGCCAGAAGGTCGAACTCCTTGCGCGACAGCTCGATCGGCCGCCCCAGCACCGAGGCCACGCGGCGCCCCGCGTCGAGCCGCACCGGGCCGACGGCCGTCACCTCGTCGGGCGCGGCGGGTGGGGCGGCGCCGCGGCGCAGCACCGCCCGCATCCGGGCCACCAGCTCGCGCGTTCGGAACGGCTTCGCCACGTAGTCCGAGGCTCCGAGCTCGAGGCCGAGGACGACGTCCACCTCCGAGTCGCGAGCCGACACCATGATGATCGGGATGGGCGCCAGGGCGCGCATGCGCCGGCAGATCTCGACGCCCGACTGGTCGGGAAGCATCACGTCGAGCAGGACCAGGTCGGGATGGCCGCGATGGAAGAGGCGCAGCGCCTCGTGCCCGTCGGCCGCCAGCTCGACCGCGAACCCCTCGCGCGACAGCCCCGACGCCAGCGCCTGGCGGTAGGACTCCTCGTCGTCGACCACCAGGACCAGCGGCCGATGGTCGCTCGGCCGCTCGCCGGCCGCGCTGCCGGCGGCAACCGACGGCGCGCTCACCGTCGCGCCGGTCTGATCGGCTGGGTCGATCCCATGGGCCGCACGGTATGGATCCGAGATGAACGGCCCGCGAAGCGCTCCGGTCACCGGAGTGAACTCTTGGGGGTGCCGCCAACCGCCGCGGGGTGCTGCCAACCGGCCCGGGGCCGCCGTGGCGCCGGTCGACGCGGGGTCCGGGATCCTCGCTCCACGCCGGCGCATCCACCATGATGGTCCAGCGCTGGCGGACCGGTGCCGGCAGAGGGCGAGCCGCCCCCACCTGGTGGGGCGATCGCCGGATCGGCCACGCGCGACGTGACCGGCGAGGAGCGACGAGGAGATGGCGACCCAGGCGATCGACTGGACGGCCGTGGGAGCCGTCTCGAGCGCGGTGGCCGCGCTGGTCGGGGTGGTGGTCGTCGTGGTGCTGGTCGTGCTGGTGCGCCGCTCCGGCGCGACGTCCCGTTCCTCGGCCGCGCTGGCCGAGTCGGCGGCCCGGCTGGCGGAGCTCGGAGACCGAGTGGCCGGCCACGCGGGCGAGCTCGCCGGATCGAGCGCGCAGCGCGCCGCACTCGACGAGGTCGCCAACGCCATCGCCGACGAGCAGCTCGACGCGCTGCGCCAGCAGAACGAGCTGGGGGAGCGGGCGCTGCTCAGCGCGCACGCGGCGATCCTCGTGCCGACCCGGCTGGCGCCCGACGGTTTCCGCGGGCAGGGCGCGCTCCACGTGGTGCTGCCCGACGGCGTCTACTTCGCGCCCACCGAGCAGAGCGTCGGCGCGTGGTCGATCGAGCCGGCGCAGCACCGGCTGGTGGTCTCGTGCGCCTTCCGCAACGTCGGCATCGGCCCGGGACTGCTCCATCCCTACCATCGGATCGACGTGGTGCGGCGGGGCTCGCCCCAGCCCCTGGTGTCCTTCGGCGGCTTCGCCAACGGGGTGGTCGCCGTCAACGGCACCACGTTGGTGGCGTTCCCGCTGAGCGACTCCGAACCCTCGTTCCGCGCCACGTTGGCGCTGCTGGACCGCCCCGACGACGACATCCAGCTGCTCGTCACCATCTACTACCGGTCGGGCGTCTCCGCGCACCCCTTGTGGACCCGCATCCGCTACCAGCGCCACCTGCGCACCAGCCCGGCCGGTCTGTTGAGCGAGGTGGCGCTGGAGCTGGCGAGCCTCGACGAGGGCGCGCCCAGCACCGGGGCCGCCGATGCGGGACCAGATGCCGGACCCGGTCCGGGAGCAGGTCCAGGACCGGGCCCTCGAAACCCGTAGGGTGGCTCGAGACCCTTAGGGTTGGCGGTCATGAGTGCCGCGTGGCTCGAGCATCTGGTCCGCTCGCTGCCCGAGGGCACCGTGGTGAGCGACCCCGACGTGGTGGCCGGCTACCGCTCGGATCGCGCCGCAACGGCGGCCACCGGCTTGCCGGCGGCGGTGGTGCGGGCCAACGGCGTGGCCGACGTGCAGACCGTCATGGCCATCGCCCACGAGCACCGGGTCCCGGTGGTGCCTCGCGGTGCCGGCACCGGGCTGGCGGGCGGGTCCTCGGGCATCGAAGGCGGGATCACGCTCAGCACCGAGCGCATGCGGGGTCTCGAGATCGACGTCGCGGCCGCCGTGGCCGAGGTCGGGCCGGGGGTGCTGAACGGCGAGCTGAAGGCGGCCGCCGCCGCCCGTGGGCTCTGGTACCCCCCGGATCCCTCGAGCTTCGAGATCTGCTCGGTGGGGGGCAACGTGGCGACCAATGCCGGCGGGGCGTGCTGCGTGAAGTACGGGGTGACGACCGACTACGTGGCGGGGCTGGTGGTGGTGCTGGCCGACGGCCGGGTCCTGCGCCTGGGAGGGCGCACCGTCAAGGACGTCGCCGGCTACGACCTCAAGCGGCTCTTCGTCGGCAGCGAGGGCACCCTGGGCGTCATCGTGGGCGCGACGCTCCGGCTGCGCCCTCGGCCCGCGCCGGCGCGCACCTTGGTGGCGGCGTTCGCCGGCACCGTGGCGGCCGGGCATGCGGTCACGCGGATCACCGGGTCGTTGCGTCCTACGACGCTGGAGCTCATGGACCGGCTGGCGTTGGACGCGGTCGAGGCGCGCCTGGCGATGGGTCTGGACCCGGGGTGGGGAGCCCTGCTCCTCGCCCGTTCCGATGCCGCCGGTGCCGCGGGTGCGACGGAGATCGACCTCATGCGGGTCGCCTGTGAGTCCTGCGGGGCCACCTACGTGGCCACCACCGACGACGAGGACGAGGGCGAGCAGCTCATGGCCGCCCGGCGCATGGCGATCCCCGCGGTCGAGCAACTGGGCACGGTGATGATCGAGGACGTCGGCGTGCCGCTCGCCGCGGTCGCCGACCTGCTGGCCGGCATCGAGGAGGTCTCGGCCCACCACGACACCCCGATCGCGGTGATCGGCCACGCCGGTGACGGCAACTTCCACCCGCTGGTGGTGTTCGACCCCGCCGACGAGGCGGCCCGTCGCCGGGCCAGCGCCGCCTTCGGGGCGGTGATGGAGCTGGCCCTCCGACTGGGGGGCACCGTCACCGGCGAGCACGGTGTCGGCTCGCTGAAGCTGCCGTGGCTACGCCGGCAGCTGGGGGACGACGTGCTCGAGCTCCACCGCTCGATCAAGGCAGCGCTGGATCCCCGCGGCATCCTCAACCCCGGACGGGCGTTCTGACCGACGCCCGGGGAGCGGCCCCACCCGCCGGCGCCCGACCTGCGGCCCCGACCCGCCGGCGCGGCGGCGCTACCCGGCCCCGCGATGACCGCCCGGGGCGGTCTCGGGCGTCTCGCCCGCGTCCCGCAGCCGTCGGGCCTCCTTGGCCCCGAACCCCGCCTCGTGCCACCGCAGGCCTGCGGCGTCGGCCATCCCCTCCCGCCGCCACGTGTCGGCGGCGGCCCGCAGCTGGCGCCGGTCGTGGTCGGCCATCTCGGGCGTGAACCCGTCCCGCTGGCCCATCGCCGCGGTGAAGGGATCGAACCCGAGCTGCTGCCAGCCGGCGACCATGTCCGGTGCCACCCCGAGGGCGGCCCAGGCGTCGGGCGGGGAACCTTCGGCCACAGGAGCCACGGCGGCGGGGTACCCGGGACGAGCCCCGGGCCAAACATCGGGTGCGTGCGGCACAGGGGCCCGAGCCGGCGCCCGACCCGATGTGGGGGAGCTCAGAGCCAGTCCTTGCGCCGGAACACCGCGAACAGCGCCACCGCCAGACCCACGATGAGGACGCTCGACGCGATCAGCCCGGCCTGCTTGCCGAAGCCCGGGTACGGCAGGTTCTGCCCGTACCACCCGGTGACCGCGGTGGGCACGGCGATGATCGCCGCCCAGCTGGTCACCTTCTTCATGATGAGGTTCATCCGGTTGCCCTGCTCGCTCAGGTTGGTCTCGACGATGGTGGTGACCAGATCGCGCAGCGACTCGGTCCACTCGGAGGCCCGGATCACGTGGTCGTACACGTCGCGGTAATAGGGCTCCATGGCCTCGGGAACCACCGAGAGGTCCTGACGCAGGAGGGTGTTCAGCACCTCGCGCATCGGCAGGGCCACCCGGCGCAGCACCACGAGGCTCTTTCGCAGCTCGAAGGATTCCCGTTGCACCGCGTTGACGGCGTGCCGACCGGGTTCGAAGAGCTTGTCCTCCGTGCGCTCCACCGCGTCGTCGAGCGCCTCGACGGCCCGGAAGTGGCTGTCCACCAGATAGTCGAGCAACCCGTAGAGCAAGAAGCCGACCCCGTTGCGGGCGAGGTCGTCAGAGCGCTCCCAGCGGGCCACCACCGCCTCGATGTCGAAGCCGGGGTCCTTGCGGACGGTGATGAGCGACCGCTTGGTGATGAACACGGCGATCTCGCGGGTCACCATCCGCATCGAGACGGGGTCGACGTCCGCCGAGTGGGCCGACAGGAACAGGTGGGTCTGGTAGCGGTCGAGCTTGGTCCGCTGCCCCTCGTGGAGGGCGTCCTCGATGGCCAGGTCGTGCAGCCCGAACTCGGTCTGGAGCACCGAGAGCTGGGTTTCGGTGGGCGCGCACAGGTCGAGCCAGACCACGCTGTCGGGTTCGTCGCTCAGGTGGTCGGAGATCTCCTCGACCGGGAAGCCCTCCTTGGCCAGGGTCCCGCCCCGGTACAGCCGGGTCTGGGGCGCCCGGCCGCCGGGCGCGCCCGGCGGGGGCATCTGGACATCGTGTGGCATCTGGGTTCGCCGCTCCCCGTCGAAGTCGGGCGTTGCTGCTCGGGTATCGAGCATTCGCAGCGTACCGGCGGCCGGGCTCGGGCCCGGGGCACCGGCCCGGACGTCAGCCGGGTCCCGACAGCGGGGGGGTGGCGAGGTCCGATCGGGCGGCGATCCCGTCGATCAGCTCGCGCAGCGTGTCGAGACTGGAGCGGGTGGCCTGCCAGCCGAGGGACCGCTCCGCCCGCTCGGTGCTCATGAGCGGCCCCTGCGCCGCCATGTCGAACCAGCCCGGCTCCGACGGTTGGAGGTGGAGGTCGTAGGCCACGCGCATGGCCGAACGGACCAGGCGGGCCGGCACGGGCACCCTCCAGGCCCCGGTGGTCCGGCTGAGCACCTCGGCGTCGAGGATCGGGTGTGCGGCGACGTTGAACGCGCCCTTCACCGACCCGGTGACCGCCCGGCGGTAGGCATCGGCGACGTCGTCGGTGTGCACCACCTGCACCGCCAGCCCGTCGACGTCCGGCATGAGCCGGACGTGCCGCAACCGCCGGGCCGCCGCGGGCAAGAAGCGCCCCGCCGGGCCGCCGAAGAGGCCCCGTACCTCCTCGGCCGCCTCGCCCTTCAGGCAGAGGGCGGGCCGGAGGCGCACCGTCCGGACCAGGCCGTGGGCCGCTTCGAACCGGTCCAAGAGTCGTTCCACGTAGGCCTTCTGCAGCGAGTACGTCGAGGTGGGAATGCCGTCGGTGGGGTGTGACTCGTCGACGACCGCGCCGAGCGGCGCCGACGAGTACGCCCCCAGCGACGATGCGTAGACGAGCGCCGGCACCTCGGCTCGCCCGACCGCCTCGAAGATCCGGGCCGATCCGATCACGTTGGTCTCGTGGAGCCGGAGCCGGTCCCGCTGGGGCTGGACGGCCCAGGCCAGGTGCACGACCGCGTCGGCGTGCTCGACCAAGGGGACCAGGTCGTCGCGCCCGATGTCCGCCGCGGCCCACTCGATGTCGAGCGTGCCGGGGGCGGGCGCGCGCCGCTGGACGCCGATGATCTCGTCCACCCGCCGGTCGCTGCGCAACGCCCGCACCACGCTGGTGCCGACGTTGCCGCTCGCTCCGAACACGACCACGCGCATCTCAACGCACCGCGCGGGGCGCCGAGGTGATGTCGACCGGTTCGGGGTGGGGCACCGACGACCATGCTGAGGCAACCCCCGGCGGCCGTCAACCGTTGCCCCCCGCTCCGCCGCCTGCACCCCCGCTCCGCCGCCCGTCCCGGCGCCGGACGCGCCACCGCCAACGCGCCGGTTACCGGACCGGCGGTCCGGTAGCACGGCGGCGTGACCTGGACGATCGGTGCCCAGCGGCCGATCCGGCCCGGGCCGTCCGTCGCCGTCACCACCGACCTGGTCCGCCGGCCGGCGCCGATCCGGGTGGGCACCCACCCCGGAGAGGCCTCCGGCTTCTACAAGTGGGTGACGACGACCGACCACAAGGTGATCGGCCTGAGCTCCATGATCACGTCCCTGGCGCTCTTCTTCGTCGCCGGCGCCTCGCCCTGGTGATGCGGACCCAGCTGGCGAGCCCGGCGTCGGGCGTCGTGAGCTTCGAGCAGTACGAGCACCTCTTCACCATGCACGGCTCGATCATGATGTACCTCTTCGCCGGGCCGTTCGCGTTTGGGGGCCTGGCGAACTAGGTGGTGCCGCTGCAGGTGGGCGCGCCGGATATGGCGTTCCCCCGGCTCAACGCCCTCAGCTACTGGCTGTTCGCGGGCGGGTCGGTGACCATCCTGCTCGGCTTTCTCACCGCCGGCGGGGCGGCCGACTTCGGGTGGGTCGCCTGCGCGCCCCTCTCCAACGCCGCCAACTCGCCCGGGGTGGGCCCGGACCTCTGGATCGCTGGGCTCATCCTGACGGCTTTTCGGCCACCTTCACCGGGGTCGACCTGGTGGCGAC
>DASYAI010000067.1:0-9717 GCA_036501425.1 Acidimicrobiales bacterium | reverse complement strand
GTCGGCCCGGCGGAAGGGATCGAGCCGTTGTGGGGGGTCGACGCGGTCTGCAACGAGTACGCCGCAGGCGCGGCGCCGGCGACCACGAGGCTGGCGAGCCCCAGCCCGGCCACGGCGCGGGTCCGCCAGTGGCCGACCACGACCAGCGCGGCGGCGCATGCCAACCCGACCACCACCACGGCGAACCGTAGGGGTGGGAACCACGTGGGCGAGCGGCCGAGGAGGACGAAGGCCCACACCGACGTCGCCGCCAAAGCGGCGGAGAGTCCGACGCGGGGGAGCCACTCTGACCGACGTCGCCAGAGCACGGACGCCCCGATCGCGACGGTCCCGCCGACTGCCGGCGCCAGGGCAACCGTGTAATAGGGGTGGATGATGCCGGCGGCGAAGCTGAACAGGAGGCCAGTCACCACCAGCCACCCACCGAAGAGGACGAGCGCGGCTCGGGTCCGGTCGGTGCGTGGTGCGCGCCGGGTGAGCCAGAGCGCCACCAACAGCAGGATCAGGGCTCCCGGGATCAACCACGAGATCTGCCCGCCCATGTCGGCGTTGAACAGCCGGAGCAGGCCGGTCGCTCCCCACTGCCCGCCAGTCCCGCCCCCACCGCCGACACTGCCGGTCTCGTTGCCGGTCAGTCGACCGAACCCGTTGTACCCGAAGATCAGGTTCAACAGGTTGTTGTCGGTGGAGCCGCCGATGTACGGCCGATCCGCTCCGGGTGTCAGCTCCACGGCCGCCACCCACCACCCGCCCGACACGAGCACCGCCGCCCCGGCCAGGGCCAGCTGACCGAGCCGGCGACGGAGGGGGGGTGCGGCGGCGACGAGGTACACGAGACCCAGGACGGGCACGATCACGAGCGCCTGCAACATCTTGGTGATGAAGCCGAACCCGACCAGGACGCCAGCCAACGCGAGCCATGGGGTCCGTCCGGACTCGATGGCCCGGATCGTGGCGTACGACGCCCCGATCAGAAGCAGAACCAGCAGGGCGTCGGGATTGTTGAACCGGAACATCAACGTGGCCACCGGCGTGAGCGCCAGCAGCGCGCCGGCCAACAGCGCGGCGCGAGCGGAGAACCATCTCCGGACGGTCAGGTACAGCAGCCCTACCGACGCCACGCCCTCGAGTGCCTGGGGCACGAGAATGCTCCACGGGTTCACGCCGAAAAGACGCGCCGAGATCTCCATGACCCACAGCGATGCCGGAGGCTTGTCGACGGTGATGAAATTGGAGGCGTCGAACGACCCGAAGAAGAAGGACTTCCAGCTTTTGGTGCCGGCCTGCACGGCGGCCGAGTAGAAGCTGTTCGCCCAGCCGGACGCGCCCAGGTCCACCAGGTAGAGCACAGCCGTCGCTCCCAGCAGCAGGAGCAGGCACGGCCGGATCCAGGCCGGATCCTGGCGGCGGCCCCGGACGACGCTTCGGGCCATCCGGCGCGCCCGTCCGGGGTGAGCAGGGCCCATCGCGCTGCCCCCGGGGGACCGGGGGGGCGCCGGCATGGCGTCCGCCCCGGTGCCCGAAGCGCTGCCCGGTCCCGGGGCGTCGCCGGGCCAGGCTTCGTGCTCGACGGTGGTGCTCATCGAGTGCCCGCCGATCGCCCGGAGGGCGCCGGTCGCCATGACTGCGCCGTTCGCAGGGCCAACGCGACCTTGGGGCACAGCGTGGCCGCTCGCTTCGCCGCGCCGACCAGATGGGGCGGTACGTCGCGCTCGAGCAGGATCGGGTAGCCCCAGTCGTCGAGGACGATCAGCTCGGGCAGCAGTTCGGCGCAGAGCCCGTGCCCGGCGCAGCCGATGGGGTCCACGGTGAGACGGATGGCCATCACCGGGCTCCGATCTCGGCCGTGAGGACGTGGTGGTCGGTGGTAGCGGTGCACGAACCCGCAGCGTGTTGGGCGAAGTGGTCCGCGAACACGCTCAGCGCGCTGCGCACGAAGGTCGCGGCACCATCGGGAAGCTTGCAGGCACCTCTGCCCTGCACGATCGTCGACCAGCGGTCGAGTTGGGGGCGGGTGTCGTGACCGTCGGCGATGCCTTGCAGGGCGGAGCCGATCGCGCCGAGCCCGTTGACGCAGGGACCGCACTGTCCGGCAGATTGGGCGGCAAGCCACCGCGCGACGCGTGCGACCTCGCGGACCGGGCAGGCGGCGACCGGCATGACCGACAGCACCCCGCAGCCGAGGGTCGCTCCGAATGGGGCGAGTCCCTGGCGCGACAGTGCGGCCGTCCTCGCCGCCTCGATCGGCAGCCAGGTCCCGAAGTACCCGCCGACGAGGTAGCCCGATGACCGCGTGGCGCCGGCCGCAGCCAGCAGCGTGGCCAGACGGTCTCCGATCGCCACCTCGTAGACACCGGGGCGGGCGACGGCGCCGGTCACCGTCATGAGGGCGGTGCCCGCCTCGTCGTGGGTACCTACCCCCCGCCACCACGGGGCCCCGAGCCGGTCGATGAGCGCGACGTTGGCGAGCGTCTCGACGTTGTCGACCAGGGTGGGCCGCCCGCCCAGTCCCCGTTCATCGGGGCGCGGAGGGGCGGTCGTGGGGAGAAGCCGGCCGTGGTCCAGCCAGTTGATGAGGGCGCTCTCCTCGCCGGCAAGGTACCGGTCGGGGGTCACGGCAAGGCGGAGCGAGATGTCGCGCCGGCTGCGCCCTTCGACCAGGACCCGGGCCGAGCGGATGCTCTCGGCTCGGCCTTCCGACACGCACAGGATGGCCTGCCTCGCGCCCACGGCGCGTGCGGCGGCGAGCATCCCGTCCGCGATCAGGTGGGGATTCTGGGCCAACAGGGTTCGGTCCTTGGCGCTCAGGGGCTCGCCCTCGGTCGCGTTGGCGATCACCACGGGCCGGCGGCCGGTGCGCTGCGCCGATTGGACGACGGCGCCCATCTTGGTCCCCGTGGGAAAGCCGGCACCCCCCCGCCCCCGGAGACCGGCCCGCAGGATCTCGGCGATGAGGTCGGGTGCCGCGCCAGGCGGGCCCCAGTGCGCCTCGTGCGCGCCAAGCCCCGGGCCCGAGGCGGTCGACAGCAGGCGGCGGGTGCCGCTCGGTGGGCCCGCCTCCGGATCGTGGAGGATGGCGCGGGGTGGGTGGGTCACGGCTGCGGTCATCGCGAGTGCCTTTCCATCGGGTTGAGCTGGGAGATCGGGTTGAGCTGGCAGATCGGATCGAGCTGGCAGATCGGGTCGAGCTGGGTCGTGCGGCCACCACGCCCCGGCACGGTCATCCCCGGGGCCCCCGCGGCCACCGAGCGATCCGCCGGGGCGGTCGGCGTTGTGCGGCGGCGGATGACCGACCTGAGGCGGATCCGGCAGATCCCTGCGGTGACCAGCACGCCCAGGCACCCGAGGACGAGACCCAGACCCCACCCACCGCCGGCATCGGTCCCCGAACCGAGGGCATGGGCCGCGGCGAGCGGCCACATCAACCAGGCCGACCAGTGGACCCAGCGCCATGATCGGTGGCCGATCCGGGTGCGGAGCAGGCTCGTGGCCATCACCGCGAGCAAGAGGTCGAAGGACAGCGCACCCAGGCCGACCCAGAGGGGACGGTACGAGGAGCTGAACGGGATGAGGGCGCCGAACCAGGACAGCCCGATCCAGCTGTCGAGCAATGCCGTCACGACGTGGATGGCGAGGAAGCACACCGCGAGCAGGCTCACGTTGCGATGCAAGCCGGCGGTCAACGAGCGGGGCCAGCGCGCCGACCGCACGCGGCCCGCGCCGATCACGCCCAGCGCTACCGTCAGCGTGATGAGGACCAGCGACACCATGCCGCTGCCCCGCATCAAGTACCACACGGAGCTGGGGGTCGCGATTGCCAACATCACGAGGTCGCCATCGCTTCGAACGTCGAGGGAGCGAGGTCGCAGGGCCAACCGCCGACGAACCGGGGGACGGCGTCGTTGCCGACCAGGCGTGCCGGGAACCCCCGGCTCTCCAGCCACGCCGGTGCCGACGGGCCGAGGATGATGGCCGAGGTCGACGCGATGTTGGCGTTGAGGCAGGTGTCGGCCACCACCGATGCCGTTCGCCAGCACGAGTCGGCTGGCGCGCCGGTTGCCGGGTCGATCAGGTGATGGAGGGTCGTCCCGCCGCGCGACCACCGTCGAGCGGCGGTGCCCGAAGTCGCGAGGCCACCACTGGCGATCGCCACGTTGACGCCGGGTCCGTCCGTCGGCTCATCGTGGCGATCGGCGATCCGGATGGACCAGCCTTCCGCAGGCGGTTGGCCAGCTACCGCGAGGTCGCCACCGAGATTGACGAGCACCCCGCAGCGGGTGGCACGGGCCACGGCCTCTGCGGCGCGGTCCGCGCACCCGGCCTTGGCGGTCGCCCCCAGATCGAGGAGCACGCCTCGCGGCACGCGTACCGTCCCGCGCACCGGGTCGATGCGTACCTGACGCCAACCGCGCACCGGGCGCAACCGCGCCCGGAGGGGCGGGCCACCCGGCTCCATATCGTCGAAGTCACGGTCGAAGCCGCAGATGACCAGGGCTTCCCCGACCGTCGGATCGATGATCCCGCCGGTCAGCTCGGCCGCCGCGAGGGACTCCTCGACGGCGCGGCGCAGGAGCGGCGAGACGGCGACGGGTCGTCCCGAAGCGGCGTGGAGGCCGGCAAGCTCGCTGTCGCCCCGGAACCGGCTGGCGGCGCGGTCGAGCTGGTCGATGTGCTCTCGCACGATGGCCGTGGCCTCGCCCAGGGCGGCGGGGTCGGCGACCACCACGGTGACCGTGGTCCCGATGGCTCGGAACCGCTCGGTGTCGCGGGGCCCGTTCATGACGCGCCCGACGTGGTCGCCGCACGGTGGGCCGTGGCGGTCGGTGCCGTGGTCGTCGTCGTGCTGGACGAGGCGGAGGACGAGGTCGAGGACGCCGGGTCATTCGTGGCCGTGGTCGACCCGGTGCCGGTCGTGTCCGAGTCGGCGCTCGAGGCCGACGTGCCGACGGCACCAGCGGTGGCTGACGTCGAGGTCGCGGTGGCTGCATGCGCCGACGTGGCGGCCAGCGACGCCAGTACCGCGGTGAGCCCGGCGCCGCCCGCCCCGAGCAGCACGGTGAGCCGCTTGAGCCGGCGCCGCTCGTGATCGCGTCGCCCAGCGGCCGCACCCGCCGTCGTCGGTCGGTTCGGATGGGGGGCGCCGTTGGTCGGCTCGCGGGGGTTGTCGGTCATCGTGCCGACCGAGGCCCGTCGGCGGTCGTGGACCTGGTTCGGAGATCCGGGCCGTCGGTGGGGTCACCCGAGGCCTGGGGCAGACCGTCGCGAGCGAGCAGGTCGGTGACGGGTCGAAAGGCGCGGCCCGTACGCCGACCCCGGCCCCAGGCGAGCCGACCGATCCCGCGCAGATCGTCCAGCGCGGTCCGCGCGATGTTGACCCGCGAATCGAGATCATCGACCCAGTCCACCGGCACCTCGTGGATCCGGAGCCCGGCCCGTTCTGCCACCACGAGCAGTTCGGTGTCGAAGAACCACGTCTGGTCCTCGACCATGGGAATGAGGCGCACGGCGACGTCGCGTCGCATCGCCTTGAACCCGCACTGGGCGTCGGAGAACCTCGCCCGGAGGAGGAGGTGGACGAGGAAGTTGTAGGAGCGCGAGAGCACCTCGCGCTTGGTCCCGCGAACGACTCGGGCGCCACCGGAGAGGCGCGTCCCGATCGCCAGGTCGCTGTGCCCCGAGAGCAACGGGGCCACCAGGGGAAGAAGCGCGTCGAGCCCGGTCGAGAGGTCGACGTCCATGTAGGCGACCACGTCGGCCGTGCTCGCCGACCAGCTCGCTCGCAGGGCCCGCCCCCGCCCCCGGTCTTCGAGCCGAAGGGCGCCGACCCTCGGGAGCTCCTCGACCAGCTCGCCGGCGATCCGCCACGTCCCGTCGGTGCTGGCGTTGTCGGCGATGGTGATCCGGCAGGGGAACGGGAAGTCCGACGCCAGGTACCCGCTGAGGAGCTCGATGTTGGCCCGAAGTGTTCGTTCCTCGTTGTGCACCGGCACCACGATCTCGACCGCGACCGCCGGCGGCGCGCCGGGATCCGTCGCCTTGGGTGCCCCGCCGGCGAGATGGGTGCCCGGACCGGCTGCCCGGCTGGTCACCAGCGAGGCCGTGGGTGCCAGGGCTGTGGCACCTCGTGATTTGTGATGCGCAAGCGTCATAGGAGCATCGTGAGCAGCGGACATTGGCGCCCGCTGTGAGCCAGCTGGCCCGATCCGCAGAGTTCGGATCGTCATCGCGGTGGCGATCGCCGGTCATCGGCTCCGCCCGGTCCGAGATGGACTCGTGAGCTGCCCTGAGCGACGGCGCATCGCGCGGAGCTCGAGGACGCCCGGTCACCCAGGCCGCCGGGTCTCCGGGCGCCGACGGGATCAGGCTTCGGTGGTGGGGTGAAACACCGGATCCGCACCCCGTGGGTCTGGTGCGGGCCGGGCGCCTGACGCGCCTTGGACGTCGCCCGGGCCGTGCGAGTCGTCATGACGCGGTTCGCGGTCCGCGCCGTCGAGGTCGGGTGCGGGGAGATGGGGGAGCCGCACGACAAACGAGGCCCCGCCGTCCGGCGGCGCCGAGGCGGTGAGGGTGCCCCCCAGCGCATGGACGATGGACCAGGCGATGGAGAGGCCGAGCCCCGAGCCGCCGCTGGCCCGCGAGCGTGACGGATCGGCCCGGTAGAAGCGCTCAAAGATGTGACGAGCCTGTTCGTCGGTCAGGCCCGGTCCGTCGTCGGCGACCTCGATCGAGGCCTCGGAGGGGCCACCGGTGACGCGCACCGTGGTGCCCGAACCCGGGGGCGTGTGTGCGCGGACGTTGGCCAGCAGGTTGTCGAGCACTTGGCGCAGTCGGATGCGGTCACCCAGCACCTCGACGGTCTGGGTGGCGTGCAGGGTGATGGGCCAGGCCGGCCCAACTGCCCGCGAGGCGGCAACGGCACTCGCGGCCAGCTCGACCAGCTCGACCGGCTCGAAGACGAGCGCCTGGCCCTCGTCGAGCTTGGCCAGCAGGAGGAGGTCCTCCACGAGGTGCTTCATGCGCTCGGTCTCGCCCTCGATGCCGCTGATGAAGCGGTCGACGTCCTCGGGGTGGTCGCTCGCTCCCCGCCGGTAGAGCTCGGCGTAGGCGGAGACGGCCGCCACGGGCGTGCGCAATTCGTGCGACGCGTCGGCCACAAATCGGCGCAACCGCTCTTCGGACCGGCGCAGTTCGGTCTCGGTGGCGTCGCGCTCGGCGAAGGCGCGCTGGATCCGTGCCAGCATGATGTTCAGCACGCGGGCGAGGCGTCCCACCTCGGTCCTGCTCTCCTCACCCGGTACCCGGCGGCCGAAGTCGCCGTTCGCGATCGCCTCTGCGGTCCGCTCCACGCCTTCGAGCGGGCGCAGCCCAACCCGGACCAGCCAGGTTCCCAGCAGGGCCGCCGCCAGCAGCGCACCGGCGGTGACCGCCAGCTCGATCAGGAACAGGTCATGCAACGTGCCGGCAGTGGCATCGAGCGGTTGACCGACGACCAGGAGATCGCCGTCGGAAGCTTTGGTCACCAGTAGCCGGAACTGGGGTCCGCCGGCGGTCGTGGACCCAGTGGTGAGGTACTCGTGGCTCCCTGCGGCCTTGGCCTCGAACGACACCCACAGTCGGGACGGCAGGAGGGGGGTGAGCTTCTTGCCACCCGGCTCCCTCGCCGGAACGGAGAACTCCTGCTTTCCGTCGGCGAGACGCTCGACGAACAAGCCGGGTGCTACCTGTGGGGCCTGCCCGGTGTCGAATCCGGGCGGCGCAGCCCCTTGGGGAGGGCCGGGGGCGTCCCCTCTGGTCGGTGACTCCTCCGGACCTCGGCCGCCGACGAAGGCATTGGTGGACGTCTGCAGGGTCTGGTCGATGCGGTCATAGAGAAACGACCGCAGGGCCGAGTAGGTCGCGACGTCGGACACCAGCAGCGCCACCAGCGCGATCACCCCGATCGCGGCCAGCAGGCGCGTCCGCAGGGACATCAGGGACCAGCTTCGGGGGCACGCAGCGCGTAGCCGACCAGCCGGACCGTGTGGAGAAGGGGCGGCCCGTGGCGATCCAGCTTCTTGCGGAGGTAGCTGACGTAGGTCTCCACGACGTTGGCCTCCCCGCCGAAATCGTAATGCCACACGTGGTCGAGGATCTGGGACTTGGACAGGACCTGGCGAGGGTTGAGAAGGAAGAACCGCAACAGGTTGAACTCGGTCGCGGTGAGCTGGATCCGGTTGCCGCTCCGGCGGACCTCGTGCGCCCCCTCGTCCATCTGGAGGTCTGCGAATCGCAGGATCCCGTCGTCGTCCGCGTCACCCGAAGCCCGGCGAAGGATCACCCGGACCCGGGCGATGACCTCGGCGAGGGCGAACGGCTTGGTGACGTAGTCATCACCCCCGATCGTCAGGCCGGCCAGCTTGTCCTCGAGGGAGTCCTTGGCCGTCAGGAACAGGATGGGCACGTGGATGCCGTCGGCTCGCAGCCGGCGGGTGACCTCCAACCCGTTGAGGTCGGGCAGCATGACGTCGAGCACCATCAGGTCCGGGGGCTTCTCCTGCGCACTCGCCAACGCGGTTCTGCCCGAAAAGGCAACCTCGACCTCGAATCCCTCGTAGCGCAGGGCGGTGGACACGGCGTCGGTGATGGACGGCTCGTCGTCCACCACGAGGATCCTCTGGGGGTCGTTGGTCATGGTGTCGGCTCCGCCTCCCCTGAGAGTTTGCGTGCCCGCACTTCGCCCTTCCTGTGGCCTACCTGTGTGCCCGCTGTGAATCGGTGCCCCAAGTATGGTCCCGCGCTACGGGGTGGATTCGTCTACCCCTCTACCTGCACTCGGTCGAGACGCCTCCGTGAGCGCACCCCGTGGCAGCCGTCCTCGACCGCCGGCAGGAGGGCCGGGCGGTTTGGAGTGGGAGGGAGCCGGGCCGAGTCGCCCGCCGCCCGGAGGTGTCCAGTGTCGGTCCTATCGGTACTGCCCAGCTCACCAACACGCTGCCGATCTCCACACCGAGGCCGCAATGTAGGCGCCGGGCGCGGTGCCGCTACACGACGAAGCGTCCCGGCGAGGGCTCCCCGTCGGACCCAGCCGGCTTCGCCTTCGACGCACGTCCGGTGGTCTGTCCAGCCGGCTCCGGCATCTTGGAGACGTCGCGCTTGGCACTGCCATCCTTCTGGAGATAGCCGATGGAACTGTTGAGGCCGTCTTTGGGAGTGTCGATGCCCAAAGGCTGCACTGGTCGATGGCGCGTTCATGCGGGCGGCATCGCCTGGGCCGTCGGTCTTTGGTCAGGTACTCGGCCGATACTTCGAAGGATCACCTGACGTAGCGAGCGAGGAGCGCCTCTCGATCTCCGGGCCCTCGGATGGACTGCCACGGCCGTCCTGCGACTGGACGTCCCGATCTCACATCACTCCCGTCGACCGCCGGTCCAGCGGGAGACATTTTTCCGATCAAAGTGGAACGACCGAGCGCAGCCGGTCGTGGTGGATGCCGGGGTGCTCCGGGAGCGACGCCCGCACCGGTGTCCACCCGTGGCGATCGTCAGCTGCTGCCGCTGGCGGGACCCCGTCGAAAGGCGCATACCCGGAAGCGGCACAGGAGGGGAGCGTTGACAACGTTGGCGGACTCGCCATAATGGAGCCAACCATCTTGTGATGGCCTGGGGGGGAACAGAAGATGAGATTCTGCTTTGGTGCCGTCGCGGCCGCGCTCGCGACGGTCGCAGGTGTCGGCGCATG
>DASYAI010000066.1:0-22122 GCA_036501425.1 Acidimicrobiales bacterium | reverse complement strand
CGACGCAGCGGCGCCGGGGACCAGGGTGGTGGCGGTGGTCGGCGGGGTGGCGCTCGGCGGTGACGTCGTGGTCGAGCTCGGCCCCGAGGCCGTGTCGCGCTGGGGCGGGGCGAAGCCGTCGAGGGCCGACAGCATCGCCGGATCGTTCCCGTCCATGCCCAGGGCCCAGATCCCCACCCCGCCGAGCTGGTAGGTCTGGGCCAGGCTGGCCAGGAGGTACAGGGAGCTCGGATCCTCGAAGAAGTCCTCGTGCCACTGGCTCCCCACCTGGTACGAGGTCCACGCGGTGTCGGTCACCGAGTCCCAGTAGACCGGATGGCCCCCCGAGACCGCCTGGGCGTAGGTGACCGGAGTGGCGGGGCCCGACGCCTGGGCGCCGAGCGTGCCGTCGGTGGTCGGCCAGTCGTAGCCGTAGAAGGGGAGGCCGAGCACCACCTTGGCCGGCGGCACCACCGAGGCGTACTGGCGCACCGTGGCCTGGTCGCTCATCATGCCGTTGGTCAGCGGCGAGCTGCCCGAGGCGGTCGCGCCCATGTTCAGCTGGTACGCCATGACGAAGAAGGCGTCCACCCACGGGGCGAGCGCCGGGATGTCGTAGAAGCCCCGAGCGTCACCGGCCGAGCTGGCGTAGGTGTCCATGCTGACCTGCCAGTGCGGGTCCGCGGCATGGAGCGCCTTGGACACGGTGGCTACCAGGTTCGTCAGCCCGGCCTGGTCGGCACTGCCCGTCCCCTCGAGGTCGAGGTTCACCCCGTCGAGGTTCTTGGCCGACACCGCCGCCACCAGCGCCGCGGCCAACGTCGCCGGGGCCGAAGGGTTGGAGGTCAGCTGGTCGAGCGCGCCCTGGTCGAAGCAGTTCACGGTCAGCACGACCCGGTCCCCGGCGGCATGCGCCCGGTCGACCAGGGACACCAGCGCCTGGCTCTGGTACCCGTTCCATCCCGGGCCCGACTCGGCGAGGCTCCCGTCAGGGTTGATCCCGATGCTGAAGTACGCCAGCGTCGTCAGGCCCTGCACCCCGAAGCCGCCGCTCGACGGGAGGTTCCAGTACGGGGCGAAGCCGAACACCTCGTGGGGCCGCAAGGGCGGCGCGTCGGCCAGGGACGGCGGGGCGGGCTGCGGCGTGGTCGTGGCGGCCGGAAGGCTGACCGAGGCGTCCGAACCGTCGAGGAGCCCGGCGATCGCGGCCATGGAGGAGGCGCTCAGCCCCCCCGAGTGGGGCACCGTCGGCGTCGGATCGCTCTGCGTGCTCCCCCCGGCGGTGGGCACCACCAGCAGGGTCGCCGCACCGGCGCTCAGCGCCAGGGCGGTGGCGGCCAGGCCGGCGGCGACGCGCCGGCTCGGGCGCCAACGGCGCAGCCGGTCGACCAGGGGGTGGCCCAGGGCGCCCAACCTGCCCGCCAGCCATCCCACCGCGGCGACGACCGCCAGCCCGGCCAGGCTCCGCCCTACCCGCCGGAAGAGCGGATCGACCAGGGGGGCGCTCCAGCGACGCACGAAGTGGGCGCCGCGAGCGACGACCACCGCGGTGCTGAGCGCCGTGGCACCCGAGCGTCCGGCGAGGGCTCGGGCGGGCGCCGCCCACCAGCCTCCTGCGTCGGAGCGGGCGCGGGTCCAAGACCGGGCGAACCGGCGCACCTCGCCGAGCACCGCGCCGATGGTCGCCGCGGGAGCGAGGAGCTCCCAGCCGGGCGACCCGTCCCTCGGGACGACCCTCAGGACCTGGTACGACGCCCCGTCGGCACCGGTCCGGACCCCGTCGGCGTCGAGCCCGGCGATGGCGCGCCAGGCGAGGCGCTGCTCGACCGGGGGGCCCGAGGCGACGGCGGCAGGGGCGGCAGCGGCACGGAGCCGGATCCCGCGCCGACCCACGACGACCGCGCACGGCCATGGTCCGGCGTCGCCGTCCAGCCGCAGCGCCAGACGCGCCGGTCGATGAGCCCGTGCAGGTGTCGTGGGGATCCCCTCGCCAGTATGTGTCCGCCCGCTTACTGGCCGAGACGGGACTCCCGGCGATCCCTTCGCGAGGGTCACCGGGTGACCGGGCGGGCCGGTCGGCACCCCGTCTGCTGGTTCGGCGCACCAAGTCTCGTCGCCGACCCTCCGACATGCAAGGACCAGGTCGGGACCGTTCCGAGCGCACCGAGCGGCGGCCGGGGCCGCCGGCCCGTGGCCCGCTCAGGCCCGGAACGCGGCCGGGCCGCCGGCCCGTGGCCCGCTCAGGCCCGGACCACCGCCTGGGCCAACCGGCGCAGGACGTCGCCGGCGTCCCCCAACAGCAGCACCGTCTGGTCGTCGCCCAGCAACCCGTTCTCCACGCCGGCGAAGCCGGGGCCCCCCGAGCGGCTGAGGACGACGACCCTTCGGGCCGCCCTGACATTGACGACCGGCATGCCCGAAAGCGGGCCCGTCGCCGCGGTGGCCGCCGCCGGGTTCACCGTGTCGTTCGCGCCCACCACCAGCGCGACGTCGGTCTGGCGCAGCCGGGCGTTGCCGGCCGCCAGCTCGTACAGCTCGCCGTGGGGCACCCGAGCGTCGTCCAGCACCAGGCTCATGTGGCCCGGGACCCGGCCCGCCACGGGGTGGACGACGTAGAAGACGTCCACCCCGCGTCGCTGCAGCAGCTCGGCCAGCTGGCGGAGCGCGTGCTGCGCCTGGGCCAGCGCCAGCCCGTAGCCGGGCACGAGGGCGACCCGGCGGCTGCCGGCGAGCAGGGCGGCGACCTCGGGCACGGAGCGCGGGTGCGGACCGGGCGGCGGACCGCCCCCGGAACCAGCATTCCGGAGACCGCGGCGGGCCGGCCCGACCGTGGGGCCGGCCGCCGGAGACCGCGGCGGCGGTGGCGCACCGGGCTGCCGGTCGCGAGCCGCCACTGCCGGCGGGGGCTCGCCGTGGTCGAGGACACGGGTCGCCGCCACCACCTCGTCGTCGAGCTTCGCCACCGGCTTGCCGTCGACGACGAGCAGCTGCACCAGCCCGAGGACGTTGTGGGCGTAGAGGAAGCTGGCGTGGGCCGGCAGGCCGGCGGCCGGATTGGCCAGGCCGACGACCGTCGCCCGGCCGACCACCACGTCGGCCCCGGCCCGGGTCGGCTCGCAGTTGCCCCCCGAGTCGGCCGCCGCGTCGACCACCACCGCGCCGGGGCCCATCTGCTCGATCATCGCCGTGGTCACCAGGATCGGCGCCCGCCGGCCCGGGACGGCCGCCGTCGTGATGACGACGTCGGACGCCGCCACCTCGGCGCCGAGCGCCAGGTGCAGGCGCGCCGTCTCGGACGGGCTCAGGTCCCGGGCGTACCCGCCGGCGCCCTCGGCCAGCACGTCGATCGGGAGGAAGGCGGCGCCCAGGCTCCGCGCCTCGTCGCGGGCGGCGGCCCGCACGTCGTACGCCGTCACCGTCGCTCCCAGCCGGCGGAGGATGGCGATGGCCTGCAGCCCCGCCACGCCGGTGCCGAGCACCAGCACCCGGGCCGGCGCGACGGTACCGGCCGCCGTCACCAGGGTCGGGATGAACCGGCCCGACCGCTCGGCCGCGACCAGGGCGGCCCGGTACCCGGCCGCGGTGGCCTGCGAGGAGAGTGCGTCCATGGGTTGGGCCCGGGCGACCCTCGGGATCCGGTCCAAGCTAAAGTAGCTGACCCCCTTCCCCGCGAGCACCGCTCGGACCTCGCTGTCCTCGGCGGGCGCCGACAGGCTCACCACGGACGTCGCCTCGGGCACCAGGCGCGCCTCGGCCAGGGTCGGCGGGTTGACCCTGACGTGCAGGTCGGCCCCCACCAGCGCCGCCCCGGGACCGCGCACCACGGTCGCTCCGGCGGCGCGGAAGGCCGGGTCCCCGATCGCCGCGCGCCGTCCGGCGCCCGCTTCCACGACCACGTCGAACCCGCTGCCCACCAGGCGCTCGACCACTTCGGGCACCAGCGCCACCCGCCGCTCGCCGGACCACGACTCGGCGAGGACGACCAGCCTCACTCCGAGCGGGCCCGCAACGGTCCGGCCCCGACCGCCGGGGGGCGCACGCCTGGGACCGGGATCACTCCACCGGGGTGGGCGGGGCGCTGTCGGGCACCTGGTCCGTCCGGACCACCTGCGCGGCCGCCGCCGGTTGCCCGGCACCGACCGCCGGGTCCGCGGCAGGGGCCCAGGACTCGGCGGCGATCCACCCCGGTCCGTCCAGGGGGAACCGGTACTCGAGGTCGGCCGCGATGGCCTCGGCGCGCTCGACGCTCAGGGGTGGGGCGAAGTAGTAGCCCTGGGCGGCGTCCGAGTCGAACTCGCGGACGAGCGCCGCGTGCAACTCGGTCTCCACCCCCTCCGCCACGGTCGACATGCCCGAGGAGTGGGCCAGGTGCACCACCGTCTCGACCACCATGCGGTTGATGCCCTCGTGGGCTTCGAGCCCGTTGACGAACGAGGCGTCGATCTTGATCGTGTTGACCGCCATTCGCCGAAGCAACTCGAACGAGTTCCAGCTCGTGCCCACGTCGTCCACCGCCAGCTGGACGCCCATGGCCGTGATGGTCCGCAGGTCGCGCAGCGCGTACTCGTCGGACATCACGTGCTCGGTGACCTCCACCGTCAGCCGGTCAGCAGGCAGGTTCGACTCCCCGAGCGCCGCCCGCACCGCCGTCGAGGCCACGCCCCGGCGCAGCTGCACGATCGACAGGTTGACCGCCAACTGGACGCTCGACGACCAGGTGCCCGCGTCGCGGCAACTGGCCTGCAGGACCCACTCGCCGAGGGCGACGATGTCGCCGTTGGCCTCCGCCCACGGGATCAGCAGCCCGGGCAGGATCACTCCCTGGGTCGGATGCTGCCAGCGCATCAGCGCCTCGAACCCGAGCAGCTTTCCGGTCGCCAGGTCCACCACGGGTTGGTACTGGAGCATCGGCTCGCCGCTCAGCACGAGCGGTCTCTGGTCCGGTCCCCAGTCGTGGTCGCCGCTCTCCAGTACCACCGCTCGCCTCCGGGTCCGGGCCTCGCCCGCGCCGTGCGCCCCCATCCGCTGGGTGCGCCACGCCGCACAATCATGCCCGAACCGCCGTCGCGGACCGCGCATCACCACGGCCTGGTCGCGGTCGCCGGCGACCGTCAGGAACCGGTCTGGCGCAGCAGGTTCGAGACCCGCTGGTGGGTGACCCCGAACATGCGGGCAATGGAGGGGATGCTGTTGCCCTCGCCCCGCAGCTCCACCACCAGGGCTTTCCGCAGCACCCCGCTGGCCAGGGACAAGCGGGCCAGGGTTCGGCTCAGCAGCTGCAGGGTTCCCGGATCGTCTTCGGCCTCCAGCGCCTCGCGCCAGCTACCCCCGCCGGCCCGGAGCCCCTCGACCGATCGGATGCGCTCCGCCAGCACCTGATGATCGCGAACGTTGTCCTCGAGCACCCGGGCCAGCTGTTCGAGCGCGTCGAGCACCGGGTCCGAGCTGCTCTCGTTCGGTGTCGTCATTCCGCCCCTTCTCTCGCCACTGGTCGTCGGTGCCCCGATCCTTCCCGCATCCCGTATTGCAGAAACAACCGGCAGCTCAGATGGCCGACCAGCTGGACCGGTAGCCTTCGGAGGATCCCCGGGGGCCGGCGTTGCTCCGGTTCGCCCCCGATCACGGAGGGCCCATGCCATTCGACGTGTCACGAGCGCTCGCGGAGCGCCACGGCGAGAATTTCGAGCTCCATTCCCGCCTGATGAACCCGCAACTGGTGCGCGTCCTCACCACCATCGGGTTCGACCGGCTCTACGTGCGGGGCGACGGTTGCTACCTCTACGACGCCGACGGTGACCAGTTCCTCGACTTCCTGTCGGGGTTCGGCGTCTACGCACTGGGCCGCAGCCACCCGGCGATCAAACAGGCACTGCACCAGGCGATCGACCTCGACCTGCCCAACATGGTGCAGATGGACTGCGCCCTGCTCCCCGGGCTTCTGGCCGAGCGCCTGGTCGAGCGGGCCCACCCGGGGATCGGTCGGGTGTTCTTCTGCAACTCGGGCGCCGAGGCGGTCGAGGCGGCGATCAAGTTCGCCCGCCAGGCCACCCGCCGGTCGAGGGTGCTGTTCTGCGACCACGCCTTCCACGGCCTGACCACCGGGGCCCTCGCCCTCAACGGGGGCAAGGAGTTCCGCAAAGGGTTCGGACCGCTGCTGCCCGGGGCCACGTCGGTGCCGTTCGGCGACATCGAGGCCCTCCGCCGGGAGTTGCGACGGGGCGACGTGGCGGCCTTCGTCGCCGAGCCGATCCAGGGCAAGGGCGTGTTCGAGGCCTCGGGCGAGTACTGGCAGGCCGCGCAGCAGGCGTGCCGGAGCTACAAGGCGCTGTTCGTGACCGACGAGGTCCAGACCGGGCTCGGGCGTACCGGGACCTTCTTCGCCCACGAGCACTGGGGGCTCACGCCCGACATCGTCACGGTGTCCAAGGCCCTGTCCGGCGGCTTCGTCCCGGTGGGCGCCGTCCTGTGCACCGACGAGGTCATGTCGCGGGTCTTCAGCTCGATCGACCGGGCACTGGTCCACTCGACGACCTTCGGGCGCAACCAGCTGGCGATGGTCGCCGGGCTGGCCACGCTGCAGGCGTTCGACGAGGAGGGGATCGTCGAACGAGCGGCGGCGACGGGATCGCTCCTGCGTCAGCGGCTCGAGGTCCTGGTGGACCGGTACGAGATGCTCCACGAGGTCCGGGGCAAGGGGCTGATGATCGGGCTGGAGTTCGGGGAGCCCAGCTCGAGGGTGCTCCGGCGCCGCTGGCAGCTGCTCGAGCGGATGCGGCCGGCCCTCTTCTCCCAGTCGATCGTCATCCCCCTCTTCCACCGGCACCGCATCCTGACCCAGGTGGCCGCCGACGGCATCAACGTGGTGAAGCTCCTGCCGCCGCTCGTCGCCGGCGAGGCCGAGGTCGACCGGTTCGTGGACGCCCTCGACGACGTGCTCCACGACGCCCACCAGGGTCCGGGGCTGCTGCTGGAGGTCGGCCGGACGGTGGCCAAGAGCGCGGTGCGGCGGGGCGGCCCGCGCCACCGGGTGCCCGCCTCGACCAACGGCCACGGCCCGGGGGCCGCACCCGGGCCCGCGCACCGCGACGGGCCCGGCTCGGGCGCCGGCGTGCCGCCGTCCCATACGAGCGTTTGAGCGGGAATTCGTGGGCCCGCATTTGTCCAAATTGCGGGGCATCGCTTTGACGGAAATGAGCGCAACTGGTGCGGGCCGGTTGCTCTCCTCCCTCCACCGCGCACCAGGTGGGAGCGAGGAGAGCCACCGCCGCGTCCCGGGGGGTGCCGGTCCACACCGCCCCGGCGGCGCGCCCACGCCACGTCGCTCGGGAGAGCGGCCGGCGCGACCCACCGTCGCGCGTCACCAGATCAAACGCTCGTTTGGGGCCGGGGTGTCCGAGGGTCCGCCCCGAAGGCGGCCCCCAGCCGAGCCGAGCCGGCTGCGCTCCACCACCAGGCAGCGCCCGGCCCCGGGCCCGGCGGGCCGCACCCCGCACCGCGCGGACCGAGAGAGCCGGATGGCAAGTTCGCCGGAATGGAACACGTCGGGCCGCCAGGCATGGTGAGATATCCCTGGGTCGCCATCATGGCCTTGACTCCGGGATAGGTGGGCACAAATATCGGATGCGAACGTTGACGTCGGCCCGAGTGGGAGGAGTCGCCGATGGTCCCTCCTGACACTGCGCCCCTGGCCGCGGCCCTCCAGCCTTCGGACCCGGCCTTCCAGCCGTCCGACGCTGAGCAGCGGGGGACGGACGCGGCGCGCCGAGGGACCGACGCGGGGACCCCGGTGACCCACCAGCCCGAGCCGACCACGCCCGGGTCGATCACGTCGAGCGCCGTCCTGTCGCAGGCGCCCTCGGAGAACTTTCCGGTCGCCTCGCGCGTCCTACCGGCCGCGGTGCGGCGGCACCTGATGGCGCTCTACGGGTTCGCCCGGCTGACCGACGACATCGGGGACGAGGCGGTCGCCGACCGTCCGGCGCTGCTCGACTGGCTCGAGGCCGAGCTCGGCCGGGCCGCCCTCGGCCGGGCCACCCACCCCCTCATGACGGCCCTCACCCCGACGCTGGTCGAGCTGGACCTGCCGCTCGAACCCTTCGAGGCGCTGATCGACGCCAACCGCCAGGATCAGGTGGTTCGGCGCTACCAGCGCTTCGAGGACCTCGTGGGCTACTGCATGCTCTCGGCCGCCCCGGTCGGTCGGCTGGTCCTGGCGATCCTCGGGCGCTCCACCCCCGAGCGGACGGCGCTCGCCGACGACGTGTGCGTGGGCCTGCAGGTGGTCGAGCACCTCCAGGACGTGGCCGAGGACCTCGCCCAGGACCGCATCTACCTGCCGCTCGACGACCTGCGGACCCTGGGCTGCGACGAGGCCGACCTGGGGGCGCCCGAAGCCGGCCCGGCGCTGCGGAGGGTGGTGGCCCTCGAGTGCCGGCGGGCCCGGCACCTGCTGAGGTCCGGGGCACCCCTGGCCGCGTCGCTGCCGCTGCGCGAGCGGGTGGCGGTGGCCGGGTTCACCGCCGGGGGGCTGGCCGCCCTCGATGCCATCGAGCGGGCTCGCTTCGACGTCCTCGGGCACGCCCCGAGACCCTCGCGTCTCGGCTTCGCCCGCCGCCTGGTGGGCGTCCTGGCCGCCACCACGCGCCGACACCGCACGCACGGCCGGGCACCCCGGCCGTGAACACCCTGACCGCCTACCAGGAGTGCGAGGCGATCACCCGCCGCGAGGCGCGCAATTTCGCCTACGGGATCCGCTTGTTGCGGCCGCCCGAGCGGCGCTCGCTGTCGGCCGTCTACGCCCTCGCCCGGAGGATCGACGACATCGGGGACGGCGACGCACCGCTCGAAGCCCGGATGACGGCGCTGGCGGCGATGCGCAAGGACGTCCAGAGGATCGGCGACCCGACCACCGAGCTCGACGACCCGGTCCTCTTCGCCCTGCGCGACAGCGACCGGCGCTACCGACTGCCCCTCGAGGCCTTCGGGGACCTGATCGACGGGTGCGAGATGGACGTCCACGGCACCTCGTACCAGACGATCGAGGACCTGGTCGGCTACTGCCGCCGGGTGGCCGGCTCGATCGGCCGGTTGTCCCTGGCGATCTTCGGGACGGCCGAGCCGGCGGTCGCCGAGCGGCTGGCCGACGACCTCGGGGTGGCCCTGCAGCTGACCAACATCTTGCGCGACGTGCTCGAGGACCGCGGCCGCGGCCGGGTGTACCTGCCCGCCGACGACGCCCGGGCCGCCGGGTGCGACCCCGACCTGTCGGGACCGCCCGAGGCGTTGGCGATCCTGGTGGCGCGCGAGTGCGACCGGGCCGAGGAGTGGTTCGCCCGGGGCCTCGGGCTGCTGGCACTGATCGACCGGCGCAGCCAGGCCTGCGTCGGGGCGATGGCGGGCATCTACCACCGGCTGTTGCGCCGGATCGAACGCGACCCGGCGGCCGTGACCCGGGGGCGGCTGTCGCTGCCCCCCTGGGAGAAGGCCTGGGTGGCGGCGACGAGCCTGGCGGGGATCGGCCGGTGAGCCCGACCGTGGTGGTGGTGGGCGCCGGCCTGGCCGGTATCTCGGCCGCGCTCGGCGCGGCGGACGCCGGCGCCCGGGTGGTGCTCCTCGAGCGCCGCGCCCGGCTGGGCGGCCTGACGTGGTCGTTCCGCCGCAACGGGCTCTGGTTCGACAACGGCCAGCACGTCTTCCTGCGGTGCTGCACCGCCTACCGAGCCCTGCTCGAGCGGATCGGCGCGACCCACCAGGTCGTCCTGCAGGACCGGCTCGACATCCCGGTGCTCTCCCCCGGGGGCCGGTCGTCGTCGATCACCCGGTCCCGGCTGCCCCGCCCGCTGCACCTGGTACCGGCGCTCGCCCGGTACCGGCACCTGTCGCTGGGGGACCGGGCCCGGCTCGGCCGGGCCGCCCTGGCGCTGCTGCGGCTGGACCCCGAGGACCCGGCCCTCGACGCACAGGCGTTCGGCCCGTGGCTGCGGTCGCACGGTCAGGGGCAGGCGGCGATCGATCGGCTCTGGAACCTCATCGTGCTGCCGACGGTGAACGTCGGGGCAGACGACGCCTCGCTCGCCCTGGCCGCCCGGGTCTTCCGGACCGGGCTGCTCGACGCGGCCGACGCGGGCGACGTCGGATGGTCCGCCGTCCCCCTCGGCCGCCTCCACGCCGAGAACGCCGAGCGGGCCCTGGCCGACGCGGGCGTCGAGACGGTGCTCGAGACCCGGGTGCGTTCGGTGACCCCCGAGCGGGGCGGCCGGCTCGACGTGGCTGCGACCGGTGGCGAGTGGCGCGCCGACCGGGTCATCGTGACCACCCCGCCCGACGAGGCCAAAGGGGTGCTCCCCGCGGGCACCGTCGGGCCGGTCGAGCGCCTCGGGTGGTCGCCCATCGTCAACGTCCACCTCGTGCTCGACCGCCGGGTGACCGACCTCCCGCTGGCGGCGACCGTCGGCTCGCCGGCCCAGTTCCTCTTCGACCGGACCGCCGCCGCCGGCGCCACCTCGGGCCAGTGCCTCTCGATCTCGCTGTCGGCGGCCGACGCGTACATCGGTCGCCGGCCCGACCAGCTGATCGGCCAGTTCACCACCGCCCTCGGCGACCTGTTCCCCGCCGCCCGCCGGGCCCGGGTGCTCGACGCGGTGGTCAGCCGCGAGCACCACGCCACCTTCCGCGGCGCACCGGGCACCGCCGCCGACCGGCCGCCGAACCGGACCCCGACGCCCGGGCTGTACCTGGCCGGCGCGTGGTGCGACACCGGCTGGCCGGCGACCATGGAGGGCGCCGTGCGCAGCGGCGTGAGCGCCGCCCGCCAGGCCCTCGACCTCCCCCCGGCCGACGCCCCACCCCCGCCCCGCGAGCTGCAGGAGATTGCCCAGTGACCACCACGACCCTCGCCCACCCGGCGCCGCCCGAAGGCCCCGGGGTGCCGCCGTCGCTCCAACGGGCCGCCGCGCTCGTGGCGCCGGCGATCGACCGGGCGGTCGGCCGGCTCAGCCCCGAGCTGCGGGCGCCCGTCGAGCACCACCTGGCCGGCGGGGGCAAACGGGTGCGGGCGGCGCTGGTCCTGCTCTCCGCGGCGGCGGCGGGCGCCGACGAGTCGGTCGGCGTGGTCGGAGCCGTGGCCGTCGAGCTCGTCCACAATTTCTCGCTGCTCCACGACGACATCATCGACGAGGACCGCGAGCGGCGTCACCGACCGACCGCCTGGGCCGAGTTCGGCGTCGACCGGGCCATCATCGCCGGTGACGCCCTCGCGACGCTGGCGATCCAGCTCCTGCTGGAGGATCCGACGCCCGAACGGGTCGCCGCGACCGCGTCGCTGGCCGCCGCCACCCAGGCGATGATCGCCGGCCAGGCCGACGACATGGCCTTCGAGAAGCGGGCCGAGGTGTCGGTGGCGGAGTGCCTCGCCATGGAAGCGGGCAAGACCGGTGCCCTGCTGGCCTGCGCGGCCTCGCTCGGGGCGGTCCTCGCCGGCGCCCCGGAGCCGGTGGCGGAGGCCTTGCACGACTTCGGCGCCCACCTGGGCGCGGCCTTCCAGGCGATCGACGACCTGCTCGGGATCTGGGGCGAGTCGGCGGCCACCGGCAAGCCGGTCGGCAGCGACCTGCTCCGGGGGAAGAAGACCCTGCCGGTGGCCACCGCGCTCGACCGGGGCGGCGAGGCGGCGGCGGCGTTGCGGGCGGTCCTCGACGGCCCGCTCGACGACGCGGCCGTCGAGCGGGCGACCGAGCTGCTGGTCGACACCGGGGTGCTGGCCGAGCTGCGCTCGCTCGCCGACACCGAGCTGGGCCTGGCGCTGGCCGCCCTGGCGCGGGCCGACCTGGCGCCGCCGGCGGCGGCGGAGCTGCGCGAGCTGGCGGCCTTCGTCGCCTCGAGGGACCGATGACCGCCGTGTCGGCGCGATCCCTCGGGTCGCCGGCGCGCTCGCGTCCCTCGGGGGCTCCCGGCCGCGGCACCGGCGGGCCGGCCGAGCACGAGGCGCTCGCGCCCACCGGCGGCCTCGGTCGCCCCGACGACGCCGAGTACAAGCGGACCGCCGCCGCGCTGGACGGGGCGGTCCGGGCGCTCCGGGACCTGCAGGACGACGCCGGCTGGTGGAAGGGCGAGCTCGAGACCAACGTCACGATGGACGCCGAGGACATGCTGCTGCGCGAGTTCCTGGGCATCCGCACGGCCGAGCAGACCGCCGCCAGCGCGGCGTGGATCCGCTCGCAACAGCGTGCCGACGGCACCTGGGCGACCTACTACGGCGGCCCCGGCGACCTCTCGACCACCGTCGAGGCGTACGTGGCCCTGCGCTTGGCCGGCGACGGGGCGGAGGCCGCCCACATGCGGCAGGCCGCCGGCTTCGTCCGGGCGTCGGGCGGGGTGGAGCGCACGCGGGTGTTCACCCGGTTCTGGCTGGCCCTCTTCGGCCTGTGGCCCTGGGAGCGCCTGCCGGTGCTGCCGCCCGAGATGCTCCTGCTCCCCCGGTGGGTGCCGCTCAACATCTACGACTTCGGCTGCTGGGCCCGCCAGACGGTCGTGGCCCTCACCGTGGTCGGCTCGTACCAGCCGGTGCAGCCCCTTTCCTTCGCGGTGGACGAGCTCAAGTGCGGCACCCCCGACGCCCCGCTGCGGTCGTTGCGCACGTGGGCCGGGCGCTTCGACCTGGCAGACCGGGCGCTGCGCGCCTACGGCCGGCGCCCGATCGGCGCGCTGCGCGAGCTGGCCCTCGCCCGGGCCGAACGATGGATCGTCCAGCGCCAGGAGGCCGACGGTTCGTGGGGTGGGATCCAGCCGCCGTGGGTCTACACGCTCATGGCGCTGCGCCTGCGCGGCTACTCGCTGTCCCACCCCGTCATGGCGGCCGGGGTGAGCGGGCTGGAGCGCTTCGTCATCGACGACGAGCGGGGCCGGCGCCTCGAGGCCTGCCAGTCCCCGGTATGGGACACCGCGCTGGCCATGGTGGCGCTGGGCGACGCCGGCGTCGATCCGGCCGACCCCGCGCTCGAGCGGGCCGGCCGGTGGCTGCTCGACGAGGAGATCCGCGTCCCGGGCGACTGGAGCATCCGGCGACCGGGCCTCGCCCCGGGTGGCTGGGCGTTCGAGTTCCACAACGACACCTACCCCGACGTCGACGACACGGCCGAGGTGGTGCTGGCGCTCCTGCGCCTCGATGCGCCCGGTGACGATCCGCAGCCCGACCCCGAGTCGGCCCGCCGGCAGGCGGCGATCGACCGGGCGGTGAACTGGACGGCGGGGATGCAGTGCCGGGACGGGGGGTGGGCGGCGTTCGACGTCGACAACACCCGATCGCTCTGCCGCGAGCTTCCCTTCTGCGACTTCGGGGAGCTCATCGACCCGCCCACCGCCGACGTCACCGCCCATGTGGTCGAGATGCTGGCGGCGCTCGGCTCGGAGCGCCCCGACACCGGGCGGGCCGTGCGGTGGCTGCTCGACGCCCAGGAGCCGGACGGCTCGTGGTACGGGCGCTGGGGCGCCAATTTCGTCTACGGGACCGGCGCCGTCGTGCCGGCCCTGGTGGCAGCCGGGGTGGCGCCCTCGGACCCGGCGGTGCGCCGGGCGGTGAGCTGGCTGGCCAGCTGCCAGAACCCCGACGGCGGGTGGGGCGAGGACCTGCGCTCGTACCGGGACGAGGGCCATCGGGGCCGGGGGACGTCCACCGCGTCGCAGACGGCGTGGGCGCTGCTCGCCCTGCTGGCGGCGGGCGAGCGCGGTCCGCTGGTCGGCGACGGCATCGACTTCCTCGTGCGCACCCAGCTCCCCGACGGGAATTGGGACGAGCCGTGGTTCACCGGGACCGGCTTTCCGGGCGACTTCTACATCAACTACCACCTCTACCGGCTCGTCTTCCCCACCATGGCGCTGGGGCGCTACCTCCGGCTCACCGACGGGGCGCCCGAGGGCGTGCGAGGCGACGGTGACTGAGACGACCCTGCCCCAAGGGCCGCCGGCAGCACTCGAGCGGGAAGCCACGGCGGTCTCCGCCGCCGCTGTCCCGGTTGCCCCCGCTGTCCCGGTTGCCCCGGTGGTCCAAGAGGTCCCGGTCGTCCTGAGCGCACTGCGTCTCGAGGCGCTCGCGGTGGGGGGCACCGTCGGGGTGGTCGGGATGGGTGCCCGGCGCTCGCGGGCCCGGGCCGAGTCGCTGGCGGCGCGTCTCGGCCCGAACCAACCGGTGGTCGTCGCCGGCGTTGCCGGGGCGCTCGACCCCCGCCTCGGACCGGGCGATGTGGTGGTCGCCGCCCAGATCCAGGCATCCGACGGATCGGTCGTGCGCGAGCTGCCGGGTGCCGACCTGCTGGCGGCCGAACTGGTCCGGGCCGGGCTGCGGGTCCACGTGGGGCCGATCGCCTCCTCGCCGACGATGGTGCGGACGGCCGAGGGCCGCCGGCACCTGGCACGCCACGGGGCCCTGGCAGTCGACATGGAGTCGGCCTCGGTGGCGGGCGCGCTCGGATCGCGGCCGATGGCCGTCGTGCGCGCCATCTCGGACACCGAGGACGTGGGCGCGGCCCGGGGAGGGCTCCGGGCCCTGCGCTCGCTGCGCACCGTGCGCGCCGCGGCCGAGCACTGGGGCCGGGCGGTGGGGGCGCGCTCGGTCGTCCTGGCGGCGCCCCGTTCGTTCTGCGCCGGGGTGGACCGGGCGATCGAGATCGTGGAGCGGGCGCTCGACCGGTTCGGGCCGCCCGTCTACGTGCGCCGCCAGATCGTGCACAACGCCCACGTGGTCCGTCGGCTCGAGGACCTGGGGGCGGTCTTCGTCGCCGAGCTCGACGAGGTGCCCGACGAGTCGGTGGTGGTGCTCGCCGCCCACGGGGTGACCCCGGGCGTGCGCGCCGAGGCGACGGCACGGCCGACGCTCAACGTCATCGACGCCACGTGCCCCCTGGTCGCCAAGGTGCACCACGAGGCTCGCCGCTTCGCCTCGCAGGGCTACCGCATGGTGCTCATCGGCCACCACGACCACGAGGAGGTGGTCGGCACCGTCGGCGAGGCGCCCGACCAGATCCGGGTGGTCCAGGACGTGGACGCGGTGGCGGCGCTGCCCTTCGAGGCCGACGAGCGCATCGCCTTCCTCACCCAGACCACCCTGGCGACCGACGAGACCAGGGCGGTGGTCGACGCGCTCCGGGCCCGGTACCCGATGGTGGCCGGCCCCCACGCCGACGACATCTGCTACGCCACCCAGAACCGCCAGGACGCGGTGCGGGCACTGGCCGGGCAGTGCGACCTGGTGCTCGTCGTGGGCTCGGCCAACTCCTCCAACACCGCCCGGCTGGTCGAGGTCGCCCGGCGCACCGGCTGCCGGGCCGAGCTCCTCGAGGACGCCTCCGAGCTCCGCCTCGAGTGGCTCGCCTCGGCTCGCCGGGTCGGCCTGACCGCCGGGGCGTCGGCCCCCGAATCGCTCGTCCAACAGACCCTCGACGCGCTCCGACTCCTGGGGCCCGTGACGGTCGACGAACACCGAACCACCGAAGAAACCGTGCGTTTCTCCCTACCACAGCAGGTGCGCTAGATGCCCATTCCCATGCGTCAGAACATCCGGATCGGAAGCCACCTGGTCCGCCAGCGGCTCCGGAAGACCAAGTACTACCCCTTCATCGTCGAGATCGAGCCGCTCTTCGTGTGCAACCTCTCGTGCCCGGGCTGCGGCAAGATCCAGCACCCGACCGACATCTTGCGCAAGCGCCTGTCGGTGCAGGACGTGATCGGGGCGGTGGAGGAGAGCGGCACCCCGATGGTGTCGATCGCCGGCGGGGAGCCGCTGCTGCACCCCGACATCGCCGAGATGGTCGAGGAGCTGGTGAAGCGGAAGATCTACGTCTACCTCTGCACCAACGCCGTGCTCCTCCAGCGCCGCCTGGACCGCTTCACCCCCTCGCACTTCTTCTCGTGGGTGGTCCACGTCGACGGCCTCGGTGAGCGCCACGACAAGGCCGTCGACCGCGAGGGCGTCTTCGACACCGCGGTCGAGGCGATCCGCGAGGCCAAGCGCCGGGGGTTCCGGGTCACCACCAACTCGACCTTCTTCAACACCGACTCGCCCAAGACGGTGCGCGAGGTCCTCGACTTCCTCAACGACGACCTGCAGGTCGACGCCATGATGATCTCGCCCGCCTACGCCTACGAGAAGGCCCCGGACCAGGAGCACTTCCTCGGCGTGGAGCAGACCAGGACGATGTTCCGCCAGGCCTTCGCCGACAAGCGCCGGCGCAAGTGGCGGCTCAACCACTCGCCGCTGTTCCTCGACTTCCTCGAGGGCAAGGCCGAGTTCTCCTGCACCGCGTGGGGCATCCCGAGCTACTCGGTCCTCGGCTGGCAACGGCCCTGCTACCTGATGGCCGACGGGTACGCCAGCAGCTACAAGGAGCTGGTCGAGACCACCGACTGGGACGCCTACGGGCGGGGCAAGGACCCCCGCTGCGCCAACTGCATGGCCCACTGCGGGTACGAGCCCACCGCGGTCATCGCTTCGCTGGACTCGCTCCGCCAGTCCTTGCGCGCCCTCGTGAGCACGCACTGATCCACGTGACGACGGCGCACCCGCGAACCGACAGCGACCTCCGCAACGATCCCTGGGTCGAGGACGACCCGGTCGCCCTCGGGGCCGAGGGCACCAGGCGGCTCGTGGAGGAGCTCGACGCGCTCGACGCGGACCGGCTGCGCCGGCTGAGTCGGCGCGAGCTCGACGACCTGGCCGGCCGGATCCGGGCCTTTTTGGTCCACTCGGTCTCGGTGACCGGCGGCCACCTGGGGCCCAACCTGGGCGTGGTCGAGCTGACCCTGGCCCTGCACCGCACCTACGACTGCCCCACCGACCAGTTGGTCTGGGACACCGGCCATCAGGCCTACGTGCACAAGCTGCTCACCGGCCGGGCGGCCGCCTTCGACGGGCTCCGGCAGGCCGGCGGGTTGTCGGGCTACCCGAACCGGGCCGAGTCCGAGCACGACATCGTCGAGAACAGCCACGCCTCGACCGGGCTGTCCTACGCGTACGGGCTGTCGCGGGCGCACCGGCTCACCGGCCTGCGCCGGCGGGTCGTCGCCGTGGTCGGCGACGGGGCGCTGACCGGCGGGCTGGCGTACGAGGCCTTGAACAACATCGGGGCGACCGGCACGCCGGTGGTCATCGTCCTGAACGACAACGGCCGCTCCTACTCGCCCACGGTCTCCCCCCTCAACTCGGCGGCCGACCGGGGCCGGTTGCCCTCGGCCGAGCGGGGCCGGACCCGGGCGTTCTTCGAAGCGCTGGGCATCGCCTACGAGGGCCCCTTCGACGGCCACGACGTCGAAGGGCTCGAGTGGGCCCTGCGCGAGGCCAACCGCCACACCGGCCCGGTCGTCGTGCACGTGCACACGGTGAAGGGCCGCGGCTACGGCCCGGCCGAGGCGGACGAGGACAAGCGGCTCCACGACGTGGCGCCCTTCGACCCCCGCACGGGGGTCGCCCGGGCGCCGGCAGGGCCCACGACCACCTTCACCCAGGCCTTCGCATCGGCGCTGGTGCGCGAGGGCGCGGCCCGCCGCGACGTCGTCGCCATCACCGCCGCCATGGCCGGCCCCACCGGGCTGCGGCCGTTCGCCGACCGCTTCCCCGACCGGTTCCTCGACGTCGGCATCGCCGAGCAGCACGCCGTCACCGCCGCCGCCGGCATGGCGATGGCCGGGTTGCGCCCGGTGGTCGCCATCTACTCCACCTTCCTCAACCGGGCCTGGGACCAGGTGTACTACGACGTCGGGCTCCACCGGCTGCCGGTGGTGTTCTGCGTGGACCGGGCCGGGGTGACCGGCGACGACGGACCCAGCCACCACGGCCTCCTCGACCTGGCCCTGCTCACCAAGGTGCCCGGGATGACGGTGCTGATGCCGTCCAACGGCGACGAGCTCGCCGCCATGCTCCACCACGCGCTCGAGATCACCTCGGGCCCGGTGGCCATCCGGTGGCCCAAGACCCCGGCGAGCCCGGGACCGGTGGGCCACGGGCTCGCCGCCCGGCGGGTGCATGCGGGGCGCGACGTGTGCCTGCTCGGGGCGGGCAAGCTGCTGGGGGCCTGCCAGGACGCCGCCGAGCTGCTCGCCGACTACGGCGTCGACGCCACGGTATGGGACATCCGGGCCGCCGTCCCGCTCGACCCGGCCATGATCGACGACGCCGGCACCCACCAGCTGGTCGTGGTGGCCGAGGACGGGGTGGTCGAGGGCGGGGTCGGGGCGTCGGTCGCCGCAGCCGTCGGCCGCCTGCAGGGCAGCCGGCGGACCTCGGCCGTGATCCCCTGCGGCGTGCCGGTCGACTACCTCGCCCACGGGTCGGCCGGGCGCATCCTGGCCGAGCTGGGCCTCGACGGACCCGGGCTGTGCCGGACCGTGCTGCGGGCCCTGGGGGCGACGGTGCCGGCGGCCCCCGCGGCCCCCGCGGCTCGCTGACCCGAGCGAGGAGACCACCCCCCCGCCAGACCACGACGTCCGCCCCGCCAGACCACGACGTCCGATCGGCGCCAGACCACGACGTCCGATCGGCGCCAGAGACCGCCGGCGATCGGCGCGAGCATCAGGCCATGGATCTGCTCGACGAGACCGAGGCGTTCGAGCACCGCTACCGGGCGGTGCAGTCCCGCGACGGGCGCTTCGACGGCTGGTTCGTGACCGCGGTCACCTCCACCGGCATCTACTGCCGGCCGAGCTGCCCCGCCGTCACCCCCCGGCGTGAGAACATCCGCTTCTACCCCACGGCCGCCGCCGCCCAGCACGCCGGCTTCCGGGCCTGCATGCGCTGCCGGCCCGACGCCGCGCCCGGCTCCCCCGAGTGGGACCTCCGCAAGGACGTCGTAGGCCGGGCCATGCGGCTCATCCGCGACGGCGTCGTGGACCGCTGCGGGGTGAGCGGGCTCGCGGCCCAGGTCGGGTACAGCGAGCGCCAGCTCCACCGCCTGCTGGTCGCCGAGGTTGGCGCCGGTCCCCAGGCCCTGGCCCGGGCCCAACGGGCCCAGACTGCGCGGATCCTGCTCGAGACCACCGATCTGCCGGGGTCCCAGGTCGCGTTCGGCGCCGGGTTCGCCAGCGTCCGCCAGTACAACGAGACGGTCCGGGACGTCTTCGCGATGACCCCGACCGAGCTGCGGACCCGCCAGAGCGTCCGGCGGCCGACCCGCCGGGCGCCCGAGCGTCCCGGGGGTGGCGGGGGTGGCGGGGTCGCCCACCTCACGTCCGGGCCGACCCCGGTCCGGGTCCGCCTGGCGATGCGGCCACCGTTCGACGGCGAGGCGCTGGTGTCCTTCCTCGCCCGGCGGTGCGTGCCCGGCGTCGAAGCGGTCGAGGGCGGCGTCTACCGGCGCTCCATGCGCCTGCACCACGGCGACGCCGTGGCCGAGCTCGCGGCGGGCCCCGACGAAGTGGACGCCCGGTTCTGGCTGGCGGATCTGCGCGACCTGGCCGCGGCGGTCACCCGTTGCCGCCGGCTCCTCGACCTCGACGCCGACCCGGTCGCCGTCGCCGACGCGCTCGGTCCGGACCCGCTCATCGGACCGCTGGTGGTGCGCAGCCCGGGCCGGCGGGTCGCCCGGGCGGTCGATGGTCCCGAGCTGGCGGTCCGGGCCGTGATCGGCCAGCAGGTGTCGGTCGCGGCCGCCCGGGCCGCCGCGGGGCGGCTGGTGGTGCTGGGCGGCCGTCGGCTCGACCTCGGCGGCCCCCCATCGCCAGGCGCGGCCGCGATGCCCACCCACCTCTTCCCTTCGCCCGACGAGCTGCTGTCCCTGGGCGCCGACCGGCTCCCGATGCCCCGGGTCCGGGGCCGGGCCCTGCTCGCCCTGTGCACCGAGCTCGAGTCGGGCCGCCTGCGCATCGACCCGGCCGTCGCCCCGACCGAGCTGCAGTCCCAGCTGGCGGCCATCGACGGCATCGGGCCCTGGACGGCCGCCTACGTGACGATGCGCGCCCTGGGGGACCCCGACGCCTTCCTGCCCACCGACCTCGGGGTGCGTCGGGCGATGCGGGGGTTGGGCGCCAGCGACGAGCCCCGCTCGATCGGGCTGGTGGCCGAGGCCTGGCGCCCCTGGCGGTCCTACGCCGTGGCCCACCTCTGGGCGCTCGAGACGGGTGCCGGGAGCGCCGCATGAGGGCGCCCGCTGCGGGGGCGGCGATTCCCGGGCCGGCCGCGGGGGCGGCGGCCACGCTCGAGGTCGAGACGCCCATCGGGACCGTGGTCCTCGAGAGCGAGCTCGGCGCCATCACCGGGTTGCGCCTGCCGGTCCGACGCGCCGGCAGGCGGCCCGCCGCCGGGGCCGCCACGGGCCTCGGCAGCTTGGGGCGGGGCAGCGCCGGTCCGACTGCTCCAGTTGGTCCGACCGGTCCGACCGGTCCGACCGGTCCAACCGGGGTCGGGATCGCCGGCGACGCCCCCGTCCCCACGATCCTGATCGAGGCGGCCCGGCAGCTCGGCGAGTACTTCGGGGGCACGCGCCGCCAGTTCGACCTCCCCCTGCTGCCGGCGGGAACGCCGTTCCAGCTCGCGGTCTGGGAGGCGCTGAGGGCCATCCCCTACGGGGCCACCGCGTCCTACGCCGAGGTCGCCGCCATGGTGGGCCGCCCCCAGGCCAGCCGGGCGGTCGGACAGGCCAACGGCGCCAACCCCATCGCCGTCATCGTGCCCTGCCACCGGGTCATCGCGGCGAACGGGGACCTCGGCGGCTTCGGCGGCGGCCCGGTGATCAAGACCCAGCTGCTGGCGGTCGAGGGGGTGCGGTTGCGCGCCCGGCCGGGGCGCCCCGACGCCGATGGCTGAGGGCGCAACCGGCGGCCCGGTGCGACCGTCGGTTCGGGTCCGTTCGGCAACCGCCGGAGCCCAGGGCCGGCGGATCCGCTACTGGGTCACCGAGCTCGAAGACGAGGTGTCCCCGACCGCCACGCCCGCCCCCTGGGCCCTGAACCTCCACGGCAACCTGGCCGACGGCACCACCTACCGGCCCGAGAGCCTCCACCTGGCCCGCACGCTCGGCTGGCGGGTGCTGACCCCGGACCTGCCGGGATTCGGCCGTAGCGATCCGGCCCGGGCTGGCCGCCCGGTCCTGGCCGAGCTGGCCGAGCGGGTGGGGTGGGCCCTCGACCACGCCGGGGCCGGCCCGATCGTGGTGCTCGGCCATTCGATGGGCGCGGCGGTCGCCGTGGCGCTGGCCCACGCCCGGCGCGCCCAGGTCCTCGGCCTGATCTGCCGGGACGGAGTGACCACCCCGGGGTGGAAGCAGCGAAGGAGCCCCCTGGCGGTCTCCGTACCGTTCCTGGGGCCCGACCTGGCGCTGCTGGTCGACCTGGGCATCGCGGCCGCCCTCGAGGCACCCTCCCTGGTCACCCGCCGACCCGCGGGGTTGCGGTCGGTGCTGCCGGGCCGGTGGCGCGCCGCCCTGGCGGCGCCGGGCACCCTGGCGGCGGGGGCCGCCATGCTGACCCTCGACCTCCGTCCCGAGCTGGGCGATCTGCGCCAGGCCGGGATACCGATGCTGGGCGTCTGGGGCCGCGGCGACCGGGTGGTAGGCCGCCGGGCGGCGGAGGAGTTCGCAGCGGCCACCGGGGCGGCGATGCACCAGGTTCCCGGAGGCCACTCGTGGATGCTGCGCCGACCCGAGCGTCAGGCCGAGATGCTGGTGGCCAGCCCGGCCGGTCAGGCGTTCCTCGAGGCGGTCGCCGCCCGGCACGCCCGGTACGCCGCCGGTCAGCCGGTCACGTAGAGCTGGCCGTCGGACCCCCGGGTCACCCCGATGTGGCCGAGCCCCCGGCTGGCCGGACCCACCTCGACGTGACCGTCGGTCGGGTCGAACTCCGAGCCGTGGCACGGGCAGACGAGCAACCGGGCGGCCGTCGAGTACCCCACGGTGCAGCCGGCGTGGGGGCACACGGCGTCGTAGGCGACGAAATGACCGGCCGTCAGCTGCAGCACCAGGGCCGGGTCACCCGTGGCGGGATCGGTAAAGCTCGCCGCGCCGCCGATCGGCACCTTGCTGGCGGCGCCGATGGCGGTACCGGTTGGCGCGGTCGTCGACGGGGTGGTCGAAGGCGCGGCGGTCGACGGCGAGGTGGACGGGAGCGAGCTCGGAGCGGTGGTCGGCACCGAGGTGCCGGCCGCCCCGTGGGAAGTCGGCGGCGACA
>DASYAI010000065.1:0-49752 GCA_036501425.1 Acidimicrobiales bacterium | reverse complement strand
TCGCCGAGACCAACGCCCGCACGCTGTTCAACTTCCCCCGGTCCTGAGCGACCCGACCCTCGGGCCGCTCGCCGGCCCCGACGCTGACCCGGTCCCGATGGGGTTCGCCCCTCCGGTGACCGGGTCAGGTCGCGTCCTCAGTCCCGGATGAGGACCATGGCCCCGCACTGCGGCCCGTGGGCGTTGGCGACGACCGACACCCGGGCATCGGGGACCTGGCGGTCGCCGCACTGACCCCGCAGCTGCAGCACGGCCTCGGTCAGGAAGCCCAAGCCGTGCATCCGGCCCTCGCTCAGCTGCCCGCCGTGGGTGTTGAGGGGCAGGGAGCCGCCGGGTCCGATGCGGGCCCCGCCCTGGACCCACTCGCCGAACTCGCCGATGCCGCACAGGCCGAGCGCTTCGATCCACGAAATGGTGATGTGGGTGAAGCCGTCGTAGATCTCGGCCACGTCCACGTCACCGGGTCCGACCGACGACTGGGACCAGAGCCGCTCGGCGCAGTCGCGGGTGCCGCCGAACAAGAAGTCGTCCGAGTACACCCAGTCGGGATTGCTGCCGGTCCCGTAGGCGAGCGCGTCGACCAGCACCGCCGGCTGGGCCAGGTCGGCCGCCCGCTCCGCCGTGGTGAGGATCGCCGCGCAGGCCCCGTTGATCGGGTAGTCACAGTCCAGCAGGACCAGGGGGTCGGCGATCGGGCGCGACGACAGGTAGTCGTCCATCGACAGGACCTGGCGGAGCACGGCCCGCTCGTTGCGCGAGCCCCACTGGCGCGCGTTGAGCGCGATGCGCCCGTAGTCCTCGGCCGACCCGCCGAGCTCGGAGATGCGGCGTTGCTTGCGCATGCCCATGCCCTGGATGAGGCCACCCCCGAACCCGTAGGGCGCCGAGAACTGTGCTGGTCCCGAGGCGACCGGCGGGCCCGTCCGCAGGGCGCCGGTGTGCCCCGCCTCGCGGGTGATGCACCGGTAGACCAGCGCGGTGGTGCACGCGCCCGAGGCGATGGCCATCACGGCGTCCATCGCGCTCGCCAGCCCCGACGGCCCCGAGCCCATGATGTCGTTGAAGACGTTGAGGTTCTTGATGCCGAGCAGCCGTTGCGCGGCGACGGCGTTGGGTGAGTCGCCGACCCCGCCGAACGAGTACTCGATGATGGCGTCGATGTCCTCGGGGACCAGGCCGGCATCGTCGAGCGCGCCGCGGCAGGCGGTCAGCGTGAGATCGCGGATGTTGTGCTCTCCCGATCGGCTGATGGGGGAGTACCCGACGCCGACCACGGCGACCGGACGGCTGAGCGTGCTCATCGGACCTCACTTCGTGTGGGACGGAACTGGGGCAGCTGCCAGTCACCGCGCTTTTCGAACGTGACCTCCACCGGCATGCCGCCCACGACCTCCTCGGGCTCGATCTCGACGATGTTGGCCATGACCCGGAGGCCGGGTTGCTCCTCCAGCTCCACCAGGGCGACGGCGTAGGGGAGCTCCTCGATGAAGGCGACGTCGAAGGCCTGGCGGGCGACGGTGAAGGCGTAGACCACACCGCGACCGCTCAGGGCCCTCGGCACCAGATCGGTGGAGAGGCAGCGCGGGCAGGCGACGTCGGGTGGATGGAGCAGGAAGCCACACGATGCGCAGCCCAGAACGGTGAGCCGGCCCTCGCGGGCGCCTTCCCAGTAGGCCCGGGTGACCGCGTCGGGTTCGGGGACGGGTTTCGAGATGTCTCCCCCTCTCTCGCTCCGCCGCCCCTATCGAGGCTGAGCGTGAACGAGACCTTACCCACTTGACCCCCGCGGAGTCCGAGGCGCCTCGGGCACTCGCGCCCTGTCCTTGGGCGCCCGTGCCCCTGGCCCTCCGGCGCCCGCGCCCCTGGCCCTCCGGCGCCCGCGCCCCTGGCCCTCCGGCGCCCGCGCCGGCTGCGCTCGTCCCGCAGGGCGCCGCGCAAGGACGCGTGTCAGACTCGGCCAATGGGAATCGCCATCATCGAAGAGCACCAGGAGCTGGCCAACGTGGTCCGGGACTTCGTGGAGAGCCGCGAGGTCCTCGGCGCCGCCCGCGAGGCCCTCGACGCCGACCACGACGCCGTGCCGACCTTCTGGAAGGAGGCGGCCGACCTGGGTTGGCTGGGGCTGCACGTGCCCGAGGCGCTCGGGGGCTCGGGCTACGGCCTCACCGAGGTGGGCATCGTGCTCGAGCAGCTGGCCCGGGGTGCCGCCCCCGGCCCGTTCCTGCCGACGGTGGTCGCCTCGGGCGTCCTGGCGGCTCGGGGCACCCCGGCGCAGCAGGCCGCGTACCTTCCGGGGTTGCTCGACGGCTCGATCGTGGCGGGCCTGGCGGTGGGCGGCGACGTGCGGCGGGACGGCAACGCGCTCCGGGGCGACGCCGGCGTCGTGCTCAGTGGCTCGGTCGCCCAGCTCCTCCTGATCGGGGTGGGTGACGATCTGGCCCTGGTCGACCGGGGCACGCCCGGGGTGACGGTCACCGACACCTCGAGCCTGGACCGGGGACGGCGGGTGGCCCGGGTGGCGCTGGAAGGCTGGACGGTGGACGACGGCCAGATCGTGCCGGGCGCCCGGGGGTGGGCGATGCAGCTCGGGCGGGCCCTCGCCGCGGCCGAGGCGGCCGGCGGGGCGGCGGCCTGCACCGACATGGCCACCGCCTATGCCAAGGCCCGTATCGCCTTCGACCGGCCCATCGGGCAGTTTCAGGCGGTCAAGCACCACTGCGCCAACATGCTCGCCCAGTCCGAGATGGCAGCGGCAGCGGCGTGGGACGCCCTGCGGGCAGCCGACCAGGCCCTGGCGTCGCCGGAGGCGGGCGGCCCGCTGCCCGGTCGGGTGGCGGTGGCGGTGGCGCTGCCGGCCTACCTCTTCTGCGCCCGGACCAACCTGCAGGTCCATGCCGGCATCGGCTTCACGTGGGCGCACGACGTCCACCTCTACTTGCGCCGGGCGGCGAGCCTGGTGACCCTGTTCGGCCCGGTGGAGGAGGCGCGGGAGGACGTCGTCGAGCTGGCGCTGGCCGGCGCCCGCCCCGAGGTCCGGGTGGAGCCCCCCGCCGGGGCCGAAGCGCTGCGGGCCGAGGTGCGCGAGTTCCGGGCCCGCTACGAGACGCTCGACGAGCAGGACCGCCGGGGGGCGTTGCTCGACTCGGGCTACCTGCTGCCCCACTGGCCGGCTCCCTGGGGCCGGGGAGCCACGCCGGCCGAGCAGTTCGTCATCGACGAGGAGCTCGCCGGCATACCCCGCCAGGCCGGCGGCGGTTGGGTGGCCTTGACCCTGACGACCGTCGGCACGGCCGACCAGCAGCGGCGGTGGGTCCGGCCGGCGCTCGACGGGTCGATCTCGATCTGCCAGCTCTTCTCGGAGCCCGACGCCGGGTCCGACCTGGCGTCGCTCAAGACCCGGGCCGAGCGGGGCGACGAGGGATGGATCGTCAACGGCCAGAAGGTGTGGACCTCGGGCGCCCACACCGCCGACTGGGGGTACGCCCTCGTCCGCACCAACCCGGCCGCGTCCAAGCACGCCGGGCTGACCGTGATGATGATCGACATGAAGGCGCCGGGGGTCGAGGTGCGGCCGCTGCGCCAGATCACCGGGGACGCCCATTTCAACGAGGTCTTCCTGACCGACGTGTTCGTCCCCGACAGCGACGTGATCGGCGACGTGGATCGGGGCTGGTCGGTGGCCCGGGCGACCATGGGCAACGAGCGCCTGGTCATCGGGAGCACCATCACCCACGTGAGCCCCGACCGGCTGCTCACGCTCACCGCCGAACGGGTCCCGGCGGGATCGGCCATCCGCCAGGACGTCGGGTCGGTCGTGGCCGAGCACCACGCGCTCTCCATGCTCGACCTGCGCCGGTCCATCCGCTCGGTGATCGGCGGCGAGCCCGGGCCCGAGGGCAACGTGACCAAGCTGCTCGGCAACGAGCTCGACCAGCGGTTGACCGAGGTGGCCATGCGCATCCTGGGTCCCGACGGCGCGGCCGTCGACGGCGACCTCGAGTTCTGGGGCTACCAGTTCCTCTTCACCCGCGCCTACACGATCGGCGGCGGCACCTCGGAGATGTCCCGCAACGCCATCGGCGAGCGCATCCTCGGCCTGCCGCGGGACCCGGGTCGTTGACGGGGACCGGATCGGACCTCGCCCGGCAGGGTGGGGCGGGTTCGCGACGGTGTGGTTTGATGGCTCGATGACCGACGCCGCATCTCCTCCCGACATCCGCCAGACCAACCAGGACGTCATCGCCCGCTACCGCGCCTCGGGGGGTACGGGCGAGGGGATGGAGTCCCTGGTACTGATCACGACGACGGGAGCCAAGACCGGCCGGAGCCACACCACGCCGGTGTGCGTGCAGGAGGACGGAGACCGGCTGGTGGTGGCCGGCTCGATGGGGGGGATGCGCAAGCATCCGCAGTGGTTCCGCAACCTCGTCGCCAATCCCGAGCTCACGGTCGAGTACCGGGGCTCGACCTACCGGGCCCGCGCCACCATCGTCCCGAACGGTCCCGAGCGTGATGTCTTGTTCGGGCGCATGAGCGAGGTCATCACCGGGCTCTACAGCTACCAGGACCGGGCCGCCAACCACCGCCAGATCCCGGTGGTGTGGCTCGAGCGGGTCGAGTAGCGCTCCGGGCGCGTCCTCAGCTGGAAGGCTCGCGGCGAAGGCGCCGCTCGAGGCGGTCGGCGAACGCCGCCCAGAAGCGGGCCCGCCGGTGCGTCTCGTCGATGACCTCGTAGAGCCGGCTGGTCGGGATGGAGGCGCTGTGCTCCCACAGGGCCGACTCGTCGACGTCGAGACCGTCGAACCAGGCGGCGAACCGCGCGCCCTCGGGGGTCGAGGAGCACGCCGAGTCGCGGCTCCATCGGGCATGGCCCCGGGGGCTGCCCACCACCTCGGGGTCGATGGTCGGCAGGGGAGAGGAGGTGGGCGGCCCGGCCGGTGCGACCCCCTCCCCGTCGAAGATGGTCCGGCGGACCCGGCGCACGGTCTCGGGTGAGGCGTGCACCCGGGCGGCGATCACCCGCAACGACGCGTCCGGTGTGGCCACGAGCGCGGCCTCGATGCGGGCCCGGACGTCGCTCGAGCTGACCGGCCGTCGCTTGCCGTCCCGTCCCACCCGGACGGCCGGGTCCACGGCTTCGGCCGCCGCCTCGGGCGCCGGCTGGGGGCGGTCCCGGCGCAGGGCGGCCACCGTCTTTGGCGACAGGGAGCAGATGGCGGCGATCCGCCCGTCGGACCACTGCGGCTGGCGGGACAGGAGGTCGGCCGCCGCCGCCTTGCGGTCCGGAGCGCTCAGCGGGAGGCCGTGCTCGCGGTTCGCCCGGATCGCCTCGACCCGGGCCTCGTCGTCGTCGCCGTCGAACAGGACGACCTGGACCGTCTGCCGGCCGAGGGCCTTGGCCGCCGCGAGCCGGTGGGCCCCGTCGATGACCCGCATGCTCGACCGCTGGACGAGCAGGGGCGGCCAGTTGCCGCCGGTCTCCTTCAGGAGCTCTACGTGGTTCGGGTCGATCCCCCCGCGCCGGGGGGAGTAGCCGGCCCCGAGCCGACGGACGCGGACCTCGACCGCCACCCCCTCGTAGGCGCCCGGAGCCTCGGACCGGTCCTGCGCAGCGGTCACCGGTCCATTCAACGATTTGCCGATCGATGACACAATGGACCTGGAGTTGATGTTCGTTTCCAATCAGGCAACGTACCCCCTCCCGCTCCTTCGGAGGCCCGACCTGTTGGGGCCCACGTCGGGGGACCGGTCAGGAGGGTTCGTCCAACCCGGGACAGGCGCGGGCTGGACGTTGCGGCCGGACTGGCGGGCTGGACGTTGCGGGCCCGGACTGGCGGGCCCGGACCTGGCGGGAGTCGCCGGGCCCGGGCGGTGTCGGTCAGTTCCGGGGCACCTCGGACCACGGCACGGCCCGGCTGGGGTCGGGCTCGCGGGGCAGCCCGAGCACCCGCTCACCGATGATGTTGCGCTGGATGTTGGAGGTGCCCCCGGCGATGGTGCCCGACGGGCTGCTCACCAGGGCCCGCTGGGGCGGGGCCGACGCCCGGTCGGCACCTCCCTCGTAGCCGTCGATCAGCATGCCCTCGGCACCCAGCAGGTCGACCCGCAGGGCGGCGATCCGTTGCCCGAGCTCGGACCCGGCGAGCTTGCCGATCGACCCCTCCGCGCCCGCCTGGCCCGCCGCCCGGGCCTCGGTGGCCCGAAGGGAGGTCAGCCGCTGGATCTCGGCCTCGGCCCACAGTCGGGCCAGGCGGTCCTTGTGGGCGGCGGGCAGCCCCGGCTCCGTCGCTCGGGTCTGCCAGGTGCCGATCGCGCCGGCGATCGGGCCCGAGCCCCGTGCGGCCGGCGAGCCGAAGTTGTACCGCTCGTTCATCAGCGTGGTGGTGGACACCGCCCATCCGGCACCGACCTCGCCCAGCCGCTCGTCGTCGGCGACGACCGCGTTGGTGAGGAACACCTCGTTGAAGCTGGCGCCGCCGTCCATCTGGCGCAGGGGCCGCACCTCGACCCCTGGCTGGTGCATGGCCAGCACGAAGTAGGTGAGCCCGGCGTGCTTGGGCAGGTGGGGATCGGTGCGGGCGAGCAACAGCCCGTAGGCGGCCAGGTGGCCCCGGGTGGTCCACACCTTCTGGCCGTTCACGATCCACTGCTCGCCGTCGCGCTCGGCCCGCGTCGAGAGCCCGGCCAGGTCCGACCCGGCGCCCGGCTCGCTGAACAGCTGGCACCAGATGTCCTCGCAGGTGAAGATCCGTCGGAGGTACCGGCGGTGCTGGGCGTCGCTGCCGTAGGCGAGGATCGTGGCGGCGCCCTGGCCGTACGCGGTCGTGTTGAGCATGCGACCGTTCGGCGCGCCCGCCTCGGCCAGGCGACGGTCCACCACCTGCTGGAGGGCGATCGGGGCGCCGGTGCCCCCCTTGCCTTCGGGGAAGTGGACCCAGGCCAGGCCGGCGTCGAACTGGGCGCCGAGGAAGGCGGTCATGTCGGTGGCCGCCGGGGGATGTGCGGCCAGCAGCTGCTCGACCCGCCCCTCGATCTCGGTCTCTACGTCAGCGGCAGTCATGGGGCGACGATATCCGCCGCCGCCGGGCACGCGGCGACCGGCGGCGGCTCGGTCACGCCGGCAGGCCGCGCTCGGCCTCCCGAGCGAGCGCGGCGGCGGTCTTGCCGATGGTCGAGACGAGCACGCGGCGCAGGACCGGCCCGCTACCGGGGATCTTCACCCCGAAGGTGGCCCGCCATTCGATGCGGGTGGCCTCGCCGTCGGGGTGGAGCTCGACGGTGCCCCGGTAGTCCCGGACCGGCAGGCCCGACACCAGGGTGTAGGACTGGAGCCGCGGGGGCTGCGCGTCGAGGATCTTCTCGCGGATGTAGAAGCCCGCCCGGCCGAGCTTGCGGACCGCCCCCGGACCGGCCGGAGGTGGCTCGCCGAGCTGCTCCAGCACCGCCTCCTTCACCCCGGGTGCCCACCGGGCCCACCCCGCGACGTCGGTGAGGACGGCGTACACCCGCTCGGGCGTGGCCGAGGCGCTCTCGACGATCTCGAATGACCAGCTGCCACCCACCGCGGCTCCCTCTCCCGAACGGTCGTGCGGGCGTGATCGCCCAGGCGACTGTATGCCAGACTCGCTCCTTCGGACCGGCCCTTCGGCCGGGGGGAGCGCAGGGGAGAGCGGAAATGAACGTGCTCGAGGGGATCAAGGTCGTCGACGTCACCGCGTGGGCGTTCGTGCCCTCGGCGGGCGGCGTGCTGGCCCACTGGGGCGCCGAGGTGGTGAAGATCGAGAGCCCCGCCGCGCCCGATCCGATGCGCCTGCTCGGCGGCACGCTCGAGCCGGGTGGGGCGAGCTGGTACTTCAAGCACTACAGCCGGGGCAAGCGGTCCATCGCGGTGGACCTGGCGAGCGACGAGGGCCGCGAGGTGATCTACCGGCTCGTCGCCGAGGCCGACGTGTTCTTGACCAGCTACCTGCCGGCCACCCGGCGCAAGCTGAAGATCGACGTGGACGACATCCGGGCGGTCAACCCCCGGATCATCTACGCCCGGGGCAGCGGGCAGGGTCCCCAGGGTCCCGAGGCCGAGCGCCCGGGCTACGACGGCATCACGTGGTGGTGCCGGGGCTCCCTCGCCCAGTCCACCATGGACGTCTCGGGCGCCACCTGGCCCACCGGCATGGTGGGCCACGGGGACGGGATGTCGGGGATGACGCTGGCCGGCGGGGTGTGTGCGGCGCTGCTCCAGCGGGAGCGCACGGGTGAGACGCCAGTGGTCGACGGCTCGCTGCTCGGCACGGCGGTGTGGTTCAACGGCCCCGCCATCATCCCGAGCCAGTTCCCCGGCGCCCCCGAGCGAACCTTCGCCCCGGCCACGCCCCCCGCCACCCACGCGCTGGCGCCGCCCAACATGAACACGTACCAGACCAAGGACCACCGGTTCCTCAACCTGCTGTTCCTCGGCGACGCCGACCGCGACTGGGTTGACCTGTGCGAGCACCTCCAGCGGCCCGACCTGGCCACCGATCCCCGGTTCGCCCACGCGCCCGACCGCATGGCGAACGGCCCCGCGGCGACCGCCATCCTCGACGAGATCTTCGCCTCCAAGACCCTCGAGGAGTGGAAGCAGGTCCTCGTGAGCGCCAAGGGGGCATGGTCGCCGGTCCAGACGCCCCGCGAGCTCTACGACGACCCGCAGGTGGTCGCCAACGGCTTCCTGCGTCACGTCGACTACCCCGACGGCGGGCTGAAGATCCCGGTGCCCCCGATCCTCTTCGACGAGGATGCCGGGGACCCGCCGCCGGCGCCCGACTTCGCCGCCCACACCGACGAGGTGTTGCGTGAGATCGGCTTCGACGAGGAGGCCATCGCCAAGCTGCGCGCCTCGGGCGCCGTTGCCTGACGCCCGTCGGGAGGCCCGGGCGGGCTAGAAGTTGGTGCCGCCGTCGATGTTGATGTGGGCCCCGGTCACGTAGCCGGCGCGCGGCGAGAGCAGGAAGGCCATCAGGTCACCGACCTCGTGGGGTTGGCCCGGGCGGCGGAGGGCGACCTCCATGTGCCACTCGTCGACCATCACCCGCTCGATGGCCTCCTCGAAGGGGATGCCCCGCTGGGCGGCGATCTGCCCCCGCATGGCGTGCATGCCCTCGGTCTCGATGGCCCCGGGGGCGACGCAGTTGGCGCGGATGCCCTGGGCTCCGTAGTCCTTGGCGATGCACTTGGTGTAGGTGGCCACCGCCGCCTTGAAGCTGGTGTACGCCAGCCGCACGCCATGGGGATCGCGCACCGAGTACGCGGAGGTGGTCACCACGGTGCCGCCGCCCCCCGACACGAGGTGCGGCAGCGATGCCTCGACCACGTGCACGGTCGCGAGCAGGACCGCCTGACCCATCGCCGCCCACCCGGCGTCGCCGGTGGTGGCTTGCTCGGTGGTGCCCGAGGCGGTGACGCACACCCCGGCCAGCCCGCCCAGCGCGCCGACCGCCCGGTCGATCACGTCGTGCACCGCGGTCTCGTCGTTGGCGTCGAGGGCGAAGGCGCGCACCGACGCGCCGTGTTCCGCCGACAGCGAGCGGGCCACCCCCTCGACTCGCTCGGCGTCGCGGGCGGCCACCCCGACGACGGCGCCTTCGGCGGCCAGGACCTTGGCGGTCGCCAGCCCCATTCCTCGGCTGCCCCCCACGATCAGGTAGGGCTTGTCGCGCACGCCCAGGTCCATGGCTCCTCCTCCTGCTGCTTCGTGACCCCATCGGCCGCCCGGTGGCCCCGTGGTCCGGTCGCCGCCTGGCTCGGCCGCCCCGGCCGCCCGGCCGCCCGGTCGCACCGTCGCACTGGCGCCCGTGGGCCGTCGAGGTTCCGACGGTAGCCCGCTCGAGGCGCCGCGAGCAGGCTCGATCGGGGGCGCAGGCGGGAAGATTGTTGGGCTACAGTGCCGGCGCGCCGTCGTGCCGAGCCCCGTCCCGGTGGCTCGGCAACTTCAGCCTTCGTTCAGGCCAGTCCCAGTTCCCTCCAAGACGGGCCGGGCAGACTGCCCCAATGGTCGCCTCGGGTACGGCGTCGCGCAGCGTGTGGCTGGTGCGCCACGCGGAGAGCACCTGGAATGCCGACGGCCTGGTCCAGGGCCACTCGGATATCCCCGTCCTGACCGAGCTCGGCCGGCGTGACGCCCGTCGGGTGGGCCTCTGGCTCGCCCAGCACCCCGTGACCGCAGTGCTGAGCAGCGACCTGCGGCGCGCCCGGCAGACCGCGGCGGCGATCGGGGTCGCCCTCGGCCTGACGGTGCGCACCGACCCCCGCCTGCGCGAGCGATGTTTCGGCGCGCTCGAGGGCACCGCGTCGAGCGGCCTGCGTCCCGAGATGTCGGGCATCGTGTCGGGTCGGGTGGTCGACGTCGACGCCCGGGCGCCGGGGGGTGAGTCGCTCCGGGACCTGTCGTGGCGCCTGGGGGAGTTCGCCGGGTGGCTCGGGCAGCTTCCCGAGCTCGGAGATGGCACTGGCGACACCCGAGCCGCCGGCGACGTGGTGATCGTCGCCCACGGTGGCAGCATCCGCGCCCTCGCCGCACACCTGGGCGGCTCGGCGCTGGACCGCCGGCTGTGGGACCCGGTCCCCAACTGCAGCATCCGCCGCTTCCCTCTGGCTCTCGTAGCGCCGGGCGCGCCGCTCGCGCTCCTCGGCTCGGGACCGGGCAACCAAGGAGGATCCTGATGAACGACACCACGCTGTGCCTGCCCGGTCGAGCTGCGAAGCCGAGGTCGTCGGGGATCACGATGATGGTCGACACCGGCTTGCCGCTGGGGTACTTCGGCGACCTGGTGGAGAGCGGGGGGGAGTACCTCGACTTCGTGAAGTTCGGCTGGGGCACGGCGGTGGTCGCCAACGACCTCGAGGCCAAGCTCGAGGTCCTGCGGGCCGCGGGGATCGACTTCTACTTCGGCGGCACCCTGTTCGAGAAGTACCTCCATCAGGACCGCTTCGACGAGTACCGCCAGCTGCTGCACCGCAACGAGTGCCGGTACGTGGAGGTCTCCAACGGCACCATCGACCTGTCCAACACCGAGAAGGCGGGCTACGTCCGCAAGCTGGCGGCCGAGTTCCTGGTGATCTCCGAGGTCGGTTTCAAAGACCCGGGGCGGTCGGAGAACATGCCTCCCAGCCGGTGGATCGAGTGCATCCACGAAGACCTCGAGGCCGGATCGAGGCTGGTGACCCTCGAGTCGCGCGAGAGCGGGCGGTCGGGCATCTGCCGGCCGGACGGCGAGCTGCGCTACGGGCTCGTCGAAGAGCTGCTCTCCTGCGACGTTCCGATCGACACGCTGCTGTTCGAAGCCCCGACGACCAGCCTGCAGGCGTACTTCGTCCGGCGAGTGGGACCCGACGTGAACCTGGGCAACGTGCCGGCCACCGGGCTGCTCGGGCTCGAGACGCTGCGCCTCGGGCTGCGCGGCGACACCTTGGTGTGCTTCGATCCCGGCGCGGTGCGCTGAGGCGGCGTGAGGGAGCCCCGCGACGTCTTCCATCTGGCGGTCCCGGCCCACGACCTCGGCGCCACCGAGGACTTCTACGTCCGGCGCCTCGGGTGCAAGCTCGCCCGCCGCTACGACGACCGGATCACGCTCGACTTCTTCGGTGACCAGCTGGTCTGCCATCTCGTCGACCGCCCGGCGGCCCCGGCCGAGCCCCTGGACCTCTACCCCCGTCACTTCGGGGTCACCTTCCGGCGCTCCGAGGACTTCGACGCGTTGCACGAGCTGTGCCGGCGACGCGAGCTGCCGTTCTTCCGCGACGTCGTCACCCGCTTCGAGGGGCTGGTCGAGGCCCACCGGACCTTCGTGCTGCGCGATCCGGCGGACAACTTGGTCGAGTTCAAGCACTACGCCGATCCCCGGATGATGTACTGAGGTGCCGGCGAGCTCGAGCACCGCGGCCCTCGACGTGGATGGGCCTCCGCTGGGCGGCATCGGGGAGCTGGTGCGCACTCGGGCGGCGTCGGCCTCGGGGCGGTGTTCCTACCTCGAGCACGCCCGACGCGACGCCGGGCTCCGCTTCGTCGACCTGCAGGTCGCGGTCGAGGCGTGGGCCGGCTGGCTGCGGGGTTCCGGGGTGGCCGGCGGGGCGCGGGTCGGGCTCTTGCTGGGTGATCCGCTCGAGTTCGCGGTGGCGTTCGTGAGCCTGCTGGCGGCCGGACGTTGGGTGGCGCCCCTCGACCCCGTCGCACCCCCCGACGCAGTGGCCGTCGGGGTCGGCCGGCTCGCCCCCGACCTGGTGGTGGCCGACCGCCCGCGCCCGGCGGGTCTCGGGGGGCGGTGGGTCGAGCTCGATCGGCACAGTTTCGTTCCGGGCCGGGGGTTCGCCCCCCGATCGAGCTCGGACGACGTGGCCCCCCGGGCCGCCCAAGGCCCCGGGCGCCCCGTCCCGGTCGGTGACGGGGCGGGTGGCGGCGCCGGCGGGGTCGTGCTGACCTCCTCGGGCACCACGGGCGATCCGAAGGTGGTCCCGCTCGGCGAGGCGCAGCTGGTGCACACTGCGGCCTCGGTGGCCGTCCACCACCGGTTGTCGCCGGCGGACCGGGGGTTCAACCCGCTGCCCCTCTTCCACGTGAACGCCGAGGTGGTCGGGTTGCTCGCTGCGTTGGTGGCGGGGGCCGGGGTCGTGCTCGACGATCGGTTCCACCGCACCGGCTTCTGGTCGCTGATGGAGCGTCGGCGGATCACCTGGATCAACGCCGTTCCGGCGATCATCGCCCGTCTGGCGCCCCTGGGCCCCGACGAGCGGGTGCCCGCGGGGATCCGCTTCGTCCGCTCGGCGTCGGCTCCGCTGGCCCCGGGGACGCTGGCCCGCTTCGAGGCGGCGACCGGCCTGCGAGTGGTGGAGACCTACGGCATGACCGAAGCGGCCAGCCAGATCACCGCCAACCCGCTCGACGGGGTCCGCAAGCCCGGATCGGTGGGCCTGCCGGTGGGCATCGACCTGCGGGTGGTGCCCGACCACCGGGCGGTGCCCGACGAGGTACGGGTCCGGCACCCCGGCGCGGGGATGGTCGAGATCCGGGGCGCCTCGGTGCGCGCCGAGCCGGGCGATCCGGAGCCCCGGTCCGGGCGAGCCGGACATCGCCGCGCTGGCAGTGACCCCGACGGCGCGCCGGGCCCGGACGGCGGGTGGCTCTCGACCGGCGACGTCGGCTACCTCGACGACGACGGGTACCTCTTTTTGGTCGGGCGCCACGGCGACGTGATCAACCGGGGCGGGGAGAAGATCGCGCCCCGCGAGGCCGAGGAGCTGTTGCTGGAGGATCCCGCGGTGCGGTCCGCCGCGGTGGTCGGGCGGCCCGATGCCGAGCTGGGCCAGGTGCCGGTGGCCTACGTGGTGCTCCACGGGGTCACCGGCCCCCCCGACGCGCCCAAGGCGGCCCGGGACGTCGAGCGCCTGGCCGAGAGCCTCCGATCCCGCTTCGCCCGGGCACGCCGGCCGGAGGCGATCCACGTGCTCGTCTCGCTGCCCGCCACGCCGACGGGCAAGGTCCGCCGCCGGGCACTGGTCGACGGGGCCGAGCCGGTGGTGTTCAGCTCGGAGGTGTCCCGGTGACCACCGTGGCCGGTCCGGCCACCACGCCGTCGGCCGGTCGGGACGGGTCCGGGTCGGCGGAGCCGAGGGGAGGGCCAGGGCGCCCGCCCGCCCCGCCGGCCGAGAGAGGGCCCGGCGCGCCGCCCGGCCCGCCGGGGACCGCGGCTCCCCCGAGCGGTCGCCGCCGGTTGGACCACATCGACGCCATGCGGCCGCTCAAGCAGGTCGGGGTCGTCTCCACCCATGCCCTGCTGGCGTTCGCCCCCGGGGCGAGCCTCGCGGTGGGCGGCTCGCTGATGCTGCTGCACGTGACCCGCGAGGCGTTCCTGTTCGTCTCCTCGTGCATGCTCACCTACAGCTACCGGGCCCTGGCCGCGTCGGCCCTGGGTCGCTTCTTCTGGCGCCGCTTCGTCGCCGTGGGGATCCCGTACCTGTGCTGGACCGCCATCTACTTCGGGATCACCTACCGGGCCGGTCGGGGGTGGGGGGGCGAGCTCGGCCACCTCGGCTACCTGGTGGGCACCGGGTACTACCAGCTCTATTACCTGCTGGTGATCATGGAGTTCTACCTGGTGTTCCCGGTGCTCCTGGCGGTCCTCCGGCGCACGGCCCGGCACGGCAGGATCCTCGCGGTCAGCGCCCTGGCCCAGGTCGTCCTCGTCTCGCTCATGCACTGGAACGTGCTGCCGCCCCAGATGCGGGGCTTCTGGGCGACGCGCGAGCTGACCTCGTACGAGTTCTACCTCATCGCCGGCATGGTGGTGGCGCTCCACCTCGACGAGGTGCATCGCTGGCTGTGCGACCACGTCCGGCTCCTGCTCGGGGTCACCCTGGCCGGCGCGGTGGTGGCCGAGGTCTGGTTCGTCCTGGCGGCGCGCGGGGTGCTCGGCTGGCTCGGATCGAGCTCGGACCCCTTCCAACCCGTGGTCATCCCGTTCAACGTGGGGGCCATCGCTTCGATCTACATCCTGGGCGTGGTGCTGGTCGATCGGCGCCGCTCGGCCACCCTGCGGGCCGTGGTCCGTTCGGGCTCGGACAACTCCTACGGGGTGTACCTCGCCCAGATGGTCTTCATCCTGGCGCTGGGCGGGCTCGGATGGGGCCACGTCACCACGGTGGTGCCGTGGCCCATCCTGAGCGTGCTCACCGTGGCCCTGGTCTTCGGGGCCTGCGTGCTGCTGACCAGCGTCCTGGCCCGAACGGCGCTATCCAAGCCGCTCACCGGCCGGGCCCGGGTCCCGTGGGCGAGCTGGCTCCCGGCGGCCGCCCGGCGCAGGCGGGCCGAGACCCCGGGCGAGACCGCCGTGGCGCCCCCGCTCGCCGGTCCGATCGGGTCCTGAGCCCGCGGCACCGGGTCGCGCTCAGCGCCCGTCGAGGGCGCTCGACACCGCGTCGGCGATCGCCTGGTACCCCGCCGCATCGGGGTGGGGGTTGGGGCCGAGCGGCCGAGGCTGGCACATCCAGGTGAGGGTGCAGATCCGGGCGACGTCCTCGGGGACCTCGCCGGCGGTTCCGTAGGCCACGGGCCGGGTGCTGGCCTGGTCGAAGCGGGCGGGCACGTCGGCCGTCGGTACGCCGAAGCCCGCGTACACCGTGCGCAGGGTGTCGTCGAGCCGGTCGATCACCCCCAGGCTCTGCTGGGCGAACGGCTCGGCGCCGGGGTCTAGCAGCCGGTCGGCGAGGTAGGGGTCGTAGTGGTCGATCCCGACCAGGTGCACCGACCGGGTGCTGGCGCCCCGCAGGGTCGAGAGGATGACCGGCAGCTGCTGGCGGATGTGGCCCAGGGCCTCCTCGACGCACGGCTCGTCGACGGTCCGCTGGACCAGGCAGGGCCGCACATCGTTGAACCCGAGGTCGACGGTGACCAGCGTGGTCGTCGGGTGGGTCCGGAGGAAGTCCACCGCCGCACCGAGTTGGGAATCCGGTGTCCGGTAGCAGCGGTCCCCGCCGTCGAGCATGGTGGTCGTCGTCTCTCCCGGGCAGCCGACCTCGACCAGCTGGATCCCGGGCCACCGTGCCTCCAGGTCGGTGGCGAGGTCGTTGGCATACCCTTCGTGGGTCGGCGCGCCGCTCACTCGGCCCGGGGTGGGTTGGAGACCGACCGAGCCCGAGCCACCGATGGCCAAGTAGTACGGGGTGCTCTCGGGTGCGGCCGGCGCGCCAGGTGCGGCCGGTGCTGCCGGTGCTGCCGCCCCGGCAGGGGCGGGATGGGCCACCCACGCGACCACGGCCGGAACGGCTACGGCCGCGCCGAGGCGGGCGGCTCGAGCGAAGAGCTGGTGCCACCCGGTGATCGGCCCCGCTCCTTCCGTGCTCGTCCGCGCTCGGCGTCCGCCGTCGCGTCGCCACGCCGGGCCGAGACGTCGGGCCCCGCGGGCGAAACTGTAGGGCGGTTCCGAACGCCTGGGACGTCGGGTGGGACCCCGAAACGCCTGGGACGTCGGGTGGGGCCCCGAAGGCGAGGGACGTCGGGTGGGGCGGGCCCCCGAACGCGAGGAGTCCCGGTGCCCGGACTCGGGTCGGGGGGGACAACCGAGTCGACGGGCCACCGGGCTCGAGGTGACGTTACCACATAATCTGGATGTAAAAACTAATATTTGGTCTGGGCCCTGGGATGCTGTCGGGGCCGTCCGCTAGGGCCTGTCCTCAGGCTGCGGCCAGCGCCGCGCCGAGCTCTTCCAGCGCCTCGCCCGGTTCGGCCGCCTGCGCGTCGAACATCGTGACCGTGCAGTCGTCGTCGGCGTCGTGGAGCACCAGGCTGCCCCACAGCCCGCGATGCGTCCACCAGCTGCGACCGGCGACCCGGCGGCGGAAGATCCCGAGGCCGGCCTCCCCGAGCGTCCCGCCGTCGCCGTCGCCGTCGCCGTCGCCGTCGCATCCCGGTCCGCCGAGGCCCTGGACCGTCAGCAACTCGGCGAGGGCGGCGTCGGGCAGCACCCGGCGGGCGAACAGCGCCCGCCACCAGGTGGCGAGATCACCCACGGTGGAGACCAGGCCGCCGCCGCCGAACAGGTCGAAGGAGCAGTCCACCCCTTCCCAGTCGTCGTCGCCGAGCCGGACGTGCAGGCGTCGGGGTTCGGGGTGCGGTCCGGGCTCGAGCGACTCCCACCAGGTGTGGTCCAATCCCAGGGCGTCCAACCGGCACCGTTCGCGCACCACCGCCGGTAGGGGCCGGCCGGTCAGGTGCTCGATCAGCTGCCCGAGCACCACATAGCCGGTGTCCGAGTAGCGGACGGCGGCCCCGGCGGCGCCGCCCGGACCGAAGTGCTCGAGCGAGAAGCGGATCTGCTCGGTGGGCGTCCACCGATGCAAAGGGCGGGTCCGAGCGGCTCGCAGGTAGGCCGAGGTCCCGGCGGCGTCGGCGGCGCAGTGCTCGGTGATGCCGCTGGTGTGCCGGAGCAGCATGCGAGGGGTGATCACGCCCGGGTCGTAGCGGGCCGCCAACAGCTCGGTGAGCGGGCCGGGGAGCATCGCCTCGATCGGTCGGTCGAGATCGAACAGGCCCCCGTGGGCCAGGCTCACCGCCGTGGCGGCGACGAAGGTCTTGGTGTTGGAGGCGATCCGCATGGCGTGGGCGGTCGTGAGCCGGGCGGAGCGGAGCGGGTCGGCGAACCCGGCGCAGCCCGCGGCCGCCCCGCCGCACCGGTCGACCCGGGCCACGATCCCGTGCACGTGGGGTCGGCAAGACAGCCAGTCGTGGAGGATCGCGTCGAGCTCGGCGCCGTCCACCACGTGCCCAGTATGCCGGGACCGACCGGTGTCGCACGCGGCTCGGGCGCCCGGACCCCCTGCGTCCTATACTCGCCCACGATGTACTTGAACGAGTTCGCCCAGTCCCTGGCGCCTCACGACATGTCGAAGTCGCCGGAATTCGAGAGCCTGCTCCAGAGCGCCAGCGACCTGGGCGTCCCCCACGCGGCAGCGGTCCGCTACGTCTCGCGCCACACGGTGGTCAGGAGCCTGCGGTTCCACTTCTCCGAGTGGGGCGAGCCCGGCCTGCCCGAGGTGCTGCTGCTGCACGGCGGCAACCAGTCCTCGCACTCGTGGGACCTGGTCAGCCTGAGCCTGGCCGACCGGTTCCATGTCTACGCGCTGGACCAGCGGGGCCACGGAGACTCCGAGTGGGCACGTGACCAGGACTACTCGATCGACACCCGGGCGCTGGACGCGCTGGCCTTCGTGGAGGACCAGGGTCTGTCGTCGCCGACCATCATGGGTCATTCGATGGGCGGCCTGGTCACCACGACCGCCGCGTTGAAGCAGCCGGACCTGGCCCGCTCCCTCGTGATCGTCGACGTCGGTCCGGAGCTGAGCGAGAAGGGCACGAAGGTCATCCACAACTTCGTGACCCAGAACGTCGAGTTCGACGACCTCGAGGAGTTTCTCGACAACGTGGTCAAGTACGACCGGTTTCGTTCCCGCGAGCACATCGCCCGGACGGTCAAATACAACATGTTGCGGCGCGCCGACGGCAAGTACGTGAGCAAGGTCGACCACCGCGAGCTGGGATCGGTGACGGGCGTCGGCCGACTCTCCCTCGACGACGTGAAGGTCATCCCCTGCCCGACCCTGGTCGTGCGGGGAGGGGACTCCGACGTGTTCGAGCCCGACGCGGCCCAGCGGTTCACCGACGCGCTGCCCAAGGGCGAGCTGGTGACCGTGCCGAACTGCGGGCACAACGTGCACTCGGGCAACACCCTCGGGTTCTTGGAGGTCGTCGGCCCGTTCCTCGCCGCCACCAGCTGAATCGAGCTCGGCGCTCGGGCTCCCGAGCGACAGCGGCCAAGCTTTTACCTTGCCGGCGGGGGCCCTACAGTGCGCCGCCGTGGTTGACCCCCTCACGTACCAGCCGGTTGCGGAGCGTCAGCAGGTCAGCGAGCCGGAGCTCGCCCCTCGAGACGAGCGCTGCGGGGACGATGGGGCCACTGGCAACCTGTTCGGTCCCCGGCGGGTCAGTTGCGTCCGCATCGCCGGGCACGTGGGCCCGCACACGTCTCTCCCTCGCCGCGCGTTCCCGCAGCTCAAGCGATTCTGGGTCTACGTCTGGAAGTAGTGCTCGACCCCGCTGGTCATGGCGCCGGCTCGGTCCGCTCCCCGGCGCAGGGATTGGGGCGCTGGCACACTGGGGACGATGGGTTACCCCTATTGGCCACTCTTCGACCTTCGGGTCCGTACGCCACGGCTCGAGCTCCGGCTCCCGACCGACGACGACCTGGTCGGGCTCGTCCGGGTGGCCGAAGGGGGCATCCACGACCCGGCGACGATGCCGTTCACCACGCCGTGGACCGACACGCCACCCCCGCGCTTCCAACGCGAGACGCTGCAGTGGTGGTGGAGCGCACGGGCGACCTGGCGATCGGACGACTGGCGGTTCACCGGCGCGGTATTCGTGGAGGGTGAGCCCGTCGGGGTTCAGGACCTGAGCGCGAAGCGCTTCTCGCAGCTCCGCACGGTCGAGACCGCGTCGTGGCTGGGCCGGGCCCATCAGGGACGGGGTCTGGGCAAAGAGATGCGGGCGGCCGTGCTGCACCTGGCGTTCGCCGGCCTCGGTGCGACCGAGGCGTACAGCGGCGCCTTCTCCGACAACGCGGCGTCGCTCGGGACGTCTCGGGCGGTGGGGTACTCGCCCAACGGCACCCACTTGGAGCTCCGACGCGGGAAGCCGGCCCCGATGATCGACCTCCGGCTCGACAGAGCGGCCTGGCTGGCACGCCGGAGGGACGACATCGAGGTCGTCGGGCTCGAGAGCTGCCGGGACATGTTCGGCGCCGCGTAGCAGTACCGGGCAACTCGGAACCGCCAAGGGGGCGCGAACAAGGGGAAACAAGCCGCGCCTTCCCGACAGGGATGTCTGACGGCCTCCACGGCCTCGTCCTCCACCGGAGCGGTCTCGCCCAGATCGGGCACGCCCCGGGGGCCCCTGGCGCCGGGGTGGAACCTGCCTATCGTGGTCGTGCCGAGCAAGGAGGACCCGTGCCCAGCCGCATCAACCACGTGAAGCTCATCACGCCGCAACCAGAGGTGGTCGACGCATTCCTCCGCGAGGTCTGCGACCTCCCGGAGGGCTGGAGCTTGGGCGTCGGCTCGAGCGTCCCTGTGTCCCCGGACGCACCCCTGGGCGAGGGTGGCCACCTGACGTGGACCGATCTCGGCGAGCGTCGGCGGGTGAGCGGCGAGCGAGGATTCATCGCCGGCGACTCGATCTCAAGGCAATTCCAGATCCTCGAGGGAGGTCCGGCGAGCTTCTGGGCCATCTGCATCTCGACCCGTCACATCGAGGAGGTCTACGAGCGGTGCCAGCAGCGGGGGATCCCTTGTACCGAGGTCACGGTGGCGGACTGGAACGAGCGGGACAACATCCGGAACTTCTTCTGCGTCGTGGCCGGCTTGATGTTCGAGATCATCCGCGTCGAAGCAAAGTAGACGGTGCGGGACAGTCACCACGGCAGGTTCGGGTGAGTCCGGCCGACGAACCATTTCGGCAGTCAACCACTGCCGGGCTGGGCCTGCGGGCGCCAGCCCCGTCATTGCCGCGCGGAGGCGCGCCGTTCTGGACGGGCCCTGCTACTTCCAGGACAGCATGACGACCCGGTCGGTCGTGGCGTCCGTGGCATCGACCCGCTGGGTGATCGGCATGGCGTCGTCGAGGTGCTCCGCGTGGCCCTCGCAGGCCCACACGTGGTACGAGAGACCATCACCCGAAGACAGGGAGCCGTGCCAGGCAACCGGCTCTCGACAGCGGGTCGGTCGGCCGTGCCCGACGTCGACGATGAGAAGGCACCGAGCAGGGTTGGTAGGACGGGCGCCGGTCATCTTTTGCCTTTCGCTTGCGGAGGTGCCGCGCAGGCGGCCGAGGCGCTCTCTGCGCCCGTGCGGCGCGACGTGGCCGGCACCGTGGCTCGCGAGAAGCGCACGGGACCGTCGATCAGAACGCTAGGGCGAACAGGTGTCCTCTCGGTGATCCGATCATCGTCGTTGGCCGTCAGCACACCGACAGTCAGCTCGGCCAACGTCACCACTGAGACCTCGGTCTGGGTCACCCCGTCCATGTCGCCCAGAGGTCGCCTGATTCCGTGGCGACGAAGAACGAGGTGTCGAGCAACGCCCTTACAGGTCGTCGGTCGTGTCGGACAACAGGTCCCGCACATCGCCGAGCAGACCGCGGTCCGCGGTGTGGCGGGAAGCGATGGCGAGCGCTTCGGCGGCCGGTACAGTTCGGCGCCGGCGGAGGGGCACGATCTCGGCAACCAGACGCCGGTCGACCGTGACGGTCAACCGTTCACCAGCTTCGACCCGACGAAGCACCTCGCTGACCGTTTTTCGCAGGCGGACAGAGATCGAGCTACCCACGCAGCCAATGTAGCCACAAGTGGCCCGGTGGAGAGGAGGGGAGGAAAGCGCCGACGACGCGCACCTGCTGCCGTCATCGACAAGAGGCCAGCGGCGCCTGCCCGCGCGGACGCCGAGGCGCATCACAACTCGCGTCTCGCAGGAACCAAGCAGCCCCAACGGGGCTCTTGACCCGACGTATACACTCAGAGTATTCTCTGAGATATGAGCGTTCCCATGGCCCTCCTCGGGCTCCTCGATCGTGAACCGAGCCACGGCTACGACCTGAAGCGTGACTACGACACCTACTTCGGCCGTGGCCGGCCCTTGCCGTTTGGCCAGGTCTACGCCACCCTCGCCCGCCTGGCGCGGGACGGAAAAGCGACCCCAGGAGCGGTCGAACCCGGCGCCGGGCCGGACCGCAAGCGGTACGCCATTACCGAGGCGGGGAAGAGCGAGGTGGAGGCATGGCTGGCCGAACCCGTCCCGGCCGAGCCCCACCTCCAAAGCGACCTCTTCGTCAAGGTGGTGCTCTCGCTCATGCTCGGTCGACCGGCCGAGGAGTACCTCGATGTGCAGCGAGGGGCGCACCTGCAACGGATGCGCGAGCTCACCGACCTCAAGCAACGGGGCAACCTGGTCGACGCGCTGCTGGCCGATCACGGCCTGTTCCACCTCGAAGCCGACATGCGCTGGATCGACCTCACCGCAGCACGGCTCACCGCGCTGGCCGACGTGGTGGCATCGTGAACGGTGCGAATGGCGCTTCCCTCGTGGCGGACGGCGGTGTGGTCGTCGAGGCCCGAGACCTCGTGCTCTCTTTCCGCGAGACCCCCGCGCTGCGCGGGGCGAGCGCGTCGGTGCAACGAGGCGAGATCCTGGCCGTGATGGGCCCCAGCGGCTCGGGGAAGTCCACGCTGCTCCACTGCCTGGCCGGCATCCTCGTCCCGGACGCCGGCGAGGTCTACTTCGACGGCCAGCGCCTCGACACCCTGCGGGAGGCGGAGCGTTCCCGGCTACGGCGTGAGCGCTTCGGCTTCGTGTTCCAGTTCGGCCAGCTCGTACCGGAGCTGACCGCCGAGGAGAACATCGCCCTGCCGCTGCTGCTTGACGGCATGCACCGGGACGAGGCCCTCCGAGCGGCGCGGCACTGGTTCGAGCTCCTCGAGCTCGACGGCATGGAGCGCCACCGCACCGGCGAAATGTCGGGCGGCCAGTCCCAGCGCGTCGCCCTCGCCCGCGGCCTCGTGGCCCATCCTGACGTGCTGTTCGCCGACGAACCGACCGGGTCGCTCGACTCGCTGAGCGGGGAGCTGGTCATGAATCTCATGACCCGCGCGGTACGGGAGCGGGGAACGACGGTGATCCTCGTCACCCACGAGCCCCGGGTGGCCGCCTACGCCGACCGAGAGGTGATCGTGCGTGACGGGCGGGTGGCCGCCGCCGCGAAGGTGCCGGGATGATCCGGCTCGGCCTGCGGCTGACGCTCGGCAGCGGGCGTGAAGCCGCATTGCGTGTCCTCATCACCGCAGTCGCCGTCGCACTGGGGGTGGGCCTGCTGCTGGCCGCCCTCGCTGGCATGAACGGGCTCCACGCCCAGACCGACCGGGGTGCATGGCTCGACACCTCGGCACAGGGCGTCCCGCCAGGCTCCAGTGCGGACCCGCTGTGGTGGCTGTCGGGCACCGACGAGTTCGACAACCAGGCCATCAACCGGGTCGACGTTGCGACCACCGGGCCGGGTGCTCCGGCCTTGCCTGGGATCGCCCATCTGCCGGACCCCGGTGAGTACTACGCCTCGCCCGCGCTCTCGTCGCTCCTGAAGTCGGTGCCCGCCGACCAGCTAGGGAATCGTTTTCCGGGACGCCAGATCGGGGTCATCGGTGCGGCGGGGCTTCCCTCTCCCAACTCACTGATCATCGTGATCGGCCACACCGTGCACCAGCTCTCGAAGGCCCCCGGCGTGGTCCAGGTGGCCGCCATCCAGCGCACGCCGGCAAGTTGCTATGCCTGCGAGAGCACGATCGGGAGCGGACCGGTTCTCGAGTTCATCCTGGCGGGCGGGGCGGTGGCGCTCTTGTTGCCGGTGCTGATCCTGATCGCCACTGCCAGCCGCTTGTCGGCGGCCCGTCGTGAGGAGCGTTTCGCCGCGATGCGGCTCATCGGTGCCACGCCGCACCAGATCTCGGTGGTCTCGGCGGTGGAGGCGGTGGTCGCCTCGGTCGTGGGCGTTGCCGTCGGATTCGGTCTCTTCTTCGCCTTTCGACCCCTCCTCTATCACGTGCCCTTCACCGGGTCCCCGCTTTCCCCGGGCGACCTTTCGCTGCAGTGGGTCGACGTCTCGATCGCGGTGATCGGCGTCCCGGTTGCCGCCATCATCTCTGCCCGACTGGCGCTCCACCGGGTGCAGATCTCGCCGCTCGGTGCCAAACGGCGAACGTCTTCGCGGCCGCCACGGATGGTCCGGATCATGCCCCTGCTCGCCGGCATCGGGGTGCTCGCCTACTTCGACGGGGCGGGCAAGCCCGGCGCCATCGGCGGACAGCTCCTCGAGCTGCTCGTCGGATTCGTGCTTCTCGTGGTGGGACTCGTGCTCGCTGGGCCGTGGTTCACCACGGCCGGCGCGCGACTCATGGCCAACCGGGGGAACCGGCCCTCCTCGCTCATCGCTGGGCGGCGACTGCTCGACAACCCCAAGGCCGCCTTCCGTTTCGTGAGCGGGCTCGTGATCGCCCTCTTCGTCACGAGCGCGGTGATCGGGGCGTTGAGCTCCATCGCCTCTGCGACCGATACCGGGGTAGGAGGTACTGGCCTGGACACGCTGGCCCAGCCGTTCTGCGCCTTCTCGAACTCGAACTGCCCCGCATCGAGCGAGGTGCCGTCCGTGCCGGCAACGGTACTGAGCGAGCTCCGCACCACTCCGGGGGTGCGCGCCGCGACCATTGTCCATCAGAGCCCGTCGGCCGGCCAGCAGTGGAACTCGTCTGGGATCGTCGCTTGCGACCCGTTGGCGAGGACGCCGGCCATCGGCAAATGCGCGCCGGGAGCCACGGCGGCCACCATCGGCTGGTTCTTCACGGCGATCCTCGGCAATAACCCACACGCGTCGACCACGACCTGGCCGTCGGCCCACCTGTCTGCCGCGGAGGTCGGGAAGCTGCCGGTCGACGCGGTCGTCGTGGCCACCGACGGGAGCTCGGGTGCCATCGAGGTAGCGCGGACCGCCCTCGAAGCAGCCTTTCCCTACCAAGGAACGCCGGTTACGGTCTCGTCCCTCGGCCCATCGACCGCCCGCACGCTGACCATGATCCAGGACATGGCCGACGTGATCATCGTGGCCAGCCTGATCATCGCCGCCTGCAGCCTGGCGGTGAGCGTCGCTGCCGGCCTGGGGGAACGAAAGCGCCCCTTCAGCCTCCTCCGACTGACCGGGGTCTCGACCGCGCTCTTACACCGCGTGGTCGCACTGGAGAGTGCGCTCCCGCTTCTTCTGGTGGCAGCGGTGTCGATCGTCGTCGGCCTGGTCTCGGCTGCCCTATATCTGCACTCACAGGTCGGGATCGCTTTCAGCGTCCCGGGAGTGGGGTATTGGGCAACGGTCCTCGGCGGCGTTGCGGCGTCGCTCGCCATCATCGCCGCCACCTTCCCGCTCCTCGATCGGATCACTGGACCCGAGGTTGCGAGAAACGAGTGACCGTGTGGACAGCTTGCCTACCGACGGGGTCGCGCTGACGCACGGGCACCGTGCGCATGGACGGCGACCCAAGCCTTGCTGCGCTGAGCCCGAACCAAGCGGCGTCGCGATGGCTCTTCCCGGCGATCCGACCCCCGATGACGGCCAGATCCGTATCAACAAGACAGGCAACGTCATCAATACGTAGTGGCCAGCACCAAGGGCAGCCCATGACCCGCTCCTCGCAGATGATCCAAATCGAGCTTCGGCCCGACTCCCGCTGTGGTGGTTCGGCGCGACGATGACTGCGCGCTCCTGCCTGGCCCGTTCAACCGCCTTGGCGCTCGTAGTCCTCGTGGTGGCTTCCGGCACAGCTCACGCCTCGGCTAAGAAGGCAAAGCACAAGTCGGCTGCCTCATCGTTCACCGTTTCGGGCCAGGTCACTGGCACGCTCACGTTCGACAAGACCAAGAGTTGCCAGGCGGACAACGCCTCCGCGGCCGCGGGTCTGTACACGGTCCGTGTGTACATGACCGACCACAACGTCCAGCCAACGAAGGCCACGTGGGCGCTCGTCCTCGAGGCGAAGGTGGGCCAGACGCCATACCCGGCCATCTATCCCGATGAGCTCACCCTTGCGGCCACCTCGCCAACCGGAACGCCGCTCGATACGTGGAGCGCGGGCGGGGCCAACACTCCGACCGGATCAGGCTCCCTCACCCTCGCACCCAAAGCAAAGGGTGGCAGCCTCACCAAGATGGAGCTCTCCCCGAGTCAAGCTGATCCGGGCTCAGCTTCGGGAATGGTGATGATCACGGGCAAGTGGGCCTGCTGACGTCGAAGGCACCTAGCAGGTAAAACACCCCCTGACCTGCGCCTTTCTGGTGGAGGCGATGGGACTTGAACCCACGAACCTCTTGACTGCCAGTCAAGCGCTCTACCAACTGAGCTACGCCCCCGTAGCAACGGTTGGCCACGATAGCGCCTCCGCCGCGCCCCTCCGAGCGGCCGGTCCGACCCGGCGAGCCTGCCGGCGGGCTGCATCGGGGGTGGGTCGAGACGCCTTAGCATGCTCGTCGTGCCGAAGGCCTACGACGTCGACGCGATCGAGCGCAAGTGGCAAGCACGGTGGCTCGCCGAAGGCACCTACGAGGTGGACAACGACGACCCCCGCCCGAGCTTCTACGCCCTGTGCATGTACCCCTACCCGTCCGGGCCGGCCCATCAGGGCCATGTCCGCAACTACACCTTCGGCGACCTGATCGTCCGCTACCGGACCATGCTCGGGTACGCCGTGCTCTCACCCCTGGGTTTCGACTCGTTCGGGCTTCCGGCGGAGAACGCGGCCATCAAGACCGGGGCCCATCCCCGGGCCTTCACCGACGCCCGGATCGCCGAGCTGAAGGAGTCCCTCGTCCGGCTGGGAGCGGTGTACGACTGGCGCCGCGAGGTCCGTAGTCATGATCCCTCCTACATCCGGGGGACCCAGACCATCTTCCTCCGGCTGCTCGAGGCCGGACTGGCGTATCGGGCCACCGCGCCGGTGAACTGGTGCCCGGGGTGCCAGACCGTGCTGGCCAACGAGCAGGTGCTCGCCGACGGCACCTGCGAGCGCTCGGGCGACCTGGTGGAACGGCGTGACCTCGAGCAGTGGTTCTTCCGGATCACGGCCTATGCCGACGAGCTCCTCGCGGCCCTCGACGCCCTCGATTGGCCCGAGCGGGTCAAGACGATGCAGCGCAACTGGATCGGGCGCTCCGAAGGAGCCGAGCTGGACCTGGCCGTGAGCGGGCGCGACGGCTCGGACGGCCGGCCGGCGCTCTCGTTGCGGGTGTTCACCACCCGGCCCGACACGCTGTTCGGGATGACCTACGCGGTGATGGCGCCCGAGCACCCGCTGGTCGACGAGCTCACCACCCCGGCCCAACGCGCCGGGGTCGACGAGGTCCGGCAGCTCGCCGCGTCGGCGACGGAGATCGAGCGAACGACGGCGGGGGGCACCGGGCCCGAGGCGGCCAAGCGGGGCGCGTTCACCGGCAGCCACGTGGTGAACCCGTTCACCGGCGCCGCGGTCCCGCTGTACGTGGCGGATTACGTCCTGATGGGCTACGGCACGGGGGCGATCATGGCCGTGCCGGCCGAGGACGAGCGGGACTGGGCGTTCGCCCGGGCCCACGGTCTGCCCGCCGTACGGACGGTGGCCCCCCCGCCCGGATGGGAGGACGCCGGCGGGGGCGCGTTCTCCGGCGACGGGGTCAAGATCAACAGCGGGTTCCTCGACGGGCTCGAGATCGGGCCGGCCAAGGCGGCTGCGATCGAGCGGCTCGAGTCCCTCGGCGTCGGCACCCGGACCGTCCACTACCGGCTCCGGGACTGGCTGGTCTCACGCCAGCGCTTCTGGGGCTGCCCGATCCCGGTGGTGTACTGCCCGACCGACGGGCCCGTTCCGGTCCCCGAGGACCAGCTACCGGTGCTCGCCCCCGACGACGTTGCCTTCGCGCCGACCGGCCAGTCGCCGTTGGCGTCCCACGAGGGCTTCTTGCGCACCACGTGCCCGCGCTGTGGCGGCCCGGCGACCCGCGAGACCGACACCATGGACACCTTCGTGGACTCGAGCTGGTACTTCCTGCGCTTCTGCGATCCACTCGGTCAGCAGGTCCCCTTCGACCCGTCCGCCGCCCGTCGGTGGATGCCGGTCGACCACTACATCGGCGGTATCGAGCACGCCATCCTCCACCTGCTCTATGCCCGCTTCTTCACCCGGGCGCTGGTCGACGTCGGGTTGGCCGAGGGCGTCGGGCGCGAGCCGTTCGCCAAGTACTTCGCCCAGGGCATGATCCGGATGGACGGCACCAAGATGTCCAAGTCCAAGGGCAACCTGATCGCGCCCTCGGCGTACTACGCCTCGGTGGGCGCCGACGCCCTCCGACTGTTCCACCTGGCGGTGGGGCCCCCGGCCGACGACTTCGACTGGACCGACCAGACCGACGAGGTGATCGACGGGTGCGGGCGGTTCCTCGACCGGTTGTGGCGGTTGCTGACCGCCGACCCGCCCACCGGCGACCTTCCCGGATCGGAGGCGGCGGTCACCCCCGGGGCGCCCGCCGACGAGGACCGTGCGCTCCGGCGGGCGACCCACCGGCTGATCGAGGCGGTCACCGCGGACTTCGAGCGGGGGTCGTACAACACCGCGGTGGCGCACGTTCGCGAGCACGTCAACCTGCTGCAGCGGTCGGTCCGCGCCGACGGCCGTGGCCCCTCGGCTGCGGTGCTGGGTGAGGCGTACGACACCCTCCTGCTCCTGCTCGCCCCCATGACCCCCCACATCGCCGCCGAGTTGTGGGACCGTCGCCACCACGACGGCGACGCGGGCGGCGTCCACGCCCAGCGGTGGCCCGACTTCGACCCGGCGTTGACCGCGGACGAGACCGTCACGATGGTGGTGCAGGTGAACGGCAAGCTGCGCGAGCGGGTCGAGGTCGTCCCGGGGATCGACGAGCCGACGGCGAGCGAGCTGGCCCTCGGCCTCGACAAGGTGGTGGCCGAGCTGGCCGGGCGGACGCCCCGGCGGGTCGTGGTCCGGGTCCCCCGGCTGGTCAACGTGGTGGTCTGATTCAACGTGGTGGTCTGAACCCGGCCAGCAGCTGACGCCACTGCTCGTCGCTGACCGGGTAGGGCGTGTAGAAGCCGAACCGGTTCACCACGTCGCCGAAGCGCTCGACGATCCGGCCGGGCACCTCGTCGAGCGGGGCGACGACCGCGAATGCGTCGAGCACCTCGTCGTCGATGAGCGCCCCCATCGAAGCCCAGTCGCCGCGCCGGGTGAGCGCGTGCAGCTCGGACTGGAGGTCGCCCCAGCCGTGCAGCTCGAGCACCGGCCGGTACGCCGGCGTCGAGGCGTAGAAGGCGATCTGGCTCCGCACCCGGTCGGCTGCCTGGGCCAGCTCGCCCTCGTCGCGCCCGGTGACCACGAAGCCCGGGTACGAGATCTGGAGGTCGGCCGCCGAGCGGCCGGCCTTGGTCGCCCCGCGCTCGAGTGCCGGCACCGTCACCTCCCGCAGGTAGCGCTCGGTGGTGAAGGCGTGGACGAGCAGGCCGTCGGCCACCTCGCCCGCCACCTCGGTCATGCGCTGGCCGACCGCGGCGAGGAGGATCCCCGGAGGTCCGAACGGATTGGCGCCCGGGTCGAACATGGGGGTCATGAGGGTGTGGGTGTAGAACTCGCCCCGGAAGGCCAGGGGAGCCCCGGTGTCCCAGGTGGCCCAGATGGCTCGGATGGCGAGCACGAGCTCTCGCATCCGGGCCGCCGGGCGCGACCAGGGCATCGAGTAGCGCTTGGTGATGTGCGGCTTGATCTGGGACCCGAGCCCGAGCAGGAAGCGGCCCTTCGAGGCCACCTGCAGGTCGTGCGCCAGCACCGCCAGGTTCATCGGGTTGCGGGCGAACGCCACCGCGATGGAGGTGCCCAACTCGAGCCGCTCGGTGCACTCGGCGGCGACCGCCAGGGGCAGGAACGGGTCGTGGGCCGTCTCCGCCGACCAGCATCCGTCGTAGCCGAGCTCCTCGGCCCGCCGGGCGTTGGCCCCGACCGATCCCGGGGAGAAACCGATGGAACCGTCGACCTTCATGGCCCGACCCTACCGGTCGGCCCGTTCCCGGGGGCGAGGTCGGCGGCGATCAGCAGAGGTCGGCGGGCGGTCAGTCGCCTTCGTCGCGCAGGTAGCGCTCCAGCTCGGCCGCCAGCTCCTCGCCCGTCGGCAGATCGCCCGAGACGCTGAGCGCGTTGCCCTCGGCGGCGTCGACGGCCTGCTCGAGCTGGTGCACCATGGCGACGTGATCGCGGTTCTCGGCGATCAGCCGGTCGACCGTCCGGCGAGACGCATCGGCCGCCGCCCGGAGCGAGGACGCGTCGAGGGCCAGCCCCGCTGCGGCCGCGAGCCCGTCGATGAGCGCCGCGCTGGCCTCGGGGAAGGGCATGGTGGCGACGTAGTGGGGCACCCGAGCCCACAAGCTGACTGCCTGGACCCCAGCTTCGTCGAACGCCAGGTCGAGGGCGGCATGGATGCCTGCGGGCACCTCCAGCTCGCCCTGCACGACGCCGATGCCCTCGAGCATGTGGGCCGAGGACGGCGGCGCGGTGGCCGCCAGCCGGACCGGTCGGGTGTGCGGAGCCGGCGCCGGAAAGGCGCCCAGGCTGACCACCATCCGCACGTCCCATCGGGTGGCCAGCTCCACCACGTCCTCGATGAAGGGGCGCCACCGGAAGTCGGGTTCGGGTCCCGACAGGTACAGGACGTCGGCGCCGTCACGGTCCGTGCCGGCATGGACGACGATCTCGGGCCACGAGATGGCGGTGATCACCCCGTCGGCGATCGTGGTGACCGGCCTCCGGGCCCGCTGGTCGACCAGCTCGCCGCTGTCGAACTCCACCACCGGCACGGCGGAGGACTCCGAGATGAGCGCCGCCATCGCCGAGGCGCTTCCCATCCCCGCGTCGACCCAGCCCTCCAGCGCCACCACGAGGACCGGCCGGTGCACCTCGACCTCGGCCAGCACCCGGTACAGCGGGGCTCGCTCCGGGCTCACCGGGCCACCTGCCCTGTCGCTCGACCCACCACCCCTTGCGGCAGGCCCTGGTGGGGCCGATCGGTCATCCTCCAGACGCTACCGGCTCCGGCGCCCGGAGCCGGTAGGGTCTGGGGACATGGCTGATGTCACCGACGCCACGTTCGAGCAGGCAGTGCTCCAGCGGTCCCACGAGGTTCCGGTCGTGGTGGACCTGTGGGCACCGTGGTGTGGGCCCTGCCGCACTTTGGGCCCGATGCTCGAGCGCGCGGTCGAGGCGACCGACGGCGCGGTCGAGCTCGCCAAGGTGAACGTCGACGACAATCCGCAGATCGCCGGCAGCTTCCGGGTGCAGTCGATCCCGGCCGTCTTCGCGCTGCGCGACGGCGCCGTCGTGAACGGGTTCGTCGGTGCCATCCCCGAGGCCCAGGTCAACGAGTTCGTCGACAGCCTGGCTCCCGCCCCGAGCGAGGCAGACCAGCTGGTGGCGGCGGGGGACGAGGCCTCGCTCCACCGGGCGCTGGAGCTGGACCCCGGCCATGCCGGGGCGGTGACCGCGCTGGCCCGCCTCCGGCTGGATGAGGGCGATCCCGACGGGGCGCTGGAGCTGCTCGCCCGGGTCCCCGAGACCGCGGAGACCCGATCGCTCGCGGCGGCGGCCCGGCTCGCCGACCGCCAGGTGGACCTGGGCACGGACGTGACCAGCCTGCTCGACGACCTGCTGGCGCGGGTGCGCGACGACGAGGACGCCCGGCGCGAGTACGTCGACCTCCTCGAGACCCTGGGCCCCGAGGACCCCCGCACCGCGCCCTACCGCAAGGCGCTGGCCGCTCGCCTGTACTGATGCCGGGCGGAGCGCCCGGATCACCGGCCATCGAGCTGGCGCTGGGGGAGCGCCGCTACGACCTGTCGGACCGGGCCTTGGTGATGGGCATCCTCAACCGGACGCCCGATTCCTTCTACGATCAGGGCGCCACCTACGCCCTCGACGCGCTGCTCGAGCGGGCGCAATTGCTGGTTGCCCAAGGGGCGGATCTCCTCGACGTGGGCGGGGTGAAGGCGGGACCCGGGCCCGAGGTGGGCGAACCGGAGGAGCTCGAGCGGGTGATCCCGGCCATCGAGGCGATGGCGGCCCGCCTGGACGTCCCGTTGTCGGTCGACACCTGGCGAGCTTCGGTGGCCCGCGAGGCGTTCCGGGCCGGGGCGGTGGTGGGCAACGACATCAGCGGGTTTGCCGACCCCGACTACCTCCCCGCGGCGGCGGCGGCAGGCGCCACGGTCGTCGCGACCCACATCCGGCTGGCCCCGCGGGTCCGGGACCCCGAGCCCGCCTACGACGACGTGGTCGGCGCGGTCGAGCAGTTCCTGGCCGAGCGGGCAAGGCGGGCGCTGGCCGCCGGCATCGAGGCCCGACGGGTAGTGCTCGACGCCGGCCTGGACCTGGGCAAGACGGCGGAACAGTCGCTGGCCCTCTTGCGGGCCTCGCGGCGCCTCGCCTCGCTGGGCTTCCCGCTGCTGCTGTCGGCGTCCAACAAGACGTTCCTCGGGACCGTGCTCGGGCTCGAGATCGACCAGCGACGCGACGCGTCGTGGTCGGCTGCGGCCCTCGGGGTGAGCCTGGGGTGCCGGATCCTGCGGGTGCACGACGTCGCGGGCACCGTCCGGGTGCGCGACACGCTGGCGGCGGTGTCGGCCGCGGCCGGCCCGGGTCCCGAGCAGGCCGACCGGGGCCCGGCGGCGACGGAGCCGGGTCCGGCGGCGGCAGAGCCGGCCTCGGTGCCGTGAGCGGGCAACGCCCGCCGGTCTACCTGGTGCGAGGGGACGACCCCACCCTGGTGGCGCAGGGGGCTCGGGCGGTCCTCGACGAGCTGGTCGCCGGGCGCGACCCGTCGCTCGTGGTCGAAGAGCACGGAGGCCCCGGTGCCGAGGAGCTGGACGTGCGGGCGGTGGTCGACGCGTGCACCACGCCGCCCTTCCTCGTCGACCTGCGCGTGGTGGTGGTCCGGGACGCCGGCCGGTTGGGGGCGGCCGACGCGGCCCGCCTGGTGACCTACCTGGGCGACCCCCTCGACACGACTGCGCTGGTCCTGGTGGCGGGCGGCGGCACCATTCCCCAGGCATTGGTGAAGGCGGCGGCCGCCGCCGGGACGGTGCTCGACACGGCCGTCGGGACGGGCCGCGATCGCCGGAGCTGGCTGGCCGACCACCTCCACCGGGCACCGGTCCGGCTGGATGCCGCCGCCGGGGCCCGGCTCGGCGAGCATCTGGGAGACGATCTCGGGCGGCTGGAGGGCATCCTGGCCACGCTCGAAGTGGTCTACGGCACCGGGGCAGCGGTCGGGCCGGCCGAGCTGGAGCCGTTCCTGGGCGAAGCGGGATCGGTGCCACCCTGGGAGCTCACCGACGCCATCGACGCCGGCTCCAGCGCCGAGGCGTTGGCAGCGCTGCACCGGCTACTGGCCGCCGGCGGTCGGGCCGCCCCCGAGGTGGTGGCCATCTTGCACCGGCACTTCGCGTCGATGCTGCGACTCGACGGGCTCGAACCGGCGGGCGAGGAGGCGGCGGCCCGGATCCTGGGTGTCCGGAGCTCCTTCGTGGCCAAAAAGGCGCTGACCCAGGCCGGACGGCTGGGCTCCGAGCGCATCGGCCGGGCCATCGCCCTGCTGGCCGACGCCGACCTCGATGTGAAGGGCGCCACGGCCCTGCCCCCGACGCTGGTGCTCGAGGTGCTCGTCGCCCGGCTCAGCCGCCTCGTCCCGAGCCGAGCCGCCAGCCGGCGGGGGGAGCGAACGGTCCGCATGGCCCGCCGGGGCTGAGCGCCGGCCGGGGTTGAGCGCCGGCGGGGGCCCGGGGCCCGGGCGGTCAGCCGGCTGCTGGCTCCTCGGCGTCGTCCTGGACGGTCGCCGGTGCCAGCGCGGCGACGCGTCGCATCAGTCGGGACTTGCGGTTGGCGGCCTGGTTCTTGTGGATGACCCCTTTGGCCGCCGCCTTGTCGATCCGCTTGACCGCCAGGGCCAGCAGCGCCGCTTGCTCGTCGACCCCCTGCTCGGCCGCGACCACGGCGTGCTTGGTGCGGGTGCGCAGCTCGGAGCGGACCGACTTGTTGCGCAGGCGCCGGCGCTCGTTCTGCCGGTTCCGCTTGATCTGGCTGGCGATGTTGGCCACGGCTGTTCCTCTGGGTGCTCTGGGATCGGTCGACGTTCGGGGAGATCGGGGGCCGATCCGGTCGGCGCGGGGCGCCCTGACCAGGTCGGGATGGGCGAGAGCGTACCAGCTGCGGTCCGCCGGTGGCAGTGGGCGGCGACCGGGACCGGTACGATCCACAGACCGTGCCGAGCGTCAAGCCCACCGGTCCGATCGCCACCGATCGGCTCCGGAACTTCTCCATCATCAGCCACGTCGACCACGGCAAGTCCACCTTGTCGGACCGGATCCTCGAGCTGACCGGCGCCGTGGACCCGCGGTTCATGCGCGAGCAGTACCTCGACTCGATGGACATCGAGCGCGAGCGGGGGATCACCATCAAGGCGCAGAACGTGCGGGTGCTGCACCGCGGGTACGTCCTGCACCTCATCGACACCCCCGGCCACGTCGACTTCGGCTACGAGGTCAGCCGCTCCCTCGCCGCGTGCGAGGGTGCCGTCCTGCTAGTCGACGCCTCGCAGGGCATCCAGGCCCAGACGCTGGCCAACTGCTACCAGGCGCTCGAGCACGATCTCGAGATCATCGCCGTGCTCAACAAGATCGACCTGCCCGCCGCCGACCCCGAGCGCTGCGCCGCCGAGATCGAGCAGGTGCTGGGGCTGCCGGCCGAGCACATCCTGCGGATCTCGGCCAAGACCGGCGCCGGGGTCGGCGCGCTGCTCGACGCGGTGATCGACCGGGTCCCCCCGCCGACCGGCGACCGGGCGGCGCCGTTGCGGGCGCTCATCTTCGACTCGGCCTACGACCAGTACCGGGGGGTGGTGAGCTCGGTGCGGGTCGTCGACGGCACCCTGCGCTCGGGCGAGCGGCTGCGGTACCTCAACGCCCGGGCGGTGCACGACGCCGAGGAGATCGGTGTCCGGACTCCCCAGAGCGTGCCGGTCGACGAGCTCGGCCCGGGGGAGGTCGGGTACCTGATCGCCGGGATCAAGGAGGTCGCCGAAGCCCGATCGGGCGAGACGGTCACCAACGCCACCAACCCCGCCGCCGCCCCGTTGGCCGGCTACCGCGACCCCAAGCCCATGGTGTTCTGCGGGCTGTACCCGGTGGACGGCGACGAGCTGCCCGATCTGCGAGACGCGCTCGACAAGCTGAAGCTCAACGACGCCAGCTTCACCTTCGAGCCGGAGTCCTCGCGCGCGCTCGGCTTCGGGTTCCGCTGCGGCTTCCTCGGCCTCTTGCACATGGAGATCGTCCGCGAGCGCCTCGAGCGCGAGTTCGACCTCTCGCTCATCGCCACCGCCCCGTCGGTCGCCTACCGGGCCTTCTTGACCGACGGGTCCGAGCTGGCGGTGGACAACCCGACCGAGCTGCCCGAGGCCAGCCGGATCGAGCGCATCGACGAGCCGATGCTGACCGCCACCATCCTGACCCCGTCGGAGTACACGGGCACCGTGATGGAGCTCTGCCAGGCCCGTCGGGGCGAGATGAGCCGGATGGAGTACCTCTCGCCCGAGCGCCTCGAGCTGGTCTACCGGATCCCGCTGGCCGAGGTGGTCATGGACTTCTTCGACCAGCTCAAGAGCCGCACCAAGGGCTACGCCAGCTTGGACTACGAGCCCGACGGGTACGCCACCGCCACGCTGGTCCGGGTCGACGTGCTCATCAACCACGCCGTGGTCGACGCGTTCTCGACCATCGTCCACCGCTCGGCGGCCGACCACTACGGTCGGCGGATGGTCGAGAAGCTGCGCGAGCTGATCCCCCGGCAGCTCTTCGACGTGCCCATCCAGGCGGCGATCGGCGGCCGGGTCGTGGCCCGCGAGACGGTGAAGGCCAAGCGCAAGGACGTGCTGGCCAAGTGTTACGGCGGCGACATCTCGCGCAAGCGCAAGCTGCTCGAGCGCCAGAAGGAGGGCAAGAAGCGCATGAAGAACATCGGCCGGGTCGAGGTGCCCCAGGAGGCCTTCGTCTCGGCCCTGCGCCTGTCGGAGTGAGCCGGCGCCGATGGAGAATCCAAAAGTGGCTGGCACTCGGTAGAATCGACTGCTAAGAGCGGGCCGACCAGCCGGATCGGACCCTCCGGATCGGGCGAGACCGGGCTCAGGGAGCGAGCAGGGAGCGATGGAACCAGTCGAGGAGCGCACGAGGGCCGAGGGGCCCGAGCGGGGGCAGCTCCTCGACGCGCGCAAGGCGGCCATCCTCGAGGCGGTGGTCAGCGAGTACATCGGCACCGCCCAGCCGGTGGGGTCCCAGCTCATCGCCCAGTCCCCGGGCATCCGGGTGTCCTCCGCCACCGTACGCTCCGAGATGGTCGCCCTCGAGCACGAGGGCTTCCTCGTCCAGCCGCACACCAGCGCCGGCCGGATCCCCACCGACAAGGGCTACCGGTTCTTCGTGGACCACCTGGCGGACCCCGGCGTCCTGGGCCCCGCCCAGCGCCAGAAGGTCTCGCGGTTCTTCGAGCAGGTGCACGGCGAGATGGAGGAGATGCTCGAGCGCACCTCGGGGCTCCTGTCGGACCTGACGTCGTACGCGGCGGTGGTCGTCGGGCCTTCGCACACCACCGCCTCGGTGCGCTCGGTGCAGCTGGTCGGCCTGGGTCCGCGGCTGGCCCTGCTGGTGGTGGTGCTCTCCGACGGCGCGGTCGAGAAGCGCTCGGTGGATTTTTCGGTCGACGTGCCCGAAGAGGACCTGCGGGCCGCCGGGGCCCATCTCCACCAGGTAGCGAACGGCCGCGAGCTCGGCCACGTCGGCCCGTTCGGGACCACCGGCGACCCGGACGTCGACGCGGTCGTCGCCCAGGCGGCGGCCGCCTTCGCCGCCTTGGGGCGAGACGAGGAGGGCGAGCAGGTGTTCGTGGGGGGGCCGTCGCGCCTGGCGGTCGCCTTCGACGCCGTTGACACGGTGCGCTCGGTGCTCTCCATCCTCGAGCAGCAGCTGGTGGTCGTGACCCTGCTTCGCGACGTGCTCGACCGGGGGCTGTCGGTGGCGATCGGCGCCGAGCATGGCTTCGAGGCGCTCTCGTCGTGCGCGGTGGTGGTCGCCCCGGTGTCGATCGAGGGCCACGAAGCCGGGGCGGTGGGCCTGCTCGGGCCCACCCGGATGGACTACGGGCACGCCCTGGCGGCCGCCCAGGTGGTGGGTCAGCGGCTGGGCGAGCGGCTCGGCGCCACGCTGGAGGCCGGGGGGCCCGGGCGCAGCACCGGGGCCCGACGGACGGGGGGCCGGACGGGCCGGCGAGCCCGGATGAGAGGCGACGAACGTGCCGGTACCTGACGGTCTGGAGGACCTCTACGGCCTGCTCGGGGTGTCCCCCGGCGCGTCCGAGGAGGAGATCAAGCGGGCCTACCGCCAGCGGGCCCGCGAGCTGCACCCCGACGCCAACCCGGGGGACGCGGTCTCGGAGGCCAAGTTCAAGCAGGTCTCGCTGGCCTACGAGATCCTGCGGGACCCCGAGCGCCGAGCCCGTTACGACGCCTACGGCGCCGAGGGGGTCTTCGGCCAGAGCGCCGGCGGTCCGAACGGCGGCTTCGGCTTCGAGGGCGGGCTGGGCGACCTCTTCGAGGCCTTCTTCGGGTCGATGGGGTCGATGGGAGGCACCGGCGCCCGGCGCCGGGGCCCCGCCCAGGGCACCGACGCCGAGGTGAGCCTGCGCCTGAGCTTCGCCGAGGCGGCGTTCGGCGCCAGCAAGGACCTGTCGGTACGGCTGCCGGTGGTCTGCGACGAGTGCTCGGGGAGCGGCGCCCGGCCCGGGACGCTCGTGATGCCGTGTCCCGACTGCCAGGGGACCGGCGAGATCCGCCGGATCCGCCAGTCGCTGCTGGGCCAGGTGGTGACCGCGGTGGCGTGCGGGCGGTGCCAGGGTCTGGGCGAGACCATCCCCGATCCGTGCCCCAGCTGCCGGGGGGAGGGCCGGCGGATGGCCGACCGATCCTTCGTGGTGGAGGTGCCGGCCGGGGTGGAGAACGGCTCCACCCTTCGCCTGGCGGACCGGGGGCCGGCCGGAGCCCGGGGCGGGCCCAACGGTTCGCTCTTCGTCCACCTGGCCGTGGTGGCCGACGAGCGCTTCGAGCGGGCCGGCGACGACCTGCACACCACGGTGCACGTGGGGCTGTCCCAGGCCGCCCTGGGCTGCCAGGTGGAGGTCGAGACGCTCGAGGAGGCCCGCTCGGTCACCATCGCCGCCGGCACCCAGGCCGGCCACGTGCTGCGCCTCAAGGGTGCGGGGGTGCCCCACCTGCGGGGTCGTGGGCGGGGCGACCTCTTCGTGCACGTGGTGGTGGACACGCCGACCGAGCTCACCCCCCGCCAAGAGGAGTTGCTGCGCCTGCTGGCCGCCGAGCGGGGCGAGGACGTCGCAGGTCCCGCCGGCGGCGACGGCGTGCTGTCGCGCCTGCGCTCGGCCTTCGGGTAGGGGTGGCGTCGACCGGGCACGGCGGGGAGCCGGGGGGTCCGGCCCGACCGGCGGCGGGGGAGCCGCAGGGGGCGCGGGGACGGGTGGCGGCGTCGGCCCAGGTGTTCGTGGACGACCTCGCCGATCCCGAACCCGAGCCCGGGTCCGCCCACCATCTCGCCCGGGTCCTGCGCCTGCGACCGGGGGAGGTGGTCGTGGCGGCCGACGGCGTGGGCCGCTGGCGGCTCTGTCGCTACCGGGGCGAACCTGGTCGGTCCCGGGGACGCCCGACGCTCGACGTGGCCGGTCCGGTCGAGCACGAGGTGCCGCCCGCCCGGCCGCTCGCCGTGGCCTTCGCGCCCCCCAAGGGCGACCGGTCCGACTGGGTGGTCCAGAAGCTGACCGAGCTGGGAATCGACCGCATGGTGGTGCTGGCCACCGACCGCACGGTGGTCCGCTGGGAGGAGGGCCGGGTCGAACGGGCCCTCGACCGGCTGCGCCGGGTGGCCCGCGAGGCGGCCGCCCAGAGCCGCCGGGTCTGGCTGCCCTCGGTCGAAGGGGTGGTCGCCTTGGCCGACCTGCTGGTCGCCGAGCCCGGCGTCGTGCTGGCCCAGATGGGCTCGGCCCCGCCCCGTGGCCCCCTCGACGTGGTGGCGGTCGGTCCCGAGGGTGGGTGGTCGGCGGCCGAGATCGCGCTCGGCGCGCCCACGATCGGGCTGGGACCCCACGTGCTGCGGACCGAGACGGCGGCGGTCGCCGCCGGCGTGGCGCTCGGCCTGGCGCGCGCCGCTACGGTTTCGGGGGAGGCAGCCCGACCGTGAGGGACGGGCGGCACCCACAGGAACGGACAGTGAGCGAAGGCGTGGCCGGACGTGAACCACCAACGGCGCTGCGAGGCCCCGACAAGCCCGAGAGCCTCGGGCGCCCCGAACAGCCCGACAGCCCCGAAAAGCGCGAGAGCAAGGACCGATGATCGACTGTCTGTTCTGTCAGATCGTGGCAGGCGACGTGCCTGCTGACGTGGTCCGCCGGAGCGAGCTGAGCGTGGCGTTCCGCGACATCAACCCCGTCGCCCCGGTCCACGTCCTCGTCGTCCCCAAGCGCCACATCGCCAACGCCTCGACGTTGGAGCCGACCGACGCCGGTGACGTTGCCGACCTGTTCGCCACCGGGCGCGAGGTGGCCCGGGACGAGGGGATCGCCGGCGCCGAGCGCGGTTACCGCCTGGTGCTCAACGTCGGGGCGGACGCCCTCAACTCGGTCTCCCACCTCCACGTCCACCTCATCGGCGGCCGACCCCTCACGTGGCCCCCCGGGTGAGCGCGCCGGTGCCCGAGGTCGGGGGGACCGCAGCCGAGACGCTGGTCCCGCACAATCACCTGATGGCCGGCTTGCTCGGGCCCCGCGACGAGCTGCTGCGGATGGTCGAGCAGGCGTTCCCCCGGACCCACATCGCGGTGCAGGGCAACCGGATCTCGGCCGACGGGCCCGACGCCCAGCAGGTCGCCCGGCTCTTCGACGACCTGGTCCTCGTGCTCGAGTCGGGCCAGTCGCTCGACCCGGCCAAGCTGGCGCGCACCATCGACATGGTCCAAGAGGACCTCTTGCCCTCCGAGATCCTCACCGCCGAGGTGATGCGGGCGGCCAAGGGCCGCAGCGTGCGCCCCAAGACGGCCGGGCAGAAGCGCTACACCGACGCCGTGGCGCTGAACACCATCACCTTCGGGATCGGCCCGGCCGGGACCGGCAAGTCGTACCTGGCCGTGGCGCTGGCCGTCCAGGCCCTCCAGTCGCGTCAGGTGAACCGGATCATCTTGACCCGTCCCGCGGTCGAGGCGGGCGAGCGGCTGGGCTTCTTGCCCGGGGACCTGATGGCCAAGGTCGACCCGTACCTGCGGCCCCTCTACGACGCCCTCTACGACCTGCTGGAACCCGAGGGCGCGCAACGCCTGCTCGAACGGGGCACGATAGAGGTCGCCCCGCTGGCCTTCATGCGGGGCCGCACGCTCAACTCGTCGTTCATCATCCTCGACGAGGCACAGAACACGACGCCCGAGCAGATGAAGATGTTCCTCACCCGGATCGGCTTCGGGTCCAAATGCGTGGTCACCGGCGACGTCACCCAGATCGACGTGGCCGGGGGGCGCTCGGGCCTCGTCGGGCTGTCCGAGGTGCTGGGCGGGATCGACGGCATCTCCTTCGTGCACCTCACCCGGCGCGACGTGGTCCGCCACAAGATCGTCGCCGACATCATCGACGCCTACGAGCACGCCGAGGCCAAGCCCGCCCCGGCGACGAGCTGAGCCGGCCCGGGTGGGACTCGACGTCTTCGCCGCCGACGAGCAGACGGACCGGCCGGTCGACCTCGACGCCTGGATCGCACTGGCCCGGGCGGTGCTGGAGGCCCGGGGGATCAAGGGCGACGCCGAGGTCTCGGTGCTGTTCGTTGACGAGGGGGCGATCGCCGCGCTCAACGCCCAATTCCTCGGGCGAGAGGGCCCGACCGACGTGCTCGCCTTCCCGCTCGAGGACGACCCGGTGGCCTCGGGGCGCAACCCGGACCTGGGCGGGACCGGTCCGGGCTCCGAGCCCGACGACGAGCCGCTGGTGCTGCTGGGCGACGTGGTCGTGTGCCCGGCGGTGGCGGCGCGCAACGCGGTCGAGCACGGCGTCACCGAGGTCGACGAGATGGCCCTCCTCGTGGTGCACGGGCTGCTCCACCTGCTCGGGATGGATCACGAGGACCCGGCGGAGGCCGAGGCGATGGAGCAGCTCGAACGCGACCTGCTGGCCCGGTTCCACCATCCGGGCGCGGTCGCCGGGACCGGCGGGGTGGGGTGAGCCTGACCCTCGCCGCCGCCGGCTTCCGGCCGGTCGACTGGGCGCTGATCGCGGCGATCGTGGTGCTCCTGGGAGTGTCCGGGCTGCTGGCGCTGGCCGAGACCAGCCTGGTGCGCACCAGCAGGGCGAAGGCCAAGGCCTTGCTCGACGACCACCGGCGGGGGGCTCGGCCCCTCGCCCGGCTGGTGGAGAACCCCGAGCGCTTCTTGAACGCCGTCCTGCTGCTGGTGCTCATCTCCCAGCTGGTGTCCGCCACCCTGGTCGGGATCCTGGCCAACGCCTGGTTCGGGCCGATCGGGGTGGTGGTGGCCACCGCGTTCGAGGTGGTGGTCATCTTCGTCTTCTTCGAGGCGCTGCCGAAGAACTGGGCCGTGCGCAACCCCGAGCGCGCAGCGCTCCTGAGCGCACCCATCGTCACCGCCATCGTCCGGTTCCCCGTGGTGCGGGCCGTGTCGTGGGTGCTGATCGGGCTGGCGAACGCCATGATCGGCCACGACCGGCGCCCCGAGGGGACGGCCCGCCCGGGCAACGTCACCGAGTCCGAGCTGCTGGCCATGGCCGACGTCGCCCACGAGGACGAGGTGATCGAGCCCCAAGAGCGCGAGTACATCCACTCGGTGATCGAGTTCGGCGACTCGGTGGTGCGCGAGGTCATGGTGCCCCGGCCCGACATGGTCACGCTGGAGGCCTCGGCCACGGTGACCGCGGGGCTCGAGGCGGCCCTGGCGGCCGGCTTCAGCCGGCTGCCGGTGCACGAGCACAACGTCGACGACGTCATCGGGATCGCCTACACCAAGGACCTCGTCCGCACCGAGCGCGAGGGCAAGGGGGCCGAGGAGGTGCGCCTCCACGTCCGCCCGGCGGTCTTCGTCCCCGAGACCAAGGGCCTCACCGGGTTGCTCCACGAGATGCAGGAGCAGAAGTTCCACCTCGCCATCGTGGTCGACGAGTACGGCGGGACGGCCGGGCTGGTGAGCCTCGAGGATCTCATCGAGGAGCTCGTGGGGGAGATCGTCGACGAGTTCGATCGCGAGGAGCCGACGGTGGAGCGGATGCCCGACGGCAGCGTCGAGGTGAACGGCCAGATGGCGCTCGACGACGCCGACGAGTTGTTGGGCGCCGATCTGCCCGAGGGGGCGTGGGACACCGTGGGCGGCTTGGTGCTCGATCTGGCCGGCCGGGTGCCGGCCGAAGGGGAGTCGGTGGAGGTCGACGGGTTCCGGCTGGAGGTCCGTCGGGTCCAGGGCCACCGGATCCAGCGGGTGCGGATCGTGCCGGGCGGGGTCCGGGCCGCCTCGGACGGCGAGCCGGGCTGAGCGGCGTGCGCTCGGGTTTCGTCACCGTGCTGGGGCGCCCCAACGTGGGCAAGTCCACCCTGGTCAACCACATCGTCGGCACAAAGGTGTCGATCACCTCGGTGCAGCCGAACACCACGCGCCAGCGGGTGCTCGGGGTCCTGCACCGCCCCGATGCCCAGGTGGTCTTCGTCGACACGCCCGGCCTGCACCGGCCCCGCACGGCCCTCGGCAGCCGGCTGAACCAGACCGCCACCGCTTCCCTGCTCGATGCCGACCTGGTGCTGGCCGTCCTCGACGCCACCGCCGCCATCGGCCCGGGTGACCGGCTGGTGCTCGAGCGGGCCCTGCGCTCGGTGCGCTCCGGCGGCCCGGACCGCTCCGACGGCCCCGACCCCTCGGATGGCTCCGACGGCTCCGACGGCTCGGCCCCGAGCGGACTGCTCGTCGTGGTGAACAAGGTCGACCGGGCCCGCTCCGACCAGACGCTCGAGCGGCTGGCGACCGCGGCGAGCGCCCTCGAGCAGGTGGCCCAGGGCGCGGACGGCGGACAGGACGAGGGACTAGCCGCGGCGGCCGCGGCGGCCGAGTTCTTTCCGGTCTCGGCCCGGACCGGGGCCGGGGTCCCCGAGCTCGTCGACGGCATCGTCGACCGGCTGGTCGAGGGACCGGCGTTCTTCCCCGCCGACATGGTCACCGACGCCTCCGAGGCGACCCGGGTGGCCGAGCTGGTGCGCGAGCAGCTGCTGCGGGTCGCCCGCGACGAGCTGCCGCACTCGATCGCCTGCCGGGTGACCGAGTGGGCGTGGCCCCACATCACCGTCGAGATCCTGGTCGAACGGGACTCGCAGAAGGGCATCGTGATCGGCAAGGGGGGAGAGGTGCTGAAGGCGGCCGGATCGGCCGTCCGGGCCGAGCTGCCCCCGGGCGCCTTCCTCGAGCTGGTGGTCCGGGTCGAGCGGAGCTGGCAGCGCCGCGAGGACCAGCTGGACCGTCTGGGCTACTGAACCGCTTCGGGCGCCGTCGGGGTGAGCGCCCGGCGGAGGAACTCCTCGACCTGGTGGCGGTCCACCGTGCGGCGCATGGGCGGCAGTGCGGCGAGCAGCGTGGAACGGTAGCCGGCGGTGGCCAGGCGGGGATCGAGCACCGCCACGACGCCCTGGTCCGCCGCCGCCCGGATCAGCCGGCCGGCCCCCTGGGCGAGCAACGTGGCCGCCCGGGGCAGGTCGATGAGCCGGAAGGCGGCCTCGCCCACCCGGTCCCGTCGGGCCTGCAGCAGCGGGTCGTCGGGGCGGGAGAACGGGAGCCGGTCGAGGGTGACGAGCGACAGGGCGCGGCCCGGCACGTCCACGCCCTGCCAGAACCCAAGCGTGGCGAACAGGCAGGAGGTCTCGTCCTCGGTGAACTGCTCGAGCAGCCGGGCCTTGGGGAGCTCGCCCTGGGCCAGCAGGCGGTAGCCGAGCCGGGGCCGTAACGCCGCCACGGCGGCTTCGGTGGCCCGCCGGCTGGTGAACAGGGCGAGGGTCCGCCCGCCGGCCGCGTCGACGAGGGCGGCCAGCTCGTCGTGCAGGGCGGCCTCGGCCTCGGGCCGGCGGCGGTCCGGCAGGTGGCGGGCCACGTAGAGCATCGAGTTGCGCCGGTAGTCGAACGGGCTGCCCACGTCGAGCTGTTCGACGTCGAAGCCGTCGAGGCCGACGCTCCGGGCCAGGCCGACCGGCACCGTGGCGCTGGTCATGACGGCGGTGAGCTGACCCCACAGGCCGGCGGCCAGCGCCGGGCCGACGTCGATCGGCGAGAGCCGGAGCACCGGTGCCCGGGCCAGCCCGTCGACCCACGCCACCTCGTCGTCGGTCCGCGCCGCCAGCCGAGCCAGGTCCTCGGCCAGGCGACCGGCCGCGTTGAGCGCCCGGGCCCGCCGGACCTCGTCACCGTTCGGTGCCTCGCCGGCTTCCAGCAGGGTGCTGACGCGCTCGAGCCGGGTGGTGGCCAGGTCCAACGTCGCAGCCAGCTCGGCGTCGTCGGGATGGGGGAGCGGGGCCGGGTCGGCCCCCGGGCGTCCCGGTTCGGGCAGGCTCCGCTCGCGCTCCACCGGGTCGGTCGTCGACCGCGCCGCGGCCGGCCGAGCCGAGCGCGCTGGGGTGGGGAGGGGGCCCAGCACCCGGGTGCCGATGCGCCCGCTCAGGTCGTCGCGCAGCCGGTCGGCCACCGCCAGCAGACCCTCGAGGGTCGTCTCGGCCGCCTCGCGGGGCAGCAGGGGTCGGGCCAGATTGACCAGCGCCCGGAACCGGCCCGGGGCCAGCTCCACCCCGAGGCTGGCCGTCATCACCGACTCGACCTCGTGGGCCTCGTCGAACACGACGACGTCGTGGGGCGGCAGGACTGCACCGCCGCTCGCCAGGTGGGTCCCGTAGAGGTGCGTGTTCACGACCACCACGTCGGCCTCGGCCGCCGCCGCCCGGGCCTCCTCGGCGAAGCACCGGGGCCCCGACGGGCACCGGAACGCCCCGGGGCACTCGCGTGGCCCGACGCTCAACAGGTCCCAGGCCCGGTCCTGGGGCTCGAAGTCGAGGTGCGCCCGGTCCCCCGTCGCGGTGGTCTCGGACCACGCGAGCAGCTCTCGCACCTGGTCGGCCAGGCGCTCGGGCGCGGCGACCGCCCGCTCCTCGGAGCCCTCGCCGGCCACCAGCGAGGTCTGCAGGCCGCCCTCGGCGACCTCGGCGGCGCGCTGGCGGCACAGGTAGTTGCTTCGCCCCTTCAGCACGGCGAACGAGAAGGGACGTCCGAGCGCCTCGGCCAGCATCGGCAGGTCCTTGTCCGCCAGCTGGTCCTGCAGTGCCTTGGTGGCGGTGGCCACGACCACCTTGCGGCCCGACGCCACCGCCGGGACCAGGTAGGCGAGGGACTTGCCGGTGCCGGTGCCCGCCTGGACGACGAGGTGCCGGCCGGTTCCGATCGCCCGACCGACGGCCTCGGCCATGGCGACCTGCCCGGCGCGTTGCTCGCCGCCGCCCGGAAGCAACGAGGCCACCTTCGCCAGCAGGTCGGCGATCCCCTCCTCCGTCACGGCACGACGCTACAGGCCCGGTCCCCAGCGGCTGGCCGGCGGCGACCCCCTACGCGACGAACACCCTTGTCGGAGTCGTCGGGTCACTGACCGCGGCCAGGATCGCCTCGGCCACAACACCGGGGTCCTTGCCGCCCTCGATGGCAGCCTTGACGTTGGCATCCCACGCGGCGTGCGCGACCGCGTACGGCCCCTCACCGATCTCTCCCCCTGGCCGATTTGTGGCCATGTTGGTCCTGAACGCGGCCGGCTCCACGCAGACCACCCGGATGCCGAACGGCGCGACCTCGACCGCCAGTGATTCGCTCAGCGCGCCGAGTGCCTTCTTGCTCGAGACGTAGAAGGAATTGTAGGCGAGGCCCGGAAGGCGTCCCGCGCCGGAGCTGACGTTGACGATCGTCCCCGACCGGCGGCTCCGCATCGAGGGGAGCACGGCGCGCATGGTGCGAACGGGTCCCCAGTAGTTCGTCTCGAGGGTGGCTCGAGCCCGCTCGAGATCCATCGTCTCGAGTGGTCCGCTGGGGGCGATGCCCGCGTTGTTGACGAGGGTGTCCACCGGACCGTGGCGCTGCTCGATGTCATCGAGCGCCGAGGTGACCGAGTCGTCCCGGGTCACGTCGAGACGCAGGATCTCGAGCTCCGATCCCTGGGCGGCGGCCCGGGCGCGCAGCGGCCCGTCGTCGGCCGGATTGCGCATGGTGGCCACCACGGTGCTGCCCGTCCGAGCGAACGCCAAGGCGGTCTCGAGCCCGATGCCGCTGCTACACCCGGTGACGAGGACGACCCCCATCCAGCCCTCCGTTCCCTACGTCGGGGCTGCTTCGTCCCATCCGCCTAGTCCGTACTGCCCGCCGGCGACCTCGAAGGTCTCGCCGGACATGTACCGCGACGCCTCGGACGCCAGAAAGAGGATCGGGTAGCCGATGTCCTCGGGCACCCCGGCGTGCTCGAGCATGCTCTCGAGCGAGCCCATGCGGTCCCAGGCGCGACGGGCACCCTCCGAGGCGATCAAGCCCACCGCGATGCAGTTGGCGCGCACCCCGAACTTGCCCCACTCGAGGGCCACCGAGCGGGTGAAGTTCTGCAGGCCCGCCTTGGCCGCCCCGTAGGCGGCGAAGCCTGCGCCACCGTGGAGTCCGACCGCCGACGAGATGTTCACGATCGCCCCGCGGCCCTGCTCGATCATGTGCGCGCCCGCCTCCCTGGTGGCGACGAACGCGGAGCGGAGGTTCAGGCTGACCATGTTGTCCCAACGCTCCGAGGGGGTGTCGACGAGATCGAACCGGTAGCTCCCCCCGGAGTTGTTGACCAGGATGTCCACCCGTCCGAACTCCTCGATGGTGCGACGCACCAGGGATCTCACCTGGTCCTCTTCGCGCACGTCGGTTGCCACCGGGACGCATCGACGACCGGTCGCCCCGGTCACCTCACCTGCCACCCGCTCGAGATTGGCCAGCTTCCGGCTGGCGATCACACTGTGGGCCCCCTGGGTGGCGAAGATCTTGGCCGTCGCCTCACCGATCCCGGTGCCACCTCCGGTGATGATGGCGACCTGGTCCGTGAGGTCGAACGGGTACTCCGGCATGGCTCATGTCTCCTTGTGCTCATCTTCGATGCACCGCCGATCCGCTCTCATCAGACCAGGGACGCCAACAGCGCCAGCAGGCGGGCGGGCCGGTCGCCGGTGTTGCGCCATCCGTGCGGCGCAGCGACCAGTACGGCGGCGTCACCTGCGTGGAGCTCGACGGACCCTTCGTCCAGATCGAGTTGGAGCGACCCGTCGAGGACCAGGTCGTAATCGATCGTCCGGGTGCCGTGGACCCCGCGCTCGTCCATGCCGGGGATCTGTCGCCGGCTGGCGGCCAGGTCCGGATCGCTCTCCGGGGGAAACACCCCCATCACCCAACGGTGACCCCCGGGGGGCGGCTCGAACGCTGTCACGACGTGCGCCGGGTCGAGGCGCTCGACCTCGGCCGCGCCGTCGCCTTGGGCGAGGTCGGTGCTCCAGAGCAATGCCTCGTCGGCCAGATCCTCGTCCGAAACGACGTAGGAACGCCCCATTTCGTTGACGCCAGCAACCACTCGCCTCATGGCGACCCCTCCCACCGACAGCCGTGCGCAGCCACACCGGAACCGTCGATCGGAGCCTATTCGAGGATGGCGAACGACGTCGGCCCCGAATTGCGGTCACGCCGAACGGCCCCTGAGCGTCAGCCCGCCGACCGGGTTACCATCCGGTCGGGGTTCGAACGAGGGGGGCAAGATGGCTCGACGTCGCTCGCGTCGGAGCATCATCGTCGCGCTGGCGACGCTCGGCTGCGCCGCGGGAATCTCCATCCCGGTCACGTCGGCGGGGGCCGCCCGGGCCACCATCACCATCGGCTTCGTCGGGGACCTGACGGGATCTGCCGCATCGTCGTTCGCCGACGGCCCCGGAGGCGCCCAGGCTCGCATCGACCTGCAGAACGCGCAGGGAGGCGTGAACGGGCACAAGCTCAAGTTGGTCGTGGTCGACGACCAGTCGAGCCCGACCGACGAGGTGACGGCGGTGCAGGATCTGGTCTCCACCCATCACGTGTTCGGCATCGTCTCGGACAGCGCCTACAGCTTCGCGGGTGTCAAATACGAACACGCCGAGGGGGTGCCCGAGACCAACGTCTGCCCGTGCGCTCCGACGTACGCGGAGCAGCCGTACACCAACACGTTCAACTACGGAGGCTTCGCCTCACCGACCGTGTTCAACGGCGTCACCTACGGCACCACCACCACGGTGAAGTTCTTGAAGGACATCGGGGTGACCAAGCTGGCAGGGTTTGCGTACGGGGTGTCCCCCGGCTCGACCAACCAGATCATCGACCTGTTCGCGGAGGCCAAGAAGGTCGGGGGCGTCGCCAATTGCCTCGAGGACCTTTCCGTGCCCTACGGAGGAGTCGACTTCACCGCGGCCAACCTCGAGATGAAATCGGGCGGCTGCAACGGCCTGGCCACGTCCTTCGTCGACTCGTCGGACGTCGCCATGTCCCAGGCGGTGAAGAACGCCGGCCTCGACGTGAAGCAGGTCTATTTCACCGGGTACGACAACGACGTGGTCTCCAGCGCGGCAGACGAGCATGCCTTTGACGGGGCCTACGTCTCCTCGCCCATCAACTTTTCCACGCCCAACGGCCCGGTGAAGAGGATGCTGGGCACGCTGCAGAAGTACGACCACAGCTTCACCGGCGGGATTCCGGACTACGGGCTGTCGGGCTCGTACATCGCCACCGACCTCATGATCAAGGGTCTCGAGCTCGCCGGGGCGAACCCGACCCGTGCCGCCTTCATCAAGAACCTCCGCAACCTGAGCTCCTACGACGCCGGCGGGATACTGCCGACCACGGTGAGCTTCCGGAACTTCGGAACTCCCAAGATGCTGCCGAAGACCGACTGCAGCTACTTCATGCAACTCAAAGGGAAGCAGTTCGTGGCCTACGGGGGCAGACCGGTGTGTGGCACGACCATCGTGATCCCCAGCTCGGCCTCCAGCCCCTGAGGCGATCGGCGACCAAGATCACCAGCCGGTGGCGGCGATGATCGGCGCGTTCAGGTGCCCGCCACCCATGCCGCCGTCGTTCACCGCGTCGCCGTAGGCGTAGACCGCACCGGCGGCCGACACGACCCAGTAGCCGCCCCCGTCGGCGGTGGTGAGGATGGCGGCGGCGGCGTTCGCGCCGCCCACTACCCCGACCGGGCCCCCGAGGTTCGCCGCGTCCCCGTAGCCGGCGACGGCCCCGTTGGCGAAGAGGATCCAGTAGCCCCGACCGTCGGGGGTCCGCACCGCCGAGGTGACGGGCACCGTCTGGGGTCCCGGGGCCCCGTAGTAGGGGGCATCACCGAAGGCGTAGACGTGCCCGGTCGCCGTGACGAGCCAGTAGCCCTTGCCGCTGGCGTCGGGGGTGACCGCCACCGCGGTGCCCGAGCACCCGCCGATCCCGGGGCACGAGCCCTCGAAGGCTGCGTCGCCGAAGGCGAACACCCCGCCGTCGGCGGCGACCATGAAGTACCCGCTACCGCTGGCCGACGGCACGATGCCCACGATCGGGGCGGCGAGCTTCTTGACGTTCCCCGGGGATCCGGCCGGGGCGTAGCCCAGCCCGGGCAGCGAGCCGTAGTAGCCGGCATCACCGAACGCGAAGGTGCCGCCGTCGGAGGCCACGAGCCAGTACCCGGAACGATCGGCCGTGGGGGTGATGCCCACCACCGGCCGCTGGAGGCTCATGGATCCCGTCGAGCCGTAGAACTGGGCCGAGCCGAAACTGAAGATGCCGCCGTCGCCGCCCACGAGCCAGTAGCCATGCTGGGCTACTTGCGTTGGTGGCGGCGGTGGGGGTGGCGTTCCGCGATAGGTGAAGGTCGACGACTGCGTCCCGGCCCCGAGCACGCTCGTGGCGCGCACCGTGACGGTGCCCGACCCGGAGGGCACGACGACGGTGGCCGACGTCGCAGTGGCCGAGACCACCTGGGCCACCGTGGCGCCGAAGCTGATCGTCGCGTGCTCGAGCCCGAGGCCGGCCACGGTGACCTGCGCGCCGCTGTACCCAGCGGAGACGGCGGTCACCTCAGGGCAAGAGAGTCCCTGGGCGAGAGGCGACCCGATGCCTGTCGCCGCGTCGTACCCGGAGGTGGTGGGGTAGGCACCGCCGTTCGACCCGGTCATATCGGTGTTGCCGCTGGTGATGTCGGTGAAGGCCGTCCCGTAGGCGCCCTCTGCGTAGAGGGCGTAGAGCGCTGGTGTCCACACGCCGGTCGGAGTGGTGCAGCCGTCGTTCCTATCGACCACCAGCCCAGCCATGAAGGGTGCAGCGAAGCTCGTGCCGCGGCCGGCGCCCCAGGCGCCGTTGGCGTACACCACCAT
>DASYAI010000064.1:0-30502 GCA_036501425.1 Acidimicrobiales bacterium | reverse complement strand
CCGGGCCGATCGGGCGCAGGTTCCGGCGGTCGGCGACCTCGACCAGGCCCAGGTGGTCCAGCAGCTCGCCGAAGAGGGCGATGCCCGCCACTCCGGTCACGTCGTCCTCGGTCGCCTCGACGACGACCGGGGCGACCCGCTCCCACGACCTGGCCACGACAGGGTCCCGTTGACTCACGTCAAATTGCCCGGGAAGGGTGATTCGTCGACTCACGTGGAAATGCCCGGGAACGAGGGGCCCGTCGCTCGCCTCGGACCTTGGGACGATCCGAGGCGTTGAAGGCCCGGTTGACCGCCCTCGGCGCCGGCGTCGGGGCCTTGGTGAGCGCCAGGCGCTCGAGGTCGCCCACGAGCTCGGTGATGGCCCTCGAGAGGTCGGCCGGGCGGATGCCGGTCGTCATCTTGCGCAGCGAGGCGACCTTGGCCGCCGGGAGGACCCCCGAGGCGATGGCCCGGTCGACGGGGGTCTGGGCCCGGTCGTAGCGCTTGGTGACCTTGGACCCCTCCCGGTGGCGCGAGACGAGCTTCTGCTGGGCGAGCAGGTGGTTGGAGAAGCGGCGGTCGAGCTCCCAGACGGCGTTGAGGACCTCCAGCTCGGCCTCGGTGTCGAAGCGCAGGTAGCCGACCAGCTCGCGCACGTGGGTCCAGTTCTTCTGCTCGACATGGGCCCCGTCGTTCTTGTTGCCCGGCCGGGACCTCGTGAAGGTGAGCTTCTTGGCGCTGCAGTAGTCGAAGAGATGGGCGTTGATGAACTCGCTCCCGTTGTCGCTGTCGATGCCGAGCAGCGGGAAGGGGAACTTGCCGGCCGCGTGGTCGATGGCCTCGGTGACGCCGATGGCGGCCTTGTTCCTGACCGACCGGTTGATGGTGAAACCGCTGGCCACGTCGGTCACGGTCAAGGTGAAGCAGAACTCCCCGAGCGGGTTGCCCCCTCGTGGCCGACGAGGTCGATCTCGACGAACCCGGGGCGTCCCTCGTCCCACTCCGCCCAGGTGCGGATGGGGATCTGGGACTTGAGCAGGGTCCCGGGCTTGGTGTGGGAGCGTCCGTGGGGGACCAGGAGCCGGCGAACCGGGGCCAGACGGCGGTCGACGGTGGCCGGGCTCATCTGGCACAGCAGCTGCGCCTCGTCGTTCGTGAGCTCGAGCACCCCGTCCCGGCGCAGGCCACCGACGAGGACGCCCAGCATCGGGGCCAGACGCTTGCCGGTCGGGTAGCGGCTGACCCGCCAGCACACGGCCAGGGCCTCGACGAGCGAGTCGGAGTAGACCGGGCGGGGCGCGACCGCCCGGACCTTCCCGGTCTTTCGGAGCGCCTTTCGGGCGTGGTCCCGGTGCCAGCCGGACAGCTCGCACAGCTCGTCCAACGTCCTGGCCTTCTCGGCCCGGGACCCACGCCGGTAGGCCGCTGCCAGCTTCTGGGTCACTGCCCTGCGCTGTCCCATCGAGAGCTCCATCGCCGAGGCGTAACCCACCCCGTTGGCGATCTCGTGAATGCCCCAGGCGGGCATTGCCAGATGAGTCAACGAATGGGGCTACGCGGAGGTTTCTGATGAGTCAACGCGAGGGTCCGCGATCTCGAAGAGCGTCGGGGTAGTCTTCACTTGGCAGGTGCTCCTTGTCCTTGGAATTGTGTGTTGTGGTGACTCACATTCTCCCAGGCAGAGGAGCACTTTCCGCGTCTTTCAAACGCCCGCCGACCAGCGCGGTTGCAATATCAGGGTCAGAGATCGTGTTGCCACACAGTCGCTCGGCGTCCTCGAAGCTGCAGCCGGTGACCAGGCGGACGAGCATCACCTCGAAGGCGAGGCGGTTGGGCTTGCGACGGCGGTGGACCCCGAGCGGATGGGTCTCGAGCGGGACCGGTATCAGTGGCCCGATCGCCTGCCAGACGGCATCCTTCACTTCGGGGTCGAGGGCGCGCATGATGGAAGGAACCTCCGCTGGTTGCTCTGGGTTGGGTGCACCCGAAAGGAAACTCGGGACAACCCAGCAACCGGTGGATGGTTCGCGTCAGCGGCTACGTGCGGCGTCGTGACCGGCGGGGAATGCGCTCGAGGGCGGCGTTCACCGCCTCTTGATCGAACGCCTCCGGGTTGAAGTCCCCACCGAGCCACCCGAGCAGCTCGTCGTGCTCTTCGTGGGCGGGATCGGCGAGCGCTTCGAGCAGGTTCGTGTAGCCCCAGACCCCGCCGCAGTCCTCCGGCGGGCAGGACCGCTTGCCGGCGGTGCAGGTGGCGACGCCATTCGAGGCCATCGCCACGTCGGTCTTCTCGACCAGCAGCCGGTGCTCCCAGGAGTCGCCGAAGTCGTACTCGTAGGTGCCTCGGCGGCTCGTCGCGAACGCCTCGCCGACCCGCACCGTCGACTCGTCGATCTCGCCGAGGTCGAAGCCCCCGTCCTCGGCCGGCCCATAGCGGACGTCGTCGATCCGGAAGCAGTGCAGGTGGCCGTCCTCCCAGCCCATCGCCATCTGCAAGACGTCGTGCAGCTGGGCGAGGGTGGCGTCTCCGTGGACGACGAGGCGGCGCCAGACTGGCGGACGGATGCCATCGAGGGTCACCTTGATTTGCAGCGTCGGCGGCGCACCTGCCACTGGCTATCAAGCTATGTGACCTGCGACAGCCACACGAATTACCTGTTCAGCTGCCTATTCTCCAATCCGCGCGGCCTCTTATCGGTGGGGCCACTCGTTGGTAGGGCCTCCTACGGGCGGGTCTGGCGGGGCCTCTGGCGGCGCGGCTCCGTCGCCTTGGGCAAGGTCCCATGCCCGGTGCTCGGCCCGCAGCGATCCCGGCAGCAGGCGCACATGGCGGGAAAGGAGCGGGGGCACCCTCCGGCGGACCTCGATGGTGCGCGGGTCGCTCAGGCGCAGCAGGTCGAACCGGGCGCACCGCTGCAGCGCGCGTCGCACCGGGGAGCGCCCGCTCGTTCCGGCGCCGAGCCCAAGGGTCCGCGCCACGTCCACGAGGTCCAGCGGGTAGCCGCCGGGGGCGGCGTCCAGCCCGTCGGCGAGCCGGCGGATGAGCCACGTCGCGCTAGGTCCGATCACCGGCAGCCAGAACCGCTCCACGTACCGCGATCGGGGGTCGTGCCCGACCGGCTCGGCGTCGCCGTCGGGCCAGGCCACGACGATGAGCCGGGTCGGCGCCGGGCTGTCGTGGACCACGGGCCCCATCGTCGGCAGCGGGCTTGCCCGGGTCCTTGCAGGATCGGCCGGCCCGCCACGGGTCAACGCGGTCACGGGGTCAACGCGGTCACGGGTCAACGCGGTCACGGGACCAGGACCAGCCTGGTCAGGTGGGTCCCGACCACCGACCCCGGTGGAGCCGGGCGGCGCGCGACAGGCCGGGGCGCGTGAGGGAGGCCGACGGCCGGTCCTCGGCCGCGGGGTGCCCGAGGAGCACGGCGCCGAACAGTCGCCACTCGTCGGGGACGCCGAGCGCGTCGAGGACGGCCCTTTCTCCCCGGAAGTTGCCCAGGAAGCACGCGCCGAGCCCGAGGTCGACGGCCCCGAGGAGCACGGACATGGTCGAGAAGGCGGCATCCCCGAACCAGTAGGGGACCGTCCACGCCGAGTCACCGCCGCCGGCCGAGTCACCGCCGCCGGCCGAGTCACCGCCGCCGGCCGAGTCACCCGGGCCGGCTGGGGCCGGGGCGGTGCCCAAGCCCGACGCGGCCTTGTCCGCCTCGGCGTAGCGGCTCAGGTAGGCGGGCGCCGAGCAGAGGGCCAGGGCGACGAGCGGCGCGACGGACAACCCCGGCCACCGCCGGGCGGTGGCCCGCCACGGGGCGGTAGTGGCGCCGCTCCAGTAGGCCGCCGTCTGCTCGGGCCCTTCGAGCAGGAGCCAGGCGGCCCCCCTCGAGTTGCCGGCGGTGGGTGCCCGCAGCGCGTCGTCGAACAGCGTCGCCACGGCGGTGGGGTCGAGCGGGTCGGGCCGGAAGCTCCGCACCATCCGGCGTTCCCGTACCGCGTCCCGCAGCTCCATGGGGTCCTCTCTCGCGTCGTGTACCGGTGCCCGTCGTCCGGGAGGTTCGTCCGGCGCGCCGCTCCCGCCGGGGTCGCCGCGAGGTCCGATCGCTCCTGGTCCACCCGACCGTACGCGCTCGTTCGCCGCTGGGGAATGTCGAGCGCGCTGGTAGGGTTTCATGCGGTAGGTCCAGACCGTCCGGAGGTAACCACGTGCCGACCACACCCCGCGAGCTGCTCAGCGCGGCCAAGTCCGCCATCGTGGAGATCAGTACCGACGAGGCGCTCGAGCGGCTTGGGGGCGCCACCTTCCTCGACGTCCGCGAGCCGGACGAGTACGAGCAGGGAGCGATCGCCGGAGCGGTCCACCTGCCGCGGGGGAACCTCGAGTTCCAGGTCGAGGGCAAGCTGCCCGACAAGTCGGGCCCGGTCGTCGTCTACTGCGCCGGCGGCGTGCGCTCGGCCTTCGCCGCCAAGACGCTGGGGGACCTCGGCTACGGCGACGTGCTCTCGATGGCCGGCGGGTTCAACCGGTGGAAGGACGAGGGGAAGCCCTGGTTGGCGCCGCGGACGTTGACCGCCGACCAGCGGAACCGCTACCAGCGGCACCTGTTGTTGCCCGAGGTCGGCGAGGCGGGCCAGCAGAAGCTGCTCGACTCCAAGGTGCTGCTGCTCGGGGCCGGGGGCCTCGGCTCGCCCGCTGCCCTCTACCTCGCAGCGGCCGGCGTCGGGACGCTGGGCATCATTGACATGGACGTGGTGGACGAATCCAACCTCCAGCGACAGATCCTCCACAACATGGAGCGGGTGGGGGACCGCAAGGTCGACTCGGCGAAGAAGACCCTTACGGCGCTGAACCCGGACGTCAACGTGGCCACCTACGACGTGCGGCTCGGGGCGGACAACGTCCTGGACGTGATCGACGGCTACGACGTCATCGTCGACGGGACGGACAACTTCCCCACCCGCTACCTGGTCAACGACGCCTCGCTCCTCAAGCGCATCCCGGTGGTGCACGGCTCGATCTTCCGCTTCGAGGGCCAGGTGACCGTTTTCGATCCCTACGTCGGGCCCTGCTACCGCTGCATGATCCCCGAGCCGCCCCCGGCCGAGCTGGCCCCGTCGTGCGCCGAGGCGGGCGTGCTGGGCGTCCTGCCCGGCATCGTCGGGTCGATCCAGGCGCTGGAGGCCATCAAGGTCCTCATCGGCCTGGGCGACCCGCTGGTGGGCCGGCTGCTGGCCTACGACGCGCTGGAGGAGTCGTTCCGGACCTTCAAGGTCCGCCGGGACCCGGCCTGCCCGGCCTGCGGGCCCGACGCCGGCGAGATCGTGATCGCCGAGTACGACGAGCTGTGCATGCCGCACCGCCACTGAGGGACCGCGCTTTGGAGCGACCGGTCGCCGGGGTCGTGGGCCCGGTTGGGCACGCGGCCCCGGGGCTCTCTAACCTGGGACCGTGACTCCTGACGCCAAGGCCCCCAAGGAACATCGGACCGACTCGGGCATCGAGATCCGGCTCGTCTACGGCCCCGAGGACCTGAAGGACTGGGACCCGGCCGAGCAGCTCGGTGCGCCGGGCAAGTTTCCCTACACCCGGGGCATCCACGCCGAGATGTACCGCCAGCGTCTGTGGACGATGCGCCAGTACGCCGGCTTCGGGAGCGCCGAGGCGACCAACGAGCGCTTCAAGTTCCTCCTCGACGCCGGCCAGACCGGGTTGTCGTGCGCCTTCGACCTGCCGACCCAGATGGGGTACGACTCCGACCACCCCCGGGCCGAGGGCGAGGTCGGCAAGGTCGGGGTGCCGATCGACTCGCTCGCCGACATGCGGCTCCTGCTGGCCGGGCTCCCGCTGGACACGGTCACCACCTCCATGACGATCAACGCCACCGCGGCCATCCTGCTGCTCCTCTACGAACTGGTCGCCGAGGAGCAGGGCGTGCCGGGCCCCAAGATCCGCGGCACGATCCAGAACGACATCCTCAAGGAGTACGTCGCCCGGGGCACGTACATCTACCCGCCCCGGCCCTCGATGCGGCTCATCGTCGACATCTTCTCCTACTGCGCCGAGCGGCTGCCCAGCTGGAACACGATCTCCATCTCGGGGTACCACATCCGCGAGGCGGGCTCGACCGCGGTGCAGGAGATCGCCTTCACGCTCGCCGACGGCATCGCGTACGTCGAGGCCGCCCTGGCCGCCGGGCTGAGCGTCGACGACTTCGCCCCCCGCCTGTCGTTCTTCTGGAACGCCCACAACAACCTCTTCGAAGAGGTGGCCAAGTTCCGGGCGGCCCGGCGGATGTGGGCCCGGATCATGACCGAGCGGTTCGGCGCCAAGGACGACCGCTCGAAGGTGCTGCGGTTCCACACCCAGACCGGCGGCTCCACCCTGACCGCGCAGCAACCGGAGAACAACATCGTGCGGGTGACCCTTCAGGCGCTCGGCGCCGCCCTCGGGGGGACCCAGAGCCTGCACACCAACGGCTTCGACGAGGCACTCGGGCTCCCGACCACCCGGGCGGCCAAGGTGGCGCTGCGCACCCAGCAGATCATCGGCTTCGAGTCCGGCATCTCCGACACCGTCGACCCGCTCGCCGGCTCGTACTTCGTCGAGTCGCTCACCGACGAGGTCGAGCGGGGCGCCCGGGCGTACCTCGACCGTATCGACCAGCTCGGCGGGGCCGTCGCGGCAATCGAGCAGCGCTACATGCAAGAGGAGATCGAGAGCGCGGCCTACACCTTCGCCAAGGCGGTCGACGACGGCGAGGAGATCGTCGTCGGGGTCAACCGGTTCGTCGACGAGGAAGCGGAGCCGGCCGAGGTGTTCCCGATCGACGTGGAGCTGCAGCGCAAGCAGATCGAGCGGACCCGCTCGGTGCGCGCCGGGCGCGACCAGGCAGCGGTCACCGAGGCCCTGGGCCGGGTACGGGCGGCCGCGCGAGGGACCGACAACGTGCTGGTGCCGATGAAGGAGGCGTTGCGGGCGATGGCCACCCTGGGCGAGGTGTCCGACGTGCTCCGCGAGGAGTTCGGCGTCTACCAGCCCGGAGGCTGACCGGGCAGGCCCAGGGACCCGGTGGTTCAGCCCACCGGGTGCGGCGCTCGACGGCCCGGTGCCCGCCGGCTCAGGCGGGTCGCGCCAGCAGGCGGTCTCGCAACGGTGCGTGGGTGGCGGCGTCGATGGCCGTCCACGCCATGGCGACCGCGCCGTCGCGCAGGGCGGCGTCCGCCGACTCGGTGATGCAGGCCGCGGTGAACTCGGGCTGGTGGTTGACCGCCCCGTGGCTCTCGATGGCGATGAGCGGATGGATGGTGGGCAGCGCGAGGGACACGTTGGCCATGTCGGTGGACAGGGTCGGGCCGGGCGTGCCGGCGTCGTCGCCGGCGAAGCGGCGGCCGAGCGCCTCGGCGTTGGCCCGGTAGGTGGCGAGCAACGGCACGTCGCTCTCCATGTGCGAGTAGGGCGGCGCGAGCTCCTGGTAGTCGACCGTCGCCCCGGTTGCCAGAGCACCCGCTTCGAAGCACCGCTTGATCCTCGGCTCGAGCACCTCGAGGTCGGCGAGGGTGCTCGCCCGGCACATGAAGCGGGCCGACACCGCCTCGGGGATGACGTTGGCGGCGGACCCCCCGTTGGTCACGATGCCGTGGACCTGGTCCCCGGGGCGGAGCTGCTGGCGCAGCAGGCCGATGGAGGCCTGCGCCACGGTGAGGGCGTCGGCGGCGTTGACGCCCTCCCACGGGGCCGCCGAGGCGTGGGCCGTCTTGCCGTGGTAGTGCACGTCGAAGTGCGAGACGGCCAGGCAGGTCGCAGCCAGCCGCTCCTCGGGCCACGGGTGGACCATCATCGCCGCGTGCACGCCGGCGAAGGCGCCCCGCTCGAGGAGCAGGATCTTGCCGCCCCCGCCCTCCTCGGCCGGGGTGCCGACCACCAGCACGGTGATCCCCAGGTCGTCCGCCAGGCCCGCCAGGGCAATCCCGGCGCCCACCGCGCTGGCGGCGATGACGTTGTGACCGCAGGCGTGCCCGATGCCCGGCAGGGCGTCGTACTCGGCACAGATGGCGACCACCAGGGGTCCCGATCCCGCCCGGGCGAGGAAGGCAGTCGGGAGGTCGCAGATCCCCTCCTCGACGCTGAAGCCCCCGGCGGCCAACGCCTCGGCGGTCCAGCGGGCCGAGGCGGTCTCCTCGAAACAGAGCTCGGGGTTGGCGTGGATGGACCGGCTCAGCCGCACCAGGTCGTCGCGCCGGCCGTCGACCACGGCGAGCGCCGCCTGCTTGGCCGGCACCTCGGCGCGGAGGGTGCGATCTGCTTCCATCGCCCTCACCCCTTCCGGGTCACTCGATCAGGGCCACGACGTCGCCGGCGGCGACCGAGTCGCCCTCGGCCACCCGGACCTCGCTCACCGTCCCCGCCTTCTCCGCCCCGACGGTGTTCTCCATCTTCATCGCCTCCAGCACGCAGATGCCCTGACCCACCTCGACCTCGTCTCCGGCGCTCACCAGCACCCGGACGATGGTGCCCTGCATAGGGACGATGACCGAGCCCGAGCCGGCCCCCGCGACCAGCGAGCTCGCCGAGCGGCGCCTCGGGGTGGCGTCGCGCCCCGGCCCGGCCGGTCCGGCCTCCCCGACGTCGGGCACCCACAAGGTCACCCCGAAGCGCCGCCCGTCCACCTCGGCGGTGACCTCGCGCGCCACCCGGGGTGCCGGGCCGTCGGCCGCCGGTGCCGCGGGGGAGGCTACGAGCGCGCTCAGGTCCAGCCGGTCCTCCACCCAGCGGGTCGAGTGCCGGGCAGCGGCGAAGTCGGGGTGCGACAGGATCGCCACGTCCGCCGGGATGGTCGTCGCCACCCCTTCGATCCTCGTCTCCTCCAAGGCGCGCAGCATCCGGCGCCGAGCGGACTCGCGGTCCCCGGCCCACACCACCAGCTTGGCCACCAGGTTGTCGTAGAACTGGCTGACCGTGTCGCCGGACTCGTAGCCGGCGTCCAGGCGCACCCCAGGGCCCGCCGGAGCGTGGAACGTGCTGATCGTGCCCGGCGAGGGGGTGAAGCGGCCGCCCGAAGGGTCCTCGGCGTTGATCCGGACCTCGATGGCGTGGCCGTTGCGCTGGACGTCGCGCTGGGTGAAGGTGAGCGGCTCGCCGGCGGCGATCCGCAACTGCCACGCCACCAGGTCGAGCCCGGTCACCAGCTCGGTCACCGGGTGCTCGACCTGCAGCCGGGTGTTCATCTCGAGGAAGTAGAAGGCGCCACCCTCGTAGAGGAACTCGACCGTGCCGGCGTTCACGTAGCCGCAGGCGGAGGCCACCCGCACCGCGGCGTCGCCCATGGCCTGGCGGATCTCGTCGGGGAAGTCGGCCGCCGGGCTCTCCTCGATCAGCTTCTGATGGCGGCGCTGGGACGAGCAGTCCCGCTCGCCCAGCCACAGCGTGTTGCCGTGGGTGTCGGCCAGGATCTGCATCTCGATGTGCCGGGGCCACTCGAGATAGCGCTCCGGGTAGATCTCCGAGCGACCGAAGTACGCCTGGGCTTCCCGCTGGGCCGACTCCATCGCCTCGGCCGCCTCCGACGGCCCGGCCACGACGCGCATGCCCCGGCCCCCGCCGCCGTAAGCGGCCTTGATGGCCACCGGCCAGCCGAACTCCTCGCCGAACGCCACCACCTCGGCGGGGGAGACCAGCGGCTCGGACCGTCCGGGGACCCCGGCGACGCCCGCCGTCTCGGCGGCGATCCGCGAGCTGATCTTGTCGCCCATCACCTCGATGGCCTCGGGCGGCGGTCCGATGAACACGGCGCCCAGGTCGGTGATGGCCCGGGCGAAGTCGGTGTTCTCCGAAAAGAACCCGTAGCCGGGGTGGACGGCGTCGGCCCCGCTGCGCTCGATGATGTCGAGGATGGACTGGGTGTTGAGGTAGCTCTCGGTCGCCGTCTGCCCGCCCAGGGCATAGGCCTCGTCGGCGAGCCGGACGTGGAGCGCCTCGCGGTCGAGGTCGGAGTAGACCGCCACCGTCGGGATGCCCATCTCGCGGCAGGTCCGGATGACCCGGACCGCGATCTCCCCCCGGTTGGCGATGAGAACCTTGTTCAGCACCCTTTGCCTTTCGAACTGACGACGTCGGCCCTCACACTGGCACGGCCCGTATGGTCTGTGCCATATGCCCCGGGCACCGTGGCGGGTCGAGCACTTCGAGTCCCTGCCCTCCACCAACCTCTACGCGCGCGACTCGGCGAGGGCCGGCGCCCCCGCCGGGCTGGTGGTGGTCGCCGACCATCAGAGCGCCGGGCGGGGGCGCCTGGGTCGGACGTGGGAGGCGCCGCCCGGCGCCTCGCTCCTGGTGTCGGTGCTCCTGCGCCCCGCGCTGCCCCCGTCGTCGCTCCACCTCTGCTCGACCGTCGTCGCCCTGTCTGCCGCCGACGCGTGCGCCTCGGTGGCCGGGGTGGAGGTCGGCGTGAAGTGGCCGAACGACCTGATGGCGGGGGGCCGCAAGCTCGCCGGCGTGCTGGCCGAGGTGGTGACCGGACCCAGCGAGGGGGCGCCCGCCCCGCCGGGGGTGGTGGTGGGGCTCGGGCTGAACATCGAGTGGCCGGGGCCGCCCGAGGCCGAGGGGACGTCGTTGCGGCGCCTGACCGGGCGGGCAGTGGCGCGCGACGAGCTGCTCGATGCGTTCCTCGACGTGCTCGGCGAGCGGACGGCGGCGATCGGGGCCCGTCCGGGCGAGGGTGCGCCCGACGGCCCGGCAGCGCTCGAGGCGGCGGGCGAGGCGGTGGTCGGCGAGCTGCGAGCCCGCTGCGTCACCCTCGGCCGCCGGGTACGGGTCGAGCTGGCCGACGGCACCATCGAGGGGATGGCGAGGGACATCGCCGACGACGGCCGGCTGGTGGTCGACACCCGCCAGGGCGCGCGCCAGGTGGATGCCGGCGACGTGGTGCACGTCCGCCCGTCCCCGGCGACCGGCGCTCCGGGCGGGGACGGCGGTCCTGTCGGGGGCGGCTGAGCCGGGTCCGGGCGGCGGCAGGGCCGGGTCCGGAGGCCTCCACTAGGCTCGGCCGGTCATGCGGCAGCTCGCCACCGCGGCCCGACGGGTCGCCGGCCCACCGCCGGTCGCGGCCCCGGTCTCCTAGCCGACATGCGCGTCCTGGTGACGGGAGCCGGCGGGCAGCTGGGACGGGACGTCGTGGCGGCCCTGGGCGGTGCCGTCCCCCCGGGTGGCCGGCGCCGCGCCCTCCGCGGACCCGAGGGCCCGTCGCGGCCCACGGTGGACACCGTGGCGGCCGACCACGCGTCGCTCCCGGTGGAGCACCGCTCGGTGGTGCTCGACGCGGTCGAGCGGGTCCGGCCCGACGTCATCGTCCACGCCGCCGCCTACACAGCGGTGGACCAGTGCGAGGCAGACCCGGACCGGGCGTTCCGGATCAATGCCCTGGGCACCCGCAACGTGGCCGAGGCGGCCCGCCGCTCCGGCGCCCACCTCCTGTACGTCTCGACCGACTACGTGTTCGACGGCACGTCGCCCCGGCCGTACCTCGAGTGGGACGAGCCCCATCCCCGCTCGGTCTACGGCCGGAGCAAGCTGGCCGGCGAGCACGAGTGCCCGGACGGCGCCACCATCGTGCGGACATCGTGGGTGTGCGGCGTCCACGGGTCCAACGTGGTCAAGACCGCGCTTCGGCTCGCCGGCGGCGAGGGCCCGCTGCGCTTCGTCGACGACCAGCACGGTTCGCCCACGTTCAGCGCCGATCTGGCGGCGGCGGTGGTCACCCTCGCCACGGACCGGGTACCGGGGATCTTCCACGTGACCAACCGGGGCGCGACGACCTGGTTCGGGTTCGTCCGGGCCGTGTTGGCGCTGGCCGGCCACGATCCGGCCCGGGTCGAAGCCGTCACGACCGGCGAGCTGCAACCCCCCCGCCCCGCCCCCCGCCCGGCCCACTCGGTGCTCGACAACGCGGCCCTGCGGCTGGCCGGCTACCCGGACCTGCCCGACTGGCAGGACGGACTGGCGCGGCTGCTGGCCGCCCTGGCCGAGCGGGGCGGGCCGTGAACGCCCCCGATCACCGCTCGTCGGTGGTGAGCGCGGTGGTGGTCGACTACGCCGCCGGCCCGGTGCTGGCCGAGTGCGTCGGCTCGCTCCGGGCCGAAGGGGTGGCGGTGGTGGTGGTGGAGAACGGGGACCCCGGCCACGCCCAGGCGGTGCTGCCGGAGCACTGGCGGGTGCCGGTCATCGATCCGGGGCGCAACCTCGGCTACGGCGCGGGTGCCAACCGGGGCGTGGCGGCCGGCGTGACCTCGGACTACGTGCTGGTCTGCAACCCGGACCTCCACGTCCACCCCGGTGCCGTGCGGGCCATGGCCGACGCCCTCGACGCCGAGCCGGCGTGGGCGATCGTCGGGCCGACGGTGCTGACCCCCGAAGGGGACCCCTATCCCTCGGTCCGGCAGTTCCCCTCCCTCCTCGACGCGGCCGGGCACGCGGTGCTCGGTCGGGTGCTCCCGGACAACCCGTTCACCCGCCGCTACCGGTCCAGCGGGGCGGCGGGCGGGGCGCCGGCCCAGGCGGACTGGGTGTCGGGGGCGTGCATCCTCGCCCGTCGGGACGCGCTGGAGGAGCTCGGGGGCTTCGACGAGGCCTATTTCATGTTCGCCGAGGACATGGACCTGTGCTGGCGGGCGCATCGCGCCGGCTGGGGTGTCGGCTGGCAGCCGGCGGCCCGGGTCACCCACGTGCAGGGCGTCTCCACCCGCCGGCACCCCTACCGGATGCTGCTGGCGCACCACCGCTCGGCGTTGCGCTTCGTGGTGCGCTCGACCGAGGGCTGGCGCCGGGTCACCCTCCCGCTCGCCGCCGCCGTCCTCGGGGCCCGGCTGGCGGCGGCCACGGCGATCGTGGCCGCCCGGTCCCGGGCCATCGGGGCCGCCCGGTCCCGGGCCATCCTCGCTGTACCATCGGTGCGGGCTGCGGACGGGTCTGTGGTTGCAAGTCGAAGCCAGTCGCAGGCGAAACGACCCACGTAAGGCAACTCGTGGTTGCTGAGCATGGTGCGATTTAGAGGTAAGTCCTGCCCGTGCGACCTCCGGTTGGCGGAGGCAGCGGTGACGGGGTGACGCGGGGCATCGAGGTGCCGCTGGGCCGAAGGCCGCCGGCGCCTGCCCCGTCAGCTCTGCAGCAGGCGAGTGTGGGGTCAAAGACCAGGTCAGCCGGACGCAGCCCGACCCCGCCCGGCTCCCGGCGGTGCGCGAGCGGCCCCGAGGGGCTGGCGGGGGCCGGTAGGCTGGTTGACCCATGAGCGTGTTCACCCGGGTGCTCCGGGCCGGCGAGGGCAAGAAGGTCAGACGCCTCGCGGAGCTGGTGCCGCTGATCAACGAGCTCGAGCCGGAGACCGAAGCGCTCAGCGACGACGAGCTGCGCCACAAGACGGTGGAGTTCCGCGAGCGCCTCGACCAGGGCGAGAGCCTCGACGACCAGCTCATCGAAGCGTTCGCGGTCGTGCGCGAGGGGGCGTGGCGGGTGCTGGGCCAGCGCCACTTCGACGTCCAGCTGATGGGTGGCATGGCCCTGCACTTCGGGTGGATCGCCGAGATGAAGACCGGCGAGGGCAAGACCCTCGTCTCGACGTTGCCCGTCTACCTGAACGCCCTGGGCGGTCGGGGGGTGCACGTGGTCACGGTCAACGACTACTTGGCGGCACGGGACGCCGAGTGGATGGGCCGGCTGCACCGCTGGCTCGGGCTGACGGTCGGCCGGGTGGGACCCGATGTCGACGACCCGGCCGAGAAGCGGGCCGCCTACCACGCCGACATCACCTACGGCACCAACACCGAGCTCGGGTTCGACTACCTGCGGGACAACATGGCGCGCACGCGTGACGCCATGGTGCAGCGGGGGCACGCCTTCGCCATCGTCGACGAGGTCGACTCCATCCTCATCGACGAGGCCCGCACGCCGCTCATCATCTCGGGGCCCGCCGACGAGGCGGCCAAGCTCTACTACCAGTTCGCCAGCATCGCCCGCACGCTCACCCGCGACGAGGACTACGAGGTGGACGAGGAGAAGCGCATCGTCGTCCCCCTCGAGTCGGGCATCGAGAAGGTGGAGCGGGCGATCGGGGTGGACAACCTCTACGACGCCGTGGCGACCAACTACGTCCACCAGCTGGCCCAGGCCCTGCGGGCCAAAGAGCTCTACCGCCGGGACAAGGACTACCTGGTCGACCAGGGCGAGGTGAAGATCGTCGACGAGTTCACCGGGCGCACGCTCGAGGGGCGGCGGTGGTCCGACGGGCTGCACCAGGCGGTGGAGGCCAAGGAGCGGGTGCGCATCAAGGAGGAGAACCACACCTGGGCCACGGTCACCCTGCAGAACTTCTTCCGGCTCTACGAGAAGCTCGGCGGGATGACCGGGACGGCGGAGACCGAGGCGGCCGAGTTCGCGAGCACTTACGACCTGCCGGTGGTCCCGATCCCGACCAACCGGCCGCTGGTGCGGGTCGACGAGCCGGACCTGGTGTTCAAGACCGAGCAGGCGAAATTCGACGCCGTCGTCGCCGACATCGAGGAGCGCCACCGGATCGGCCAGCCGGTGCTGGTGGGCACCGCGTCGGTGGCCAAGTCCGAGCTGCTGTCCCGGCTCCTCGAAAAGCGCGGGGTGCCGCACCAGGTCCTGAACGCCAAGCAGCACTTCCGCGAGGCCGAGGTGGTCGCCCAGGCGGGCCGGCTCGGCGGGGTGACGGTGGCCACCAACATGGCCGGACGGGGCGTCGACATCATCCTCGGCGGGAACGCGACCTTGCTGGCCGAGCGAGAGGCCCGTGCCGCCGGGCTGGACGACACCGACGGGACCGACGGGACGGACGGGACCGATTCGGCCGAGCTGGCCGCCCGGCGTGCGGCCGAGCGCGAGGACCTGCGGCGGCGGCTCGAGGCGCGCTGCGAGGAGGAAGGCCGACAGGTGCGCGAGCTGGGCGGCCTCTACGTGCTGGGCAGCGAGCGCCACGAGAGCCGTCGGATCGACAACCAGCTCCGGGGTCGCTCGGGCCGGCAGGGGGACCCGGGCGAGAGCCGCTTCTACCTCAGCCTCGAGGACGAGCTCATGCGGCTCTTCGCCACCGGGGCGATGAGCTGGGTGATGGGCCGGGCGCTGCCCGAGGACGTGCCGATCGAGGCGAAGATGGTCACCAAGGCGATCGAGCGGGCCCAGAACACGGTAGAGGGGCGCAACTCGGAGATCCGCAAGGAGGTCCTCAAGTACGACGAGGTCATGAACGAGCAGCGCAAGGTGATCTACGCCCGGCGGCTGCAGGTGATCGACGGAGAGGACCTGCAGGAGCGGACCGAGGAGCTGCTGGCCTCGACCATCGACGGCCTGGTGCGAGCGGCGTGCCCGAGCGACTTCCCCGAGGAATGGGACCTCGAGCACCTCGTCGCCGAAGTCGGGCAGTACTACCCCACCCGGTTCACGACCGAGGACCTCGAGGCCGGCGAGTCGGTGGAGCACCTCGTGGAGAGCCTGACCGAGGAGGCGATCGCGTACTACGAGGAGCACTCCGAGTCGATGCCGGGGGGGACCGACACGGCGCGCGAGGTCGAGCGCGAGGTGATGCTCCAGATCATCGACCAGCGCTGGCGCGACCATCTGGCGGAGATGGACTACTTGCGTGAGGGCATCAACCTGCGGGCGATGGGCCAGCAGGACCCCCTCGTCGCGTGGCAGCGCGAGGGGTTCTCGATGTTCGGCCAGCTGATGGAAGGTATCGACGACGACTACCTCCGCTACGTGCTGCACGTGGAGGCCGTCGCCGACCGCCCGGCCGAGCCCGACCTCGACCGGGCGGTGTACGTGGCGGCCGAGGAGCCCGTCGACGATCACAGCGTGCTGTCGGCGGCGATGCTGCGCGATCGGGGCACCATGGTCGACCCGGTCGACGCACCGCTGTCCCGGGGGCAAGGCGGGCCCCCGACACCGGCCCCCGGGCCCGCCAGGGGCCGGGCGAACGGCACGGGGGCGCCGGCGGGCGGCCTGCCCGAGGTGTCGGCCCCGGTGGTGAAGGCGGCCTCGGACAAGGTCGGCCGGAACGATCCGTGCTGGTGCGGGAGCGGCAAGAAGTTCAAGCTGTGCCATGGCGCCGCCTGAGCCCGCCGGCTCCGGCGAGCCGCGGGACTTCGGCGCCGAGCTGGGCACCCTCAGGGCCCGGCTCGAGGAGGCCGAGGCCTACCTGGGGCTCGAGGCGCTCGAGAAGCGACTGGCCGAGTTGGAGGCCGACGCCGCCCGGCCCGACCTGTGGGACGACGCCGACCGGGCTCGTTCGGTCACCACCGAGCTGGGCCGGCTGAGCGACGACGTCCAGCGGCTGCGTTCCCTGAGGAGCGACCTGGAGGACCTGCAGGTGCTGCGCGAGCTGGTGGACCAGGCGTCGGCGGAGGGCGCTCCGGACCCGACGCTGGCGGCCGAGCTCGAGACCACGGCCGACGAGCTGGGCCGCCGCCTCGATCAGCTCGAGCTGCGCTCGCTGTTCTCGGGTGACTACGACGAGCACGACGCCGTGGCCGAGGTCCACGCCGGGGCGGGGGGGACCGACGCCCAGGACTGGGCGGAGATGCTCCTGCGGATGTACCAGCGATGGGCGGAGCGCCGCGGGTTCGCGGTGGAGGTCGACGAGGCGACCCCGGGCCAGGAGGCCGGGCTGCTGTCGGCCACCTTCATCGTCCACGGCCGGTTCGCCTACGGCCTGCTCGCCGCCGAGCGCGGCGTGCACCGCCTGGTCCGGATGTCGCCGTTCGACGCCCAGCGGCGTCGCCAGACCAGCTTCGCCTCCCTCGATGTCGTCCCCTTTCTGGGCGAGGTGTCCGACGAGATCGACATCGACGAGAAGGAGCTGCGCATCGACACCTATCGGTCGTCGGGCGCCGGTGGGCAGCACGTCAACAAGACCGACTCCGCCGTCCGGCTCACCCACCTGCCGACCGGCACCGTCGTCGCGGTGCAGAACGAGCGCAGCCAGCACCAGAACAAGGCCAAGGCGCTCCAGATCCTGGCGGCCAAGCTGGCGGAGCGGAAGCGGGCGGAACGGCGGGCCGAGCTCGAGTCGTTGAGCGGCGACCGCTCCGACAACGCGTTCGGCAGCCAGATCCGCTCGTACGTGCTGGCGCCCTACCAGCTGGTGAAGGACCTGCGGACCCAGGTCGAGACCGGCAACGTGGAGGCCGTGCTCGACGGCGACCTGGACGCCTTTATGGAGGCCGAGCTCCGCCGTCAGCGCGGGTCGGGCGCCCCCTCCTGAGCCCGCCGGCACGAGGTGGCACGCCGGACCCGACGGTGGCCGATAGGCTCGCACGGTCCCTCTGGCCGCCCGTCGTCTCTCGACGGACCGGCGCCCGACGACGGGAGCGACACGCCGCATGATCCGCTTCGAGAACGTGACCAAGGTCTACAAGGGCAGCACCGTTGCGCTGCGGGACGTCTCGGCCGAAATCGACAAGGGCGAGTTCGTCTTCCTCGTCGGGACGTCGGGCTCGGGAAAGACCACCTTCATCCGGCTCCTCCTGCGAGAGGAGCTGCCCGACAAGGGGCACATCTGGGAGGCCGGGCGGGACATCGTCAACCTGCCGAAGTGGCGGGTGCCCTACCTCCGCCGGAACATCGGCTGCGTGTTTCAGGACTTCCGGCTGCTGCCCAACAAGACGGTGTTCGAGAACGTGGCGTTCGCGCTGGAGGTCATCGGGCGGCCCAAGCACGTGGTGGCGTCGCAGGTGCCCCAGGTGCTCGACCTGGTCGGGTTGCTCCACAAGCGGGGCAGCCTGCCCGGTGAGCTGTCGGGCGGCGAGCAGCAGCGGGTGGCGATCGCCCGGGCCTTCGTCAACCGCCCGCTCATTTTGTTGGCCGACGAGCCGACCGGCAACCTGGATCCCTCCACCAGCCAGGGCATCATGCAGCTGCTCGACCGGATCAACCGGACCGGCACCACGGTCGTCGTGGCCACCCACGACGAGGTGCTGGTCAACTGGATGCGGCGCCGGGTGATCGAGCTGAACAACGGGGTCCTGGTACGCGACCAGGTGCGCGGTGTCTACGGCATCGACGGCACGACCGGCCAGGTGCCGGCCACCGACGCCGCCGCCGGGTTCGGCTGATGCCCGTCTCGATCGACTACGTCGCCCGCGAGACGGGCTCGAACCTCTGGCGCAACCGGCTCATGACCATCGCCGCCGTGCTGACCGTGGCGGTGTCCCTGGCGTTGGTCGGGGCGGCGCTCCTCCTCAAACAGGGCGCGGCGAAGGCCGAGGTGGTCTGGCAACACCAGACCCAGGTGACGGTGTGGATGCAGCCTCACGCCTCGGCCACCGAGCTGGCAGCGGTCAGGTCCCAGCTCGCCCAGCTGCCCTACGTGCACCAGCCCTGCGCCTACGAGGGCAAGGCCGAGAACTACTCCCTGGCGAAGAAGCTGCTGACCCCCGACGTCTTTTCGGTGCTGACAGTCGACGGCATGGTCACCTCGTACTCGTGCACCCCGACGCTGCCCCAGGACGCCAGCCAGGTCATCTCGCACTTCAGCGGGCAGCCCGGCGTGCGCAACGTGACCGCGCCGCTGGCGGAGATTCACACCCAGCAGCGGGTCATCGACATCGTCCAGCTGGTCCTGCTCGTCCTGGCGGTGGTCCTGCTGGTGTCGGCCAGCATCCTCATCTTGAACACCATCCGCATGGCCATCTTCGCCCGCCGCCGCGAGGTGTCGGTGATGAAGCTGGTCGGCGCCACCAACTGGTTCATCCGGATCCCCTTCATGTCCGAGGGGATGGTGCAGGGCTTCCTCGGCTCGGCGGTCGCGGCCTGCGCCGTGTTCGCCCTGCACGTGGTCTTCAACTGGATCGGCAACCCTGCCCACCCCCAGGCGCTGTTCACCCTCATGCGGCTGTCGGGCTGGGAGGTCTTCTGGACCGATGCCGTGGTCGTGGTGGTGGGGGCGCTGATCGGCTCGGCCGGCTCGGCGGTGGCCATCCGCCAGTTCCTCGACGTCTGACCGCTGCGAGGACCCCGGCCGCTGCAAGGACCCCGGCAAGAACGCCACGGCAGCCTGGGTGGGCCGGTCCCGGAGGCCCGGCCGGCGTGGGACCGCTCCCCGCCGTCGTCCGAGCGAGGAGCCGCCTCATGAGCAACACGACGACCATCACCGGCAACCTGACCCGTGACCCCGAGATCCGTTACACCCGTGACGGCCAGGCGAGCACGGTCCTCGGTGTCGCGGTCAACCGTCGCTGGCAGGATCGCAGCACCAAGGAGTGGGAGGAGAGCACCTCGTTCTTCGACGTGGTCTGCTGGCGCGACCTGGCGGAGCACGTGGCGCTCAGCCTCACCCGCGGGGCCCGCGTGATGGTCACCGGGCGGATCGAGCAGCGGACGTGGGAGACCGAGGAGGGCGAGCGCCGCTCCAAGGTCGAGATCGTCGCCGACGAGATCGGGCCGAGCCTGCTGTTCGCCACGGCCGAGGTGCAGCGGACCGAGCGGGTGTCGCCACCGGTGCCCGACCCGGCGGAGTCGTCCGAGCTCGCCTCGTCCGACTGACGGGCCCCCGGAGACCCCGTAGGGCGACGGTCAGCCGGTGCCCTCGGCGGATCCGGGGTCGGCGGCCGGCCCGGACGCCGACGCCTTGGAGGTCGGTTCGAACTCGAGGGCCAGCGAGTTGACGCAGTAGCGCAGGCCGGTCTCGGTCGGGCCGTCAGGGAAGACGTGGCCCAGGTGACCGCCGCAGGAGGCGCACGTGATCTCGGTTCTCACCATGCCGAAGCCGCGGTCTTCGTGCTCCTCGACCGTGCCGGCCTGCACGGCCCGGTCGAAGCTGGGCCATCCCGACCCGGAGTCGAACTTGTGGTCGGTGGCGAAGAGCGCCGCGCCACAACCGGCGCAGCGGAACATGCCCTGATCGTCGACGTGGAGGTACTCCCCGGACCAGGCCGGCTCCGTGGCCGCCCCCCGAAGCACGGCATAGCGCTTCGGGTCGAGCCGCTGCCGCCACTCTTCGTCCGTCGTCGGCAATTGCTGCTCGGCCATCGGTCTGCTCCCTTCGGCTTCCGGCTTCCGGCTTCCGGCTTCCGGCTTCCGGCTTCCGGCTTCCCGGCACCAGGCGTCGGGCTGGGCCCCGGCGTCGGTCGTCGCCCGGCGCCGGTCGCCACTGCTCCCCCTCACCGTACCGGGGAGCGCCGGACGGCGGTGCGGCGGGGCCGGACGTCCTAGTGTGGGCGCCCATGAAGGGCGTCCTGCTGGCGGGCGGCACCGGGTCGCGGCTCCATCCCCTGACCCGCATCACCAACAAGCACCTCCTACCGATCTACGACCGCCCCATGGTGCAGTGGTCGATCGAGGCCGTGGTCAACGCCGGCATCACCGAGCTCATGTTGGTGACCGGGGGGACCCACGCCGGTGAGTTCCTCCGGCTCCTGGGCAACGGCCACGAGTTCGGGATCGACCGGCTCTCTTACGGGTACCAGGACCGGCCTGGTGGCATCGCCGAGGCGCTGGGCCTGGCGGAGCGCTTCGCCGATGGCGAGCCGACATTGGTCATGCTGGCCGACAACGTCGTCGAGCGCTCGATCAAGCCGATGGTCGATGCGTTCCGGGCCAACCCGAGGGGCGCCCGGATCCTGCTGACCGAGGTGGGCGCGCCCGAGCACCTCCGCCACCTGGGGGTGCCCGAGCTCGACGCGGGCGGCACGGTGCGCCGGATCGTCGAGAAGCCCGACGATCCCCCCTCGAGCTTCGGGGTCACCGGGATCTACTGCTACGACGCCGAGGTGTTCGAGATGATCAAGGAGCTCGAGCCCTCGGGCCGGGGCGAGCTGGAGATCACCGACGTCAACAATCACTACGTCTCGCGGGGGGACATGGCCTACGACGTGCTGGAGGGCTTCTGGGGCGACGCCGGCGAGTCGATCGACGCGTACTACACCGTCAACGACTTCGTGCGCGCCCACGGCGCCAACAAGGGTTGAGGCCAACAGACGGCTGAGGCCAACAAGGCTGAGTCAGCCCGGCGTCAGCCGGGCCCCGGGATCTCGGAGCGGGCGAGCGAGGCCACCTGGCTCTCGGGGAGGGCCGGGCTCTCGTGCAGGGCGCGGAGGGCGGCCCGGGCCGACGCGGCGACCCCGGCCCCGTCGAGCCCCAGCCCGGCCAGGATGTCGTCGGGGTTGCCGTGGGCGATGAACCGGCGGGGCACGCCGAGGACGCACGAGGGCGGGGCGGCGACCCCTCGCTCGGCGGCCAGCTGGTTCATGGCGTCCACCAGGAACATGCCGGCACCGCCGAAGCGGACGCCGTCCTCGGCCGTCACCACCAGGCCGTGCCGGGCCGCGTCCGCCAGGAGCTCGGGGTCCGGCGGGCTCACCACCCGGACGTCCCAGACGGTGGCGGCCCACCCGTCGGCCTCCAGCTCGGCCGCCGCCGCCTCGCACGCCTCGAGCAGCTTTCCCACCCCGAGCAGGCAGATCGACCCGTCCCCTTCGCGCACCCGCCGCCCCGACAGTCCGGTGCCCACCATGGCCGGCGGCACGTGGCGGGCCGGGGTCTTGGGGAACCGGATGGCCGCGGGGCCCGGAAGGTCCAGCGCCGAGCGCAACATCGGCCCCACTTCCTCGGCGCACGACGGGGCGAAGACCGTCATGCCGGGGATCGACAAGGTGAGCGCCAGGTCGAGGATCCCGTGGTGGCTCGGCCCGTCGTCGCCGGTGATCCCGGCCCGGTCGAGCACCACGGTGACCGGCAGGCCGTGCAGGCCCACGTCGAGGTTGGCCTGGTCGAACGCCCGGCAGAAGAAGGTCGAGTAGACGGCCACCACCGGTCGCAGGCCGCCCATGGCCATGCCGGCGGCCGAGGTCATCTCGTGTGCTTCGGCGATGCCGACGTCGAAGAACCGGTCCGGGTGGCGCGCCTCAAAGGGCAGGAGCCCGGTGGGCCCTGGCATGGCGGCGGTCATGGCCACCACCTCGGGTCGCTCGTCCGCCAGGTCCAGCAAGGACCGGGTGAAGGCGTCGGTGTAGGTGGTGAGGACGACGCGCGACGGGTCCACCCCCGGCCCGGCGTCGGGCCGGCTCGCGCCGTCGCTGCCGGTGTCGGTGGCCAGGGCGCCGCCCACCGCCCGGCCCACCGAGGCGCCGATCACGTTGTCGGTGGGCTTGGTGCGCACGGCCTTCACGTCGTGGAGGCGCTGGACGTCGTCCTCCTCGGCCGGCGCGTAGCCGCGCCCCTTCTGGGTGAGGACGTGGACCACGATCGGGCCGTCCCAGGCGGCGGCGTGGGCGAAGGCCTGCTCCATCTGCCCGACGTCGTGACCGTCGATGGGGCCCGCGTAGCGCACCCCCAGGGCCTCGAAGAAGGTGTGGGGGGCGACCACCTCGCGCAGGGCGCTCGTGACGCCGTGCACCCCGGCGTAGGCCAGGTCGCCCAGGGCCGGGAGCTCGCGCAGCAGGCCGCGGATGCGCTCGCGGGTCTGGATGTAGGTCGGGTTGAGCCGGAGACTGGTGAGGCTCTGGGAGAGGTGTGAGACGGTCGGCGCGTAGGACCGCCCGTTGTCGTTCAGCACGATCACCACCCGGCGGCCCGAGTGCCCGAGGTTGTTGAGCGCCTCGTAGGCCATCCCACCGGTCAGGGCGCCGTCGCCCACCACGGCCACCACGTGGCGCTCGCCTCCGTGGCCCATCGACTCGCCCCGCAGCTCGAAGGCGCTGGCCAGCCCGTGGGCGTAGGACAGGACGGTCGAGGCATGGCTGTTCTCGATCCAGTCGTGCTCGGACTCCGCCCGGTTCGGGTAGCCCGACAGGCCCCCGCCCTGCTTGAGCTCGCGGAACCGGTGGCGCCGGCCGGTCAGCAGCTTGTGGACGTAGGCCTGGTGGCCGGTGTCCCACAAGATGGCGTCGCCGGGGGAGCGGAAGACCCGGTGCACCGCCAGGGTCAGCTCCACCACCCCGAGGTTGGAGCCGAGGTGCCCTCCGGTGGCGGTGACCGTCTCGACGATGAAGGTCCGGATCTCCTCGGCCAGCTGGGTCAGCTGGTTGGGGTCGAGGGCGCGGACGTCGGCAGGGGTCTCGATGCTCGGCAGGATCATGACGCCGGAGCAGCAGTCGGGTCCTGCCGGCCTCCGGACGCCTTGGCTCCCCGGCTCAGCTGGGCCTTGGCCAAGAAGGCCGAGCGGTCCACCAGGACCCGGGTCAGCCGCCCGGCGCCGACCACGTCGGCGCAGGCATCCGAGCGCAGGGTCGCCGACAGGGCGAACGTGAGCCGCCGGCCCTCCACCCGCACGAGCGTGGCCTCGGCCGTCACCGTCGCCCCGATGGCCACCGGTGCGAGGTGGTCGAACCGGACGCGGGTGGCGACGCTGGTGCGGCCCTCGGCCACGTGCCCGTCGAGCGCCCGGCAGCTCGCCTCCTCGCACAGGGCGATGAGGCGGGGCGTGGCCAGCACCGGCACGTCGCCCGAGCCCAGGGCGTCGGCCGTGTCGGCCGCGCCGACCTCCAGCGCCACCCCGGCCGCGATGCCCGGCCGGGGCACCTCGTCCACCGGCGCCGGTGGGCCCGACCGAGCGGAAGGCATGGCGATTACGATACCGCCGATGAGCGACCAGTCCCTGATCGAGCCCGACGTGCTGCGCAAGGTGCTCGACGCCGCCCTGGCCAGAGGCGGCGAAGCAGCCGAGGTGTTCGCCGAGGATCGCCAGTCGATGGCGGCGTCGCTCGACGACCGCCGGGTCGAGGAGCTGTCCTCGGGCCGCGACCGCGGCGCCGGCATCCGGGTGCTGGTGGGCGACACCACCGGGTTCGCCCACACCGCCGATCTCTCCGAGCAGGGGCTGCTGGCCGCCGCCCACGCCGCCTCGGCGGTGGCCCGCCAGGGGGGCCGGGCGGTGCGGACCGTGGCCCTGCCGCCCCCGCCGGGCGCCACCGACCGGACGTGGACGCTCCCCGAGCGGGTGGGGAAGGCAGCCAAGCTCGAGCTGCTGGCGCGGGCCGACGACGCCGCCCGGGCCGCCGGGGCGGCGATCACCCAGGTGCAGGCGTCCTACGGCGACAGCCGGCGGCGGTTCGTCGTGGCCAGCACCGACGGCGTCCTGGCCTACGACGACCAGGTGCGGACCCGGCTCGGGGTGGTCTGCGTGGCCACGGGCGACTCGGGGATGCAGACCGGGCACGAGACGGTGGCCCGCACCGAGGGCTTCGAGATCTTCGACCGGGTCGACGTGGGCGACATCGCCCGGACGGCGGCCCGGCGGGCCCTGTCCAAGCTGTCCGCCCGACCGGCCCCCTCGGGCGAGGTGCCGGTCGTGCTGGCCGGCGGCAGCGGGGGCATCTTGTTCCACGAGGCGTGCGGCCACGGGCTGGAGGCCGACCACATCGTGAAGGACTCGTCGGTCTACCGGGGCAAGGTGGGCGAGCTGGTGGCCAGCCCGCTGGTGACCCTGGTGGACGACGGCACCGTGGGCGGCGAGTGGGGCAACTTCGCCGTCGACGACGAGGGCCGCCCGGCCGGGCGCAACGTGCTGATCGAGAACGGGGTGCTGACCGACTACATGTGGGACTGGTTGCGGGCCCGCAAGGAAGGCCGGCTGTCGTCGGGGAACGGCCGCCGCCAGAGCTACCAGCACCTGCCGATGGTGCGGATGACCAACACCTACCTGCTGGCGGGCACCGAGGACCCGGCCGAGGTCGTCGCCCAGACCCCCCACGGCGTCTACGTCGCCAAGCTGGGCGGCGGGCAGGTGAACACCGCCACCGGCGACTTCGTGTTCGGGACGACCGAGGCCTACCTGATCGAAGACGGCCGGATCACCGAGCCGCTGCGCGACGCCAACCTGATCGGCAACGGCCCCGAGGTGCTGCGGCGGATCGACGTGGTGGCGAACGACTTCGACATGACCCCGGGCACGTGCGGCAAGGACGGCCAGAGCGTGCCGGTCGGCTGCGGCCAGGCGACCCTGCGGATCACCGGGGTCACCGTGGGCGGCACGGCGGCGTGAGCGCCTCGAGCCCGGCCGATCTGGAGGTCCTGGCCGCCGCCGTCGTCGAGCGGGCCCGGCGGGGCGAGGAGCTGGAGGTCTACGTGGCCCGCAGCCGCGACACCGAGGTCCGGGCCTTCGAGGGCGAGGTCGAGTCGCTCTCCGTCGCCACCTCGGCCGGGGTCGGGGTGCGGGTGCTGCTGGGCGACGGGCAGGCGGGGGCCCGCCTCGGGTTCGCCTGGGCCGGGTCCCTCGACCAGGCGGTGGTCGACGCGGCGCTCGACGAGGCCCGCGACAACGCCCGGTTCGCCACGCCGGACCCCGACCTGGTGCTGGCCCGGCCCGACGGGGTGGCTGCGGCCACCCTGGCCCTCCACGACGAATCGCAGGCGGCGGTCCCGACCGAGCGCAAGGTCGCCCTGGCGATCGACCTCGAGCGCCGGGTCCGGGGGGCCGACCCCCGCATCCGCCAGGTCTCGTCGGCCGATTACGGCGACGACGAGGTCGAGGTGGCCCTGGCGTCGACCACCGGCATCCGCGCCCACACCCTGCGCTCCTCGGCGTTCATGTCGGTGTCGGCGATCGCCGGAGAGGGGTCCGACACCCAGACCGGCACCGGGTTCACCGTCGGCCGATCCACCGCCGCCCTGCAGCCGGAGGTCGCGGCGGACGACGCGGTGCAACGGTCGATCCGCATGCTCGGGTCCCGCAAGGCGGCATCGGGCCGGGTGACGGTGGTGCTCGACCCGCGGGTCGTCTCGACCCTGCTGTCGGTGATCTCGTCGGCCCTGTCGGGAGAGGCGGTGGTCAAGGGCCGTTCCTTCTTCGCCGACCGGGTCGGCGAGGCGGTGGCGGTGCCGGCGCTCACCCTGGTGGACGACCCCACCGACGAGCGGGCCCTGACCGCGGCCCGCTACGACGGCGAAGGCCTCGCCTGCCGGCGCAACGTCCTGGTGGGCGAAGGGGTGCTGGCCGGCTTCGTCTACGACACCGTGACGGCCCGCCGGGCCGGCACGCGCTCGACCGGCTCGGCGGTGCGCGGCGGCTTCGCCGGGACCCCCTCGCCGGGGTGCCGGGCGCTGCAGCTGAGCCCGGGCACGCTCGACCAGGCGGCGATCATCGCCCGGGTGGGTGAGGGCCTCTACGTCCAGTCGGTGAGCGGGGTGCACTCGGGGGTCAACACCGTGAGCGGGGACTTTTCGGTTGGCGTCGAGGGTCTGGTGATCCGGGACGGCGCGTTGGCCGAGCCGGTGCGCGAGGTGACCGTGGCCTCCACGCTCCAGCGCATGCTCCAGTCGGTCCTCTTCGTCGGGTCCGACGTGACCTGGCTACCGGGCATCGCCGCCGGGCAGACCCTGGCGGTGGGGGAGATGCAGCTCAGCGGGGAGTGAGCCTGCCCACCGGCCGGCGATCAGCCCGAGCTCGACCCCGAGCCGGCGCTGGTGGTGGCCGGGCTGGCGGAGCTCGACGAACCCGAGCCGTTCGCACCGCCCGACCCGTTGGAGCTTCCCGAGCCGTTCGCACCGCCCGACCCGTTGGAGCTTCCCGAGCCGTCGGACGTCGGGGCCGTCGTGGTGGCGCCGTGATCGGCGCCCGAGGACGACTCGCCGCCCGACCCGCCCGAGCTGCTCGAACCGGACGAGGCCGGGCGCCGGTTGTCGGTCTTGTAGAACCCGCTGCCCTTCAGCACGATGCCCACCGAGCCGAAGACCTTCCGCAGGGCGCCCCCGCAGTGCGGGCACACGGTCAGAGGCTCGTCGGAGAAGGATTGGAACTTCTCGACGTGCCGTCCGCAGTCGTGGCAGGCGTACTCGTAGGTCGGCATGGTCCGGCTTGCCCTCCCGCTCTGGCTCGGCAGGCTCGCCAACCCCGCTCGACCGCGGCCAGGTTGGCACTCTTGGGTATCGAGTGCCAATCCTACCGCACGGGAGCTGGGATCCGAGCCTCCCACCGGATGCCCCCTAGACTTGGCACCGTGCCCGAACGAAGCCTGGCTCATCTCGACCCCCTCGGCGGCGCCCGGATGGTGGACGTCACACCCCGAGAACCCACGCACCGTCGGGCCCTCGCCCGGTGCAAGGTGGCCATGCTGCCGGAGACGACGACCAAGGTGGCCAACAACGCCATGACCAAGGGGGACGTCCTGGCGGCCGCCCGCATTGCCGGAATCCAGGCGGCCAAGCGCACGGCCGACCTCATCCCGATGTGCCATCCGGTCCTGGTGGGATCGGTGGCGGTCAACTTCTCGATCGGGGACGACTTCGTCGAGGTGGAGGTCCAGGTCGAGACCGTGGACCGCACGGGCGTCGAGATGGAGGCGATGACGGCCTGCACCGTCGCCGCCCTGACCGTCTACGACATGTGCAAGTCGGCCGACCGGACCATGACCATCGACCAGGTCTCCCTGTGGGAGAAGTCGGGCGGTCGCTCCGGACCCTGGCGCCGCGCCGCCGGAACGGAGTAGCCCGCTCCGGCCGGCGGGCTCAGCGCCGGCGACGCCCGGCAGCCCGGGCGAAGAAGTCGGGCGTGATCGGCGGCTCGGGGATCTCGGCGCCCATCAGCGTCGCCGGCGGCGGGCTCGGGGGTGCCGCCTCTTCGAGGTTGCCGCCGATGGCGTCCAGGCCGCTGAAGTCAGCGGCCGAAAAGCCTGCCGGAGGCGGCGGTGCCGCCGGTGCCGGCACCGGGTTCGCCGACGTGGCCTGCTCGAACCCCGGGGGAGGCGGCGGGGTCACGGGGAACCCGGCCGGTGTCGGCCCGGCCTCCGGGGCAGCACCGTAGCCGGCGGGGGCCGCGAACCCGGGCGGCGGGGGCGGCATCGCGTGGTCGAGCCCCAGCTCCTCGATGCTGACCGGCGGCAGCGGGGCGCTCACCGGCGGTGGCTGGGCCGGCGCCGGGGCCGCCGGAGCGAACCCCGGCGGGGGTGGGGGCGCGCCGATCGCGCCCTGACCCTGCAGGTCCTCGATGGAGAAGCCCGCCGGGGCGGCGGGCGGCGCCGGCGCCGGTGCCGGTGCGGCGAAGCTGGGCTCAGGCACGGACGCTACGGGCGGGGCGGCCGGCGGCGGCGCGGGCATTGCGGCCGACGCGGGGCTGAAGGGCGACTCCTCCCAGCGGGCCTCGCTGATGGGTGGGGGCGCGCCGATGGCACCGTCGCCGCGGAGGTCCTCGATGGAGAAGCCCGCTGGGGCGCTGGGTGCGACCGGTGCCGTCGGCGGAGGCGGGGGGGGCCACGACGGCTGGGCGGTGGCATACGACGGAGCCTCGGTCACCGCGCCGGGAGCCTCGGCGAAGGTCGGGACCTGCGGCGTCGGGACGGGCGGGGCCAGCTGCTCGCCGGGGCCGAACGGGTGGGCGGGCTGCTCGGGCCAACCGGGTTCCTCGGCAGCCGCTGCCACCGGCTGGTAGGCGACCGGGGACGGATTCGGCGCCAACGGCTCGGGTGTCCACGACACCGGGGGCGCCGCCGCCGCTTCCGCCGGTGCGGGGTACGAGGGCGGGGCGAAGCTCCCCACCGGATCGGTGGCGGGAGGCGGAGCCGGCGCCTGCGAGAACGGCGCCACCGGAACGGGAGCCGGGTCAGCCGGCTGGGCAGGCGCGACCAGCGGCTCACCGGGGAACTGGGCCGGCCACGGCTCGGCACCCGCCTGGGCCACGGTCGGATCGGGGCCTACTTGTGCTTGTGCCGCCACCGGCTGTGCGACCGCCTCGGGTGTCGCCTGCTTCCGACCCTTGCGCTTGAAGCCGAAGCGCGATCGTCCGGCCTTGGCGTCCGAGGTCCCTTCTTCGGCCTCCTCCCCGTCCTCAGGCGCGAAGGGCGATCCGAGCCCGGCGGCACCGGCTTCGGGAGCTCCGGCGACCCCGAACCCCGGCGGGGGTGGGGGAAGCTGGCCGGAGTCGGTGAAGCCCGGCGGCGGCGGGGGCGGGGCGGCCGGATCCGGCTGGACCGACACCGCCGGTTCGAGAAACTGGTCGACCTCGCTGCCCACGTCATGGCTGGGCCCGGGCGCCGGAGCGGCGCCGGCCGCGATCGGGTCCGCCAGCGCCTGGGCCGGCGCGGCGGGTACGAAGAGGTCGCTCAGTTGGGGCGCCGGGGCGGCACCGTTGACGTCGTTCGGAGAATTGACGTCGCTCGGAGAAGGTGCTCGGGACTCGGGTGCGAAGCCGGCCCCAGGGCCGCCGGCGGCGACGCCGACCGCCGCCTGGTCGTTCGACGTCGGGCGCTGCGGCGCGCCCGTCGCTGCCTCGATCTCTTCACGTCGCCCACCCGCGCCCACCTCGGTGCCGGTCACCTCGATGGCGCCCAAGTCACGAACCCCACCGGTGGTCGCCGGAAGACCCGCCGCCTGGTGCCCCGCGAGCTCCGGGTGCCGCGCTGCACCCGCCGGCAGCGCGGCTTGCAGGCGCGACATCGCCTGGGTGATCTCGACCTGGGAGCGCTCGACGCGTACCAGGCGCTCGAGCACTTCCTCCCACAACCTGGCCGAGGACAGAGCAACTGACCTCACGAGGTCCGCCGTCTCATTGTCGGAATGCGAACCCTGCGGGTTCTGCGTTGTCATCTGTCCGCTCCCTTCGGGCTTCGCGGGTGCCCGCCCGCGACCCATTCCACCGATTGCCCACCGTGTCCGGCCTCCAAATAGCGTACCGGACATCGGCCGTTGAATCGAAATTTTTCTCGGGGAGTGGCCGCGTGGGGGCGGGACGGTTGCCGGAGGGTTAGAGATGGCCTTTTTGCCTCTGACGTGGGTATTTGAGGCGGTCATCTTGGGTACCCCGGGTTACCATTTCGCCACGAGTCAACCGGCTCGTAGTCCATTGACACATACCTAAATGACTCCGAAAGGCGGACACAGTCAGATGGAAACCACAATGAGCGCCAGGCTCCTGCGCATTGCGCGCGAGGCTCTGGCCAAGCGGGCCGGGGCGGCCGAGCAGGAGGGTGCTGAGGCTGGTTTCACCCTCATCGAGCTGATGGTCGTCCTCCTCATCATGGCGATCCTGCTCGCCATCGCCATTCCCACCTTCTTGGGTGTGAAGGGCGGAGCGCAGGACCGCGCTGCACAGTCCAACCTGTCCAACGCGTTGATCTCGGCCAAGTCGATCTACGCGACGAACAGCTCATACTTGGTGGCGACTTCGATGGCGACGACGCTGAACGCCCAGGAGCCCGAGCTGGTCTTTGCGACCGGCACCGCGGTCACCACCAACACCAACTCGATCTCGGTCAACGTCGGCTCAGGTGGCGGTCAGCTGGTGCTGGTCGACTACTCGTCTGCGAACGGCGGATCGTGCTGGGCGGTGAGCGACTGGGACGGTACTAATGCCGCGACTGAGATCGGTGGGACTACCTTCCCCGGGCAAGGCACTACGTACTCGGGGTGGAAGATCCCGGCCGGCGGCTGCAGTGCCGCTGCCATCCCGACCACCGCGACCTTCGGATCTAAGTACCCGGCGGCGGTCTCGTAGGCCGGACAGCGAGCAGTCGACGCTGCTCGCAGTCAATGTTCCTGTGGCGGAGGGCCCCACGTGAGTGGGGCCCGCCGCCCGCGACCGCAACTGAAGCG